>NZ_JBKAGV010000009.1:0-214191 GCF_046290545.1 Pikeienuella sp. | reverse complement strand
CCGTGAAGCGTTTCTTGGGCATCTGGGCATTCCTCCGTTTCCAGATTCATGCCCGAAAAATCGCAATCGGTCCGGACCAGTTCTCCGGGTCAGGACCCGTCCGGATCTGACGCCTCTTTTCGCCGATGCGCCGCCCGGATAGAGGAGACTGGCCAAGCGGGAGGACAGGATGCGGATCGGGGTGCTGATCGCCGGATTGACGGCGGAGAAGCTGACGCCGGAATGGGGCCAGTATGACCGGTTTTTCGCCACGCTTCTCGAGCGATCTGGCGAGCCCTTCTCGGTGAGGGGCTGGCGCGTCGTAGAGGGCGAGTTCCCGGAGGGGCCCGAGGCGGCGGACGGATGGATCATTTCCGGCTCGAAGCACGGCGTCTATGAGGATCATGCCTTCATCCCGCCGCTAAAGGCCTTCATCCGCGATGCCGCCGCCGCCCGGGCGCCGATGATCGGAGTCTGTTTCGGCCACCAGATCATGGCGGAGGCGCTCGGCGGCCGGGCCGTGAAGTCGGATAAGGGCTGGGGGCTAGGCCTCCATGAGTACGAATCCCTGGCCCGACCCGGATGGATGGCCGAGACGCCGGAACGGCTTTCGCTGCCGGCGGTGCATCAGGATCAGGTCGTCGAACTCCCCCCCGGCGCCACACGCCTCGCCACATCGCCCTTCTGCGAGAACGCCATGCTCGCGTATGGCGATCCGGAGCGTCCCTGGGCGATCTCGATCCAGCCGCACCCGGAATTCACGGCGCCATTTGCACGTGAGCTGATCGCACTCCGACGCGGAGATGCGTTTCCGGAGGACGTTGCCGACCGCGCGCTCGCCGGGCTCGATGCGCCGGGGCCGGCGCATGATGGCGCGTGGGCGGCTCGTTGGTTCCGGGACTTCCTATTCATGCACAAGAAGTAGGCATCACGGGATTCTCGCCGCCCAATTGGGCGAAAAATGGTCGCCCCTCACAGACTGGTGGCGACCGGCTTTGATGCAGATCCATCAAGCCACTGTTTATGAACAATAATTGCTGATCCCATAAGTTTCCGAAAGATTGGCACAAGCTTTGCATAGAGGCTCCTTGGAAGCGCGCCCTTCAGCAGCGCGCGCGAAAGAGGGACAAGATGAAGCTCGTCACAGCAGTTCTGAAACCCTTCAAGCTCGAAGAGGTGCGAGAAGCCCTGACCGCCATCGGCGTGCAGGGCCTCATGGTCTCCGAGGTGAAGGGATACGGCCGCCAGAGCGGCCACACCGAAATCTATCGCGGCGCGGAGTATGTCGTGAACTTCGTGCCGAAGATCCGGCTCGAGATCGCCTGCCCGGACGGCGAGGCGGAGAAGATCGTCGAAACGATCGCAAAGACGGCCCGCACCGGAAAGATCGGCGACGGAAAGATCTTTGTCTGGGACATCGAACAGGCCGTGCGCGTCCGGACGGGCGAGCAGGGCGAGGACGCGCTGTGACGCGCTCAATTCTGACAGGGGAAAAATCCAGGATGAACAACACGTTCACGCGCGCCGCCGCCGCCGCGGCGCTGAGCCTAGCGGCGCTCGCCGCCCCGGCGATGGCCCAGGAGCCCAATCCGCCGGTCGCCGGCGAGATCGGCTACATCTTCACCACCTTCATGTTTCTCGTGGCCGGCTTCCTCGTGATGTTTATGGCCTGCGGCTTCGCCATGCTCGAAGCCGGTCTCGTGAGGTCAAAAAACGTCACGATGCAGTTGACGAAGAATATGGGGCTCTTCGCGCTAGCGGCGGTCTTCTATTACCTCGTCGGATACAATCTGATGTATCCGGGCGACGGCTGGACGATCACCAACTATCTCGGCGCGTTCAGCCCGACGTCGCTCGACCCGGTCGGCCTTGCTGATACTGAGCCGGATCTCACCTACGCGTCCGTCGGTTCGGACTTCTTCTTTCAGCTGATGTTCTGCGCGGCGACGGCGTCCATCGTCTCGGGCGCGCTCGCCGAGCGGATCAAACTCTGGCCGTTCCTGATCTTCACCATCATCCTCACGGGCCTGATCTATCCGATCCAGGCCTCCTGGAAATGGGGCGGCGGCTGGCTGAACGAGATGGGTTTCCTCGACTTCGCCGGCTCCACCGTGGTGCATTCCGTTGGCGGATGGGCGGCGCTCGCCGGCGCTCTGATCCTCGGCCCGCGCCTTGGCAAATACAAGGACGGCCGCGTGACGCCCATGCCGGGCTCCAACCTCACGCTCGCGACGCTCGGGACGTTCATCCTCTGGCTGGGCTGGTTCGGCTTCAACGGGGGCTCCCAGCTTTACATGAACACCGCCGGCAACGTTGCGGATATCAGCCGGATCTTCGCCAACACGAACATCGCGGCTTCCGGTGGCGCGCTCGCAGCCATGATCCTGACGCAGGTTCTATACAAGAAGGTTGACCTCACGATGGTGCTGAACGGCGCTCTCGCAGGTCTCGTCTCGATCACGGCAGAGCCGCTGACTCCCTCCCTCGGGGCGGCGCTCCTGATCGGCGCGGTCGGCGGCGCGATCGTTGTCTTCGCGGTGCCGTTCCTCGACAAGATGAAGATCGACGATGTGGTCGGCGCGATTCCCGTGCACCTCTTCGCCGGCATCTGGGGCACCATCGCGGTCGTGTTCACGAACGGCGACGCCTCCATCGGCGTGCAGCTGATCTCCATCATAACGGTCGGCGTCTTCGTCTTCGCGGTGTCGGCGGCGGTTTGGATGATCCTCAAGGCGACGATGGGCATCCGCGTGAGCCAGGAGGACGAGGTCAACGGCCTCGACATGACCGAACTCGGCATGGAGGCCTATCCCGAATTCGGCAAGGGCTCTCAGATCGGCTGATCCCTCTCAGGATCCCCGGGGCGGCGTGGCGCGCCGCCCTCACTCGCCCGGGCCGAAAGGCCCGGGTTTTTTGTTCTCTCAGCCATGGCGTTGACTTTCCTGCGCCCCTTCGCCGAGATGCGCGGGACCAACGGGCGGGAGCGCGCCGATGACCACCCGATGATGCGCCGATGAGCAGCGGGCCGGAGGCTCCGCCCGGTTATCGCATCGGGCTTCTCGGGGGCTCGTTCGACCCGCCGCACGAGGGCCACCTCCATATCACGCGGCAGGCGCTGCGCCGGTTCCGGTTCAATCGCGTCTGGTGGCTGGTCTCGCCCGGGAACCCGCTGAAAACGCGAGGCCCGGCTCCGTTGGCCCGTAGGCTAGAGGCCTGCCGGGCCCTGATCGGAGACGACCGGATCGAGGCGACGGGCGTGGAGGCCGAGCTCGGAACGCGCTATACTGCCGACACGCTCGCCGCGCTTCGCCGTCTGCATCCGGGCGTGCGCTTCACCTGGCTCATGGGGGCGGACAATCTGATGACCTTCCACCTCTGGGAAGACTGGCGCTGGATCATGGAAACCGTCCCCGTGGGCGTCATCGCCCGGCCCGGCGCGGCGGCGAAGGCGCGTCTGGCGCCGGCCGCGCGCGCCTTCCGCCGCCATCGGCTGAAGGGGGCGGAGGCGGCGCGCCTTTCCCATGCCCGCGCACCGGCATGGGCGCTCGTGACGGGCGCGACCTCGCCCGCCTCATCGACCGCAATCCGCGCACGGGGGGATTGGCCATGATCCGGCTCCGCGCGCTGCTACTGCCCCTTTGTATCCTTGTCGCCTGGAGCGCGGCGGCGACAGCGCCGGAGGTCTCTCCCCTTCCCTCGCCGCGGCCCGAGGCGCGGGCGCCGGATGCGCTGGCCCTGGTGGCGGAGGCAGGGCTCTCCGGAACCGTCGCCTTCATCGTCGTCGACCTCGAGACAGGCGCGCCTCTCGAAGGCGGGGAGGCGGACCTGCCGCTCCCGCTCGCCTCCGTGGCGAAAGCGCCAACGGCCGTCTATGCGCTGGACGCGCTCGGCCCGGACCACCGTTTCGAGACGCGGCTCGTGGCAAGCGGAACGCTGGAGGGCGGCTCGCTCTCGGGCGATCTTGTTCTGCAGGGCGGCGGCGACCCGGAGACGGACAGCGAGGCGCTGGACCTCCTCGCCTTTCGCGCGAAGGAGGCGGGGCTCGACTTCGTATCCGGCCGGTTTCTGGTCGATGCGGGGCTTCTTCCGACAGTTGAGCGGATCGATCCGACGCAGCCGGATACGGCCGCCTACAATCCGTCCGTCGGCGGCCTGAACCTGAACTACAACCGCGTCTTTGTGGAATGGCGCCGACGGGGCGGAGCGCCCTCGCTCTCCGTCGAGGCGCGGGCGGAAACGCTCAGCCCCGTGACCGCCGCGGTTCGGGTGGAGGCGCATGACGTCGTCTCGGCCCCCGGAGCCTTCGCCTATCTCGGCGGCGCGCCGGAAACGTGGCATGTCGCGGCGACGGCGCTCGCGAGGGATGGCGGGCGATGGCTTCCGGTCCGTCGCCCGGCGGACTATGCCGGAGAGGTCTTCGTCCGGCAGGCGGACGAGGCTGGGCTCAGGCTGCCGCCTCCGGAACCCGGCGCCGCCCCCGCCGTCGCGGACGTGATCGCCCGTGTCGAGAGCCGTCCGCTTGCGGATATCCTGACAGACATGATGCGGTATTCGACAAACCTTACCGCCGAGGCGGTCGGCCTTGCGGCGACGCGCGCCGTGGGCGGCTCCGCCGAAACGCTGGAAGCCTCGGCCGGCGCGATGAACGCATGGGCGGCGCAGTTCACAGGGTTCCCGCCGGGTGATCCGGGGTTCAGGCTGACCAATCACTCAGGGCTTTCGGCCGAAAGCCGCGCCAGCGTCCGTCGCCTTGCCGAATTCCTGGTCGCTGCAGAGCGGCGCGGCTTTCCGGCGCTGGGCGGCGGACGCGCGGCCACCCTGCGCGGCCTGACCCCGGATCGGCCCATCCTCGACGAAGGCGCGGCCACGCCGGCCGTCGCCGCCAGCGTCCGCGCGAAGACCGGAACGATGAACTTCGTGAGCGCGCTCGCCGGCTATATCGAGCCGGAAGCCGGCCGCCGTCTCGCCTTCGCGATCATCGCCGCAGATCTGCCCCAGCGCGCCGCCTTTGCGATGGATGAGGTGGAGACTCCGCCCGGCGCCCGCGCCTGGGCGGCGCGGGCGCGGGCGCTTCAGCGCGCGCTCATCCGAAGCTGGATCGCGCGCTATGCGGCGCCGCGCCTCGCCGCCGCCTCCGAGTAGGCCTCCACCGCTCAGAGGTCGGCGGCGGTCTTCTTCAGGAACGCGGCCATGTCCGTCCGGAACTCGGCCCGATTAAGGGCGAAGGCGACCGTCGCCTGGAGATAACCGAGCTTGGAGCCGCAATCGAACCGCTCGCCCCTGAACCGGAGGCCGTGAACGGGACGGCCGATCTTGATCTCCTGCGCGATCGCGTCAGTCAGCTGGATTTCGCCGTTTGCGCCCGGTTTGATGACCGAGAGGTTCTTCATCACCCGCGGGCTGAGAATGTATCGGCCGATCACGGCGAGATTGGAGGGCGCGTCAGCCGCCTTGGGTTTCTCGACCATGCCGCGCATCTCGACGAGCCGTCCATCGTCGCTCGCCGGATCGATCACGCCATAGCTCGAAATACTCTCCGGCCCGACTTCCATCGCGGCGACGATGCAGCCGCCCATCTCGTCATGCGCCTCCACCATCTGCTTGAGGCATCCGGTCTCGCCCTGGATCACGTCGTCCGGAAGGATCACCGCGAAAGGCTCGTCGCCCACGAGATGCCGCGCGCACCATACCGCGTGGCCGAGGCCAAGCGCTTCCTGCTGGCGAAGATAGCTGATCGCGCCGGAGGGCATCTCCGCCGGCTTGATGAGTTCGAGAAGGTCGGGCTTGTTCTTCTCTTCCAGCGCGCGGACAAGCTCCGGCGCGCTGTCGAAATAATCCTCGAGGGCGGATTTTCCCTTCGCGGTCACGAAGATGAAGTCGGTGATCCCGGCTTCGCGCGCCTCGTCGATGGCGTACTGGATGAGCGGGCGGTCCACGAGCGGCAGCACTTCCTTCGGCACGGCCTTCGTCGCGGGAAGGAAACGGGTTCCGAGCCCGGCGACGGGAAACACAGCCTTGCGCACAGTCGTCATTCGATCCTCCTCGGTTCGCCCTTGTCTCTATATCGCCCGCATGACGATTCCAATGCGCGGCGCCGCTTTCCCTCTGGCGCGCGGAGCGGCATCTTCCGCGAAACGGATGAGGAAAGCGTAGTGACAGTCACCAAGGACAGGGCGCTCCTGCGAAACATGTTCGACGCCGCTCTCGACGCCGCGGCGCCCGGCCGGCTGCTCGGCGCGCATCTGCCGAAGCCGCCTGCCGGCCGGCTGATCGTGATCGGCGCGGGCAAAGCCGCCGCTTCCATGGCCGCTTCATTTGAGGCGGCGTGGGGCGCGCGTCTCCCGGCGCCGGAGGGGATGGTCGTGACGCGCTACGGCCACGGCGCGAAGACGGAACGGATCGAGGTCGTCGAGGCGGCGCATCCGGAGCCGGACGAGGCCGGGCGGGAGGCGGCGCGGCGCATCCTCGCACTCGCGGAGAGCGCCGGGGAGGGGGACCTCGTCCTGTCACTGATCTCGGGCGGCGGCTCCGCGCTCCTCTCCCTTCCGGCTCCGGGCGTCGATTTCGCCGAAAAGCAGGCGCTCACCCGCGCCCTCCTCGCCTCCGGCGCGCCGATCGGAGAGATGAACGCCGTCCGCAAGCATCTTTCCGCGATCAAGGGCGGCAGGCTTGCGGCCGCCGCCTTTCCGGCGCGCGTGCTCACATTGGCGATTTCCGACGTGCCGGGGGACGATCCGGGCGTCATCGCATCGGGGCCGACGGTCGCCGATCCGACGACATTCGCAGAGGCGCGCGCGATCCTCGCCCGACGCGGGATCGCGGCGCCGCCTTCAGTGGCCCGCCATCTCGAAACGGAGGCCGAGGAGACGCCGAAACCGGGCGATGCGCGCCTCTCGCGCGCCGAATATCGGCTGATCGGCGCTCCGATGCTGTCGCTCGAAGCCGCCGCCGCAGTCGCGGAGGCGGCCGGCGTCCGCCCTCTGATCCTCGGTGACGCGCTCGAAGGCGAGGCGCGAGAGCTCGGAGCCGAGATGGCGGCGCGGGCCCTCGCCGAGAGCGGGCCGGTCGTCCTCATTTCGGGCGGGGAGACGACGGTGACGATCCGGCGCGAAGCCGCGCCGCTCGGGCGCGGCGGGCGAAATGTCGAATTCCTCCTCGGCCTCGCCGCAGCGCTTCGGGGCGCGCCGGGCGTCTCCGCCATCGCCTGCGACACGGACGGGGTGGACGGGATGGAGGAAGTCGCCGGCGCAATCATAGATGAAGGAACGCCCGTCCGCGCCGTTGCCGCGGGCCTGTCCTTCGAGGACGCCCTCACCCGGCATGACGGCCACGGCTTCTTCGCCGCGACGGGCGATCAGGTCGTCACCGGGCCGACGCTCACCAACGTGAACGACTTCCGCGCCGTGCTGGTGCGGCGCGGCTGAGCCGCGCCGCAGGTCGGTCATTCCGCGGCGGAAAGGACACCACGGTTGATCTGGTCCATCTCGATGCTCTCGAACAGGGCCTTGAAGTTGCCCTCTCCAAAGCCGTCGTCGCCCTTCCGCTGGATGAACTCGAAGAAGATCGGGCCAACCACCGTCTTGGAAAAGATCTGGAGGAGGATGCGCGTCGTGCCCCCGTCCACCACGCCCTCGCCGTCGATCAGGATGCCATGCGTCTTCATCCGGTCGATCGGCTCTTCGTGGTTGGCGACCCGCTTGTAGGACATGTCGTAATAGACATCCGGCGGCGGCGGCATGAACTCGAGCCCGTTCGCGGCCAGCGCGTCGACGCTCCGGTAGATGTCGTTCGTCGCCACCGCGATGTGCTGGATGCCCTCGCCGTTGTATTCGCGGAGATATTCCTCGATCTGGCTGTTCTCGTCCGCGCTTTCATTGATCGGTATGCGGATCTTGCCGCAGGGCGAGGTCAGCGCGCGAGAGAAGAGGCCGGTCATCTTCCCCTTGATGTCGAAGAACCGGATTTCCTTGAAGTTGAAGATGCCGGAATAGAAGCCGTACCACTTGTCCATGTTGCCGCGATGAACGTTGTGGGTCAGGTGATCGAGATAGAAGAAGCCGAGGCCCTCGGGCCGCGGATCGACCGCGCCGAACCACTCATAGTCCTTCATGTAGGGCGAGCCGCCGTCGCGCGCGACGAAATAGAGCAACGAACCGCCGATGCCGAGGATCGCGGGCGCGTCCATCACCTTGTCATCGCCATGATAGCCTTTCGCGCCATTCGCAACGGCATGTTCATAAGCCTGCTGCGGGTCCACCACGCGCCACGCCATGGAGGCGGCGCAGGGACCGTGCTTCTTCACGAAATCAGCGGCGAAATCGCCCGGCTCCGCGTTGACGAGATAGTTGACGTCGCCCTGGCGATAGAGAGTCACATCCTTCGTCCGGTGCTTCGCGACCGCCGTGTAGCCCATCATGCGAAAGAGCTTGTGCAACGCCTCGGGCTCCGGGTGCGCAAACTCGACGAACTCGAACCCGTCCGTCCCGGCGGGGTTATGCTTCGTGATCTCGGCGGGGGCGGCGTCGTGCGGGAAGGGTCCCATGGCCAGGCTCCTCTCTGAGTGGCTATTTTGTGAGAGAATGGCGAAAACGACGCGCGATGTCCGTGCGTTTTTAGGATATCGCGATAGGATGACGCACAGACAGTGAGCAAATCGCGAGAGAGGCGCACGAAATGGACCTTGACGGATTCGACCGGAAAATCCTCGCCCTCCTTCAGCAGGATGCGAGCCTCACCAACGCCGCGCTGGCGGAGCGGGTCGCCCTCTCTCCCTCGCAGTGCTCGCGCCGCCGGATCGCGCTGGAAGAGGCGGGGTTCATCAGCGGATACCGCGCGGAGGTGGAGCCTGCGCGGCTCGGTTACGTCGTGGAGGCGTTCAGCCGCGTGACGCTCGCCGCCCATTCCGAGAGCGTTGTGGACGACATCGCCGGCTTCTTTGACGACCTGCCGGAGGTGCGTATGGCCTATACGCTCACGGGCGACGCTGACTACCTGCTCCACGTCCAGGTCAGGAGCCTCGACGAACTGGCAAGCTTCGTCCACCGCCGCCTCCTCCCGCACCCGATGGTCGCTCAGGTGCGGTCGGACATCGTGCTTCAGCGTGTCGGAAGGATGAAGGGCGTGCCGGTATGAGCGGCCTTCAGGCGACCCATCCGCTCAGCTCGACCTTAAGGATCGCCTCCATCATGTCGATATGCGCCTCGTCGTCGTTGAGGCAGGGGATATAGTCGAACCGCTCGCCGCCCGCCTCCTCGAAGGCTTCCTTGATCTCCTCGTTGATCTCCTCGAGGGTCTCGACGCAATCGGCTGAAAAGCCGGGGGCCATGATGGCGATGTGCTTCTTGCCGGCCTTCGCCAACTCCGCGACATGCTCGACCGTATAGGGCTGGAGCCATTGCTTCGGCCCGAAGCGGGACTGGAAGGTGGTCAGCACCTCTCCCTTTTCCCAGCCGAGCCGCTCACGCAGGAGCCGCGTCGTCTTGTGGCAGGCGCAATGATAGGGGTCGCCCTTGTCCAGATAGTCTTTCGGCAGGCCGTGATAGGAGGCGACCAGCACGTCGGGCCGCCGGTCCATCGCCGCATAGGCGCGCTCCACGGATTGCGCCAGGGCCTCGGCGTAGAGCGGATGATCGTTATAGGCGGAGACGGTCCGGAAAGCCGGCTGCCAGCGCATCTTCATCAGCGCGCGGAAGGCCTGGTCGTTCGCCGTCGCCGTCGTCGTGGCCGAGTACTGCGGATAGAGCGGGAAAAAGACGATGCGGTCGCACCCCTTCTCCTGCAATTCCTGAATCTTGGAGGGCGTCGAAGGGTCGCCGTAGCGCATGCAGAAATCGACGATCACCTGGTCGCCATAGGCGGCGTGGAGCCGCGCGGCGACTTTCTCGGTCTGCGCACGGGTGATGGTGCGAAGCGGGCTCTCGTCCTTCTCGCGGTTCCAGATCGAGGCGTAAGCCTCGCCGGATTTCTGCGGCCGCGTGGTCAGGATCACCAGATTGAGGATCGGCTGCCAGAGCCATTTCGGCGCTTCGATCACGCGCTGGTCCGACAGGAACTCCTTCAGATACCGGCGCATGTTCCAATAGTCGGTGCCGTTCGGAGTGCCAAGATTGACGATCAGCACACCGGTCTTCCGCGAAGGAATGCGCGGATGGTCGCCCGGGGCGTGGGCGAGGCGATCTAGGGCGGCCTCGTCTTTCATCAGGTCTCTCATCGGCTTCCCACCCTTCTTACATGGCGCGACGGCGCGGTGCGAGAGGTAGCCCGGCTTGCCGCGGCTTCAAACGGGCGCGTCTATTCGCCTCCCTCACGCGGCAACCGTCCCTCTTCCGCGCCCAGCGCGTCCGCGAGGCGCGCTGCGGCCGAGCCAGGGCGGAGCGGCTTCGGCTGTCCTTCGGCCGGGGCCCAGCCGGCGAGATGGATTATCTCGAATGTCGCGGTCACTCTGCCGTCGTCTCGTCCGAAACTTGTGGCGTACAATTCCGCCGCCCGGTCGAGCGTCGAGGGTCGGCTGAAGCGGCGGCGGCGGCGCGCGAGCACGTTCGCCTCCGCCATCGCCCGAAGGTCCCGCATCAGATGAACAGGGCTACGGTATGCAGCCTCCACCCGGTCCACATCGGCCACCGGCATGGCGTAGCCGGCGCGCTGCAGGAGGGCGCCGAGATCCCTGATCTCAGCCATCGGCGCGACGCGGGGAGAGATTCCGCCCTCCACCTCGGCCTCTGCCTCGGCGAGCGCAGCGCGCAGTTCGTGCAGCGTCCGCCCGCCGGGAAGCGCGGCGAGAAGCAGGCCGTCCGGCTTCAGGAGCCGCCGGAGCCGGACGAGCACGCCAACAGGGTCGTTCGCGCGATGGAGCGTCATGCCTGAGACGACGAGATCGTACTCCCCGGCCTCGCCCTCCGGCTCCTCTTCCGGCGCGATCCGGGTCTCCGCCCCCGGCGCGCGCGCGGCGGCGAGCGCGGCAAGGGGCGCCGCGCTCTCCGTCTGCACAGTTGCCTCCGCCTCCGGCCTCCCGCCGATAGCGGCGGCGAAGGCACCGAAGCCCGAGCCGTGAATCAACGCGCGCGGGAACGTGCGGTTGACATCGGCCATCCGCTCGGCGACGCCTGAAGCTGCGCGTTCGTGAAGGAAACCGGCGGCGCCGTCCTCCATCAAGGTTTTCTTAACCCTTTCGGCGCGCAGAATGCGGACGCGATGATCGAAAAGCTCCATGACCCTGCCTCCGGAGACGACGCTGCCGGGTATACGCGCCCCGCGCGCAGGCGCAACCCTGGCGGGTGGGTCGCCCGCGCTGCCGAGACGATCGCAAGGCTCGTCTATCCCCCCGCCTGCCCCGCCTGCCGGGCGGAGATCGCGGAGCCGGGCGGGCTCTGCCCGGCTTGTTGGCGGGACACGATCTTCATCAACCCGCCTGCTTGCAACTGCTGCGGCGCGCCCATGGCCTTCGGCCCGTCCGAAGGGCTGGTCTGCGACGCTTGCGAGCATGCGCCGCCCGCATGGGCGCGCGGCGTCGGCGCTGTCGTTTACGAAGGGGCCGCGCGGCGGCTCATCCTCGCGCTGAAACATGGGGACCGGCTGGACGTCGCGCCGCTTGCGGCGCGCTGGATGCTGGCGGCGCAGGGCGGCGCGGGCGGGACGCTGGTGAAGACGGCGGACCTCATCGCGCCGGCGCCGCTGCACTGGAAACGGATGCTGAAGCGGAAATACAATCAGTCCGGGGAGATCGCTCGGGAGCTGGCCCGCATTTCGGGCAAGGACGCCGCTCTCGCGCTCGATCTTCTGGAGAGGACCCGCTCGACACAGAGTCAGGAGGGAAGGAACCGGCGCGAGCGGCGGGAAAACGTGGCCGGCGCTTTCGCCGTGGCCCGCCGGTGGCGCAGCCGGATAGCCGGGCGCCGCGTGCTGCTGATCGATGACGTGCTCACGACCGGCGCCACCCTTTCGGGCTGCGCGGAAGCGTGCCGCGCAGCCGGCGCCGCAGATGTGAACGTTCTCACCTTCGCCCGGGTTGCCCGCGAGGAACGGCCCGCCTAAATCATAGGTCTTGCGTACCGGGGACGAGTATGGCCGAGGTCGAGATCTATACGACGCCGATTTGCGGCTATTGCCGGATGGCGAAGCGCCTGCTTGAGAGCAAGGGCGTCTCCTATCGCGAATTCGACGTGATGGCCGAACCCGCGCTCCGCGCGGAGATGACGCAGCGTTCCAACGGCGGTCGCACGGTGCCGCAGATCTTCGTCTCCGGCCTTCATGTCGGCGGTTGCGACGATCTCTATGCCCTTGAGCGCTCGGGCAAGCTAGACCCGCTTCTGACGGCTTGAAGCGGGCGGGCCGCCGCGGCAGGCTTGAGCGATGATCCTCCGCACAGCGCTTCTGCAGCTTTCCTCCTCCGACGATCCGGCGGCCAATCTCCCGGAGACGGAAGCTCTGGTCCGCAAGGCGGCCGAGGCGGGGGCCACATTGGTGGCGACGCCGGAGGTGACCAACATCGTCTCCATGAACCGCGCGCGCCAGCGCGCCATGTTGCGGAGCGAGGCGGAGGACGCCACGCTCGCGCGGCTCCGCGCGGTCGCATCCGAACTCGAGATCTGGCTCCTAATAGGCTCGCTCGCGCTTTCCGGCGAGGCCCCGGACGGCCGCTTCGTGAACCGCTCCTTCCTTGTGACGCCGAAAGGCGCCGTCGCAGCCCGTTACGACAAGATACACATGTTCGACGCAGCGCCCTCGGCGGGGGAAACCTATCGTGAGAGTTCGGGATACCAGCCAGGCGCGGAGGCCGTGCTCGCGCATACACCCTGGGGCGGTCTCGGCATGACGATCTGCTATGACATGCGCTTTCCCGAGCTTTATCTCCGGCTGGCGAGGGCCGGAGCGAAGATTGTCACCATACCCTCCGCCTTCACGCGGCCGACCGGCGCCGCGCATTGGGCGCCGCTGCTTCGCGCACGAGCGATCGAAACGGGTTGCTTCGTTCTTGCGCCGGCGCAGACCGGGCGGCACCGCGCCGCGGAAGGGCCGGAGCGGGAGACCTGGGGGCGCTCCCTAGTTGTCGGCCCCTGGGGCGAAGTGATCGCCGATGGCGGGGAGGCGCCTGGGGTCGTCATGGCCGATCTCGATCTGGCGGCGGTCGATGCGGCGCGACGGCGCGTTCCCTCCCTCTCCGGCGCCCGCATCTTCTCGGGGCCTTGACGCTGCAAGTCCGTTCCGTTCACTCTTGAACGAAGCACGGAGGGGCCATGCGCGCGTCGGACGATCCGATCGCTTTCACCGTCCTGACGGAGATCAGGGCGATAGAGCAGTTGGCGGAACAGCGTCTCCGCCGGGCGCTTCCGGAGGGATTGGAGCTGTCGCAGTTCGCCGTGCTCAACCATTTCTCGCATCTCGGCGGCGAGAAGAGCCCGGCGCAGCTGGCGCGGGTTTTCCAGCTGACCAAGGGCGCGATGACGAACACCATCGCGCGGCTGGAAGGCGCAGGCTACATCCATGTGCGCGGCGACGAAAAGGACCGGCGGCGCAAGCTGGTTTCGCTCACCGAGAAGGGTCGCGCTACGCGGGACGCGGCGACAGCCGCCATTGCGCCGGTCTTTGCGGAAATCGTCGCAGGCGTCGGGCGGGAGCGGCTTCGCGCGGCGCTGCCAGGGTTGCGCGATCTGCGCCTGTTTCTCGCGGGGTCCGGCGAGACCGCCGGGCGGTCATAGCCCATCGGGCTGGGGCTCATTGACGCGCTGCACGAAAAATTGTGCGCCGCCGTTCAATAGGCTTGATCCGCACGTTTCGTCCGTTCCGGGAGCCTCTTCGGATTTCCCAAGGGAATCAGCGCCTTCGGGAGCAGGCTGACCGGCGCCCCGTCACCTCGCGAAAAAGTTTCATCTTGCAAGACTTGTGATGACGAAACCGAATTGACCTTTAAATTTCTGTCACTTCGCGCCATGTTCCGCTTTCTGAAACTAAAGGGCGATACGCGCCGACAGAGCGCACAAGAAGCCTGACGAACGGGAACAGGCGCCGCATAAGCGGCGTGGGGACAGCAACGGGACGCGAATGGCCACGCTCGAATCCGTGCAGAACGACATCATCCGCCTGCTTGGCGCAAAGGTCGAAGGGGACCTGGCGCTGACGGCGGACACGAATATCGTTGCGGATACGGGCCTCGACTCCGTCAGCGTCATGGATTTCGTCTTCGAGCTTGAGGACGAGTTCGGGATCACGGTGCCTCTTGACCGTATCTCGGACGTCAAGACGGTGAGGCAACTCGCCGAGACGGTTCATGGCCTGATTCTGGAAAACGCCTGAAGCGGACCTGAGGACGCAGGAGTAGGCAGTGAGCATCGAAGAAAAGGCCCAGGCCGTTCAGAAGGCGTTCGGCGCGCTCAAGGCGCTTGGCCGGGATCCGACCCGCCTCGAATTCGAAGAGGTGATCTCGCCGACTGAGGCGATACTCGAAGGTCGCCGCACGATCCTGCTCGGGACGAACAACTATCTCGGCATGACCTTCGACGCGGAATGCTTGGCCGAGGCGAAAGCGGCTATCGACCGTTTCGGAACCGGCACGACAGGCTCGCGCATCGCCAACGGCACCTACGGGCTGCACAAGGCGCTGGAGGCGCGCGTCGCCTCCTTCTACGGCAAGAAGTGCGCCGTGGTGTTCTCGACAGGCTATGCGGCCAATCTCGGCTCCATTTCCGCACTCGCGCAGCAGGGCGACTATCTGCTCATCGACGCGGACAGCCACGCCTCGATCTATGACGCATGCAAGCTCTCCTCCGCCGAGGTGATCCGCTTCCGCCACAATGATGCGGAAGACCTCGCGCGCAAGCTCGCGCGCCTCGAAGGCAAGCCCGGCGACAAACTCGTCGTGACCGAGGGCATCTACTCGATGCTTGGTGATACTGCGCCGCTGAAGGAGATCGCCGAGGTTAAGCGCCGCTACGGTGCCTATCTCATGGTCGATGAGGCGCATTCGCTCGGCACGCTTGGCGCCCTCGGCCGCGGTCTCTGCGAGCAGGCCGATGTCGAGGCGGATTGCGACTTCATCGTCGGCACCTTCTCCAAGTCGGTCGGAACGGTCGGCGGCTTCTGCGTCTCTGATCACGAGGGCGTGGAAATCCTGCGATCGATCTCGCGGCCGTACATGTTCACCGCCTCGCTCCCGCCCGCGGTGATCGCCGCGGCGCGTCAGAGCTTCGACCAGATCGAGGCGCGTCCCGACCTTCGCGAGCAGCTCTGGCGCAACGCCCGCACCTTTTTTGACGGCCTTGAGGCGCTGGGCTTCGACCTCGGTCCGGAGGTTTCGCCCGTCGTGGCCGTGAAGCTGCCGGGCAAGGAGACCGCGGTGCGCTTCTGGAACGCTCTGATCGAGAATGGCGTCTACACCAACATCGCGATCCCGCCCTCGACGCCGAACGCGCTCTCGCTCCTCCGGTCCTCGATCTCGGCCGCGCATACACGCGAGCAGATCGCGGATGCGCTGGACGTATTCGCCCGGGTCGGAGCCGAGATGGAGTTGATCCCCGCCAACAAGGCGGACCGTCGCCGCCTCGCGGCGCCACAGGGCGCGCTGCGCATCGTCACCGGCGGCGCGACCAGCAAGTCCGAGGCCGAGCCGTCGGCCCCGCGTTCCGAGAAGGCCGCGGTGAAGCGGTGAGGTTCAGCGCCGGCGGCGATGCCGGCGGATCTTCCACAACAGATAGCGCGGCCCGCCCTCGAAGGTGAAGGCGGCCTTCGCCAGCCGCGCGATGTGGAGCGCCTTTCCCGTTATGCGCCGCGCCGTCCATGAGCCGCTCGCGCCGGAGGCGGCGCGCACGGGCGCGGTGAGCGGCCAGAGCGCGGCGAAGCGCGGTTCGTCCCTCGTGACGATCTCGCCGGCGCGGCCCGGCCCCTCGACCCGGAATTCGACCCGGTATGTCGCCGCGAAGAGCATCCGCCAGGCCTCCGCCCCCCCGGCGCCGGGCGCGAGCCGCTCGGCCCATAGCGCGCCAGACTCAACCGCCGCGGCGACGGCCTGCGCCGCGGCATGCGCGGCCGCCTTGTCCCTCGACCAGACCAGCGCCGCGCGCTGGCAGAACCGGGCCCAGAATGTCGTGTCCAGCCCGTCCGGGTCCATCCGCGCACGAAAGACATCGAGCGGCACGACGGCGACCTTGGCCCGCATGCCCTCGAAGTCCAGCGGATAGACATTGGGCGGCAGGGCGCGGCCGGCGGCGGCGAGGCGCCGGCCCTCGCCCCAGGCGCCTTCGCCTTCTGTCAGCGCATAGAAGTCCAGCATGCCCTCCTCCGTCCCCCGCTGCAGGCAGGAGCCATAGAAAAGCACGGCGACGACGCCCGGCCGTTCCGCCAGATGCGCAGCGAAAGCCGCGGCGCGCATGGAGACTGGCCGCGCCAGCTCGGCCTCGATGAAGGACAGGAGCGCCGGCGCCGGCCGGCGCATCTCAGTCGCTCAGCTTCTCGAGATTGGCGTCGGCGCGGCGCGTCGCCGCCTCGAACCGCGCCTCGAAATCGGCAAGGTTCTTCTTCGGCTCCTGATAGAAGGCGGTGAGCTTCATCAGGTTCAGCATCAACTTGTTGAGCAGTCGCCCCCGCCAGCGCATCGGCCTGTCGAAATCGAAGAGGAGGATCACCCGCTCCTCATCGGTGTCATTCCAGACCTCATGCTCGAACGTGTCGTCGAAGGCGAAGGCCTCGCCCTCTTTCCACGCGCGCACCTCGTCCGCCACCCGGATGCGGCACTTCTCCCGATCCTTCGGAATGATGAGACCGACATGGGCGCGCACGATGCCTTTCGTGACCCCTGTATGAGCCGGGATATGGTAGCCGGGCGCAAGAATGGAGAACCACGCCGTCTGCACGTTCGGCACGCGGGAAAGCATCTCCGCCGTCACGGGCGCCTGGCGACAGTTCTTTTCCAACCGGTCGCCGAAGCCGTAGAGAATGAATGTCTTCCACTGCTGCGCCTTGGCGATGCGATGCTGGTCGGGCGAGACCTGCTCGAAGCCGGGGATGGCTTCGCGATGCTTCAGGATCTCCAGCACCTCCTCGCGCATCGCCTCCGATTTCTCCTCGAACTCGCGAAGAAACGGGAAATGATCATTGCCGATGAAGGGCGTGTCGGGCACCAGCCCGTCCTTCGCCTGGAACTGCGCCACCCAGCGCATCAGGCGCTTGCCGCGCTTCTTGACGAACTTGCGGATCGGCCGGTTCAACGTGGCCGGCTTGGCGGAGGGTCTCGGTTCGATCTCTTCGGCGGCGGCCATCGGCTTCGCGCTCCCGTGTCGTTTGAGCGCCGGGGATACCCGCTCGAGGGGCTCAAGTCGAGCCGGTCAGACGGAGAGAAATGTCGCGGTCTCGCTGGCGGTGAGCCTGACAAGGCCGTCCGCGCCGGGCGCGAAGGGCTCGCCGTCCATGACGAAAGGCGTCTCCAGCCGCAGGGTCGCAACCTCGGACCGCCCGCTCCGATAGGCCTCGGACATCCAGCGCCGGGGCCGCCCGAGCGCGACGAAGGGGGCGGCGAGGGCGAGCCGCGGGGGCTCCGCCGCGATGTCGAGGAAACGCAGCCGCCCCGAGCCGCTCCCCCAGAAGGGCGAGAGGCCGAAGAGGAGCGCGCCCGGCAACGAAGTGGCCGCCACGAGCATCCGTGGCGCGCTTTCCGGCGCTGTCGTCGACGCCGCAAAACCAATCGGCCAGGGTCCGCGGAGCGCCCGTGAGCGGAGAAGCCTGAGCACCGCTAGCAGAACCTGCAACCCGTGCCGCGCGCCGATCTCCTCGCGCGCGAAGCGCGTCGCCGCCTCGTAGGCCCCGGCTCCCACGATGAAGCCACGCATGGCCTCCGCCCCTTCGCGCTCGGCCTTGAGAACCGGCAGAACGCTCCGACGCAACCGCTCCGGCGCAAGCGGAGCGCCCCCCCGCGGTGCGCACCCGGCGCTTCGGGCGATCAGGTTGGTGTTGCCGGTCGGTCGCAGCGAGAAGGGCGGCGGGCTTCCTCCCCAGATCCGGAAGGCCCGGCTGACGACCTCGCGCACCGTTCCGTCCCCGCCTTCGATCACGATCGCGGCCACCCCGGCCTCCCGGAATTCGGCCAGCGCGGCCTCGAGCGCGGCGAAATCCTCCGGCATGCGAAGGATTTCGCCAGCGCCCGCCGGCGATCCGCGCGTCGCGCGGGTCGCGGCGCGGTTGCGGATCAGGCCGATCGGGCTGGACATGAGGCGCGGCTTTCGGCGAAAGGATGGGCCTCCCCTATCGGCTCGGCCGCGGCCCCGCAAGCTGCGCGCCCCGGCGAGGAACCGCGATGCCCGGCTTCACGATCGCCCATTTCACCGACGCGCACCTCCCGCTTCACGGGGGCTTCGCGCCGCTCGAACTGCTTGGCAAGCGGGGGCTGAGCGCACTGAACTGGGCGCGCCGGCGCAGCAGGCTGCATCTCCGCGCCGTTGCGGAGGCGCTGCGGGACGACATCCTCGCTCATCGTCCCGACCATGTGACGATGACGGGAGACGCGGTGAATTTTGGCCTCCCGCGCGAGTTCGCCGCCGCCGCGTCCTGGTTGTCCGGCTTCGGTCCGCCGGAGACATTGAGCTTCGTGCCCGGCAATCACGAGGCGATCGCGCCGGGGGCGGAGGCGGCGCGGGAAGCGGCCTACGCCCCGTTCACGCGCGGGGAGCAGCCGGACGGAGCCTGGCCGGTGCTCCGGCGGTTCGGGCCCGTGGCGCTCTTCGGCGTCACCACGGCGATCCCGACTGCGCCCTTCCTCGCGCAGGGCGAGGCGGGGGCCGCTCAGATCCGCGCGCTCCGCCGCGCGCTCGGGGCCGCCGCCGGGCTGTGCCGGATCGTGCTGATCCACCATCCGCCGACCGAACTTGCCCGGCCGCGAAAGGCGCTGCGGGATCGGGCCGCGCTCTCCGCCGCCATCGCCGAGGCAGGTGCGGCGATCGTGCTTCACGGGCACGATCACCGGAACGAACTCTCCTGGATCGATGGGGCCGCCGGGCGCATCTCGGTTCTGGGCTGCCCTTCCGCCTCGACGCCGCCGGGGCGTGGCGCCGCGCCGGCAGAATGGCGCTTCCTGCGCGTCCGCGAGACCGAGGCGGGCTGGCGGATCGAAATCCTGCGTCGCGCTCTCGGTCCGGCCGGGTTCGCCGACCGCGGCCGCTTCACGCTGACTTCGCCACGCTGACCCGGACGAGGGGCAATTCGAACCAGAAGAGCGCGCCCGCGCCTTCCTCGCTCTCGACGCCAATCTCCCCCTTCATCGCGAGGCAAAGCTGACGGCAGATGTTGAGCCCTATGCCGACGCCGCCATGTCGGCGGGACTCGGTCTGCTCCACCTGGCGGAAGCGGTCGAAGATGGCGCCGAGCTGGCCGGCGGGAACGCCGGGCCCGTTATCCTCGACCTCGAAGCGGAGGCCGTTGGCCAGTGGCCGGACGCGCACCTTCACATGCCCCTTGCCGGTGAACTTCACAGCGTTGTTGAGGAGATTGGAGAGGATCTGACGCACGCGCTTGCCGTCGCCCCGCCAGAGCCCCCGGAGCGAGGGATCGAGGGCGAGGGTGATCTCCGTCTCCCGCGCCACGTCCATCGCCTGGATGGCGCCGACAAGCGTGCGCGTCATGTCCTCAAGGTCGAACTCGCCGATCTGAAGCCGCATCTCTCCCGCCTCGATCATCGAGATGTCGAGCAGATCGTCCATCAGGCCGGTCAGCGACTTGGCGGAGGCGAGCAGCACGTCCACGAACTGGCGCTGGCGATCGTCAAGATTCGTATGCGCGAGGAGCTCGCCCATCCCGATCACGCCATTCATCGGCGTGCGGAGCTCGTGGCTCAATGTGGCGAGGAAAGCGTTCTTGATCCGGCTTGCGCTCTCTGCCTCGCGCCGCGCGCGCTCCAGACGCTCCCGCGTACGCTCGAGCTCAAGGTTGCGGCGCCGGGCGGCCTCCGCCTCGCGCAGGAGCTTCAGCTTCGAGGAGACGATGGCCGCGATCGTCGTGAGAATCGAGAGGTGGTTGACAGTGAAGACGTTGGCCGAAGCCTCTTCGCTGTCGATCACGCCGACGACCTTGCCATCGATCATCATCGGGACGCAGATTTCGCTCAAGGCCGGTTCGAGATCTGGGATGTACGAGGGCTCCTTCGAAAGGTCGGTCACGATGATCGGCTTTCCGCCCGCCGCCACCTTGCCCGTCACGCCCTCGCCCATGCGGATGCGGAGGGAATTGACGATGTCATAGCCTTCGGGATTCTTCGCGCCGAGCGCCGCGACCTGGCGGAGATAGGCGCCGAGCGGATCGGTCAGATAGATCACGCAATCGTTGAAGCCCATCTTGCCGACGACTTCGCGCGCGACATGCCACATCAGCTCCTGTTCGGAGTCGATGGCCATGATGTCCACCGCGAACTTGTTGAAGATGCGGAACAGCTCTTCGCGCGCGAGGAGCAGATCCTCCGCCTCGGCAAGCCTGGCCTCAAGCTCTTCCATGCGGGACGTCTTTCTGGCGGCGCCGGCCATTTGCTCCCGATCTTGCCTCCACACGCATTTCCGCAGGAGCGAAGACTACGGGAATCGGCAGCGTCGCGCCAGCGCCGAAGCGCGTGGAGTCGAAGCGCCGCGGTTGCGACACCCCTGCGCGTCCCGTAAAGGTGCGGGGCGCGCTGGCCGCGCGGCCTTCAGAGAGCATGATGCGCCTCAAGCTCAGCACGATAGACGCCTATCTCCTTCGTCTGATGGCGACGCCGATGGTCGCCGCCCTCGCCGTAACGCTCGCCGCCCTTCTTCTCGAACGGGTCCTGCGTCTCTTCGAGCTGCTGACCGGCAAGGGCGCGCCGCTCGGCCTCGTTCTCTCGATGACCCTCAATCTTGTCCCGCACTATCTCGGCCTCGCACTTCCCGCGGCCTTCGCCGTCGGCATCATCGCCGTGATGACCTCGCTCGGGTCGGAGAATGAGCTGGACGCGATGGAGGGCGCCGGCTGGTCCATACGCCGGATCGGCGCTGGCTTCGTTCTCTGCGGTGCGGGGCTCGGCGTCCTTTCGCTGTTGCTGTTCGGTTATCTGCAACCCTACTCCCGATACGCTTTTCAAGCGGTTAAACATGAGCTTGTGAACGCAGCTTGGGATGCGAGGGTCGAGGCTGGAGCCTTCATCGACGCCGGCCGGGGCATGACGATCTCGGCCGAGGAGGTGGACCCGACCGGCCGCTACCTGACGCGCGTCTTCCTTCTCCAGGTCGAGGAGGACGGCGCGGAGCGGATCCTGACTGCGGAGCGCGGCGTTCTGATCCCCAATCCGGAGACGCGAACGCTGCGGCTCCGGCTCGAGAACGGCGTCGCCGTCTCGATCGGCCGGGCGGAGGGCGAGCTTTCCGTCCGGTTCGACTCGCTGCTGCTGGAGCGGGAATTCGATCTTGACAGCGGCTTCTTCCGCCCCCGCGGCGGCTCCGAGCGCGAGCTGACGCAGGATGAACTGCTCGTCCGCATCCGCGGGGAGGACGGATTGCCGACAGAGCCGCGCTATGCCGCGGAGTATCACGGGCGGCTGGTGCGCGCGCTCGCCCTTCTCGGCGTGCCGCTGATAGCCGTGCCGCTCGCAGTGGCGGGGAAACGCTCGCCCGTCTGGCGGCGCGTGGTGGTGGCGCTCGCGGTCCTGATCGTGTTCCAGAACGTGACGAAAACGGTGGAGGGCCTCGCCGCCAATGGCGCCGTTCCGCCGGCGCCGGCGCTCTGGGGGCTTTGCGCCGTCTATTTCGCCTTCGGCTTCTGGTTATTCCTTACGACTTCGAGCCAGGGATCCGACGGCGCCGCGCGGAAGTTCTATGTCATTGTCGACAACGCCTTGCGCCGCGCACGCGCAGCCTTGCCCCTTCGGTCGGGCGAAGAGGCCGAGCGGTCGTGACCCTGGCCCGGCATCTCGGCGGCGTCGTGCTCGTGCGCGTGCTCGGCGCGCTGCTCGCGCTCGGCGGGCTCGCGGCGGCGCTTGACCTCGTGGAGAGCGCGGCGGATGTGCTGGCGCGTGATGACGGCGGCCTGGCGCGCTACCTCGCGCTGCGCGCGCCGGTTATCCTGACGGCGGTGACGCCGGTGGCGCTGATCGTCGGGCCGGTCCTCGCCTTCCTGTCCCTCGCGGGCCGGAGCGAATTCGTGGTGCTTCGCGCGGCGGGCGCCACGACCTACCGGATGCTTCTTTCGCTCATGCCGGTCGCGCTTGCGCTCGGCCTGGTCTTCTACGTGCTGACGGACCGCGTCTCGCCCACGCTTGAGGGGCGCCTCTCGGCCTGGCTGGATCCGGCGCCGGCGGAAAGCGCAGGCGCGTTCTGGGCGCGGACGCGACAGGGCGTGATCCACGCCGCCTCCTCCTCCCCCGCGGGCGACCGGCTCGGCGGCGTCGAGATCTACGGGACGGATGCAGAGGGCCGCCTGCTCACGCGCATCACCGCTGGCGCCGCGCGCTATGACGACGGAGCCTGGCGGCTGGAGGATGCGGTCAGGCTCGTGCCCGGAGAAGCCAGGTCGACCCGGATCGATGGCGAGTTGTGGGAGACGACGCTCCGCCCCGCGAATGTCCGCGCTCTCGCCGCGCCGACCCGGAGCGTGGCCGGAAATGTGGCGGAGCGAATCCTCTCCGGAGGGTGGGTTGGGAATCGCACTGCGGAATTCTATCAGACGCGGGTCTACCGGGGCTACGCGGCCTTTCTCGCTCCGTTCGTGATGATCCTCCTCGCCG
Organism: Pikeienuella sp.; assembly: GCF_046290545.1. Classification (NCBI taxonomy): domain Bacteria; kingdom Pseudomonadati; phylum Pseudomonadota; class Alphaproteobacteria; order Rhodobacterales; family Paracoccaceae; genus Pikeienuella; species Pikeienuella sp. The sequence goes on along the minus strand of NZ_JBKAGV010000009.1, from coordinate 191,510 downwards.
CGCCGGCAGCCTTCGGCACAAGGCGGGGCGGCGGGCTTGGTGGGCGGGCGGCGATGGCGGTGGCGCTCGGGTTCGGCTTTCTCCTTCTCGACGGAATGCTGACTGCGCTCGGCGAGACAGGAAACCTGCCGCCCGCTCTCGCCGCCTTTGGCGCAACGGCGATGTTCGGAGCCCTTGGGCTCTGGATCCTCATTTCACTGGAGGAATGACGATGCAGGTAATCGAGGTCCGGGAGGTCGCCGGCAAGGCGGAGATGAAGACGTTCATCCGCCTGCCCGGCCGCATCATGGCCGGCGACCCGAACTGGATCGAGCCGCTGCATTTTGAGCGGGCGCAATTCTTCTCGCCGAAGAGCAACCGCTGGTTCGACCACGGCGAGGCGGCCTTCTTCATCGCGTGGCGCGGAGGTCGCGCGGTCGGGAGGATCAGCGCACAAGTCGACCGGCTTTCTCCGAAGGTGGATGGGCGCGTCTGCGGCCTCTTCGGCGCCCTCGCGGCAGAGGAGGATCAGGCGATCGTCTCGGCGCTCGTCGCCGCGGCGGAGGGCTGGCTCCGCGGCCGGGGCGCAGGCTGGATGCGCGGCCCGTACACGCTCAACATCAACCATGAGGCGGGCCTCCTCGTGGACGGATTCGACAGCCCGCCCTTCCTCCTGATGCCGCATGACGCGCCCTGGCTCGGCCCGATGGTGGAGGCGACCGGCCTCGCCAGGGCCCGCGACGCGTTCGCCTACCGGCTGGACACGACGGACGGGCTGCCGGAGCGCCCCAAGCGACTCTTCCGCAATGCGCCGGAGCGGCTTCGGACTCGGCCGGTGGACCTCGGGCGCTGGGCCGAGGAGGTCGCGCTCATCGCCCGCATCTTCAATGAGTCGTGGAAGAACAACTGGGGCTTCGTGCCGTTCACCGAGGGCGAGATCGACGCGATGGCGAAGGAGATGCGGCCGCTGATCGACCCAGGCCTCTCCCGCATCGCCGAACTGGACGGGGAGCCGGTGGGTTTCATCATCCTTCTGCCGGACGTGAACGAGGCGATACGCGATTTCCGCGGCCGCCTCTTCCCCTTGAATGTCCTTCGCCTGCTCTGGCGTCTTCGCTACGGGCGAATCCGGGGCGCGCGGGTGCCGCTGATGGGGATGATGCCGGGGCTGGACGGAATCGTCGGCTCCATCGCCCCTCTGATGCTCATCTATTCGCCCGAGCCGCGGTACCGCGAGCGCGGGTTCACCGAACTCGAGTTTTCCTGGATCCTCGAGGATAACCTCCCGGTCCGCAAGATGATCGAGATGCTGGGCGCACGCATCGCGAAAACTTACCGCTTCTACGAGCGCCCGCTCGACTGAGCGTCAAAGGAACAGCCGGAGCCCGATCCCTACAAGTATCAGCCCGCCGAGCCAGGCAAGGCCGCGCCGGATGAGGCGGTTGCCCTTCACGGTTTGCGCCAGCGAACCGCCGACGAAGGCCACGAGCACGTCGGAAGGCACCGCGGTCAGCGGAACAAGGATGCCGAGTACGAGCATCTGCATCATCACGTCGCCCTTCGACATGTCGACGAAAGGCGGGATGAAGGCCATGAAGAACAGCACCGTCTTCGGGTTCATCAGTTCGACCAGAACGCCCTGCCAGATGATCCGCGCATAGCTGCGCCTCTCGACCTTGGCGACCTTCATCTCCCCCGGCTCACCAGAGTCCTTTTCAAGGATCATCTGAGCGCCGAGATAGATGAGGTAGAGCCCGCCTGCATAAGTCACACTGCGATAGAGGAGCTCCGATTGCTGGAACACCGCGGCGAGACCGAGCGCCGCGACCACCGCAAGAGCCACGCCGCCAAGCCCGAGACCGACTGCCGACGCGAGGCCCGCCGCCCGGCTTTGCCCCACGCTGCGCGAGAGCACGTAGAGCATCGACGGTCCCGGGGATGCGCTGAGCGCAAAACCCGCCAAGGCGACGACCATCATTGTCTCGATCGACGGCATTCCCTCAGCTCCCCAGTCCGTTCATTCGCTTCTCGAATGGGTTCTGCACCGGCCCCGTATGATCTTTCGTAGCCGACCAGATGCGTTCGCCCCGGCGTTCGCGGAGATAGGGGAAGTCTCTCAGCAACATGCGCTCCAGATGCAACCCTGCCTTGAATCCTTCGTACCTTGGAGGATTTTTAGGCGAAATCAAGCTGGGAAAGGGCTTGATCACGGTATCGTAGTTCGCCGCGACGAAGTAGGGCATTGAGAAGCGCTCAGGGCTGAGGTTGAGCACCCGGTGCGGCGTGGAGCGGAAGGCGCCGTTGGTCCAGGCCTCAAGCATGTCGCCGATATTGATGACATAGGCATCGGGCTTCACCGGCACGTCGACCCATTCATCCTGCCGCGTCATCACCTGAAGGCCCTTCTGGCGCTGATGCAGCAGCGTCAGGCATTCATAATCGGTATGCGCGCCCATGTTGACGCTCTTCGTCTCCGTCACTGCGCGGGCCCGCACATAGTGAAGAAGCCGAAGCTGCGAGATCGGTTTTGTCATCTGCCGCGTCAGATCGCCCTTCGGAAGATCGAGGTGCAATTCGAGAGCACCGCAAATCCGCCGGCCGACCTCGGACACAGCCGCGTAGTAGGCGCCGATCCGCTCGCGAAAACCGGGGAGTGAGGGCCAGACGTTCGGGCCGAGCAGAAGGTTTCCCGCAAGGTAGTCAGGGTCGTCGTGCGGCAGGTCGAGCGCAAGGTCGAAGGCCTCGTAGTTCCGGTTCACCTCATCGGCATAATCGCCCTTTTCCGTAAAGGGCACATAACCGCGGTGATTGAGGCTGTCACCGATGTAGTAGGCGCGCTTGACTTCATCCGGCTGGGCGAAAAACTCCTCGGCGGCGCCGTACGCGCTCTCGATCATGGAAAGCGAGATCCCATGATTCGCGACATAGAAGAACCCGACTTCCCGCGCCGCTTCGCCCATTTCGTCGGCGGCGCGGCGGATTGCAGCTTCGTCGCCGCTCAGGAGGGGCGAAATATCGATGACAGGCAAGACGTCAGTATTGGACATGACTTTCATCCCGTTCGAACCCGGCCGCTATCGACGAAGCCGCCCTGGCGTCCGCCGGCCTCGTGACACGCCACGGTTGCAAGCGGCGCGCGACTCAAGAAATAATTAAGTTTGATGAGACGTAAATGTTCTTTTGTAGCTAATTATTCGCAAATTTTTGCCGCATTGAGAAGATTTTGGGAAAATCCCTGATTCTCATGCTGTTAGCATGTTAACGAAACTTAATGAACCGGAAAAAAATCCGCGCCGCCCGGTAGCGCCGCACAGCGGACGGCGCCGAGCTTGCCGCGAACCGACTCGCCCGGGAGAGGCGCGAAGGCGGCAAGGAGCGGCGCGAGCTCCGGAACATCGCGCCCGGCGGCCTCCAGCAGGTCGACGCTTGCGACAATGGCTGCGTTCTCCTCCCGCGTCCGCTCCTGCAGGCGGCTCGCAATGTTGACCACATCGCCGAGCACAGCGAGTTCGAGGCAGCGCGAATCGCCGATGTTACCAACCACGACCTTCCCGAAATGAACCCCGATTCCTACCTGCACCGGAGGCAGCCCGCGCGCAACCCGCGCCTCCGACCAGTCGTAGACGCGCCGCGCGATCCCCGCGGCGCAGGCGAGCGCGGCCGCCGGAGCGCGCTCCATCGGATGGATCGCGCCGAAGCTGGCCATCACCTCGTCCCCGATGAACTTGTTGAGCGTGCCGCGGTTGGCGAACACCTCGGCCGTCGCCAGCGCGTGGAATTCGCGCAGAAAGGCGATCGTCTCCTCCGGCGTCATCGCCTCTGCGAGGCGGGTGAAGCCGAAGATGTCCGCGAAGAGGATCGTCGCCTCGCTCACTTTCAATTCCTCGAGCCCGGCTGCGCCCTGCGTCAGCTCCGCGGCGAGATCGGGTGAGAAATAGCGCGCCAGCGTCGCCCGCTCCCGCGCCGCGCCGATCTGCCTGAGCGCCTGGCGCCGCCCGCGCCAGACGGCGGAGGCGATCACGGCGCCGACGAGCAGCAACAGCAGCGCCTCCTGCGCCGCGGAGATTACGGACACATAGTTCGGATCGAGCAGCGTCGCGATGATCCCGTCGATCTCCATCGCCGCGAAATCCCCGGCGCCGCGGGTGAAGCTCTCCCCTTCGCCGAGAATCCAAATCACACCGAGGAGCCACGCGCCTCCCGCCGCGAACCCGGCCCAGAGCGCGAGACCGGGCGAGTAGCTCAGACCGGAAAACGCCAGGAAGAGGAAGAGGAAGCCTACATTGCCGAGCCGCAACTGCATTGCATGGGGCCAGGCCTCGGGCGTCCCCGGCGCCGGCGCGATCAGCGCGGCGGTGATGATCGCCATGTCCGCCGCGACAAGCGCGAAGCGCGCCCAGCGCATCGTGCGCCGCCAGGCGGACCAGCGCGTGCGCGTGGTCTGGTAGAAGAGCCACCCGGTGAGCACGAGAAGCCCGAGCATGCCGAGATAGAAGGCCAGCGCCTCCCCGGAGGCGCGCAACATCAGCGTCAGACCGATCACGAGGCAGCCGAGCGCCCGCACCCGGAACGCGAGCAGGGCCCCCGCCTTCTGCTCGCGGCTGAAGGCGCGGGCGTCCGCATTCCCTTCATGCGGCATGGCAAGGCCGAACTGCATCCTCACCTCGCTCCCGATACCCTTCGACAAGCCGAGATCATATCAGAAGCGTCGAGTCGAGAGGCCGCCCCTCACCCCGGAGGCGTGCGGATAACGAGGTTGCGGATCTCCGTCATGTCCTCCATGGCGAAACGGATTCCTTCACGGCCGAGGCCGGAGTCCTTCACCCCGCCATAGGGCATGTTGTCCACGCGGTAGGAGGGCACGTCCCCGACGACCACGCCGCCGACGTCCATCTCGTCCCAGGCCTGCTGGACCTTGTAGAAGTCGCGCGTGAAGATCCCTGCCTGAAGCCCGAACTTCGAATCGTTCACCATGCGGATGGCTTCATCCCAGCTTGTGAACGTCTGGAGGACTGCGGCGGGGCCGAACGCCTCCTCGGTGCAGAGCGCCTGGTCTTGCGGCACGTTCTCCATCAGCGTGGCTTCCAGCATCGCCCCTTCGCGATGGCCGCCGCAGAGGATGGTCCCGCCCGCCTTCTCCGCATCGGCAATCCAGCCGTGGAGCCGCTTCGCCTCGCCCTCAGAGATCATCGGGCCGATGAAGGTCTTCCGGTCATGCGGGCTGCCGGCGATCAGCGTCTTCGTCTTGGCGACGAGCTTGGCCTTCATCACATCGTAGATGTCGGCGTGGATCAGGATGCGCTGAACGCCGATGCAGGACTGGCCGGACTGGTAGAAGGCGCCGAAGATGATCCGGTTCACCGCGTCGTCGAGATCCCGCGTATCCGCGTCGACCACGACTGCGGCGTTGCCGCCGAGCTCCAGCACGATCTTCTTCTTCCCGCATTTCGCCTTCAGGTCCCAGCCGACGCCCGGCGACCCGGTGAAGGAGAGGAGCTTCAGCCGCTCGTCCACGGTGAAGAGGTCCGCCCCGTCGCGCGAACAGGGAAGGATGGAGAATGCGCCCTTCGGAAGGTCCGTTTCCGCCAGCACCTCCCCCATGATGATCGCGCCGAGCGGCGTGCGGGAGGCCGGCTTCATCACGAAGGGGCAGCCGACGGCGAGCGCCGGCGCCACCTTGTGCGCCGCGAGGTTCAGCGGGAAGTTGAAGGGGGAGATGAAGGAGCAGGGGCCGATCGGCACACGCTTCCACATGCCGCGATAGCCCTTCGCGCGCGGCGAGATGTCGAGCGCCTGAAGCTCGCCATGCGTCCGCGTGGCTTCCTCCGAGGCGATCTCGAACGTGTCGATCAGGCGCGTAACCTCGCCCTCCGCGTCGTTGATCGGCTTGCCCGCCTCGACGCAGAGCGAATAGGCCAGCTCGTCGAACCGCTCGCGGAAACGGGCGACGCAGTGCTTCAGCACGGCCTTCTTCTCGAAGGCGGGCATCTTCGCCATCGCCTCGGCGGCCTCGACGGCGCCGGCGATCCCGGCGTCGATCGCCTTCGCGTCGGCGAGGGCGACGCGGGTCGCCACCTCGCCGGTATACTTGTCCGTCACCTCGAGGTCCTCGTTGGCGAAGACGGCCTCGTTGTTGAGGTAATAGGGGTATCTCGCCTTCAGTTCAGGCATGTCTCTCTCCCGATGCGGCAGGGGCGCCGGAATCGCGCGGCGCCCCCGTTCATTTCAGAGCGCGGCGGAGCGCTTCTTGATGTCGGTGTTCAGGATCTGGTCGTTCTCGGAATAATCCACCGGGCAGTCGATCAGGTGCACGCCTGGCGTGTTGAGCGCCGTGTGGAGAATCGAGGGCAACTCCCCTGCGGAAGAGACTCGATGGCCGATGGCGCCGTAGCTCTCCGCGTATTTCACGAAATCCGGGTTGTTGTACTGCAGCCCCCAGTCCTTGAAGCCCATGTTCGCCTGCTTCCAGCGGATCATGCCGTAGGAATTGTCGTTCAGGATCAGGCAGGCGATGTTCATCTTGAGCCGCACCGCCGTCTCAAGCTCCTGGGAGTTCATCATGAACCCCCCGTCGCCGCAGATCGCGAGCACCTTCCTGTCTGGATAGACGAGATGCGCCGCCATGGCCGAGGGCAGGCCCGCGCCCATCGTCGCCAAAGCGTTGTCGAGCAGCACCGTATTGGGCATCCGCGCGCGATAGTTTCGCGCGAACCAGATCTTGTAGACGCCGTTGTCGAGGCAGATCATCCCGTCATCCGGCATCGCCTCGCGGATCTTCGCGACCGCATGCTGCGGATAGACGGGGAAGCGCATGTCGTCCGCGCCTTCGAGGATCTGCGCGTCGTGGTGCTTGCGGATCTCCATCATGCGGGAGAAGTCCCAGCCCGCCTCCTCCGGCTTCTTCACGCCGTTCTTCAGCTGCCAGATCGCGTTGCCGATATCCCCGATCACCTCGACCTGCGGGAAATAGACCGGGTCCACCATTGCCGTGTTGTAGGAGACGTGGATCACCTCCGTCCCGCCCGGCTTCATGAAGAAGGGCGGCTTCTCGATCACGTCGTGGCCGACATTGATGATGAGGTCCGCCGCGTCGATCGCGCGGTGGACGTAATCCCCGGCGGAAAGCGCGGCGCAGCCCATGAAGAGCTCGCTGCGCTCGTCCACCACGCCCTTGCCGAGCTGGGTGGTGACGAAGGGCATCCCCGTCTTCTCGACGAACTTCGTGAGCATCTTCGAAGTCATCTTGCGGTTGCCGCCGGCGCCGATGACGAGGATGGGAGACTTCGCGGCGTGGATCTTCTCCAGCGCCTGGATGATCGACTTCTCCTCCGGCACGGGGCGCCGCACGGCGGAGCGCGGGATCGGCCGTTCCGCGGTGTGCTCGTCAGCAATGTCCTCCGGCAACTCGATATGCGTCGCGCCCGGCTTTTCCTCCTCGGCGATGCGATAGGCCTCGCGGATGCGGGAGGGGATGTTGTCCGAGGCGACGACCTGCACCGCGTACTTCGTGATCGGTCCCATCATCTCGACCACATCGAGGATCTGGAACCTGCCCTGCTTCGACTTCTTCACCGGCTTCTGCCCGGTGATCATCAGCATCGGCATCCCGCCGAGCTGCGCGTAGGCCGCCGAGGTGGTGAAGTTCGTCGCCCCCGGCCCGAGCGTGGAGACGCAGACGCCCGTCTTCCCCGTGAGGCGGCCATAGACGGCGGCCATGAAGCCGGCGCCCTGTTCATGGCGCGTCAGCACCAGCTGGATCTTCTCCGAGCGGGAGAGCGAGTCGAGAAAGTCGAGATTCTCCTCTCCGGGAATTCCGAAGACATATTCGCAGCCCTCGGCTTCAAGGCATTCGACGAAGAGATCGGATGCTTTTTTCATGGCGTTCCCCCTTTTTCCGGCTTCCCGGCCCCGGTCTCCCGATTTCGCGCCGGCTTTGGTGTCCACACCTTAGCCGATAATTCCCGCTTGCGTAGCCATTCCTGCGACATATTCGCCTCTTCCGTGCCGAAGCTCACAGACGGCGGAGGAGCGGGCGAAGCGCAAGAACGCCGAAGAGAGGGCCGAGCGCCATCGCAGCCAGCACCGCGGTCCAGCCGAAAGCGGCGGCGGCGACGGGGGCGAGCTGCACCGTCAGGATCGTCAGCGCGAAGCCGAGCGCCGTCTGCATCGCCATGAGCGAGCCCGCCAGCGCGGGCGGCGCCGCGTCTGCGATCAAGGCCGAGAATTGCGCGCTGTCGGGGATCACCAGCGCCCCCCAGAGGAGGATGAGAAGGAAGGAGAGCCAGATCGGCCCGCCATGCGCCGCCGCGACGGCGAGGGCGCAGGCGCCCGAGCCGACCATCGCGCCGGCCGCGACGCGCGCCTTGCCGATCCGGTCCGCCAGCCAGCCCGCAGGCGCGCAGGTCAGCGCGCCGATCCCGATGGCGAGGAAGGCGGTCAGCGCGGCGAGCCGCGCCGCCTCCGCGCTCTCCATATGCGCAGCATAGCCGGCTGCCGCCGCGACGGCGACCCAGCCCCACATGGCGTAAAGTTCCCACATGTGGCCGAGATAGCCGCCGGTCGCCGCGCGGATGCGCCGGTCCGTCCACATCAGGAGGACCGCGCGCGGCTGGAAGGCGGGCGATCGGGCGTGATGAGGGCCGAGCGCCACGAAGGGCGCCAGCAGCGCACAGAGCAAGGAGGCCAGCGCCGCCGCGCCGATCACCGTGCGCCACTCCGCCCCGCCGAGCCATGCCGCGAGATGCGGCGTCGCCGAGCCGAGCGTCAGCGCGCCGACCAGCGCGCCGACAAGGAGGCCCCTGTCCTTCGTTCCCCATCCCACGGCGATCTTCATGCCGACGGGATAGATGCCGGCGAAGCCAGCGCCGGTGAGGAAGCGGAGAAGAACGGCAAGGTCCGAGCCCGGCGAAAGCAGGAGAAGCCCGCCCGTCAACGCCGCGTTTAGCCCCGCCGCAACCGCCAGCGTGCGGCGCGGGTCGAACCGGTCCGGCAGGCCGAAGATCGCGGCGCCGAGCGCGCCGAAGACGAAGCCGGCCTGAACGGCGGAGGACATCAGCGCGGCCCGCGCCGGCCCGAAGCCCCCCTCCGCCATCATCGAGCCCATCGCCGCCGCGGCGGCGAACCACGGGGCCATTCCGGCGACGACGGCGAGGGAGAGGAGAACGAGCGCGGCGGGTTTCGACATACGCCGAGAGGTTCACGCCCTGTGCGGGAAGTCCAGAGCGCGTGTCGATGCGCACGTCCCGGGTCGCGGCGGACTCCGCGGATGTGATGCTTTGTGGTAGAAAGTTGGCGGAGCTTCCAATCGGGGGTTGAGACATGAACGAGCACCGGGCGATCTCCGCCGCCCCGACGGCGGCCGACGACGAGGATAGACCGGCCTCGCACTGGCCCGGCGGCTACCGGGCGAAACGGTTCTGGCGCTGGCTTTCGCTGGCCCTCCCCAACGTCTCCTCCGTCATGTTCCGGCAGAAGATGACCGGCCTCGCCGTGAGCCGGATGCTCGCCCCCGGCCCGGACGGCAGGCCGGACCGGGCGCGGCTGGAGACGCGGATCGCCTTCCTACGGCAGAAGGCGGACCGACCCGAGAACAAGGGCGAGTGGCGGATCGTCAACGAGATCGAGCTGCTGATGGTCGGCCTTTTCGACCTGCCCGCGCTCCGCATCGAGGCGCAGCGCACCCTGCTGGAGGCGAAGGCCATCGACCTGCCCTGCCTCGCCGAATACACCAAGCTCGTAGAGCAGCACCATGACGACGAGCCAGCCCTCAGGGAGACGCTCTTCCGCCTCGCCTCCGACGTGCAGGACAAGTTCCGCAAGCGCTATCTCCTCCGCGAGTTCATCGCGGCCTATACCGCGCGGGTGAGCCTGATCTTCAGCCTCGCGACGACCTTCTTCATCCTCCTCGTCATCCTCCTGGCCTGGATCGCGCAGAACCATCTGGCCGAGGTCTTCCGTATGCCGGAGGGGCAGGCGGGCCCGCCCGCGCCGCCTGTCGGTCCGGAAGGCGGGATGCGGGCCTTCGCGAGCTTTTACGTCGCGCTCGCCGCCGGGCTCTTCGGCGCCGCCTTCTCGATGATGTCGCAGACGAAGAAGCGGGTGGAGTCAGCGACGCTGGAGGACATGCGGACGAACGCCCGCTTCGCCATGCTGCTGTTCCGCCTCGGCGTCGGCATCGGCGCGGCGATGATCCTCTATTTCGTGTTCGACACCGGCCTCCTCGGCGACGGGACGCTGACGCCGAAGCTCCGGGAAGCCGGCTTCGACGCCTCCCTCGCCTCCACCGCGCTCTTTACCTCGATCGGAGGGCTCTCCCCGAACAAGGACCTGTCGCTCCTGATGCTCTGGTCCTTCGTCGCGGGCTTTTCGGAAGTGCTGGTGCCCACGATGCTGCGGCAGGCGGAGGGCAAGGTGAAGGCCGGTTGAGGGTCGCCGGCCGGGGCCCTTCGAGGCGGATTTCCATGGAAATCAGCCTCGGACCGTTGATTCCAAACGGTTTTTGAAAATTTCGAAATTTTTCTGCCGCCGAACGCATCTCGCGCGCCCGGCGGCTTTCAGTGTTCGGCGGCGCGCGGCGCGAGCCGGCGGCGCCCTCTCAGAACAGCACCACGCTCCGGATGCTCTCGCCCTTCCGCATCAGGTCGAAGCCGTGGTTGATCTTCTCCAGCGGCATGGTGTGGGTGATCATCGGGTCGATCTCGATCTTCCCGTCCATGTACCAGTCCACGATCTTCGGCACGTCGGTGCGCCCGCGCGCGCCGCCGAAGGCGGTGCCCTTCCAGGTGCGGCCGGTGACGAGCTGGAACGGGCGCGTCGAGATTTCCGCCCCCGCGGGCGCGACGCCGATGACGACGGAGACGCCCCAGCCGCGATGGGCGCATTCGAGCGCGGCGCGCATCACCTTCACGTTGCCGGTGCAGTCGAACGTGTAGTCGGCGCCGCCGATCTGGTCCGCGCCCTTCTTGGTCATGTTGACGATGTGGGGCACGATATCGTCGCCGACTTCGGCGGCGTTGACGAAATGGGTCATGCCGAACTTCTCGCCCCATTCCTTGCGGGCGGGGTTGAGGTCCACGCCGATGATCATGTCGGCGCCGGCGAGGCGGAGGCCCTGGATCACGTTCAGCCCGATCCCGCCGAGGCCGAAGACGACCGCCTTCGCCCCCCGCTCCACGCCCGCCGTGTTGATGACGGCGCCGACGCCGGTGGTGACGCCGCAGCCGATATAGCAGATCTTGTCGAAAGGCGCGTCCTCCCGCACCTTCGCCAGCGCGATCTCCGGCATCACGGTGAAGTTGGAGAAGGTCGAGCAGCCCATGTAGTGGAAGACCGGGTCGCCATCGAGCGTCCTGAACCGCGAGGTGCCGTCCGGCATCAGGCCCTGCCCCTGCGTGCCGCGGATCGCGGTGCAGAGATTGGTCTTGCGGGAGAGGCAGGAGGGGCATTCGCGGCATTCGGGCGTGTAGAGGGGGATGACGTGATCCCCCTTCTTCACGGATTTCACCCCCGGCCCGACATCGACGACGACGCCCGCGCCCTCATGGCCGAGCACGGCGGGGAAAATCCCCTCCGGGTCGGCGCCCGAGAGGGTGAAATCGTCGGTATGGCAGATGCCGGTCGCCTTCACCTCGACAAGAACCTCGCCCTCGCGCGGGCCATCCAGCTCCAGATCGACGATTTCGAGGTTCTGTCCGGCCTTCACGGCCAGGGCTGCGCGGGTTCTCATCTCTTGCTCCCCCTTCAGGTTTCGGCGGCGACTTTCGGCGGATTCGCCCCCTCCCGCAAGGGCATGCGCCGCGCGCCGAGCCGCGGATGCAGGCGCCCGGCGATGAGAAAGCCGATCAAGAGCGCCCCCGCCGTGGCCGCGAAGACGCCGGGGAGCGGCGCGACGGCGAGGACGAGGCGCACGGCGCCGGGCGTGACGATGCCCGAGACGTCCCGGAAGCTCGAATAGATCGAGGCCATTTCCGTCCGCTCGTGCGGGCGCACGGCCATCAGGAACGGGAGGCCGCCGGAGACGTCGAGGAGGATGAGGAAGAAGGCGCCCGCCGCGAGGAGGCAGAGCGTCATCGCCGGCGCGGGCGAGGCGAGCGCGCCGGCGAGGAAGCAGAGCGCGGCGCCGGCGAAGCCGGTCCTGACCGCCTGGCGCACGGAGCGGCGGCGCATCCAGCGCAGCATGAAGGGCGTCAGCAGCAGGAAGCCGTTGGCGAGGGAGACGAAGGCGCCGCCCATCGTCTCCCCCAGGCCCGCCTCCACCGCGAAGATCGGCATGTAGACGACATAGGCCCACCAGCCGACCGAGCGGATCACCGCGAAGAGCCAGCCCGCGATCAGCCGCGGCTGGGCGAGGAAGCGGGGGAGGAAGCGCAGCGGGTTCGGCCGCGGCTTCCCCGGCGCGATGAGCTTTCCGTTGCCGAGGCGCATGTACCAGAAGACGGCGAGGAGCGTCGCCGCGGAGGCGGCGGCGATGAGGAAGGGCGCCGGCTCCCAGAGCCGCCAGAGCGCGACGCCGAGCACGGGGCCGATCATCCAGGCGAGGGAGGAATAGAAGAGGCGCAGCGTCTCCGACCGGCCCAGCTCCGTCCGCTCGATGAAGTCGAGCACGTAGGCGTTGAAGCAGATGAAGAAGGTGACGACGCCGATATTCGTGAGCCCGAGGCCGAGCGGGGTGAAGAGCGGGCCGCCCTGCGAGGCGGTGAGCGCCCCGGCGCCGAGCATCACGCCGCCGAGCGTGAAGGTCCAGCGGCGGGTCAGGCGGCTGGCGATGGAGGGCACGAACATCGAGACGACGAGCGCGACGCAGCCGATCAGGAAATAGACCTCGGAGACCCGCTCCGCATCGCCGAGCGCCTGATACATGGCGAGGGGATAGACGGAGAGCATGATCCCGCGCGCCATCGCCTCGATCGCGGCGAGCACGGCGAAGCCGCGGACGCCGGGCGCCGGGGCGTGACGGAGAAATTCGGGTATGCGCCGCTCATGCGCCGCCATCGGACGGTCCTCTTTTCCGCCTTATGGGCATGGCGGCGCGCGCAAGTCGAGCGGGGATGCGGCGCTTCGGCGCCGGGTTCGGCGCAGTCTTCCGGGCGGCCGGAAAGGGGCGCGCCGGGGCCATAACCATGGTTATCGCCCTCCGACACTTGATTCTGTACGATAAAAACCGTGATCGACCTGAAACAATCAGGAAGCGGGGGGCGCGGCCTCCGCCACGGCGCGAAGGAGCGCGAGCATTCCCTGCACCTGATGCGCCGCCGTCGCCTCCCCCTTCCCCGCCGTCGCCAGCGACGCGTCCCCCACCACGCCGGCCGGGTTGAGGTCCGAGGCGATCCAGGCGCGGGCGGTCGGCCCGATTGGCGGGATCGGCGCGCCTTCGGCGGCGGAGCGGAAGATCGCGGCCTTGCCCATCTCCACGAGGTCGGGCCGGAAGGCGAGCATCAGCGAGGTTTCCGCATCGCCGCCATGGATGCCGAAGCGGCGCTCGTGCTCCGAATAGAGATCGTCGGGGACGCCATGATCGAACCAGCTTGTCTTGACCGCGAGCATCCCGGCCTGAACGCGCATCTCCCGCGCGAGGATCGAGATGAGATCGGCGTTGCCGCCGTGGCTGTTGACGATGACGAGCTTCCGCAGGCCGGCGCGGGCGACGGAAAGGCCGATCTCCGTCCACACCCTCAGCGCCGTCTCCGCGCTCAGGGTGAGCGTGCCCTTCGCCCAGAGATGCTCGTTGGATTTCCCCACCGCCTGCACGGGGAGGATGCGGAGGTCGAGGTCGTCCGGGCACGCCATGCGGAGGCGGGCGAGCATCCCCTCCATGATGTAGGCGTCGACGCCGAGCGGCAGATGCGGCCCGTGCTGCTCCACCGCCGCCGTGGGCAGGATCGCGACGGTCCGCATCGGGTCGATTTCGTCATAGGCGGAGGCCGGATGTTCGGCCCAGTCGAGGCGGCGGCTCATGCCCTTCTCCCGTCGAGCGCATGGGGGCGGAAGAGACGGTCCGCCGCCGTGGAGACGCGGACGAGATGGCGGGCCCGGCTATCCGCCGTCGAAGAGTCCATCGAGTAATGCGCGGCGAAGGCGGTGCGGCAGCGCGGATGGCAGAGGAGCCGCACGCCGCGGAGGATCGTGCGCTTGCCCGGCGCGCCGACGAAGGTGGTGAGCCGCCAGGAGGCGCCGCAGGTGGTGAAGACGGCGAGGCGGGTGATGTGGGCGAGGCCGGGCCGGATGTCCTTGTGCTGCGCATCCGGCATCAGGAAGGCGACGCCGGGGAGCATCACACGGTCCAGCCAGCCCTTCAGCATGGCGGGGAGGCCATACCACCAGGTCGGGTAGACGAAGATCAGGCAATCGCACCAGCGGAGCGCCGCCACATCGTCGGCCACGGGGGCGACGTTCTCCGGCTCCTTCTCGTAGCCGTCGAATTCCGCGGGGGTGAGGACGGGGGCGAAGCCCTGCTCGTAGAGGTCGATCACCCGGACCTCCGCCCCGGCGACGCGGAGGCGGGCGAGCGCGACATCCCGCACCGCGGCGGTGAAGCTGCCGCCCTTCGGGTGGCAATGGACGACGAGGGCGCGCATCAGAGGGCCGCCATGGCGGCGCGCGCGCGGGCGAGGAAGCGCGCGCGGTCCCCGTCCGTCGCGCGGTTCATGTCGTAGAGCGCGTTGTAGGAGAGGCGGGCCTCCGGCGCGCAGACGAAGCGGACGGCGCGGGAGACGATCTTTCGCGGCGGGTCCCCGGCGAGGAAGGCGCGCATCCGCGTGCCGCCATAGGTCGTCACCGCGGCGAGGCGGCGGATGTTCGTGAGGTTCGGGCGGACCTTGCCCTCTTCGAGCCGGAAGGAGACGCCGGGGAGGAACACCCGGTCGAAGAACCCTTTCAGGATCGCCGGGAAGCCGAAATTCCACACAGGGAAGACGAGGACGAGCGCCTCCGCCGCCCGGAGCCGCTCGACATAGGGCGCGACGGGGGAGAGGTTCGGCCCGACCTCGTGATAGCCCCGCCGCTCCTCCGCCGTGAGGACGGGGGAGAAGCCCTCCGCATAGAGGTCGCAATCGTCCACCTCCCAGCCCTTCGCGGCGAGCGTATCCACGACAGCGCCGTGGAGCGCGGCGGAGAAACTCTCCGCGCAGGGATGGGCGAAGAGGACGAGGGCGCGGCTCATGCGTCGGCTTCGGGCCGCTTCTGGAGGCCGGGATAGGCCCAGATGCGCGTCCGGTCCCATGTCTCCTGCTCCCAGGAGATCATCTTGCCGGGGTTGAGGAGGCCCTTCGGGTCCGCCTCCTTCTTGAAGGCGAGCTGGCGGGCGTCCACGCTCTGCCGCCCGCCTTCCTCCAGCGTGTAGCGGTGCGGGTTCCAGACCGGGCAGCCCATCGCCTCATGCTCGCGGATGATCTCGTCGAGCCGCGCCTCCGTCGTGAACTTCACGAGGGAGAGGCCGGCCATCTGGACCTTGCCGTGGGCGCGCATGACCTCGAGATGGTGCAGCACCTCGGGCGAGAACCGCTCCCGGATCGCCCTGATCTTCTCCACATGGTCGGGGAAGTCGAAGCTCACCTGGAGATAGGTGATGGAGGGATCGACCTTCAGCGCGCGGAGGGTCGTGTGGTTCCATCCATATTCATAGACCGGGCCCGGGTCGCGCACCCAGTCATGCGCGTCGGAGCGGTAGATGAGCCGGAGGCCGGGGCGGCGGGCCAGGAAGGTGAGGAAGGCGTCCATCGCATGGGGCGCGACCATGAGGCCGACGAGCGAATCCGCATCCGTCACATGCGGGCGCACGCGCTGGAAATAGCTGTGCGCCGTCGGCGCCTCGAAGACGCTGGCGAGCTTGATGAGGATGCCGTCCTCGTTCGCGAGATCGTCAGCGAAGCGGACGGTCTCCATGAAATCCTCGCCCGCGACGAAGATCTCCACCCAGGGATAGGCGGGGGCGAGCGGCATTTCGAGCTCTGTGATGATCCCGTTCGTGCCGTAGGCGTGGGAGACGCGGGAAAGCTCCTCCCCCCGGAAGTCCAGCACGCGCGGCTCCGCCTCCATCGTCACGACGCGGAGGCGGATGATGTTGCCGAGGTCGCGGAGGCTCCCCCAGCGGACGGAGCCGACGCCGCCGGAGCCGCCCGAAATGAAGCCGCCGATCGTCGCGGTGGCGAAGGTGGAGGAGAACATGCGGATCTCCTGCCCCGAATCGCGGATGCAGACGGCGTCGAGATCCTTCAGGAGGCAGCCCGGCTCCACGATCACCCGGCCGGGATGCACCGCCTTCACCTTGTCGAGATGCTTCATGTGGAGGATGCAGCCGCCGCGAAGGGGCATCGCCTGCCCGTAATTGCCGGTGCCGGCGCCGCGGACGGTGACCGGCACGTCATGGGCGAAGCAGGCCCTCAGCACCTCGATCACCTCCGCCTCGGAGCGCGGCGCGACGGCGAAATCGCCCGTCACATGATCGAGCCGCTCCTTGAGGACGGGGGAATACCAGAAGAAATCCCGGCTCTTGGCCTTCACCGTCACCGGGTTCTCGTCGAGATCGAGATGGCGGAGGGCGGCTTTCGCGGCTTCGAGGGTCAAGAGGCCTCCATCAGGTGGTCAAGCTCGGCATAGTCGGGGAGCGGGGCGTCGATGGCGCGGCCGGCGCGGATCACGATCCGGTCCGCCTGGGGGCGCGCGAAGAGCTCCGTCCAGCTCCTTGCGCGAACGATGACGAGATCGGCAGGGGCGCCCGGCGTGAAGGAGGGGGCGGGGAGGCCCATCGCCTTCGCGGGGTTGGCGGTGAAGGCGCGCGACCAGTCCGGATCGGAATGGTCGAGATGGGCGATGCGCGTCGCCTCCCGCATCACCTCGATCATGTCGAGGTCGCCATAGGCGTAGAACGGATCGCGCGTGTTGTCGGAGGCGAAGGAGACGTTGATCCCCCGCGCCTTCATCTCGTGGACGAGGGTGACGCCGCGCATCCGGGGGGTGCGGGCGGCGTGACGGTCCTGCAGGTAGAGGTTGCAGAGCGGGAGGGAGACGACGTCGATCCCCGCCTCCGCCACGAGGTCGAGCGTCGCCAGCGCCTCGGCTTCGGGCTGCGCAGAGAGGGAGCAGCAATGGCCGACGGCGATGCGGCCGGCGAAGCCCGTCTCCCTCGCGGTCTCGGCGATGGTGCGGAGCGTGGCGGAGGCCGGGTCCAGCGTCTCGTCCACATGGAAATCGGCGTGGAGGCCGTGGCGTTCGGCCAGCGCGAAGAAGGCGCGGAGGCGTTCGCGGAGGTCGGGGACGGGATAGGTCACGCAGCCGAGGACGCCGCCCGAGGCGGCGACGGTGGCCGCCGTCTTCGCGAAGGCGCCGTCCGCGTCCACCCCGTCCACCGGGACGAGGCAGGCGGCCTGAAGCGTGATCCTGCCCGCCCAATCCTCCCGCAATTCGCGGAAGACGGGCCAGGAGATGTCGTCCTGCGGGGGGATCGAATCGAGATGGGTGCGGATCGCCGCCGCGCCATGCGCGAAGGCGCAGCGGAGCGCGAAATCGGCGCGGGCGCGGACATCCTCCGCCCGCCAGCGCGCCTCCCGGTCCCCGGCGACTGTGCGGAGGGCGCCCATGAACGTGCCGTCCGGGTTGGGGCTCCGGGGCCAGATATGGCCCTTGTCGAGATGCGTGTGCATGTCGACGAAGGCGGGGAAGGCGATGGCGCCCTTCATGTCGACCGTCTGGCCGGAGCCCTGCGTGATGATCCCGTCCTCGATGGAGAGGTCGAGCGGGGCGAGGCTCTCCGGGCGCCCGAGCAGCCATCCGGGGGCCTTCAGGTTGGCGAGGGTGAGGCGGTGCGCGGCGGGGAGGGTGAGGAAGGCGGTCATGTCTCTCTCTTCAACGCGCTTTCGTGCCACTTCCGCAAGAGGAGATGGGAAAGGAGCGAGAGCGCGGCGAAGATCACCACGCCGATGGCGGAGATGAGGAGCAGCGCGGCGTAGAGGCGCGGAATGTTCAGCCGGTAGGAGGCTTCGAGGATGCGGGAGGCGAGGCCGTAGGATTGCCCCGCCGTGCCCACCACGAACTCCGCCACGACGGCGCCGATCAGCGAGAGCCCGCCGGCGATGCGGAGCCCGCCGAGGAAATAGGGCAAGGCGGCGGGAAGCTGGAGATAGCGGAGCCGCTGCCAGCGCGTCGCGCCGTAGATGCGGAAAAGGTCGCGCAGGTTGTGGTCCGCCGAGTTGAGGCCGAGCGTGGTGTTGGAGAGGATCGGGAAGAAGGCCACGATCCAGGCGCAGAGGATCAGCACGCCATAGACGCTGTCGATATAGATGCGGAGAAGCGGCGCGATGGCGATGATCGGCGTCACCTGGAGGATGACGGCGTAGGGGTAGAACGAAAGCTCGAAGAGGCGGGACTGGGTGAAGAACACCGCGAGCCCGACCCCGCCCACCACGGCGGCGAGGAGGGCGAGGCCGGTGATCTGGATCGTCGCCCAGGCCGCGGGGCCGAG
Organism: Pikeienuella sp.; assembly: GCF_046290545.1. Classification (NCBI taxonomy): domain Bacteria; kingdom Pseudomonadati; phylum Pseudomonadota; class Alphaproteobacteria; order Rhodobacterales; family Paracoccaceae; genus Pikeienuella; species Pikeienuella sp. The sequence goes on along the minus strand of NZ_JBKAGV010000009.1, from coordinate 173,077 downwards.
GATCGCCCAGTCCGCCACCAGCGTCTCCGCCACCCGGCTCGGCGCGGGCAGGATGTAATGGGCGATGTCGTTCCAGACGACGATCCGGTCCCACAGCACGAGCGTCAGCGCCATGACGATGACGGGCAGCGCCCATTTCGCGATGCGGTCGCGGCGGGCGGCGCGGAGCCGCGCCTCCTCCTCCGCGTCGAGCGGGGCGGGGGCCTCGATCGCGGTCACGCCGCCTCGCCCATCGCGGCATGGAGCGCGGAGGAAGCCTCCCGACAGAGCGCCGCGTATTCCGGCGAGGTGCGGAAGGCCTCGTCCCGCGGATAGGGCTCGCCCACCGCCACCTCCCGCTCCACCCGCCCGGGGCGGGCGGCCATGACGACGATCCGGTCGGAGAGAAAGACGCTCTCGAACACCGAATGGGTGACGAAGATGACGGTGCAGCCGATCTTCGCCTTGAGGCTCAGGAGGTCGTTGTTGAGCCTGAAGCGCGTGATCTCGTCCAGCGCGGCGAAGGGCTCGTCCATCAGGATCAGCTTCGGGCGGGTGACGAGGGCGCGGGCGATGGAGACGCGCATTTTCATGCCGCCCGAAAGCTCGCGCGGATAGGCGCCGGCGAAGGCGTCGAGCCCGACGAGGCGCAGCGCCTCCCGCACCTCGTCCTTCACGGCGGAATAGCTCTGGCCGCGGAGGCGGAAGGGGAGCCATGCGTTCTCCGCCACCGTCGCCCAGGGCATCAGCGTCGGCTCCTGGAAGACGACGCCGATATCCCCCCGCTCCCGCGCGTCGGCCCAGCGGATCGAGCCCGCGGTCGGGTGGCTGAGGCCGGCGATGAGCCGGAGCGCGGTGGACTTGCCGCAGCCGGAAGGGCCGAGGAGGGAGATGAAATCCCCCTCCCGCACCTCAAGGCTCATGCCCCGGAGCGCGACGACGTCCCCGGCGAAGGTCTTGCCCACGCCGGAGAGGGTGAGGAGCGGCCGGCGCGGCGGCATCGCGCTCAGTTCGGCTTCAGGTCCATGCCGACCTTCTGGTTGACGAAGGCGGTCGAGAAGCTCTTGGACCAGTCGATGTCGCCCGAGACGACCCCGGCCTCGACCATCTTGCCGAAGAAATCCTCGACCTTCTCCGGATTGATCGCGCCGATGCCGAGTTCGAGCGCGGCGCCGCTCTCCACGATGCCCTCGGACTTCATCTTCTCGATGGCGTATTCGATCTTGTCGGGCGTGATGTCCGGGTTGTCGGCCATGATCATCGCGTCGGCGGCCGCGCGGTCGCCGTAGAGGTAGTTGTACCAGCCCTTGATGGAGCCCTCGACGAAGCACTTCACCTGTTCGGGCTTCGTGTCGATCGTCTCCTGCATCGTCTCGATCGTCGTCGAATAGTCGGTGTAGCCGGCGTCCGCGATCAGGAACACCTTCGGGGTGAAGCCGCCCTCCTTCTGGATCAGGTAGGGCTCGGAGGAGAGATAGCCCTGCATCCCCTTGTTCTCGTCCGCAAGGAAGGGAGCCGGGTTGAAGGTGTAGGGCTCGCGCTGTTCGGCGGTGAAGCCCTTCGCCTTGATCATCCACTGGTAATAGGACTGGAAGCCGTTGTCCCCGATCAGGAGGGTGAGGTTCTTCAGGTCGTCGAAGGTCTCGGCCTTGCCGGGATGGGCGATGATGACCTGCGGATCCTTCTGGAAGATCGCCGCGACGGCGACGACGGGGATGCCCTCGGCCACCGCGTTGAAGGCCTGCAGCATGTTGCCGCCCATGTGATAGTCGATCCGCCCGGCGAGGAGCAGCGCGCGGTTGTTCACCTGCGGCCCGCCCTGGACGATGGAGACGTCGAGCCCGCAGGCCGCATAGGTCCCGTCGGCGACGGACTGGTAGAAGCCGCCATGCTCCGCCTGGGCGAGCCAGTTGGTGCCGAAGACGACCTTTTCGAGCGCCGCGGCGCCGGAAGGGAGGGAGAGGGCGAGCGCGGCGGCCGCGGCTGCGCCGGAGAGGCGGAAAGCAGACATGGAAGGCTCCTCTGTCGGGGCGATTTTTCGCGAATTATGGCGCGCGCCGCGGATTTGGCGAATCCTAGCCGAGGGAGGGCCGGGATTTCCAGCCCCGGCGCCGCCGGCTTGGTCATTTCGCGGACGCCGCGCCGCATTTCCGGGCGCCGGGAGGGCTTCGTGAATTGATTGACTTTATCTGTTTTGACCTGAGAGTAGGTAAAAACGGATAAAAAGAGTCAATCCATGGATCCGGTCAGAAACCCCTACGCCCCCGGTGCGGGCAATCCGCCTCCCGAACTGGCGGGCCGCGCCGGCATCCTCGAAGACGCCGAGATCGTCTTTCAGCGAACCGCACAAGGGCGACCGGCGCAAAGCATGATCCTTGTCGGCCTCCGCGGCGTCGGCAAGACCGTGCTGCTCAACAAGCTGAGCGACGCCGCCGAGGCCCATGCCTTCCGAACGCACATGATCGAGGCGCATGAGGCGAAGAGACTGCCGCAACTGCTCGTCCCCGGCCTTAGGACGATGCTGTTTCGCCTGAGCACTGTCGAAGGCGCGCGGGCGGCGGCGAACCGCGCCCTGCGCGTGCTGAAGAGCTTCGTAAACGGCGTGAAGTTCAAATACGGAGATATCGAATTCAGCCTTGGCGTGGATGCCGAGACTGGCGCGGCGGACAGCGGCGACCTCGAGGCGGACCTGCCAGCGCTCTTCGTCGCCGTGGGCGAGGCGGCGCGGGCGGCGCTCTCGCCAGCGCTCATCGTGATCGACGAGATGCAGTATCTCTCGGAAGCGGAATTCAGCGCGCTCATTATGGCGGTCCACCGGACCAACCAGCTCGGTCTCCCTCTCCTGCTTCTCGGGGCCGGGCTGCCTCAAATTCTCGGGCTTGCCGGCGAGTCGAAATCCTATGCCGAGCGTCTCTTCACCTATCCGAGGATCGGCGCGCTCGGAGCGGGAGATGCGCGCGACGCCATCGTGACGCCGGCCGCGAAGGAGGGCGTCCAGATCGAGCCCGAGGCGGTGGCTGAGATCGTCCGCATCACCGAAGGGTATCCCTACTTCATCCAGCAATGGGCGTTCGACGCCTGGAACCACGCAACAGGGGACGTGATCAAACGGCGCGACGTGGAAGCCGCCACGCGAACCTCGATCCGCTCGCTCGACGAAAACTTTTTCCGCGTCCGCTTCGACCGCTGCACGCCTTCGGAGAAGCGCTACATGCGCGCGCTCGCCGAATTCGGGCCGGGCGCCCATCGTTCGGGAGACATTGCGGAAATGCTGGGCCTGAAGACGACCAGCGTCGGCCCGACCCGCGGCAAGCTCATCCGCAAGGGGATGATCTACTCCCCGCAGCACGGCGACACCGCGTTCACCGTTCCGCTCTTCGACGCCTATATGCGCCGGGCCATGCCCGAACTCGAACGCTGATCTTCGCGGAACGGGCTTCTCTTCGCCTTCGCGCGGTGCTTCAGTGCGCGCCCGACCAGAACGAGGAAACGCCCATGGCCTTCTACGAACTCCGCCAATACGTCATCCGCCCCGGCTGCATGGCCGAATGGGTGAAGATGTTCGACTCCGTGATCGTCCCCTTCCAGGTGGCGCGGGGGCATGTCGTCGGCGGCTCCTTCCGCGGGGAGACGGACGAGAGCGTCTTCGTCTGGCTCCGCCGGTTCGAGAGCGAGGCGGAGCGGGAGCGGCTCTACAAGGCGGTCTATGAAGACCCGGAATGGACCGGCGTGATCTCCCCCAAGGTCGGCGCGCTGATCGAGCGGGAGACGATCAAGGTCCAGCGGCTGACGCCGACGGGCTCCTCCGTCCTCCGCTAGGCGGCGGCCGCCGCCCAGCTTTCCGAGCGCATCTCGGCGAGGCGGGAGGCCGTGCGCTCGAACTCGAAGGCGCCCTTGCCCTCGGGGTAGAGCGCCTCCGGCTCCGCCTCGGCGGAGATGACGAGGCGCGTCTTCGCCTCGTAGAGCGCGTCGATCAGCGTGACGAAGCGCTTCGCCTCGTTGGCGTTGTGGACGCCGAGGCGCGGCGTCCGGTCCAGCAGCAGGGTGCGCGCGGCGCCGGCGATGGCGAGATAGTCCCCGGCGCCGAGCGGCCGCTCGCAGAGATCGGCGAAGCTCGCCCGCGCGACGCCGTTGCGGAAGCGGGGGATGATAACGTCCCGGCCCGTAACCGTGAGGGTGAGCGGCTCGCCGGGCTGGCCGCCGGTCAGCTCGTCCCAGGTCTCGTCCATCGCCGCGTCGGCCTCGGGTCCGAGCGGCGTGTGATAGACCGGGCGGCCCGTCAGCCGCTCGCGCCGGTAATCCTTCGGGCTTTCGAGGAGGTGAAGGTCCAGCTTCTCCTTGATGAGCGCGATGAAGGGGAGGAAGACCTGCCGGTTCAGCCCGTCCTTGTAGAGATCGTCGGGCGGGCGGTTCGAGGTGGTGACGATCACCGTCCCGCGCTTGAAGAGCTTTTCGAAGAGGCGGCCGACGATCATCGCGTCGGTGATGTCGGTGATCTGCATCTCGTCGAAACAGAGGAGGATCGTGTCGGCGGCGATGGCCTTCGCCACGGTCTTGATCGGGTCTTCGTCCCCCTTCTTTCGGGCTTCGTGGATGGCGCGGTGCGCCTCCTGCATGAAGGCGTGGAAATGCACGCGGCGCTTCTTCGCCACCGGCGCGGCCTCGAAGAAGAGGTCCATCAGCATGGACTTGCCGCGCCCGACGCCGCCATAGATGTAGAGGCCGTTGAGGTCCGCATCCTTCTTCGCCGCCTCCCGCCCCCAGCCGAAGAAGCCGCGGGCGACGCGCTTGCCCTTCCACGGGTCGTAATCCTTCAGCCGGCCGTGGAGGAGCTGAAGTTTCTCCAGCGCGAGGCGCTGCGCCGTGTCGTCCTTCACCGCGCCCGAGGCGATCAGTTCGCGATAGCGCCCGAGCGGCCCCTCCGGCATCCGCGCCTCCCTTCCGGCTGCACTTCCCGGCGCGGATATGAGCGGAAGGCGCCGCGCCTGTCCAGCGCCGGCGCCCCTCGCAAGGCGGGCGGCTCCGCGCTAACAAGGCGGGCAATGGAGCGGATCACGGGACATGCGGGGGGGGCGCGCGGCCTCGCCGACGAGGCGGAGACGGCGCGCGCGGGCGCGGCGCTGGGGCGCGCCTTGCGGGCGGGGGATGTCGTGTTCCTCTCCGGCGGGCTCGGCGCGGGGAAGACGGCGCTGGCCCGCGCCGCCATCGCCGCGCGGCTCGCGGCGGCGGGGCGCCCGGCGGAGGAAATCCCCTCCCCCACCTTCACGCTCGTTCAGGTCTACGAAGCCGACGCGCCGCTCTGGCACGCCGATCTCTACCGGCTCTCCGGGCCGGAGGATGCGCGGGAGCTGGGGCTCGACGCGGCGGCGGAGGAGGGGGCGATCCTCCTCGTCGAATGGCCGGAAAGGCTCGGCGCGCTCGCCCCGGCAAGGCGGCTGGAGATTGCGCTGGAGAGCCCGGAGGCGGGCGGGCGGCTTCTCCTCTGGCGGGGCGTCGGCGGCGGATGGGATCATGTGGCGGAGGCGCTGGCGTGAGCGACGGGCGGGCCGAGGCGAAGCGGGGCTTCCTCGCCGGAGCGGGATGGGGCGGGGCCGCGCTCTCCCCCCTCGCGGGGGACGCCTCGAACCGGCGCTACGAGCGGGCGGCCTCGGGGCGGCTTCGCGCCGTGCTGATGGACGCGCCGGCGGAGCGGGGGGAGGACCTCGGGCGCTTCCTCGCGCTCACGGGCGAGTTGCGGCGAAGGGGCCTCAGCGCGCCGGAGGTGTTCCATGCGGACGAGGCGGCGGGTTTCGCGCTGATCGAGGATCTGGGCGACGCGCTCTTTGCGAGAGTCGCGGCGGCGGAGCCTGCGCTGGAGGCCGCTATCTACGAGGCGGCGGTCGACCTCCTGCCGCTCCTCGAAGGGCCGCCGGCCTTCGCGGAGGGGGCGGGCGCGCGGGCCGATGTTCCGCCCTATGACGAGGCGGTGCTGGTGCGCGAGGCGATGCTGGCGCTCGACTGGTGGGCGGCGGGCGCGGGGCGCCCTGCCCCGGACGACGCGAAGGCGGAGTTCGCGGCGCTGATCTCCGCCGCCTGCGCCGCGCCAGCGCTCTCCCGCCGGGCGCTCGTGCTCAGGGATTATCATGCGGAGAACCTGCTCTGGCTGCCGGAGCGGGAGGGCCATGCCCGCGTCGGCCTGCTCGACTATCAGGACGCGCTGGCGGGGCATGCCGCCTATGACCTGATCTCGCTGACCGAGGACGCGCGGCGGGATGTGCCGGCGCCGCTCCGCGAGGCGCTGCTCGCCCGGCGCATCGCGGCGACGGGGGAGGACAGCGCGGCGTTCGAGGCGGCGGCGGCGGCGCTGGCGGCGCAGAGGAACCTCAAGATCGTCGGCATCTTCGCGCGGCTCCGGCTCAGGGACGGGAAGGGCGCCTATCTCGCGCTCATCCCGCGCGTCTGGGCGCATCTGATGCGGGACCTTGCGCACCCGGCGCTCGCGCCGCTCGCCGCCTTCGTCTCCGCCCATGTCCCGCCGCCGGAGCCGGCGGCGCTGGCGCGCGTGGGGGCGGGCGGGTGAGCGGGCCGGCCCTCGCCATGCTGCTCGCCGCCGGGCGGGGGACGCGGATGGGGGCGCTGACGGCGGCGCGGCCGAAGCCGCTGGTCGAGGTCGGCGGGCAGGCGCTGATCGATCATGCGCTTGACCGGCTGGCGGCGGCCGGCGTTCGGCGCGTCGTGGTGAACCTCCATTATCTCGGCGGCATGATCCGCGCGCATCTCGCCGGGCGGGCTTCGCCGGAGATCGTGTTTTCGGAGGAGGAGGCGCTGCTGGAGACGGGCGGGGGGATGCGGCTGGCGCGCCCGCTTCTGGGCCGGGAGCCGGTCTTCGCGCTGAACGCGGACGCGATCTGGGCGGGGGCGGACCCGCTCGCGTCGCTCACCGGGGCGTGGGACGGGGCGAGGATGGGCGCGCTTCTCCATCTCGCGCGGCGGGAGGATGCGCTGGGGCACAAGGGGCCGGGCGACTTCTTCAGGGACGGCGAGGGGCGGCTGGCGCGGCGGGGGGCGGCGGAGGCGGCGCCCTTCGTCTTCACCGGGGCGGAGATCATCGACCCGGGCGCGCTGGACGATACGCCGGAGGGCCCCTTCTCCCTCAACCTCGTCTGGGACCGGCTGATCGCGGAGGGGCGGCTCTTCGGCGTGGTCCATGAGGGGCGCTGGGCGGATGTGGGGAGCCCGGAGGGGATCGGGCTGGCGGAAGGGTTGCTGCGGTGAGGCCGATCTTCGAAGAGCCCGGCCCGCGCGTCTTCGGCCTGCCGCCGGGCGCGGATTTCGCGGCGTCGCTGGCGCGGGGGCTTCGCGCGCGGCTTGGCGACGCGCCGCCGGAGGCGCTGGCGCGGATCACGGTCACCCTCGCGACGGGGCGGGCGATCCGCGCCGTGGAGCGGGCCTTCGAGGCGGGGACCGAGGCGACGTTCCTGCCGCGGCTCGCGCCCATCGCCGCGCTCGGCGCCGGCATGGCGGAGGCGCCGCCCGCCATCGGCGCGCTGGAGCGGCGGCTGACGCTGACGCGGCTCGTCTCGACCTTCCTCGCCGCCTCGCCGGAAAGCGGCGCGCCCGTGGCGGCGCCCGGCCTCGCCGCCGCGCTCGCCGACCTTCTCGACGAGATGCAGCGCGAGGAGGTTCCGCCCGCGCGGCTCGACGAGGCGGCGGAGACGGACCCGGCGGAGCACTGGCTGCGGACGCTCCAGTTCCTCGCCATCCTTCGGGAGAAATGGCCGGAGCATCTGGCCGCGCTCGATCTTTCGGACCGGGAGGCGCTGCGGCGGCTCGACGTCGCCGCGCTCCTCTCCGAATGGGCCGGGGCGCCGCCCGAAGCGCCGCTCCTCGCCGCCGGCTCGACCGGCTCCACGCGGACGACGCAGGACCTGCTGGCCGCAATCGCCCGCCTGCCGCAGGGCGCGGTGCTGCTCCCCGGCTTCGACTTCACGCTCGACGCGGCGGGATGGGCGGGGATGAACCCCGACCATCCGCAATACGGCGCCCATCTTTTGCTGAAGCGGCTCGGGATGGAGCCGACGGAGGTGCGCCGCTGGGAGAGGGAAGCGGAGCCGACGGCGCGCGCGCGGCTCCTCTCCCACGCGCTTCGCCCCGCCCCGGCGACGGACGGCTGGCGCGCGGCGCTGCCGGAGATCAGGGATTACGCCGGTGCGGCGACGGAGGGGCTGACGCTGATCGAGGCGGAGAGCCCGGCGCGGGAGGCGGAGGCCATCGCCCTCCTGATGCGGGAGGCGCTGGAGCGGGGGGAGCCGCGCGTCGCGCTCACGACGCCGGATATCGGGCTCGCCCGGAGGGTGGCGGCGGAGCTTTCCCGATGGGGGGTCGCGCCGGACATGGCGGCGGGGCGGCCGCTCGGGCTCACGCCGGCGGGGGTCTTCGCGCGGCTCGTGGCGCGGCTCCTCTCCCGCCCCTTCGACCAGGCGGCGCTGCTCGCGCTGCTGAAGCATCCGCTCGCCGGGGCGGGGGAGGAGCGGGGCGCGCTCCGCGCGGCCGTCTCCCGGCTCGAACTGAAGGGGCTGCGCCGCCGGCAGGTCGCGCTCCGCCTCCGCTCCGTCGCCGCAGTCGCGGCGGAGATGGTGAAGGAGGGCGAGGGGGAGGCGCCGCTCGCGGCGCCGGCGCTCCTCCCCGTCCTCGCCGCGCTGGAGCCGATGCCGGAGGCGGCGCCGCTCTCCGCGCTCGTCGCGCGGCACCGGGTGGCGGCGGAGGCGATCGCGGGGGCGGCCTTGTTCGAGAGGGCGGACGGCGCCGCGCTCCTCGCCGCCTTCGAGCGGTTCGGGGCGGCGGCTCCGGCGCTCGGCCCGGAGGCGAGGGCGGCGGAGTACGCCGATCTCTTCGAGGCTGCGCTCGACGACGCCGGGGAGGTGCGGGACCCGGCGGCGGGGGCGGATGCGCGCATCGTGATCGAGGGCCAGCGCGAGGCGCGGATCGGCGGGGCGGGGCTCGTCATCCTCGGCGGGCTCAACGAGGGGACATGGCCGGCGGCGCCGCCGGTGGACCCCTGGCTCTCCCGCCCGATGCGGGCGCGGATCGGGCTGCCGCCGCCGGAACGGCGGATCGGCCTTTCGGCGCATGATTTCCTCTCCGCCGCCGCGGCGCCCCGCGCCGTCCTCTCCCGCGCGGGGAAGGCGGAGGGGGCGCCGACCACGCCCTCGCGCTGGCTCTCCCGCCTCGTCGCGCTCCTTTCCGCCGTCGAGGGCGGAGCGCCGCTCGCCGCGATGCGGGCGCGGGGGGCGGCGGCTCTGGCGCGGGCGGATGCGCTCCGCCGCGCGCCGCCGCCGCCCGCGGCGAAGCGCCCGGCGCCGAACCCGCCGGCGGAGGCGCGGCCGCGGAAGCTCTCCGTCACCGAGGTGGAGGCGCTGATCCGCGACCCTTACGCGATCTACGCAAGGCATGTGCTGAAGCTCCGCCCGCTCGACCCGCTCGGCGCGGCGGCGGATGCGCGGGACCGGGGCGAGGTCCTCCACCTCGCGGTCGAGCGCTTCGTGGAGGAGACGATGGGGCGTTGGCCGGGGCGGGAGGCGGCGGGGCCGCTCTTCGACCGGATCGCGGCCGAGGCCGTCTCCGCCTCCGTCGGCGCGCCGTCGCAGGCTTTGGCCTGGGAGATGCGGCTCGCCCGGCTCCGCGACTGGTTCCTCGCAGAGGAGGAGGCGCGGCGGGCGGAGGGGCGGCCGGCGGCGCTGGAGGCTTCGGGGGTTCTGGAGTTCGTCACGAGGGGCGGCGACTTTACGCTGCGGGGGCGAGCGGACCGGGTGGACGCGCTGGAGGAGGGCGGGCTCGCGATCTACGACTACAAGTCGGGCGCGACCCCATCGAAGGAGCAGGCGCGCATCTTCCAGAAGCAATTGCCGCTCCTCGCGCTCATCGCGGAGGCGGCGGGATTGGAAGGCGCGCCGCGCGCGGCGGCGCGGAGGCTCGCCTATATCGCGCTTTCCGGGGCCGGCGAGGGGGGGAAGACGGTGGAGATCGAGCCGGAGGCGGATGCGCTCGCCCGGCTCGTCGCGCTGATCGAGGCGTTCGAGACGGACCGGCCCTATATCCCGCGTGCCTATCCGGAGGAGAGCGGCTTCGCCTCGGACTATGACCATCTCTCGCGGTTCGGCGAATGGTCCGACCGGGTGGCGGAGGAAGCGCCGCCGGGCGCGCCGGAGCCGGGGCCGTGAGCGCGCCCGTGAGCGCTGTCGAGGCGCAGCGGCGGGCGGCGGACCCGGCGCGCTCCGTCTGGGTCGCGGCGAACGCCGGCTCGGGCAAGACGCGGGTGCTGACGGAGCGCGTCGCGCGGCTCCTGCTCGACGGGGCGCGGCCGGAGGCGATCCTCTGCCTGACCTACACCAAGGCGGCGGCGGCGGAGATGCGGAACCGGCTCTTCGACACGCTCGGCAAGTGGGCGATGATGGAGGATGACGACCTGCGCGGCGCGCTCCGCGCTCTCACCGGCGAGGAGCCGCCGCAGGAGCTTGCGCCCGCGCGCCGGCTCTTCGCGGCGGCGATGGAGACGCCGGGGGGGTTGAAGATCCAGACCATTCACGCCTTCTGCGACGCGCTGCTCCGCCGCTTCCCGCTTGAGGCCGGCGCCCCGCCCGGCTTCCGCGTGATGGAGGAGCGGGAGCGGGCGGCGGCGATCTCGGCTCTCCTCGACGATATGGCGCGGGCGGGCGGGGCGGACCGGGCGGCGCTCGCCGGCGTCGCGGCGGAGCGGAACGAGGACGGGCTCGCCGCGCTCGCGGCGGCGGCGGCGAAGCGGGCGGAGCTTTTCCCCGACCCGCCGGACGAGCCGGCGCTCTCCGCCGCCTTCGGCGTTCCGCATCCGCCGGACAGGCTCTCGGCGCGGATGGCGGCGCTTTCCGCGCTGGACCGGGATGCGCTCCGGCGGATGATTGCGGCGTGGGCGCATGGCGCGAAAACGGACAAGGGGCGCGCCGCGACGCTGGAAGCCGCGCTCGGGCGGAACGATGACGGACTTGCGGACGCGCTGGACGCGGCTGTCCTCAAGAAAACCGCCGATGAGGGCCTCAAGGACCCCGCTTCGAAAGGCGCACAAGCAGCGGAGCCTGACTGGCAGGCGCTTTGCGAACAACTTGTCTCTGTCGCGCTGGAGGTCCGCGAAGCCGGGCGCGCCGCCGATGCGGCGGAGCGGGCGATCCGGCTCGCGCGGTTCGGCGGCGCCTTCGTCCGGCGCTGGCGGGCGGCGAAGGCGGCGCGGGGGATGCTGGATTTCGACGATCTCGTGGGCCGCGCCCGCGATCTCCTCACCCGCTCCGACATGGCGGCCTGGGCGCTCTACCGGCTCGACGGCGGGGTGGACCATATCCTCGTCGACGAGGCGCAGGACACGGCGCCGGCGCAATGGGCGGTGATCGACGCCATCGCCGCCGAGTTCCGCGCCGGGGAAGGCGCGCGGCGCGGAGGGCGGACGAGCTTCGTCGTCGGCGACGAGAAGCAGTCGATCTATTCCTTCCAGGGGGCGGATGCGGAGATGTTCTCCGCCAAGCGGGCGGAACAGCGGAGGCTCCTCGCGCCCTTCGGCGGGCTGGCGGAGGAGGCGCTGGAGGCGAGCTTCCGCTCCGCCCCCGCGATCCTCGAAGCGGTGGACGCCACGTTCAACGGGGAGCGCGGCGAGGGGCTGACGGCCGAGGGCGTCCCGCCCCGCCACAAGGCGTTCTTTGCGGAACGCGCCGGGCGGGTGGAGCTCTGGCCGCTCACCGAGCCCGACGCGAAGGCGGAGGCGCCGGAGCCCTGGGCGCCGGTGGACCTGCCGGGGCGGCGCGACGCGCGGGTGAAGCTGGCGGTGAAGGTCGCCGAGCGCGTGGCGGCGATGATCGGGAAGGAACCCCTGCCCGGCGCAAGCGCGCGGCCGGTGGAGGCGGGGGACATCCTGATCCTCCTCCGCAAGCGCGCGCCGATCATGGGGCCGCTGGTGACCGAGCTGAAACGCCGCGGCGTGCCTGTGGCGGGGGCGGACCGGATTTCGCTTTCCGAAGCCCTCGCGGTGAAGGACCTCTCCGCGCTCATGCGCTTCGCGCTGACGCCGGAGGACGACCTGACGCTCGCCGCCCTCCTTCGCTCGCCGCTCTTCGACGTGGACGAGGAGGGGCTCTTCGACCTCGCCCATGGCCGGAAGGGAACGCTCTGGCGCGCGCTGGAGGCGGCGGAGGCGCGCTGGCCGCGGGAGGTTCGGCTGCTGCGCGAGGCGCGGGCCATGGCGGACCGGACGGCGCCCTTCGAGTTCCTCGAACGCGCGCTTCTCGCCCCGGACGAGGCGGGGCGGGACGGGCGGCGCCGGCTCCTCCATCGGCTCGGGCGGGAGGCGGAGGATGCGATCGACGAGCTGCTCTCCCTCGCCCTCGCCTATGAGGCGGAGGAGATCCCCTCCCTCGAAGGGTTCCTTGCGTGGCTGGAGGCGGGGGAGAGCGAGATCGCGCGCGAGCGGGGGGAGCCGCGCGGCGAGGTTCGCGTGATGACGGTGCATGGCGCGAAGGGGTTGCAGGCGCCCGTCGTGATCCTGCCCGACACGACCGGCAGGGCGACCTCCGGCAAGCCCGATCCGGTGGTGGAGATCGAAACGGGGGCCGGCCCCCGCGCGGCCTGGCGCGGATCGAGGGAGGCGGAGCCGCGCCTTCTCGCCGCGATCCGGGAGCGGGAGGCGGAGGCCGAGGCGGCGGAGAGCCGGCGGCTGCTCTATGTCGCCATGACCCGGGCGGAGGATTGGCTGATCGTCGCCGGCGCCGGGGAGGAGGACAAGGAGAAGGAGGGGGCCGGGGCGCGCTGGCGCGACCTCGTCGCCGCGGGCATGGCTGAACTCGGCGCGAAGGCGGGGGAGGACGGCGTTCTCGTCCACGAGACGCCGGGCGTGGGGAAGACGCCGCGGATCGCCGCCGCGGCGGCGATTGCGGAGGCGGAGATGGAGGGCTGGATGGCGGCGCCCCCCGCCCCGGCCCCGCAGGCGCAGCGCCGCCTCGCCGCCAGCGCGCTCGGGGACGGGGAGGTCGCGGGCGGGGCCGGGGCGGGCGCGGAGGCGGCGCGGCTTCGCGGCGTCGCCGTCCACGCCGCGCTCGAACGCGGCCTCGCGCCGGGGGACGAGCCGCTTCTCGCCCGGGTCATGCGGGCGGAGGGGACGGCGCCCGCGCCCGACGCGCTGACCAAGGCGCTGGAGATCGCCGTGCGCGCCCGCGCCGCGCCGGGCGCCGCGCGCTTCTTCGCGCCGGAGGCCGTGGCGGAGGCGCCCGTCTCCCTCCTCCTCGACGGGGCGCGGGTTGCGGGCCGGATCGACCGGCTGGTGGTGGCGGAGGGTTCGGTCGCCTTCGTGGACTTCAAGACGGATGCGCGCCCGCCCGAGGGGCCTTCGGGCGTTCCCGAAGCCTATCGCCGGCAGATGGAGGCCTACGCCGCCGCGCTCCGGCGCCTTTATCCGGGGCGGCGGGCGGAGGGGTTCATCCTCTGGACGGAGGCGGGGCGGCTCGACCTTGTGACCGGCTGAGGCGCCGGGCCGGGCGTGTGCACACAGTGTGCAGAGGGGTCAAGCTATTGATTTCGTGATGAAACGGAAAATTTCGAAATTTTGTGCGCAAGGGCTCACCCCGCCATCATCTCCGCCCAGCGGCGCTGCATCTCCTCCGGCGCCACCGCCTCCGCCTTCTCGGCGATGAACCAGCAATGGCCGAACGGATCGGCCAGCAGCCCGCTCCTGTCGCCGTGGAACTGCGCCTTCACCGGGCGAAGCTCCGTCGCGCCGAGGGCGAGGGCGCGGGCGAAGGTTTCCGCCGCGTCCTCGACATAGAGATGCATCTTGACCGGGGAGCCGCCGAGGCTTTCCGGCGAGAGCGCGCCGAAATCCGGATACTCGTCCGCCAGCATCAGGAGCCCGCCGCCGAGCGAAAGCTCGGCATGGCCGATCCGCCCGTCGCCCGGATCGACGAGGCGGAACCGCTCCTCGGCGCCGAACGCCTCCCGATAGAAGGCGATCGCCGCCTCCGCGCCGCGGACGCAGAGATAGGCGGAGAGGGCGGGGTCGGCCTGCATTGCGAATCTCCTTGCGCTTTTTATTTACGTTACGTATCGTTTCATAATGAGTAAAGCGGAATCTTCCCCCCAGTCTTCCCAACGCCGCGGCCGGCCCCGGAGCGAGGCCGCGCGCGACAAGGCGCTCGAAGCCGCGCGGGCGCTCCTGGCCGAGGGCGGGCCGGCGCGGCTGACGGTGGAGGCGGTCGCGGCGCGGGCGGGGGTGGGGAAGCCGACGATCTATCGCCACTGGGCCAATGCGCAGGAACTGGCGATGGCGGCCCTCCTTGCCGAGCCGGAGACTGGGCCGGCGGCTTCGCGGCCCGGGCTCTCCGCGCTCGCGGCGCTGCTGGAGGAGACGGCGCGGCGGCTTTCCTCCCGCGAGGGGCGGCAGAGCGCGCTGCTGCTGGCCAGCGCGGAGCAGGACGGGGAGATGTTCAAGGCGTTCAGGAACCGGGTAATCCTCGACGGGCGGCGGGCGGCGCGGGGGCATCTGGAGGCGGCGGCGGCAAGGGGGGAGATCCGGGGCGATCTCGACCTCGACCTCGCGCTCGACATGGTGTTCGGCGCGCTGTTCCTGCGGATGCTGGCGGGGCATGCGCCGCTCGCGCCGGGGCTCGGGGCGGCGGCGGTGCGGATGCTGGCGGAGGGGGCGGGGCGGCGCTGAACCGCATGATCCGGGCCGACGCGGGGGAGCGGGCGGCGTATCTCCCCGTGGAGGCGATGCGGGAGGCGGCGATGGGTGAGGCGGCGGAGATGCGGGCGGCGCTGGACGCTTATGGCTGGGCCGATCTCGGGCCGGTCCTCGGGGCGGAGGAGCGGGCGGGGCTGATCGGGCTCTGGGACGAGGCGGCGCGCTTTCGCTCCCATGTCGTGATGCGGCGGCACGGGTTCGGGGAGGGGGAATACAAGTATTTCGCCGATCCCCTGCCCGGCCCGGTCGCGCGGCTGCGGGAGCAGCTTTATCCCGGCCTCGCCGCCGTGGCGAATGCCTGGGCGGCGGCGCTGGGGGAGGAACGGCGCTTTCCGGAGAGCCATGTGGCGTTCCGGGAGACATGCCGGGCGGCGGGGCAGACGCGGCCCACGCCGCTCCTCCTCCGCTATGGGGAGGGGGATTACAACTGCCTGCATCAGGACGTTTACGGCGCTGTGGCGTTCCCCCTCCAGGTCGTCGTGCTGCTGAACGACCCGGCGGAATTCGAGGGGGGCGAGCTCGTCTTCACCGAGCAGAGGCCGCGGATGCAGTCCCGCGCCGAGGTCGTCTCGCTGAGGCCCGGCCATGCCGTCGCCTTCGCGGTGAACGAGCGGCCGCGGGCGGGGGCAAGGGGGGTCTATCGCGTGCGGCAGCGGCACGGGGTGAGCCGGCTGCGCGCCGGGCGGCGCTGGACGCTGGGGGTGATTTTTCATGATGCGCCGTGACGGGGGCGGCCTGTGTGCGCACAGTGCGCAGGGGGGTTAGGTGTCTGATATTGTGAGGGAAATGAAAATTTCGAAATTTTTTCGGGTGTGAGGTTTCGGGTTGCCTTTGGCGCCGCATCCAGGATCATGGGGGCGATTTGGCGAGGGGCGGCGATGGGCATTGCGTGGATGGTCGGCCGGCGGAGCGGCGCCCCTGAGGCGGGGCCGCGGCGATGACCGGAACGCGGCAGCCGCGGCGCCTTGCGGATTTCGGGCCGCTCTCCCCCGCGGAGCGGAAGGTGCTGCAGGAACTCGACACCGGCTATGTGACGGTGCTGGGCGACGGAACCCTCCCGCCCCAAGACGCCGGCCCCGACCGCCGCCTCCGCGCCCGCTTCGTCCGCTGGTGCGCGTTGGGGGCGGGGGATGGCTGGCGAGTGCACGAGACGGGGCTGCGGGTGCAGGGCGCGTTGATTGTCAGCGACGGAGAGGCGGACCCGGAGTTGGGTAGCGAGGGGACGGCGGGCCTGAACCTCGAAGGCTGCAAGGCGGAGCATGATCTGGGGTTCATTGCCTGCCGATTCGAGGATGCGCCAGTCTTCCGGAGCGCCCGGCTCGCCGGGCTGTTTCTGAACGGCTCACGGCTTCCGGGGCTGAGAGCTGACAGACTCTCAACGACCGGCGGCGTCTTCCTCCGCGCGACGCAGGTGGCGGGGGAGGCGCGGCTCCTCGGGGGGCGTATCGGCGGGAATCTCGATTGCAACGGCACGACCTTGAGGAACGAGGGCGGAGAGGCGCTGAACGCCGACGGACTCACGACGACGGGCGACGTCTTCCTTCGCGGAGCGCGTGTGGTGGGGGAGGTGCGGCTCCTCGGAGCACAGATCGGCGGCAATCTCGATTGCGAGGGCGCGACCTTGCGGAACGAGGGCGGCGAGGCGCTCAGCGCCGATGGGCTTACGACGACCGGAGACGTCTTCCTCCGCGGGGCGCATGTGGCGGGGGAGGCGCGGCTCGTCGGGGCGCGAATCGGCGGTGATCTTTCCTGCACGGGTGCGACCTTCCGCAACGAGGGCGGCAGGACGCTGAACGCCGGCCGCTGCGTCGTGACTGGCGCCTTCTTCTGGCGGAAGGGCGCCTCGGCTGAGGGCGGGATCGACCTGACGGCGGCGGAGATCGACGCAATTGACGACGACCCGGCCTGCTGGCCTAGCGCGGGAGACCTCGTGCTAGACCGCTGCCGCTACGGCGCGTTTGTCGGTGGGGGAATCGATGGCGAGGCGCGCATCCGCTGGCTAGGTCTTCAGGACCCGTCAAAATACGGCAAGGACTTCTGGCCACAGCCCTGGGAGCACTGCGCGAAGGTTCTGCGGGAGATGGGGCATCCAGAGGATGCGCGGCTCGTGCTGATCGACAAAGAGCGGCGGCAGCGAGCAGACCGGAGGCGGCGGCTCGCAATCCGGCTCGAAGCGGCGCGGACGCGCCTGCGGCTGGCGCGCGCTTCGGCGCGGGAGGTTCGGGGCGTGATCTCGGCCTTCGGGCAAGAGCTGAAGTCACTGTCGAAGGAGAGCCGAAGGGACGCCACCCTTTTAGATACCTCTGTTCGACGCGCTCCGGCGATCCGGGATTTTCTCCACGCGCGCGACCTTCCTGAAGGCGCGTCGCCGCTCTCCGCCCATCGCGAGGAGGCGGCGCGACGGCTCGGCCTGGCGCCTGACCATGCGCTCGCCGCGGCGGCGCCGATCCCCGGCCTCTGGCTGGCGCTGAACGTCGCGCGGTTCTGGGATGCGCTGACGGGCGCGACCATCGCCTATGGCCGCCGCCCGCTGCGCGCCGCATGGTGGCTGCTCGGCCTCTGGCTCTTTGGCGCGTTCTGGTTCTGGGGCGCGAACGAGATGGGGTCGATGAAGCCGGCGAACGCGCTCGTGCTGCGCTCTGCCGAATGGATCGGGTGCGCAGAGCCGCCGCAGCGGCAGACGGCGTGTTATCTGGAGACAGACCAAGGCAAGTCATATCCCGAGTTCAACGCGCTCATCTATGCAGCCGATGTGTTGGTCCCCGTCGTCGAGATCGAACAGCAGGCGCACTGGACGCCGGACGAGGACAAGCGATGGGGGGCATGGTTCTTCAGGCCGCTGATGTATGCGAAGATCATACTCGGCTGGGCGCTTTCGCTGCTGGCGGTCGCGGGGTTTTCGGGGTTGGTGAAGTCGGATTGAGGGGGGGCCTCACCCTCTTGCGCCGACGCGAGAGGAACGCGCCTTTGGCTCAGGGCGCGCCACGGGAGGCGGCGGCGGTCTTGTGCGGATCGTCTCCACAGGCGCCCGGCGGATCAGACACGCGGCTGATCCGCCCGCGCCCGCCGCCCCTCCGGCGGGCGCGTCACCGCGCCCAACGCGGCGTTCACGGGCCGATCTTCGACGTTCGGGAAGGCTTGGCGCCCCTCGCCCTGCGGCTTGCGCCTTCGGGCGACGGCCTCGGCATCTCTCCCCCGGAGAGATGCTGATCGAGGCCGGGGGAAGGGGTGGGGAGCGGGCGCCTGCCCTCTCCCCTCTCCTGCGAGCGGGAGTCGGGAGCGCGTTTGGCTGAAGCCGCGCCACGGGCGGAGGCCGCGAGCTTGTGCAGACAGTTTCCACGCGCCCGGCTGATCTGACCCGCGGCAGATCAGCCCGCGCCCGCCGCCCCTCCGGCGGGCGCGACTCGCGCCCACCGCGGCGTACGCGGACTGATCTTCGACGTTCGGAGAGGCTTGGCTCCCCTCGCCCTGCGGCTTGCGCCTTCGGGCGACTACGCGGTTTCAAAGAAACCGCTTTCCTCAGCATCTCTCCCCCGGAGAGATGCTGATCGAGGCCGGGGGACGGGGTGGAGAGGTTGCGCGAGCCCACGCCCTTTCCGGCAAGCGGGAGAGGGGAGCGCGTTTGGCGGGTGGTGCGCGCTGAGAGCGGCGGCGGTCTTGTGCAGATCGTCTCCACTTGCGCCTGGCGGATCAGACACGCGGCTGATCCGCCCGCGCCCGCCGCCCCTCCGGCGGGCGCGACTCGGGCCCACTGCGGCGGGCACGGGCCGATCTTCGACGTTCGGGAAGGCTTGGCGCCCCTCGGCTTCCGGCTTGCGCCTCCAGCCGACTACGCGGTTTCAAGGAAACCGCTTTCCTCAGCATCTCTCCCCCGGAGAGATGCTTTTCGAGGCCGAGGGGAAGAGGTGGGGAGCGCGTTTGGCTGAAGCCGCGCCAAGGGCGGAGGCGGCGCGCGCGCCCGGCCGATCCGCCTCCCGCCCCATGCCCCCCTACATCGTCAGCACGATCTTCCCGATATGGGTCGAGCCCTCCATCAGCCGGTGCGCCGCCGCCGCCTCCGCGAGCGGGAAGGCGGCCGCCATCACCGGCTTCACCCTGCCCGCCGCGATCAGCGGCCAGGCCTTCTCCCGCAGGCTCTCCGCGATCGCCGCCTTCTCCGCCACGCTCCGCGGACGGAGCGTGGAGCCGGTGATCGTCAGCCGCTTCACCATCACCTGCGCGAAGTTGAGCGAAACCTCCGGCCCCTGCAGGAAGGCGATCTGCACGATCCGCCCGCTCTCCGCCGCGAGCTTCACGTTGCGGGGGATGTAGTCGCCCCCCACCATGTCGAGGATCAGGTCCACGCCCTTGCCGCCC
Organism: Pikeienuella sp.; assembly: GCF_046290545.1. Classification (NCBI taxonomy): domain Bacteria; kingdom Pseudomonadati; phylum Pseudomonadota; class Alphaproteobacteria; order Rhodobacterales; family Paracoccaceae; genus Pikeienuella; species Pikeienuella sp. The sequence continues at coordinate 154,014 of NZ_JBKAGV010000009.1, read as the reverse complement.
GTCGCCTCGCGCAACGCCGCGACGTAATCCGCCTCCCGGTAGTTCACCGCAATCTCGGCACCGAGGGCGCGGCAGGTCTCCGCCTTGTCCGCCCCGCCGACCGTGGTGAAGACGCGGGCGCCGAAGGCGCGTCCGAGCTGGATCGCCGTCGTCCCGATCCCCGACGAGCCGCCATGGACGAGGAAGGTCTCCCCCGCCTTCAGCCGCCCCCGGTCGAAGACATTGGTCCAGACGGTGAAGAAGGTTTCGGGCAGCGCCGCGGCCTCCCCCATCGAGAGCCCGGCCGGAACGGCGAGCGCATGATCCTCGTGGCAGGCGGCGTATTCGGCATAGCCGCCGCCGTTCAGGAGGGCGCAGACCCTGTCCCCCACCTTCCAGCGCGTGACCGAGGCGCCCGCGGCGACAACCTCGCCGGAAGCCTCGAGCCCCGGCAGCGGCGAGGCGCCGGGCGGCGGCGGATAGGCGCCGGCGCGCTGCAGGCAATCGGGCCGGTTCACCCCGGCGGCCGCGACGCGGATCAGGATCTCGTCCGCCCCCGGCGCGGGGAGAGGCCGTTCGCAAAGGGCCAGAACCTCCGGCCCGCCGGGCTTCGTGATCTCGACGGCGCGCATCGTCTCGGGCAGTGCGGTCATCCGGCTTTCCATCCCTTCGGCTTCGTGAGAGTCTTCGCGCCCTTATGGCCGCGAACGCGCGGCGGCGAAACCCGAAAGGGGTGGCGATGGAGGAGCCCGTCTCGATCACCCGCGCCGCCTTCCAGGCGGCGATCAACTATGAGGGCCTGAGCTCGGAAGAGCGGCGGAGCCGCCGGGCGGAATCCCGCGGGAGCTGGCTGCCGCCCGGCGTGCTGGCGCCGAAATGGGTGACGGAGAAGAGCTTCTTCTACGATGTCGGCCGGCCCGGCTCGGGGGACCGGCATGTGGTGGGAAGGGGCTTCGAATTCGACGGCGCCTCCGTGCCCTTCCCCCTCACGCTCTTCGTGCCGCAGACCCATTCGCTCTACCTCGCCGCCGCCGCGCTGCATGACTGGCTCTACGCCGTCGAGCACGAGACGGTGGAGCGGGAGCGGGCGGACGCGATCTTTCGCGAGGCGATGATCGTGCTCGGCCTCAACTGGTTCTGGGCCGGGCTGATGTGGCGCGCGGTGCGCGCCGGCGGCTGGGCGCCCTGGTACGCGCGAAAGCCGGGCACGCGGGCCTGGCGGGTGCTGCAACTGCCCTGGCCGCTCCGGCTTCCGCTCGTCTGGGCGATCACGGTCGTCCGCGGTTTCTGGGGCGTCGTCGCGCATGACCTCTGGCGCTGGGGCGGGTTCCGGGAGGAGGCGGCGCGCATCCGCGCGCTCGACGCGCCGGAAGGCCCCTGACGCTAAGGCCCCTGACGCTCTTGCGCCCCGCGCCCGCGCGCGTCAGGTTCGCGCCAAAGAGACAGGGAGGGACGCATGGCGAAGACGGCTCTGGTGACGGGCGCGGGCAGCGGGATCGGGCGGGCCTCCGCGCGGCTTCTGGCGCAGGCGGGCTGGCGCGTCGCGCTGGTCGGCCGGCGGCGGGACGCGCTGGAGGCGGCGGCGGCGGAATGCGGCGCGGGCGCGCTCGTCCTCCCCTGCGACATCGCGAAGCCGGACGAGGTGGAGGCGATCTTCGTCGAGATCGCGAAGGAATTCGGCCGGCTCGACCTCCTCTTCAACAATGCCGGCCGCGGCTCCCCGCCGAAGGACATCGACGAGACGAGCCTGGAGGACTGGTTCGGCGTGGTGGACGCGAATCTCCACGGCTCCTTCCTCTGCGCCCGCGCCGCCTTCGCGCTGATGAAGCGGCAGGCGCCGAAGGGCGGGCGGATCATCAACAACGGCTCGATCAGCGCCTATGCGCCGCGCCCCGGCTCCGTGCCCTATACGGTGACGAAGCACGCCATCACCGGCCTGACGAAGACCCTCTCGCTCGACGGGCGGAAGCACGACATCGCCGTTGGCCAGATCGACATCGGCAACGCGCTCACGGAAATGGCGCAGAAGATGACCGAGGGCGTGCCGCAGGCGGACGGTTCGATCCGGATCGAGGCGGTGATGGACCCGGAGCATGTGGCGCAATCCGTGCTGCACATGGCCTCGCTGCCGCTCGAATCGAACGTCCTCTTCATGACGGTGATGGCGACGAAGATGCCCTTCGTCGGGCGCGGGTGAGGCGCATGAGAAAGCAGAAACGTAGAAAAAAATTCTCTCTTAGTGTGCGAAATGCCTGAAATTTTTCGTCTACAAATAGTGGGTCAAATTAAATGCCTAAAGAGGCCCATTATTAATGAATATAATGGTATATTAGTCAATGAAAGTGAAATTACAAATAGAGTAGTAGATACAGAATACATCGTCATCGGCGGCAAAAATCTTCCGATATATGTTTCAATTGGACGCGTAAAGAAGATTGTAGTTATAGCAGAGGGATTTTGCGTCAATGCCGTTTCAGATTTTTTGATAAGTATTGCAAATAATTTTGTAGATTCCCCCAAGCTATACGTAATTGGAAGCCCAAAACAATGCTTGATTATAAGCGACCGTTTAGAGAAATTTGAACTTGACGTATCATACTTTACAATACATGAGGTAGATGGATTATTGCCCTATATATCGGTTCGATCTATATTAGATCTGATAAATTCAGATGAGAGCTCTAAAGATAATCACTTATGCCCTGAATACATTGAAATGGTTGCTTCCGAGCACAGACTTTGGTCTGATGTAGTTTTTCGGTTGATTTTTGGATATTTTACAGTATTCGGATTCCTATTGTTTCAGAGTCTTGAGGATGTACTACAGAATACGACTCGCTCACCCTATTACCTTGCAGGATATGCATCGACTAGCATTATTTTCACATTGATCTCATCTCTATACTTCTTCTATCTTGTTCGGTCACAGGCATTTATCGCAAAATTTTTGGACAATAGATTCTCGCATTATGGGTACCACTTATTTAAAATGGACAAACTTGTTTCTGGCAGCTTATCATCGAAAATTACTCGATTGGTTAGTATCGTTGTATATGTTATTCCTAATATAATTATCATATCATCCATGATTGGAATTTTGGAATATTATGAATACGGAGAAATATTTGAAAAAGAGAACTACTTTATATTATCATGGTGCGCAGTGAATATTGCCCTGTTCATCATCGGCCTATACACACTTATGTTGGTTGGAGTCAGGACTAGAGAGATGAATTTAGACTCCCTTATGTACAAGAAAATGTCTCGATCAGATATTATCGCTTATCATAAATTTATTTCGACATTAAGCTTTAAGAGCAATTAGCTCCTTATACCTCTCGACATCTCTCTGATAGGGCGCAATCGTTCTAGAACCTTTCCGCCCGCAGCACCTCGCAATCGGTGACGCAGATCACGCCGATATGCCGCTCCACCACGCGATAGGCGGCCTCCAGCAGCGCGTCGAGCCGGTCCTCCCGCACGATGCAGACGAAGGCGTTCATGCCGCCGGCCCGCGTCACCTGCCCCTCCCGGCTCCAGGGGCCGGAGCGGCCGGAGCCGCCCTCGACGGGCAGGACGGTGAAGCCGGTCACCCCCGCCTCGGTCAGCGCTGCGGCGAGGCGGCGGGCCATGATGGCCTCGATCACGATCTCCACCCGTTTCGCCTTGTGGCGGATCATCTCAGCCTCCCGCGAGGGCGACGGCCGCCGCGATGTAGAGCGGGATGCCGACCGTCAGGTTGAAGGGGAACGTAACGCCGAGCGAGAGCGTAAGATAGACGGAGGGGTTCGCCTCCGGCAGCGCCACGCGCATCGCCGCCGGCACCGCGATGTAGGAGGCGGAGGCCGCCAGCGTCGTCATCAGCGCGGCCCCGCCCGGCGAGAGCCCGATGAGGAGCGCGGAGGCCAGCCCCGCCGCGCCGCCGAGGAGCGGCATCAGGAGCCCGAAGCCGATCAGCGCCGGGCTCACCGGCCCGCCGCGCCGCATCTCCCGCAATCCGCGCCCCGCGATCAGGCCCATGTCGAGCAGGAAGAGGCAGAGCACGCCGGTGAAGGGGGCGACGATGAAGCTCTCGATCTTCGCCAGCCCCTCCGCCCCTGTCGCGACGCCGATGAGGAAGGAGCCGACGAGGAGCACGATGGAGCCGTTCAGCAGCACCTCCCGCATCAGCCCCTCCTCCTGCTCCGCCGCGCCGCCCTTCCGCGCCACGAGCCAGAGCGCGGAGAGGATCGCCGGCGCCTCCATCGCCGCCGCGACGGCGACCATCCAGCCCTCATAGGCGATCCCCTGCGATTGCAGCGCCGCCGTCGCCGCCACGAAGGTCACGATGGAGATGGAGCCGTAATGCGCCGCCAGCGCCGCCGCGTCGATCACCGAGAGGCGGGAGATCACGCGGAGGAGCGCGAAGGCGACGAGCGGGATGGCGAAGGAGAGGACGACGCCCGCAAGAAGGCCGAGCGCCAGCGTCCCGCCGAAGCCGCTCTCCGCCACGGCGGCGCCGCCCTTGAAGCCGATGGCGAAGAGCAGATAGATCGAAAGCGCCTTCGCCGCCGCCTCCGGCACCGAAAGGTCGGACCGCGCCAGCGCCGCGAGAAGGCCGAGCGCGAAGGAGAGGATCACCGGCGAGACGAGGTTCGCCGCCGCGAGCGCGAAAATCCCGTCCATGCCTACCCCTCTCCGGCCGCCTTCGTCGCCTCTTGGGGCGCCGTGCGCGCGATGACAAGGGCGCCAGCGTGGACCCGGACGGGCTCAGGCGACGCGCTCCCCCCGGAACCCTTGGTCCGGGCGACGAGCCCGGGCCGCGGCCTCCCTCCCGCATGGGAGGCCGCATCGCAACGTCGCAAGACGTGCAATCGTCCGAGGTCCTGACGCCATAAACCGCGCTGGCCAATCGTTCCGAGGCGTCCTCCCGAGCGATTCCGCGGCCCTTCGCGCGCCGCTCGGGCGCGGACCGACCTCACCGCCGGCGCCCGCTGGTTCCGCAAGATCGGAAACCGGTCTACGCTCCGCCCCGAAGGAGCGGCCCATGAACATCGTCATCCTCACCGGCGCCGGAATCTCCGCCGAAAGCGGGCTCGGCACCTTCCGGGACGCCGGCGGGCTCTGGACGCGCTATCCGCTCGAGGAGGTGGCGACGCCGGAGGGCTTCGCCCGCAACCCCGCGCTGGTGCACGACTTCTACAACGAGCGCCGCCGCCTCTGCCGGGAGGCGCGGCCCAATGCGGCGCATGAGGCGCTCGCCCGGCTCGACGCGGAATGGCGCGGCGGCCTCCTCCTCGTCACGCAGAACGTGGACGACCTGCATGAGCGGGCGGGCTCGCGCCGGCTGCTGCACATGCATGGCGAGCTTCTGAAGCGCCTCTGCGCCGCCTGCGGCGGGCGGGGCGAGGCGCCCGGCGATCTCTCGACGGCGAGCGAATGCCCCGGTTGCGGCGCGAGAGCGCTCCGCCCCGACGTCGTCTGGTTCGGGGAGATCCCGTATCACATGGAGGAGATCGGCGCGGCGCTCGCCGCCGCCGACCTCTTCGTCTCCATCGGAACCTCGGGCGAGGTCTACCCCGCCGCCGGCTTCGCGCGGGAGGCGGGTTTCGCCGGGGCGCGGACGCTGGAGCTCAACCTCGAAGCCTCGGGCGCCCGGTTCGACGAGGCCCGCGAGGGCCCCGCCACCGTTCTTGTCCCCGCCTGGGTGGAGGAGCTGCTCTCCGCTCAGTCGTGAGAATGGCCGGAATGGCCGTGCGCGGGCTTTTCGCCCCGCTCGATCACCGGCACCTCGACCGCGAGCTCCGCCCCGCTCTCGAAGACGAGCGTGACGGGGATCGTCCCGCCCGCCTCGAGCGGCGCCTTCAGGCCCATGAACATGACGTGATAGCCGCCCGGCTTCATCTCGATGGCGCCGCCCTCGGGGAGGTCGATCGCCTCCACCTCGCGCATCTTCATCACGCCGTCCTCCATCCGGTGCTCATGGATCTCGACGCGCTCGGAGATGTCCGCGCGGGCGGCGACGAGCCGGTCCGCCGGGCCCGCGTTCTCGACGCTGACATAGGCGCCGCCCGCCTTCGCGCCCGGCGCGGAGGCGTAGGCGAAGGGATAGACGGCGTGGATATGGCCTTTCTCGCCATGTTCGTGGTCGCCATGCGCCGACGCGGCGCCGGCAAGGGAGAGGAGCGCCGCGAAGGCGGCGGGAATCATGCGGTTCATTGCTTGGTCCTTTCGGTCTGATCTGAAGAGGGGGATCAGGCCGGAAGGGGCGGGCCGCGGGGCCGGGCCGCGAGGGAGACGGGGCGGGCGGGCGGCGGCGCGGGCGCGGCTTCCGCCGCGGGCTCCGCCGCGAGCCGCGGGCCGGGGAGGGCGGGCGCTTCGGGCGGCGGCGCGGCCTTCGCGAGCGTGCAATGGTCGCAACGCTCCGGCTCCGGCGCGGCGGGGGCGCCCCGCTCGAAATCGTAGGCGACGAACCCGTTGACGCCGCAGATGACCTCGCCGCCCGCGGCGAAGCGAGGCCCGAGGCCGAGCGCCACGGCGAGAATCAGGAGGAGGCGAAGAAGCCGCATGGGCCGAAAATGCCGGCGGCGGCCCGCGCCATCAAGCGCCGGGCCGCCGCAGGGGAGACGCGCGGCGATCAGGCGGAGGCCTGAGCCTTCGCGATTTCCTTCTTCACCTTCAGCGCGGCGGGCGAAAGGTCTTCGTCCCGCGCCTTGGCGAGATAGGCGTCGAGCCCGCCGCGATGGTCCACCGAGCGGAGCGTCGAGGTCGCGATGCGGAAGCGGAAGGTCCGGCCCAGCGTCTCGCTGTCGAGGCTGACGGGCGAGAGGTTCGGCAGGTAGCGCCGGCGGGTCTTGATGTTGGAATGGCTCACGCGGTTGCCCGAAAGGACACCCTTTCCGGAAAGCTCGCAACGACGGGACATCGGATCACCTCGGCATAAGACCGGGCCGCCGCGGAGGCGCCCTGATTGGAGTTGCGCCTTTTAGGCGCGAGTCGGCAGGGCGTCAAGCGCGGGCGCGCGGGGCCCTTTCGGCCGCGACCGGAGGATGAGCGCGAAGGCCACCGCGAGGTTCACGAGGTTCCAGGCGACGCCGTTCAGGAAGGCGAGCGTGTAGGAGCCGGTGAGGTCGTAGATCCAGCCCGAGACCCAGCCGCCGAGCGCCATGCCGATGATCGTCGACATGATGACGACGCCGACCCGCGCCCCCGCCTCCGCAGGCGGCAGGTATTCCCGCACGATGATCGCATAGGCCGGCACCAGCCCGCCCTGGCTCAGCCCGAAGACGAGCGACACGACATAGAGCGAGGCGAGCCCGTCGAACGGGATGTAGAGCAGCAGCGCGAGGCATTGCAGCGCCGAGCCGACGATCAGCATCCGCACCCCGCCGATCGCATCCGCCAGCACCCCGGAGGCGATGCGGGAGACGACGCCGCCCATGAGCATGAGCGAGAGCATCTCCGCCCCCACCGCCGGCCCGAAGCCGAGATCGACGCAATAGGCGACGATATGGACCTGCGGCATCGCCATCGCCATGCAGCAGCCGAGCCCCGCGAGGCAGAGGAGCAATTGGAGCGAGCGGGGCGAGAGCCCCGCGCTCATGGAATTCGCCGCCGCCTTCGCCCCCGCCGCCGCCATCGCCTCCTCCGGCGCGCGGCGGCGGAGGAGGAGCGCGAGCGGGATCACGACGACAAGCACGATGAGCGCGAGCGCGAGATAGAAGGCGCGCCACCCCTCCTCCGCCAGCAGCCCCGAAAGCGCCCAGGGCCAGAGCGCGCCGGCGATGTAGTTGCCGGAGGCGGCGACCGTCACCGCGATGCCGCGGCGGCGCATGAACCAGTGGCTCACATCCGCCATCAGCGGCCCGAACCCCGCGGCCGAGCCGAAGCCGATGGCGAAATGCAGCAGGATGAAGACCGCGAGGGAGGGCGCCAGCGTCGAGAGCGCGAAGCCCGCCGAGAGAAGGCACGCCGCCCCGATCAGCGAGGGGACGACGCCGAGCCGGTCCACCATCCGCCCGACGAGGAGGTTGCCGAGCGCGAAGCCGAGCATGGAGACCGCATAGGGCACGGAGGCCCCGCCCCGCCCGAGCCCGAACTCGGCCTGCGCCGCCGGCAGGATGGCGATGAAGGCCCAGATCCCGACGCTGGAGACCGAACCGATGGCGAGGGTGATTCCGAGGCGGCCCCAGGAATAGCGGCTGTCGAGGACGGTGGGCGCGGTCATGGTGGAGAAGCGGTAGCGGAGGGCGCGGGGATTGTCACGCGCCCCGCGCGGCCCGGCTCAGACCGCCTTCGCGACGATGAACCGCCCCCGCCCCGGCGCGCCGTGATCCTCCGCCGCGAGGAGGGAGAACCCAGCCGCCTCGATGACCGCCTGCACCTCCGCGACCGGCCGGAAGACCACCGCGGGCGCCTTGCCGAGCGCCTGCATGACGGGAACGACGAGGCGGATCAGCCGGAAGGAAAGCGGCTGCGGCGAGGGCACGGCGGCGCTTTTCGAGATGAAGAGCCCGCCCGGCTTCAGAAGCGCGCGGACGCGCCGCGCGGCGGCGGGCAGGTCCTCCAGCAGGTGCAGGAGGTTGAACGCCAGCACGGCGTCATAGGGCTCCCCTTCGAGCGCCGCGTCGGAGAGACCGGCGCGCAGGAGCCGCACGTTCTGCGCGCCCGCCTCCGCCGCCCTGCCCTCCGCAATGCGGATCATCTCGCCGGAGAGGTCCGTCGCCGTCAACGACGCGACGGAAGGGGCGAGCCGCAGCGCGGTCGTCCCCGTGCCGCATCCGATCTCCAGCGCCCGGTCCAGGGGGCGAAGCCGCTCCGCCGTGCGGCGCAGCGTCAGCTCGTAGGTTTCGGGGTCGGAGACCTTGCTCGCGGCGTAGCGCTCCGCGATCCCGTCCCAGAATGTCGCGGCGTCCCGCATCGCAGCCTCCTTTCGCGGCCCGGTCGCCCGCGTCGCGGGGCGGCCCGGCACTTGCCGCCAAGGCCATATCATGCTTCCCCTCTGGAAAAGCGAGGGGAAGCGCCATGAGCTATCGCGGGGCATATGAAGGCTGGAAGGCCGATCCGGAAGCGTTCTGGATGGAGGCCGCGAAGGCGATGGAGTGGAGCCGCCCTCCCTCCCGCGCGCTCTTCCCCGAACGGGCCCCGCTTTACGAGTGGTTCGCGGACGGGGAGATGAACACCTGCTTCAACGCGGTGGACCGGCACGTCGCCGCCGGGCGCGGCGACCAGGCGGCGATCATCCACGAGAGCCCGATCACCGGCTCCACCCGCATCGTCACCTACGCGGAATTGCAGGACCTCACCGCCCGGCTCGCCGGCGCGCTCGCGCGGCGCGGCGTCGCGAAGGGGGACCGGGTGGTGATCTACATGCCGATGGTGGCGGAGGCGGCGGTGGCCATGCTGGCCTGCGCGCGGATCGGCGCCGTCCATTCCGTCGTCTTCGGCGGCTTCGCGGCCAACGAGCTCGCCGTGCGGATCGACGATTGCAAGCCGAAGGCGGTGATCGCCGCCTCCTGCGGGATCGAGCCGGGCCGGGTGGTGGACTACAAGCCCCTGCTCGACGGGGCCATCGACATCGCGAAGCACAAGCCCGAATTCTGCGTGATCTTCCAGCGGCCGGAGAAGCCCGCCGCGCTCGTCGAGGGGCGGGACGCGGAATGGTTCGCCTTCCAGGAGGGGGCGGCGCCCGCCGCGCCCGTTCCCGTCGGCGGGGCGGAGCCGCTCTATGTGCTCTACACATCGGGGACGACGGGGCAGCCGAAGGGCGTCGTGCGCCCCTCCGGCGGCCATGCGGTCGCGCTGCACTGGACGATGCGGAACCTCTACGGCGTCGGGGCGGGGGACGTGTTCTGGGCGGCGTCCGATGTCGGCTGGGTCGTCGGCCATTCCTACATCGTCTATGGCCCGCTCCTCGCCGGCTGCGCGTCCGTCCTCTTCGAGGGCAAGCCCGTGGGCACGCCGGACGCGGCGACCTTCTGGCGCGTCATCGCGAAGCACAAGGTGAAGAGCTTCTTCACCGCCCCCACCGCCTTCCGCGCGATCAAGCGGGAGGACCCTGCGGGCGCGCTCGTCGCCGGGCACGACCTTTCCTCGCTCAAGGCGCTCTATCTCGCGGGCGAGCGGTCGGACACCGACACGGTGAACTGGGCCGCGCGCCTCCTCGGCGTTCCCGTCGTGGACCATTGGTGGCAGACGGAGACGGGCTGGGCGATCACCGGCGTCCCGCTCGGCCTCGAACCCGGCTGCGAGATCAGGCTCGGCACGACGGGCCTCGCCATGCCGGGCTATGACGTGCGCATCCTTGACGAGGGCGGGCATGAAGTTCCCCCCGGCACGCTCGGCGCCGTGGCGGTGAAGCTGCCGCTCCCGCCCGGAACGCTGCCGACGCTCTGGAACGCCGAGGCGCGGTTCGTGAAGTCCTACCTCACCACGTTCCCCGGCTGGTACGAGACCGGCGACGCCGGGATGAAGGATGCGGAGGGCTATCTCCAGATCATGGCGCGGACGGACGACGTCATCAACGTCGCCGGCCATCGCCTCTCGACCGGGGCGATGGAGGAGGTGCTTTCGGACCATCCGGACATCGCGGAATGCGCCGTCGTCGGGATCGCGGACGATCTGAAGGGGCAGGCGCCGCTCGGCTTCCTCTGCCTCAACAAGGGCTGCGCGCGGCCGCACGGGGAGATCGTGGCGGAGGCGGTGAAGCTGGTGCGGGAGCGGATCGGCCCCGTCGCCGCCTTCCGCCTCGCCGTGGTTGTGGACCGCCTGCCGAAGACGCGCTCGGGCAAGATCCTGCGCGGAATCATGGCGAAGATCGCGGACGGCGAGAGCTTCCGCCAGCCGGCGACGATCGACGACCCGGCGATCCTCGACGAGATCGCCGCCGCGCTCGCCGGCCTCGGCCTCCCGCCCGCGCGCGGATGAACGCCGCCGATTAATTTGCGATTTGCAAATAGCCGCTAAGAGGAGGCACGGTAGAACAAGATCGGCGTACGCGGAGGGACCGGGGTCCATGAGTGTTGAGACGGAGAGCGGCCTTGAACGGCTGAAGGGGATGTCGATCCTCCTCGCCGAGGACAACGTGACCAACCAGCTCGTCGCGACGCAGATGCTTCAGACCCTCGGCGCGGAGGTGGACATCGCCTCCGACGGCGCGATCGCGCTCGAACGGCTGAAGGAGCGCGTCTATGACGTGCTGCTCATCGACATCGAGATGCCCCGCGTTTCCGGCCTCGACGTGATCCGCGCGATCCGGGCCGATTCCGGGCCGCTCGCGGAGGCGCCGGTGATCGCGCTCACCGCCTATGCGATGCAGGAGCACCGCGACAAGATCGCCAAGGTCGGCGCGGACGGGCTGATCGCCAAGCCCATCACCTCGATCCGCCAGTTCGGGCTCGACATCCTCAGCCTGATGGACGGGCGGCGCGCCCGCTCGGCGAAGCCGGCGGAAAGCGCCGGCCTGATCGAGCGCACGATCTATGACAGCCTCGCCGCCTCCATCGGCGAGGAGGTGATGGGCGAGCTGCTGACCCGCGTGGAGGCCGACCTCGCCTCCATCCGCGCGCGGATCGACACCGCGGCGGAGGAGGGCGACGTGGACGAGATGCGCGGCGCGAGCCACATCCTCGTCAGCGTCGCCGGCGCCGTCGGCGCCGTCCGGCTCCAGCGCCATGCGGAGAAGCTGAACCGCCTCGCCAACGATCAGGACATGGACGGCGCCGCCGCGCTCGCCGCCGAGGCGCTGCCGGAGCTCGACGGGGTGATGCGCTTCGTCATCGCGGAGCGAAAGGCCAAGACCGCGTGAGCGAGCCCCCACGAGCGCCGATCCTGCTGGTCGAGGACACGCGCTCGCTCGCCCTCGTCTATGAGGGCGTCCTGAAGCGGGAGGGCTACGCCGTCGACTGCGCCTATCTGGCGGAGGAGGCGCGGGCCCGGCATCAGGGCGCGGAGGGGCGCCTCGTCCTCCTCGACCTCATGCTGCCGGACGGGGACGGGCTCGACCTCCTGACGGAGATGCGGGCGGCGGACCCGGCGGGGAAGATCATCGTCATCACCGCCAACGGCTCGATCAACCGCGCGGTCGAGGCGATGAAGCGCGGCGCGTTCGACTTCCTCGTGAAGCCGTTCGACGAGCGGCGCCTCCTCTCCGCCGTCTCCAACGCGATGAAGGAGATCGGCGCGCCCGAGCCCGCGGCCCGCGCCCGCGGCGACGTGGAGGGCGGCGCCTTCCACGGCTTCATCGGCCGCTCCCCCGCGATGCGGGAGGTCTATCGCCTGATCGGGGATATCGGGCGCTCCACCGCCACGGTGTTCATCACGGGGGAGAGCGGCGCGGGCAAGGAAGTCGCCGCGCAGGCGATCCACGCCGAGTCGGGCCGCGCGAAGGGCCCGTTCATCGCGCTCAATTGCGGCGCGATCCCGCGCGACCTGCTGGAATCCGAGGTCTTCGGGCATCTCCGCGGCTCCTTCACCGGCGCGATAGCGGACAAGCCGGGCGCCGCCGCGGCGGCGGACGGGGGCACGCTCTTTCTCGACGAGATCTGCGAGATGGACCTCGCGCTCCAGACCAAGCTCCTCCGCTTCCTCCAGACCTCGACGGTCACGCCCGTCGGCGCCACGACGCCGCGCAAGGTGGACGCGCGGATCATCTGCGCGACCAACCGGGACCCTGTGGCGGAGGTTCGCGCCGGGCGGTTCCGGGAGGATCTCTTCTATCGCCTCCATGTCGTGCCGATCCACCTGCCGCCGCTCCGCGACCGCGGGGAGGACGTGATCGAGGCCGCGGAGGCCTTCCTGCGCCGCTATGCGCGGGAGGAGGGAAAGCGCTTCTCCCGCCTCTCGCCCGGCATGAAGGACGCGCTCCGCGCCATGCCCTGGCCCGGCAATGTGCGCCAGTTGCAGAACGTGATCTGGAACGTCGTGCTGCTCCACGACGCCGAGGAGGCGACGCCGGAGATGCTGCCGCCCGGCCTCGCCGGCTCCGTCTCGCCGCCCGCCGCGCCCGGCCCCTCCGCCGCCGCGCCGCTCGATTTCTCCGCCCGGATCGAAAGCCTCGTCGGCGCGACGATGGCGGAGGTGGAGCGGGAATTCATCGAGGCGACGGTCGCCGCGCATGGCGGCTCCGTCCCCAAGGCCGCCCGCGTGCTCGACCTCAGCCCCTCCACGATCTACCGCAAGCGGGAGAGCTGGACGAAGGGGTGAGCGGGCGGCGGTTGACGGGCGTAATGCGATTGTATATACAAAGATCCAAGGCTCGCATCTAGACGGGCTGCCCCGGGAACATATGCGCCCCAAACGGGCCAAAGGGGACTTTGAACTATGAGCGAACGGCTTTCGTTCGAATATGATGACCAAAAGCGCATAAAGAACCTCGCCAAGCACGGCATCGCCTTCGAAGACGCGATCCTTGTCTTCGAAAACCCCGTGCTCGAATTCGCCAGCCCGCGCGAAGGCGAGGAGCGCTTCATTGCGATAGGCCCGCTTGGCGGCGTCTTCATCGCAGTAATCTTCACGATGCGGGGCGAAGTTCGCAGGATCATTTCGGCAAGGAGGGCGAGGCGTGGCGAAATCGGGAAGTATCACGAAGCTTACGCTCTCTGAGGCGAAGAAGCTGAAGGGCGTGACGGAGTGGGAGGCGCTGCGCGCCCTTCCCATTCCCGAGGATTCCGAAGCCGAGACCGATAACGAGGACGAGGCCTTCGACTGGGCGAACGCCGAAATCGTCCATCCCGTCCCGAAGGAGCTCGTCTCCATCCGGCTCGACAAGGACGTGCTCGACCATTTCCGCGCAGGCGGGAAGGGCTACCAGACCCGCATCAACGCGGTCCTCAAGGCTTACGTGAAGGCGCAGCGCTAGTCGCTGCATCGCCTCTTGCGGCGCCGCAGCGAATGGTGTTGTGTTTTCCCAATCACAACGCCCCAAGGGCGCGCCGACAGGGAAGCGTATGACGGATCAGCGAGAGGCGGCTTCGCCGCCGGTGCTCGACGTTCGCAATCTTGAAACCGTGTTCCGCGTGCGGGACGGTCAGGTCCATGCGGTGAACGGCGTGAGCTTCGCAGTGCGGGAGGGGGAGCTTCTCGGCGTCGTCGGGGAATCCGGCTCCGGCAAGTCCGTCACCATGATGTCCCTGATGGGCCTCCTGCCCTCCCCGCCTGCGATGGTGACGGGCGGCGAGGTGCTGTTCCAGGGCCGCGACGTGCTGAAGATGACGAAGCAGGAGATGCGCGCCCTCCGCGGCGGCGATATCGGCTTCGTCTTTCAGGACCCGATGACCTCGCTCAACCCGGTCTTCACCGTCGGCTTCCAGATCATGGAGCCGCTCCGCGTCCATCTCGGCCTCTCGAAGGCGCGGGCGCGGGAGCGGGCGGCGGAGCTTCTGGCGCTGGTCGGCATCCCCTCGCCCGCGGCGCGGCTGGACGATTACCCGCACCAGTTTTCCGGCGGCATGCGCCAGCGCGTGATGATCGCCATCGCCCTCGCCTGCGACCCGAAGGTGCTGATCGCGGACGAGCCGACCACCGCGCTCGACGTGACGATCCAGGCGCAGATCCTCGACCTCGTGCAGAAGCTCCGCACCGAGCTCGGCATGGCGGTGATCTGGATCACCCACGATCTCGGCGTCGTCGCCGGCATCGCGGACCGGGTGATGGTGATGTATGGCGGCCAGGTCGCCGAACAGGCGCCGGTGGCGGAGCTCTTCGCCCGGCCGCAGCATCCCTATACCCGCGCCCTGATGCAGACCCTCCCCGATCTCGGCGGCGCGCGGAAGGAACGGCTGCTGACCATCGCCGGGCAGCCGCCGATCCTCCGCGCCGCGCCTTCCTCCTGCCCCTTCGCGCCGCGCTGCGCGCATGTCCACGCGAAATGCCGGGAGGCGAACCCGCCCGTTCTCGATCGCGGCGACCGACACGAGGTCGCCTGCTGGTGGACCCCGCCGCAGGAGGGACGCGATGCCGCTTGACGCAGCGAAGGCGGAGACGCTGGTCAGCGTCCGCGGGCTCTCGATGCATTTCCCGATCTACGCCGGCATCTTCCGCCGGCAGGTCGGCGTCATCAAGGCCGTGGACGATGTGAGCTTCGAGATCGGCCGGGGCGAGACGCTGGGCGTCGTCGGCGAGTCGGGCTGCGGCAAGTCCACGACGGGGCGCGCCGTGATCCGCCTCTACAAGCCGACCGCCGGCTCGATCTTCATCGACGGCAAGGACATATCGAGGACGGAGGGGGACGCGCTCCGCCGCCTCCGCCCCTCGATGCAGATGATCTTCCAGGACCCGCAGGCCTGCCTCAACCCGCGCATGACCGTCGGCTCCATCATCGCCGAGCCGCTGGACGAGCACCGGCGCGACATGAGCCGCGCCGAGCGGCAGGACAAGGTGCGCGCCCTGCTCGACCAGGTCGGCATGAATCCGGATTTCGCGAACCGCTATCCGCACGAGTTTTCCGGCGGCCAGCGGCAGCGCATCGGCATCGCCCGCGCGCTGGCGCTCGACCCGAAATTCATCGTCTGCGACGAGCCCATCGCCGCGCTGGACGTCTCGATCCAGGCGCAGGTCGTCAACCTGCTGGAGGACCTGCAGGACCGGCTGGGCCTCACCTATCTCTTCATCAGCCATGACCTTTCCATGGTCCGCCACATCGCGGACCGGGTGGCGGTGATGTATCTCGGCAGGCTGGTCGAGCTCGCGAGCCGCGACGCGCTCTACGAGAGCCCGCGCCACCCCTATACGAAGGCGCTCCTTTCCGCCGTGCCGACGGTGGAGAAGCGGAGCGTGGAGCGCATCATCCTCCAGGGGGACGTGCCCTCGCCCGCCAACCCGCCCTCCGGCTGCGTCTTCCGCACCCGCTGCCCGGTGGCCGAGGCGCGCTGCGCGGCCGAGGTTCCCGCCTTCCGGAAACTGGCGGACGGGCGCGGCGTCGCCTGCCATTTCGCGGCATGAGGGCGGGAATTCGCCCTTCCGCGCGGCGGAGCATCCGCTATCGTCAGCTGAGGGCCGCCCGGAAAACGGGCGGCGCCGACATCGTCACAAGGTCAACAGACAGGGAGCCTGAACAATGACCGGACTGAAACATCTACTCGCCGCGGGCACGGCGCTGGCGCTCTGCGCCGGCCCCGTCCTCGCCGAGCGGGGGGCCGACGGCGAGCTCAAGATCATCTACTGGCAGGCGCCGTCCACGATGAATCCGTTCCTCTCCGGCGGGACGAAGGAGGTCGAGGCGGCGTCGATGGTCATCGAGCCGCTCGCCCGGTTCGACGACACCGGCGCGCTGACGCCGCTGCTGGCCGAGGAGATCCCGACCGTCGAGAACGGCGGCGTCTCCGAGGATCTGACGACGATCACCTGGAAGCTGAAGCAGGGCGTCCTCTGGTCCGACGGCACGCCCTTCACCGCGGCGGACGCGATCTTCACCTGGCAGTATTGCACCAACCCCGACGGCGGCTGCGCGCAGACCAGCTATTTCGAGGGCGTGGCCGGGATGGAGGCGCTCGACGACCATACGCTGAAGATCACCTATTCCGAGGCGAAGCCCTTCCCCTACACCGCGCTGGTCGGCTCCGAGAGCCCGATCATCCAGGCGAAGCAGTTCGCCGAATGCACCGGGGCGAAGGCGCCGGAATGCACGGAGCAGAACTTCAACCCGATCGGCACCGGCCCGTTCCGCGTCGTCGAGTTCCGCGCCAATGACGTCATCACGCTCGAGGCGAACCCGAACTATCGCGACCCGGCGAAGCCCGCCTTCGCGACCGTGACCTTCAAGGGCGGCGGCGACGCCGAGTCCGCGGCGCGCTCCGTCCTCCAGACGGGCGAGTTCGACTACGCCTGGAACCTCCAGATCAGCCCGGAAGTGCTGAACGAGATGGAGGAGGCCGGCAAGGGCAAGGTCGTCGTCGCCTTCGGCACCTCGGTCGAGCGCATCCATGTCAACTTCACCAACCCCGACCCGGCGCTCGGGCCGGACGAGCGCTCCGTCTGGAAGGAGGACGGCTCGAACGCGCATCCGATCCTCTCCGACATCCGCGTCCGGAAGGCGCTCTCCCGCGCCATCGACCCGGTGATCCTGACGGAGATCGGCTACGGCAAGACCGGGCGGCCGACCTGCAACGTCGTCCCCGGGCCGGACATCTACGTCTCCACGGCGAACGACGCCTGCCTGACGCAGAACATCGAGGAGGCCAAGGCGCTGCTGGACGAGGCCGGCTGGGTCCCCGGCCCTGACGGCGTGCGGGAGAAGGACGGCATGCGCCTCTCCTTCCTCTACCAGACCTCCACGAACGCGGTGCGCCAGGAATTCCAGGCCATCATCAAGGAATGGTGGAGCGAGATCGGCGTCGAGACGGAGCTGCGGAACATCTCCGCCAGCGTCTTCTTCGGCGGCGACCCGAACTCGCCGGACACGTTCCAGAAGTTCTACGCCGACCTCGAGATGTACACGAACAACTTCTCGGGCGTCGATCCGGAGGCCTACATGGCCAACGCGATCTGCGACAAGGCCCCGCGGCCGGCGACGCAGTGGCAGGGCGAGAACATCATGCGCTTCTGCGATCCGGCCTATGACGCGCTCGCGGCGGAGCTTTCGCGCACCGCGGGGCTCGAGGCCCGGGCGGAAATCGTGAAGCAGATGAACGACATGCTCATGCAGAACTACGCCATGATCCCGCTCGTCCATCGCGGCGGCACCTCCGCGCACGCCAACAGCCTCGGGGGCGTGAAGATCTCCGACTGGGACAGCGAGCTCTGGAACATCGCGGACTGGCATCGCGTGAAGTGACGCGCTGAACGCGGGGGCGGCCTTCCGGGGCCGCCCCCTTTTTTCCCACGGGATCGCACGGGACCATCGATGCTCCGATACGCCGCAAGACGCCTCCTGATCTCGATCCCGACATTGCTCGCGATCAGTTTCATCGTCTTCGCGCTGCTCGACCTTGCGCCCTCGGACCCGACGGCGAACCTGCCGCTCACCATTCCGCCCGAGGTGCGGGAGAAGATCCGCCTCTCCCTCGGCCTCGGCGAGCCCTTCATCATCCGCTATTTCAAATGGCTTGAGCAGTTCCTCATCAATGAGCCGCTCGCCGTCCTCGAACAGATGACCGGCCTGACGATCGGGGACAGCGAGAACCGCCTCCGCGTCCTCTCCTGGGCCACCCGCTCCCCCGTCACCGACCTCATCGTGGAGCGCCTGCCGCAGACGCTCTGGGTCGTCGGCATGTCCTATGTCGTCGCCGTGCTGATCGCGGTGCCGCTCGGCGTCATCTCCGCCTACCGGCAATACTCGCTCTTCGACCAGATCGGCACCTTCATCTCGATGCTCGGCTTCTCGATCCCGACCTTCTTCACCGGGCTCCTGCTGATCGTCGTCTTCTCGGTCTGGCTCGGCTGGCTGCCTTCGATCTACGACACCACCCATGTCGTGGAGGACTGGGACAGTTTCTGGTTCCAGGTGAAGCAGATGGCCATGCCCACCATGGTCCTCGCCCTCGCCAACGCCAGCCAGATCAGCCGCTTCATGCGCGCCTCGATGCTCGACAACCTGACGCAGGATTATGTCCGCACCGCCCGCGCCAAGGGCGTGCGGGAGCGGACGGTCGTCCTGCTCCACGTTCTCCGCAACTCCCTCATCCCGGTCGTCACCGTGATCGCGCTCGGCGTGCCGACGATCTTCGGCGGCGCCATCGTGACCGAGCAGATCTTCCGTGTGAACGGCATCGGCGCGCTGCTCATCACCGGGATCGAGTCGAACGACATCCCGCTCGTCCAGACGCTGACCTTCATCTTCGCGATCCTGATCGTCGTCTTCAACCTGATCGCCGATCTCCTCTACGGCGTGCTCGACCCGAGGATCCGCTATGACTGACGCGACCGCAGCGGCGGCCGCCGCCGCGCCGACGGCGCATCGCTCGCTCTGGGGCGATGTCTGGCGGCAGTTCCGCGCGCATCGCGGGGCGATGATCGGGGCCGGCGTCTTCGGCTTCATCCTTCTAGCCGTGATCTTCGGCCCGATGCTTTGGACCATCGACCCGGGGACCACCAATCTCCGCGCCCGCAACATGCCGATGAGCTGGGCCCACCCGTTCGGGACGGACAATGTGGGGCGGGACATGCTGGCCCAGGTGCTGGCGGGCGGGCGAGTCTCGCTCGCGGTCGGCATCACCGCGATGGCCGTCTCGATGCTGATCGGCGCGGTGATCGGCGTCCTCGCCGGCTATTTCCGCCGGCTCGACGGGCCGCTGATGCGGCTCACCGAGCTGTTCCTCGCCCTGCCGATCCTGCCCCTCCTCCTCGTCGCCATCCTCCTCTTCCGCGATACGCTCCGGGCGAATTTCGGGCCGGAGGCCGGCGTCTTCCTCCTCATCGTCGTCATCATCGGCGTCACGAGCTGGATGCAGACGGCGCGGATCGTGCGCGGCGAGGTGCAGACGCTGAAGGAGCGGGAATTCGTCCTCGCGGCGCAGAGCATCGGCACGAAGGAGGGCCGCGTCATCACGCGGCACATCCTGCCCAACGTCCTCTCGCCGATCATGGTCTCGGCGACCATCGGCATCGCCGCGGCGATCATCACGGAATCGACCCTCTCCTTCCTCGGCCTCGGCTTTCCGCCCGACTTCCCGACCTGGGGGCGGCTCCTCTTCGACGGCAAGGACTTCATGACGCGGTCGCCCGGCCGCGTGATCTGGCCGGGGCTCTTCATCAGCCTTACGGTGCTCTCCGTGAACTTCATCGGAGACGGGCTCCGCGACGCGATGGACCCGCGGATTCGCGGGCGGTAGGAGGCGCGCATGCACGACCATCACCATCACCACGATCATGGCGAGGAAGAGGGGCGCCGCTGGCATGACATGGGCGGCCTCCCGCCCGCGGACCCGGCCATCGACCCCGCCCTGCACGATTACGCGCTCTGGGAAAAGCGGGTGGACGCGCTGATGGTGCTCGCCACCTCCAAGGGCCTCTTCACGGTGGACGGCCTCCGCCGCGTGCTGGAGGACATGGGCCCGGAAGCCTTCGAGACGCAGAGCTATTACGAGCGCTGGATCCAGGCGGTGACGCAGAACCTGATGGAGGCCGGCGCCTTCACCCCCGGCGAGCTCGGCGCGAAGATGGCCGAGGTGGAGGCGCGGGGCGAGACCTACGGCGAGTGCTCGCTCGGGCGCTGAGAGCCCGGATACCGCACCGCCACGAGATAGAGCCCCTGCGGCGGCGCGACCGGGCCGCAGGCCGCCCGGTCCCTCGCTTCGAGCGCCGCGGCCACATCCCGCGGCGCCCAGGCGCCGGCGCCCACCCGCTCCAGCGTGCCGACGAAGCTCCGCACCTGATTGTGAAGGAAGCTCCGTGCGCGGGCGACAATGTGGATCTCCTCCCCCGCACGGCTCACCCGCACTTCGTCCACCGTCTTGACCGGGCTCTTCGCCTGGCAGAGCGCGGCGCGGAAGGTGGTGAAGTCGTGCCGTCCGACCAGCGCCTGCGCCGCGCTGTGCATCGCCTCCGCGTCGAGCGGTTGGCGCAGATGCCAGACGCGCCCGCGATCCAGCGCGGGCGGCGCGCGGCGGTTGAGGATGCGATAGAGATATTCCCGCTCCACGGCGTCGAACCGCGCATGGAACGCCGCCCCCGCCGCCTCCGCCGCGATGACGGAGACAGGCGCGGGCCGGAGGTGATGGTTCAGCGCCTCCATGAGCCGGAACGGCTCCCAGTCCCGCTCAAGGTCCAGATGCGCCACCTGGCCGAGCGCATGGACGCCGGCATCGGTGCGCCCCGCGCCCTGCACATGCGCCGCATCCCCGGTCAGCCGCAGAACCGCTTCCTCCAGCGCCTGTTGCACGGAAGGCCGGTCCGCCTGCCGCTGCCAGCCGGAAAAGGGGGCGCCGTCATATTCCAGGGTGAGGCGGTATCGCGGCATGGGCGGGGGATAGCGCGGCCTGCGGGGCGGGGGAAGGGGCGGGGGAGAAAGCGAAGGGGCGCGCGATGCCTCGCGCGCCCCTGCTGTTTCCGGCGACCGGCCTCAGTGCAGCTTGGCCGAAACGTCCTTGATCGCCTGCGCGAGATAGGCTTCCGCCGCCTCGCCCGTCATCTTGCCGGCGATGACCTTGCCGGCGGCCTCGATGGCGACCGCCACGGCGCGGTCCTTCACCTCGCGGATCGCCGCGGCCTCGGCCGAGGCGATCTGCTCGTCGGCCTTCTTCAGCCGGCGGGTGATGGAGGCTTCGAGCTCGGCGCGGCCCTGTTCGGCGGCGCGGGCCGCCTCGGCGCGGGCGCGGGTCACGATCTCCTGCGCCAGCTCCTCGACTTCCTTCTGCTTGCGCTCGTAGGAGGCGAGGAGCGCCTGCGCCTCCTCGCGGAGCCGCCGCGCCTCGTCCAGTTCCTTCGCGATCTTGTCGGCCCGCGCGTCCAGCATCGCGGCGACCTTGCCGGGCACCTTGAGGTAGACGATCAGCGCGATGAAGAGGAGGCTGGAGAGGCCGACCACAAGGTCGCTGTTTCCGAAGAAGCTCATCATCGGCTCACCTCCCGAGGAGTTCGGAGACGGCGGCGCGCGCCGCCTTGTCGTCGCCCATGCCGGGCGCGACGGCTTCGATCACCGCGCCCGCCGTGTCCGCCGCGACCTCGCTGACGGCCTCCGCGGCGCTCTCGCCGATCTCCGCGATCCGCTTCTCGCCCTCGGCCGCACGGGCCGCGATCTCCGCGTCCGCCTTCGCGACGGCGGCGGCGTAGTCGGCCTGGACGGCGTCCTTCGCCCCCTGCGCGATCTCCTGCGCCTTGGCGCGGGCGTCGGCCAGCGCCTTCTCGTAGGCGGCCTCGGCCGCCTCGGCGTCCCGCCGGAAGGTCGCGGCGCGGTCGAGATCGTCCTCGATCTTCTCGGAACGCTCCTCCAGCCCCGCGGCGATGCGCGGCAGGATCACGTTCTTCATCAGGAGGAAGAGCACGACGAGCGAGACCACGAGCCAGAAGATCTGGCTCCCCCAGCTGTCGAAATTCAGCTGCGGCATGCCGCCCTTCGCCTCGCCCTCGGTCGCCGCAAGGGCGGGGGCGGCGAGAAGCGCGGCGCCGCTGGCCATGACGGCCGAAATGCGCATGTGGACCATCCGGCCCTCCCGATCGTTTGGGCCGCGCGCCCCGACGGCGCGCAGCCCTGTCGCCTTGAAAACGCCCGCCGTCAGACGGCGAACATCAGCAGCAGCGCGATCAGGAAGCCGAAGATGCCGAGCGCCTCGGCGAAGGCGATGCCGAGGAACATGGTCGCCGTCTGGCCCCCGGCCGCGGCCGGGTTGCGCAGCGCGCCGGCGAGGTAGTTGCCGACGACGTTGCCCACGCCGATGCCGGCGCCGGCCATCGCGGTGCAGGCCAGGCCCGCGCCGATATACTTGCCCAGGAGGGCCGCAGCTTCAGCTTCCATCTTTCGTCTCCTTGAATGGATGGATTGGGATGCGCCCGCTCAATGGTGCGAGTGGAGCGCGTCGTTGAGATAGATGCAGGTGAGGATCGAGAAGATGTAGGCCTGCACCACGGATACGAGGAGTTCGAGCGCCGTCATCCCCATCATGCCGACGATGGGCAGGACGACGAGCGGGCCGAGCCCGGCGGCGACGATCATCGCCGCCAGCCCCGCGAAGACCTTCAGCACCGCATGGCCCGCCATCATGTTGCCGGCGAGACGGATCGAATGGCTGAGCGGCCGCACGAAGAAGGAGATGACCTCGATGACGGCGAGGACGGGGCGGAGCGCGGCCGGCGCGCTCGTCACCCAGAACATGCCGAAGAAGCCGATGCCCTGCCGCATCACGCCGATGACGATGACCGAGCAGAAGACGGCGAGCGCGAGCACGCCCGTCACCGCCACATGGCTCGTCGTCGTGAAGGAGCCCGGGATCATGCCGAGGAGGTTGGAGAAGAGGATGAACATGAAGAGCGTGAAGATGTAGGGGAAGAACTTCACCCCCTCATGGCCCAGCACGTCCGTGCACATCTGCCTGATGAAGCCGTAGAGGATTTCCGCGACCGAGGTCATCCGCGTCGGCACGAGGTTGCGCCCCCGACCGCCGAGGAGGAGGAGCGCCGCCACCGCGGCAACGGCCAGCGCCATCCACAGCGTCGAATTGGTGATCGTGAAGAGCCCGAGCTCGTCGCCGAAGAGCGGCTTGATCTCGAACTGCTTCATCGGGTCGATGACAACCTCGCCGTCAGGTCCCGTCGCCATTGTCTTCCCTTCTCTTCTCCGGCGCGCGCTGCGCCGGATGGTCCTTCTCGTAGTCCCGCGCCGAGCCCAGCATCACGCGGACGCCGGCGGCGAAACCGAACATCGTCATGACGATCAGGAAGAGGGGCAGCGTGCCGAAAAGGCTGTCCATCCCCCATCCGAGCCCCGCGCCGACGAGAATGCCGGTCACCAGGTCGATCGTCATGCGCCAGCCGAACCCGGCGGCGGAAAACTTGCCCTTCGGCGCGGGCGGCGGCGGTTTCCGCGCCTCGCGCGCCGCCTCGATCCGCGCGGCGAGAGATTTCAGGGGGTCTTCCGGGGGTCGCGTCGTCACGTCGCGCCGCCTCCGCTCGCCTCTGGGCCCTCTCCTCGCCGGGGCGGACATTAGGCCGGCCGGGTGCGCTGCGTCAATGCCGCAAGCGGATTTGGGGCTGAGAGGCAAGTCCATGATCTGGATGGATTTTCTATCGCCTGCGACAGGCCGGCGCAGGGGCGGCGCAGATTCGCCCTTGCGGCGCGGAATACAAACCATACCATACGGTATTGCACGAACGGAGCCGGAGAGACACCAGTGGCGCGCCTCGGGCGGGAGGATTGGCTGGCGCTCGGGCGCGCGGCGATCGAGGAGGAAGGCCCCTCGGGGCTGACGGTCGAGGCGCTGACGCGGCGCGCGGGGAAGACCCGCGGCTCCTTCTATCATCATTTCGAGAGCCAGGGCGCCTTCCTTCGCGCGCTGGCGGCGGCGTGGGCCGCCGAAGGCGGCGAGGGGCTGGCGACGGAGCGCGGCCTTCGCGCGATCCCCGAGGCGGCGGAGGCGCTCGCGGCGGCGGACGCGGCCCGCCTCGCCCGGTTCCGCGCCACGCTCCCCGCCCCCGGGCCCGAGGGCGAGGCCTATGCCGAGATCGCCCAGGCCCTCCGCCTCGGCGCCCTGCTCATGCCCGCGACGACGGAGGCGCGGCTCGCCGAACTCCAGGCCCTGCTCGCCGCCATGGTCGAGGCGCACTGGCACGAATGAGCCGCGTCAGAGCGGCAGCGCGGTCGAATATTTCAGCTCCTTGAGCGAGAAGGAGCTTGAGGCCGAGGCGACGGAAGGATGCGCGAGCAGGCGCTCCATCAGGAACGCCTCGTATTCCGCCACGCCGGCGACGCGGATCTTCAGCAGGTAATCCCGCCCGCCCGCGGTCGAATGGCATTCCATCACCTCCTCCGCCGCGGCGACGAAGCGCTCGAACGCCGCCCGCTTCTCCGCCGCATGGTCGCGCAGCGTGACGTCGGCGAAGACGCAGAGCGCGCGCCCGGCCTTCGCCGGATCGAGGAGCGCGACGCGGGCGCGGACCAGCCCCGCCTCCTCCAGCGCCTTCACCCGCCGCCAGGCCGAGGCGGGGGAGAGCGCGGCGGCCTCGGCCAGCCGCTCCAGCGTCGCCCCCGAATCGGCCTGCAGCCGGCGCAGGAGCGCGCGGTCGGCCGGCGACAGGGGGATTTCTTCGCTCATTGACGCCTCTGCGAAAGAATTTCGCGCATCTTGCTACAGAAGCGAGCGGTTTGAAAAGCATTTCCGCCGCTTTCGCGGCACTCTCCCCGAAAGTCAGAGGAGACAAGCCATGGAAGCCGCAGCCGCCCGCCTCCGCCGCGAAGCCGGCCCCGTCGCCGCCGATTTCACCATCGACCAGCGCTGGAGCGCCTATTCGCCCGAGGAGCACGCGCGGTGGGACGCGCTGACGGCCCGCATGATGCGCCTCCTCCCCGACCGCGCCTCCGCCGCCTTCCTGAAGGCGACGGAGAGCCTCGCCCTCTCCGAAGGCGGCATCCCGGATCTCGAGCGCCTGTCGGACCGGCTGGAGTCGCGGACGGGCTGGCGCGTCGTCGGCGTGCCGGGCCTCGTGCCGGACGAAGTGTTCTTCGACCATCTCGCCAACCGCCGCTTCCCCGCCGGTTGCTTCATCCGGGACGAGGACGAGATGGACTACATCGAGGAGCCGGACATCTTCCATGACGTCTTCGGCCATGTCCCGCTCCTCGCCGATCCGGCCTACGCCGCCTTCATCCAGGCCTATGGCGAGGGCGGCCTGCGCGCCATGAAGCTCGGGCGGCTGACGGAGCTCGCCCGGCTCTACTGGCACACGATCGAATTCGGCCTCGTGCGGGAGGCGGAGGGGCTGCGCATCTTCGGCGCCGGGATCATGTCCTCCCCCTCGGAGACCGTCTTCGCGCTGGAGGATCCCTCGCCGAACCGCATCGAATTCGATCTCGAACGGGTGATGCGCACCGAATACCGGATCGACGACCGGCAGCAGACCTATTTCGTGATCGAGAGCTTCGATTCGCTCCTCGAAGCGGCGATGGCGGATTTCGGCCCGATCTACGCCCGGCTGGCGGACGGCGCCGCCTTCCGCCCCGGCGAGATCGCGCCGGGGGACAGGGCGCTCCATCGCGGCACGATGGCGGCCTTCGGCGCGAAGGCGGCCTGAGCCTTCCTCACGAAGTCGTGAGCGCCCGCGCCTCGCCCGCCCCGCGCGGGGCGCCAGCTTTTCGGGCATGACCAGATTCGCTCCGCCGTTCCTCGCGCTCGCCCTCGCCGCCTGTTCCGGCGCGCCCGGCGCCAGCGTCGCGCCGGACGGCGCGATCAGCCGAAACACCTGCAACACGATGGATTGGCGCGCCGTCGGCTTCAACCACGGCTATCGCGGGCTCGACCCGGAAGCGTCCTTCACGATGATGGAGAACCGCTGCGCCGGGCACGGCTTCCATGCCGACCGGGACGGGTATTTCGAGGGTCACGCGGCCGGCGCGGCGCGGGCCGGCGGCTGACGCAAAGAAAAACGCCGCCCCGGGGGGGGCGGCGCTCTTTCGGCGAAAGCCGAATTCAGCCGGAGATCGAGCTCACGGCGGTCTTGCCGCTGCGCTTGTCGATCTCGGTCTCGAACGTGACCTTCTGGCCTTCCTTCAGCGAGCGCATGCCCGCGCGCTCCAGCGCGGTGGCGTGGACGAACACGTCCTTGCCGCCGTCATCCGGCTGGATGAAGCCGTAGCCCTTGGTCTCGTTGTAGAATTTCACAGTTCCGGTCGTCATTGGGTCGTCCTCTAGTCGCGCCTGCCGCGGGATTGCGGCTTTGCGGCGCAGTCCGATCTAGGAAACCCAACTCCTCCCGCGGGTCGAAACCCGTGCGTCATCGTCAGATAGTCCAGCCATCGTCTGGACTCTCCTTATCCGAAACCGGGCAGGAAAACAAGGCGATCACCGGAGCTTCGGCGGGCCCGCCAGCGGCGCGGGCGGTTGCGGGGCCGCCGGCTCGAAGCCGAAGCCGACGCGCCGCGCCGCCTCCAGCCGCCGGTCGCCCTCTTCCAGCACGGCGATGGCGAAGGCCGCGCGCTCCCCGCCGGCGAATCGCGCCGTCTCCGCCAGCGCCGCCACCGCCGCGCGCTCCGCCGCCGGCTCCGCGAGCCGCAGGCAGAGCAGCAGGCCCTCCCCCTCCGCCCCGCAGAGCCAGGCCTCCGCCAGCGCCGGCCCGAGCCCGGCGAGCCGCGCGTCGATCCGGCCGAGAAGGTCGGGCTCCGCCCCGAAGGGCTTCGTCAGCGTCACCCCGTCGCCCCGCGCGGCCTCGATCGGCTGGCGCAGCGCCTCCGCCGCCCAGGCGAGGGCGGAGAGCGGCAGCACCGTCGCCGAAGGCGCGTCGCCGAGATTGAGGCCGAGCTGCGCCCCCGCCCCCGCGCACATCTCCGCCAGCGCCCGCCCCGAAAGCGTCAGATGCGCCGCCTCGTCCCCCATGAAGGACGCGAGCCGCGCCTCGGTGTCGAAGGCCAGCGCCGTCTCCGCGCCCTCCACCGGGAAGGTCAGCGGCTGCGGCGCCTCGTCGGACAGCGTCGCCGGGTCGATGGCGAGGAAGAGCTCCGTCGCCGCGAATGTCTCCCAGAAGCGCGCCGTCTCCGCATCGCCCCCCGCCTCGGAGGCCGCCCAGGCCCGGTCCAGCGCCGTCTCCGTCACGATCTCGCCTCCATCCATTCCGCCGCGTCGCGCCAGACCCGTTCGCGCTGGTGGTCGCGGAAGAGAAGGTGCCAGCCCTCCGGATAGAGGATCAGCGCCTTCGGCCCGCCGAGCGCCTCGTGGAGCGCGAGCACGGCGTCCCGCTCCGCCACCTCGTCCCGCTCTCCGTAAAGCGTCAGCGCATCGAGCGAAAGGCGGGGCGCCGCCGCCACCGCCCGGTCCATGACCTGAACGAGGCCGAAAAGCTCCCGGCTCGAAGGCCGCCCGAGATAGAGCGGGTCGCGCCCGAGGGCGATCAGCGCCTCGTCATTGTCCGAGGCGCGGATGGTGACGATCCCCTCCCCCGTCCAGCGCGTCTCGGGGAAAAGGAGCGCGCCCGCCCAGGCCGCCGCCCGCCACGGGAGCGGCAGCGCCTCCCCGCCCTGCGCCGCGGGCGCGGCGAGGATAAGCCCGTCCGCCTCCCCGCCCTCCGCCAGCCCGGCGAGCGCGACGGCCCCGCCCATCGAATGCCCGATTGCGAAGAGCGGCAGGCCCGGATGACGCGCCCGGAGCGCCGCCGCGACGGCGCGAAAATCCGCGATCAGCGCCTCCGCCCCCGGCCAGCGCCCGCGGCTTTCGTTCCGCCCGAAGCCGCGCTGGTCATAGGCGTAGACGAGAAAGCCCCGGCCTGCCCAGAATTCCGCGGGCCCGGAGAAGGTCGAGGGCCCGTAATCCCCGAAGCCGTGCACGGCGAGGACGACCGCGCGCGGCGCCGAAGCCGGCTCCCATCGCGAAAGCGCGAGCCGCTCGCCCCCCGCCCCGGCCACCGACCCGTCCTCCACCGTCGCGGGCGCGAGCGGCGGCGCCTCGCCGAGCGGCCCGCCGGCGCAGCCCGCGAGGAGGAGGAGCGCGGCGAGCGCGGCCTTGAGAGACCGCCCCTTTGCGGCCGGGGCGTCGCCTTCCGCCCCCCCCCGCGACCCTTGGCCTGTGCGTCCAGCACGGGCCGCGCCCGCCCCTGCGGGGGGGCGGGCGCTCTCCGCCGGCGCAGGGGGCTCCAGCGTCGTTCGGAGCGGAACGACAAAGCCCTGCAAACCCCGCCTCATGGCGCCCGCCAAGGGGCGCGCGCGGCCCTCCGTCCGCCGTTCGGGCCCGGGCCGGCCGCAGATCCCGGATACAAACCCGCCTTCAAAGCCACGCCGCGACCCGCGCCCGCAGCGCCGGCAGCGCCTCCGCCTCGAACCACGGGTTCCGCTTCAGCCAGCCCGTGTTCCGCCAGGACGGATGGGGCAGCGGGAACGCCGCCTCCCCCAATGTCCGCCAGGCCGCCACCGTCTCCGTCACCCCCCGCCGCGCGCCGAGCGCCCAGCCCTGCGCATGAAGCCCGACGAGGAGCGTCAGCCGCAGCTGCGGCATCAGCGAGAGCGCCCGCTCCCGCCAGAGCTCGGCGCAGAGCTTCGGCGGCGGCAGGTCCGCCCCCTTCGCGTCATAGCCCGGAAAGCAGAACGCCATGGGCAGGATCGCGATGCGCGCGCGGTCATAGAACGTCTCCCGGTCCACCCCCATCCAGCCGCGCAGCCGGTCCCCCGAACGGTCATCGAAGGGCAGGCCCGATTCGTGCACGCGCAGCCCGGGCGCCTGCCCCGCGATCAGGATGCGCGCCGTATCGGACAGCCGGGTGACGGGCCGCGGCGCATGGCGCGTCTCCGTCGCCGCGAAACGCCCGGCGCAGGCGCGGCAACCGGCGATCTCGGCTTCGAGGGAGAGGAGGGCGCTCATCGCGGCGGAGGATGCGCGGGGGCGCCGGTCTGTCAAGCGGGGGTCAGGAACAGGAAGCCGCCGCCCGCTCCTTCCAGTCCGGATGCCAGCGGGAGAGCGGCGGGCGGTTTTCCGCCACGTCCCCCGCGGCCCAGAGGATGCGCTTCCTGTCCATCTCTTCCGTCGTCTCGTCATCCGGGCAGAGGATGTAGAAATCGCCCGCCGCGAGCCCCGCCAGCATCCGGTCGACGACCTGCTCCGGCAGCCAGGCGCCCGGCCGGTGCGCCGCGTCACCCGTCGTCGTCCAGCCCGGGATGAGGAGATGGGCGGAGACGCGCGGGCCGGGCCGGGCCCTCAGCTCATGCTCCAGCCCCTCAGTCCAGCTCTTCAACGCGGCCTTCGCGGCGTTGTAGGCCGGGTGGCCGGGCGGGTTGGTGATCCCCTGTTTCGAGCCGGTGTTGACGATTGCGCCCCCCGCCGCCGCCATGTCCGGCAGGAACACGCGGCAGGCCTCCGCCACCGCCCAGAAGTTCACCTCGAAGGCGGCCCGCCAGTCTTCCGGCGCCGCGTCGAAGCCGCGCCCGGCGCGGGAGGCGGCGTTGTTCATCAGGAGCGCGGGCGCCCCGAGCGCGGGCAGGAGCGCCGCGCGCATCGCCTCCACCGCGCCGGGGCGGGAGAGATCGACCTCGATCTTCAATCCCCCGGCCTCCGCCGCCGCCGAGTCGAGCTTCTCGCCCGGCAGGTCCGCGAGGGCGACGCGCATGCCGCGGGCGGCGAGGGCGAGGGCGGCGGCGCGGCCGATGCCGCTCGCGGCGCCGGTGATCAGCGCCACGGCGCCGGGCTTTACGGGGTCGGGCATGGGAACCTCTCAGATCAGCAGTGAATAGGCGCCTTCATGGCGGAGGAGCCTCACCTTCGTCTCCGCCCCTCCCGGCGCGGAAAAGCCGCCGAGCCCGCTCGCCCCCGTCACCCGGTGGCAGGGAATGACGACCGGGATCGGATTGGCCCCGCAGGCCTGCCCCACCGCCTGCGCCGGGGCGGAGACGAGCGCGGCGATCTCGCCATAGGTCCGCGTCTCCCCGAACGGAATCGCCCGCATCGCCGCCATGACGGCCTGCTGCAGCGGCCCGCCCGCGGGCGCGAGCGGCAGGTCGAATTCGCGGAGCCGCCCCTCCGCATAGGCGCGAAGCTGCGCCTCCGCCTCTTCGAGCAGCGGGGAAGAATCCGCCCCCTCCCCGCCGAAGCGGAGCGAGACGATTGCGCCCCCCGCCTCGGTCAGCGTGAGGCGCCCGAACGGGGTATCGACGGCGCGGCGGAGCATCGGGCGATGATGGCGGGTTTCCGCCGTGGCGCAAGGGCGCTCGCATTTGTCGCCCCCGCGCCAGGCGAACGGATTCAAGTCGGATTTTCAGATTTATATTTCAAAACAAATACATAACTCCCCTGCACGCCGTGTGCGCACACCCCTACGCCGCCTCCAGCCCGATGAACCCGCCCGATTGCCGCGCCCAGAACCGCGCATAAAGCCCGCCCGCGGCGACGAGGTCCGCATGGGTCCCCGCCTCGGCCACGCGGCCCGCGTCCAGCACCACGATCCGGTCCATCCGCGCGATGGTGGAGAGGCGGTGGGCGATGGCGATGACGGTCTTGCCCTCCATCAGGCCGATCAGGCTCTCCTCGATCGCCGCCTCGACCTCGGAATCGAGCGCAGAGGTCGCCTCGTCCAGCACGAGGATCGGCGCGTCCTTCAGCACGACGCGGGCGAGGGCGATGCGCTGCCGCTGCCCGCCGGAAAGCTTCACGCCCCGCTCGCCCACCATCGCGTCGAGCCCGCTGCGGCCCTCCTGGTCGCGAAGCTCGGGGATGAACTCCGCCGCGGCGACCTTCCGCGCCGCTTCCATGATCTCCGCATCCGTCGCGCCCGGCTTGCCATAGGCGATGTTGTCCCGCACCGAGCGGTGGAGGAGCGAGGTGTCCTGCGTCACCATGCCGATGGCGGCGCGGAGGCTTTCCTGCGTCACCTCCGCCACGTCCTGCCCGTCGATCTCGATCCGCCCCGCCTCCCGGTCATGGAAGCGGAGGAGGAGGTTGACGAGGGTGGACTTTCCCGCCCCCGACCGCCCGACGAGCCCGATCCGCTCCCCCGGCGCGATGGAAAGGTCCACCCCGGCGAGCGCGGAGCGCGCGCCGCCGCCATAGCCGTGCCGAACGGCATCGAACCGGATCGCCCCGCCCGAGACCTTCAGCGCCGGCGCGCCCGGCCTGTCGTTCAGCGTGATCGGCGCGGCGATGGTCTCCATCCCCTCCGCGATCACCCCGAGATTCTGGAAGAGGGAGGAGAGCGCCCACATGATCCAGCCCGTCATGGCGTTGAGCCGCATCACCAGCGCCGTCGCCGCCGCCACCGCGCCCACCCCCGCCTCGCCGGTGGACCAGAGGAAGATCGCCCAGCCGACGACGCCGACCATCAGGAGCCCGTTGATGATGACGAGCCCGAAATCCATCCCCGTCACCAGCCGCATCTCGTCCGCGAAGGTGCGCCGCCCGCGCTCGATCGCCTCCTTCGCATAGGCCTCCTCCCGCGCGCCGTGGGAGAAGAGCTTCACCGTCTGGATGTTCGAATAGGAATCGACGATCCGCCCGGTGATGGCCGAGCGCGCGTCGGAAAACGCCTGGCTCGCCTTCCCGATCCGCGGCGTGAGCCAGGCGAGCAGCGCGATATAGGCCGCGGCCCAGAGGATCAGCGGCAGCATCAGCCGCGCATCGACGTCCCCGAGCAGGATCATCGCGCCGATCAGGTAGATCGCGGCGTAGACCAGCGCGTCGAAGATCTGGAACGTCGCCTCCCCCATCGAGGGCGCCGTCTGCATGACGCGGGAGGCGACGCGCCCCGCGAAATCCGCCTGGAAGAAGCCGACCGACTGCCGCAGCATCCGCCGGTGCGCCCGCCAGCGCATCAGCGTCCCGATATTCGGCATCACCGCCTGGTTCAGCAGCGCGACGTCGATGAACTGGATCGCCGGGCGGACGAGAAGGATGAGGAGCGCGACGAAGGCCAGCTCCATCCCGTGCTCCGCGAAGAAGGCCGAGGGCTCGGAGCTGGCGAGCAGGTCCACCACCCGCCCCGCATACCAGATGAGCGCGATCTCCATCAGCGTCACCGCCGCGGTGAACGCCGCCGTGAAGCCGAGCACGGTCCGGAACGGCCTGAGGTGATGCAGGATGAACGGCCACAGCTTCGCCGGCGGCGGCGCCGAGGGGTCGTGCGGCCCGTAGGGGTCCACGAGGTTTTCGAACAGGCGGAACATCCGGCGCTCCCTCGCGGCTCGGCGGGGCAGCCGCTTGCCGGGCGAGATAAGGCGCGGGGCGGCGGGGAGCAAGTCGGGGGGAGCAAGTCGGGGGGAGCGGGTTGACGGATATGTAATATGATAACATAACTCACCCGAAACAGGAGCCGCCGATGAAAGCCCATGACCCCCGCCTGCCCGTCACCGTCCTTTCCGGCTTCCTCGGCGCCGGGAAGACGACGCTCCTCAACACGATCCTGAACAACCGCGAGGGGCGGCGCGTCGCCGTCATCGTCAACGACATGGCGGAGGTGAACATCGACGCCGATCTCGTCCGCGCCGGCGGGGCGGAGCTGTCCGCGCAGGAGGAAAAGCTGGTCGAGATGACCAATGGCTGCATCTGCTGCACCCTGCGGGAGGACCTGCTGAAGGAGGTGCGCCGCCTCGCCGCCGAGGGGCGGTTCGACGCGCTCCTGATCGAATCGACCGGCATTTCCGAGCCGCTCCCCGTCGCCGCCACCTTCGAGTTCCGCGACGAGGACGGCGATAGCCTCTCCGACGTCGCCCGGCTCGACGCGATGGTGACGGTGGTGGACGCGGCGAATCTTCTCAACGACTACGCCAGCCATGATTTCCTCTCGGACCGCGGCGAGACGGCCGGGGAGGGGGACGAGCGGCGCCTTGTCGATCTCCTCGTCGAGCAGATCGAGTTCGCCGACGTCGTGATCCTCAACAAGGTCAGCGACGCCGGGCCGCAGCGGGCAGACGCCGCGCGGAAGATCATCCGCGCGCTGAACCCGGACGCCCGCCTGATCGAGACGGATTTCGCCGCTGTCCCGCCCGGCGCCGTGCTCGACACCGGGCTCTTCGATTTCGAGAAGGCGCACGAGCATCCGCTCTGGGCGAAGGAGCTCTACGGCTTCGCCGACCATGTGCCGGAGACGGAGGAATACGGCGTCTCCTCCTTCGTCTATCGCGCCCGCGCCCCGTTCGACCCGGTGAAGGTCCATGCCGCGCTGAACGGGGAGCTTCCCGGCGTGATCCGCGCGAAAGGGCATTTCTGGCTCGCCACGCGGCCGGACTGGGTGGCCGAGTTCAGCCTCGCCGGCTCGCTCTCGACCGTCCGGCCCCTCGGAACCTGGTGGGCCGCCGTGCCCGAGGCGCGCTGGCCGCAGGACCGGAACGGAATCGCTTACATGCGCCGCCACTGGGCCGAGCCCTGGGGCGACCGGCGGCAGGAGCTTGTCTTCATCGGCGCCGGCATGGACGAGGCCGCCCTCCGCGCGCGGCTCGACGCCTGCCTCGTCCCCGCGGAGCGGTTCGCGCCCGAGGCGTGGTCCGGCATGGCCGACCCGTTCCCGGCCTGGCGGCGCGCGGAGGCGGCGTGAACGCGCCGGCGCCGCTCCGCGGCCTCGCCGCGCATGTCGCCGCGGGGGAGCGGCCCGAAATCCTCTCCCGCATCCGGGAGCCGGGCGTCGCCGCCGCGATCTGGCGGCGGGCGGAAGACCCGGCCTTTGCGGAATGGGTGGAGGCGATCCCGCCCGGACGCCTCCCCCGGCTGAGGACGGAGACGCCGCCGGAGGCCGCCGCCGCCGCGCTCGGCGCCGCCCTCGCCGCGGCGGAGACGCCCGAAGGCGAGCATGCGGCGCGCATGGTCGCCGAGTGCGCCGCCCTCGCGCGCCGCTTCGCCGAAATCATGGGCGCGAAGCGCCTCCGCCTCCGGCTCGACGTGGTGGAGGATGACGGCTGCCGCCGCTTCCATCTGGACAACGTGCCCGCCCGCCTCCTGATGACGCTGCGCGGGCGCGGGACGGAATACGGCGCGCTCCCCGAAGCGGGCGACCCCGACCCGGTCTTCCGCCTGCCCGCCTTCGCCGCCGCGATCTTCCGCGGCGCGCGCTGGCCGGGGCCGGAGGCGACCGGCCTCGTCCATCGCTCCCCCCCGATCCGGGCGGGGGAGACGCGGCTCCTCCTCGTCGTAGACATCGCCTGAGCCGGCCATGCGCGCAGGCAATCTCGGCGCCGCCGGCCTGAAGCGCCGCCTGAGGGCGCGGGACCCGATGTGGGCCTATGACCGGCTGCCGGCGCCGCTCCGCCGCTGGCTGAGCGAGGCGGCGCTGCCCTGGAGCCCGGCCTCCGCCGCCCGCGCCTTCGCCCGCGCGCTGAGGGAGGAGGGCGGGGAGGCGGCCGCGCTCGCGCGGCTTGACCGGATCGAGCGGGCGACGCTCGCCCGCGCCGCCCTCACCCCGCCTTCTTCTGCAGACGCGCCGTCACCTCCGCCGGGTCGATCGCCTTCCGCGGCGCGCCCGAACCCGGCGCAAGGTCGTATTTGAAGAGCTGGAAGTCCTTCCGGTAGACGTCGTGCATGATGAAGGTGGAGAGGTCGTCGAAATAGGCCTCCACCGGATGGGCCCGCTTCGGCCCGTGCCCCTCGCTCTCGTTGAAGCGCGGCATCGCGTCGATATCGAGCGGATGGGCGAGCGGGGCCTGCTCCAGCACCGCCTTCATCCCCTCGTTGAACCGCTCGGTGGAGAAGATCATGTCCACCGCGCAGCCTTGCCGGATCGACCAGCCGAGATGGCTCGCCATCGGAATCCAGTGGATATCCGCCTGCATCGGCTTCCGGAACCGCACAGTGTCCCGCACGAAGAGGAGGAAGCGGCGGAAGGAGGCGACCTGGTCGAAATCCCCCTCGACCTCGACGCCATAGCGCTTCTCCAGGAGCGGCGTGAGATTGCCGCGATAGCGCCGCCCGTTCCGCTGCAGCCCGCAGATCTTGTCGAAGAAGGCCGAGAGGATGCGGGTATAGGGGTTCCGCACGCAGGTGAAGGCGAAGGCGGTCCGCCCCTCCACCACCTCGCGGATGCGTTCCTGGCTCGCCTCCTGGTCCCATTTCAGGAGCCCGGTCTGGGCGTCATGGATGTCGCCGTCGAAATAGGCGCCGCTGTCGCCGTAGTGCAGGATCTGGCCGATGGTCGAGCAGGCGCATTTCGGCATGACGCGATAGGCGAGCCGCCCGCTCGTCGAAACCCACATGCCCGGAAACTGTGCCATCGCCGGCCTTTCCTCCCGCTGGAGGCGAGCAATAGACTGCGGCGGGGGGCCGCGCAATCACACGAGGAGAGGCGAACTTCGGGCTTCGGAGCCGCCTGGCCGCCCCAGTGTTGCGCGCCGTCGCCAGGAGCGCCCGGCGGATCAGACCCGCGGCTGATCCGCCCGCGGCCGCCGCCCCCTGGCGGCCGCGTTTCCGCGCCCGCCGCGGCGACCGCGGGCGGCTCTTCGACCGACGCGGCGGCTTGGCGCCCATCGCCCTGCGGCTTTCGCCTACGGGCGAGGCCTCTGCGGGCTTCCCCCGCACGCCCGCTGACCGAGGCCCGGCGCATCAATCGCGAGTGCGCGGCAGTTCTGATCGTTCAGGCTATCGGCGGCGCCTGCCGCTTCCGCCGCGCCCGCCGCCCGCTATAAGGGCGGAATGGACGTGAAGATCGCCTTCCTCCTCCTCTGCCACCGCGACGCCGAAGGCGTGGTCGCGCAGGCCCGCGCGCTCCTCGCGGCGGGGGATGCGGTGGCGATCCATTTCGACCGGAACGGGGAGGAGGCCGAGTTCGCGAAGCTCCGCGAGGCGTTCGCCGCAGAGCCGAACGTCGCCTTCGCGAAGCGCGTCGCCTGCGGCTGGGGCGAGTTCTCCCTTTGCCAGGCGACGCTGAACCTGATCGAGGCGGCGCGGTCCGGCTTTTCCGGCGTCACGCATTACTACCTCCTGAGCGGCGACTGCCTGCCGACGAAGCCCGCCGCCCATCTCCGCGCCGCGCTCGCCGGCCATGACCGGGACTTCATCGAGATCAACGACTTCCTCGAAGGCGACTGGATCAAGACCGGCCTGAAGGAGGAGCGGCTGATCTACCGCCACTGGTTCAACGAGCGGAAGCAGAAGCGGCTCTTCTACGGCTCGATGGCGGTGCAGAAGCGCCTCGGCCTCGCGCGGCGGCCGCCGGAGGGCCTTCGCGCCAAGATCGGCTCGCAATGGTGGCTGCTCCGGGCCCGCACGGTGGAGCGGATGCTCGCCTTCCTCGAAGAGCGGCCCGAGGTGAAGCGCTTCTTCCGCACCACCTGGATCCCGGACGAGACGATGTTCCAGACCATCGCCTTCCACTCCGCGCCGGTGGAGGAAATCGCCTCGCATCCGCCCACCACCCTGATCTTCTCCGATTACGGCATGCCCGTCGTCTTCCACCGGGACCATGAGGCGCGGCTTCTCGCGGAGCCGCGCTTCTTCGCGCGGAAGATCACGAGCTTCGACCCGGCCTTCCGCCGCTCCCTCCTCGATCTCTACGCCGCGGGCGACGGCGCCGCGCCGGGGCCGGAGCGGATCGGCGCGCAATACGCCTATCTCGCCGGGCGCGGGCGCATCGGGCGGCGGCAGGGGGAACGGTTCTGGAGCCGCGGCGCGACGCTGGACGACGGCAAGGAGGTGCTGCTGATCGCCGCGAAGAAATGGCATGTCGGCCGACATGCGGCGGAGGCGGCGGGGCGGGCCGGCGGCTTCCCCGCCCTCGGCTATGTCTTCGACGAGGAGGGGCGCCTGCCCTTCGATCTCGGCGGCCTGGAGGCGGGGAAGGACAAGCGCGGCCGCCACCGCCGCGCCTTTCTCGGCCTGATGTTCGACGCGCTCGGCGTCTCCCGCCTCGCGCTCTGCATCGACCCGTCACGGGACGATGTGGCGCGGGATTTCGCGGCGACCGATTGCCGGATGCGCATCCTCTGCATCGAGACGCCCTTCACCCCCGCCGAATACGAGGACCATGCGCGCCGCGTCGGCCTTCTCGGGGCGGGGGAAGGGGGCGCGGCGCTCGTCTCCGCGCTCGAGGCGGAATTCGCGGAGGAGGCGACGCGCCTCCGGGCCGCCGCGCCCGGCGCCGCCATTCGCGCCGCCCCCGGCATGGGGCGCGAGGAGATCGCCATCGCCGTCGCCCGCTTCCTTCGCGCCGGGCCGGAGGCTACGGAGGCGATGACGCGAGAGATCGAACCCTTCCTGACCGGAGAGAGCCATGCCCTACGCCTATGACGACCAGAACGTGTTCGCGAAGATCCTCCGCGGCGAGATCCCCAACCGCACCGTGCTGGAGACGGAACACAGCCTCGCCTTCGAGGACATCGCGCCCCAGGCGCCCGTCCATGTCCTCGTCATCCCGAAGGGCAAATATGTGAACTACGACCATTTCGCCGCCGAGGCCTCGGACGCGGAGATCGTGGACTACACCCGCGCCATCGACGCCGTGGCGAGGAAGGTTGGCGTGACGCCGGGCGCCGGCGACGGCGGCTATCGGCTCATCTCGAACGCCGGAGAGGCCGGGGTGCAGGAGGTGCCGCATCTCCATGTCCACATCCTCGGCGGGCGGATGCTCGGGCGGATGCTTCAGCGCGCCTGAGCGGGAAAGAGCGCCGCCCGGATCGCATCCAGCCCGTCTGTCAGCGCCGCCGGGCCCGGCTGGAGGATCAGCGGCGACTTGATCTCGACGATCCGCCCCGACTTCACCGCCGGGATCGCCGCCCAGCCCGGCCGTGCGGCGATCTTCTCCGGCCTGACCTTCTTCCCGCACCAGGAGGCGAGGATCACCTCCGGCGCCGCCTCGATCACCGCCTCGGGGCTCACGATCCGGTCCTTCGCCGCCGCCTCGCGCGAAAGGGCGGCGAAGCAATCCTCCCCGCCCGCCGCCGCGATCAGTTCGGAGACCCAGCCGACGCCGGAGATCAGCGGCTCGTCCCATTCCTCGAACCAGACAAGCGGCCGCTTCGCCGGCGCCTCCGCCCGCGCCGCCGCGAGCCGCGCCTCCAGCGACCGCGCCAGCGCCTCCGCCTTCGCCGGCTCCCCGATCAGCGCGCCGAGCGTGCGGATCAT
Source organism: Pikeienuella sp. (assembly GCF_046290545.1). NCBI lineage: Bacteria > Pseudomonadati > Pseudomonadota > Alphaproteobacteria > Rhodobacterales > Paracoccaceae > Pikeienuella > Pikeienuella sp. The sequence goes on along the minus strand of NZ_JBKAGV010000009.1, from coordinate 115,966 downwards.
GGCGAAGACCCCCGCCACGTCCCGCTGGTTGAAGGCGTGGACGGCGAGCCCCGCGCGCATCAGCGCCGCCGTCACGTCCGCCTGGATGTCGGAAAAGGTCAGCACCAGATCGGGCTCCAGCGCCACGATCTTCGGAATGTCCGCCGAGACGAAGGCGGAGACGCGCGGCTTCTCCCGCCGCACCCGCGGCGGGCGCACGGCGTAGCCCGAAACGCCGACGATCCGCCGCTCCTCGCCGAGGAGATAGAGCGTCTCCACCGTCTCCTCCGTCAGGCAGACGATCCGTTCAGGGGGAAATCTGCGCATGTCCGAACGCCTCCATCCACTCCGCCGCCCCCGCCGCGACCGCCGCAAAGACGGCGCGGCCGAGCGCGCGGCCGGTCTCGGTATGCAGCCCGCAATGGTCCTCCTCGCCGAAGGGCGCGGCGACGGCGATGCAGTCCGTTCCCGTCCCCGTCGCCGGCCCCCCGGCGATGAGACGCCCCGATTCCATCACCGCCCGCGTCCGCGCCGCCGCCGCCAGCGACAACGCCTCGACGAGCCCCGCCTCCGAGAGCCCCGCCTCCAGCACGACGGCGATGTTGATCGTCCCCCAACCGCGCGGCGGCGCCGGCGCGGCCCCCGCCCCGATCCGCTCCGCATTGCCGAGCCCGACGGTGGCGAGCGCGAAGGCCCCGTCCTCCCGCGCCTCCCGCGCCGCGTCGAGCCGGCGGGAGGTGAGCATGGCGACCGCATCCGCCATCCCCTCCGCCGCCAGCGCGCCGGCGAGCCAGCCCTTCGCGTCGAAGTGCTCCGTCAGGTCCGCATCCCGCACCTCCCGCCAGACGATCCGGCGCGCGCGCACGAAGCCGGGACGGTGCGGCGCGAAGGAGAGGACGCGCATCTCACCGGGCAGCGTCAGGACCATCCAGGGCCGCGCCAGCGCGATCACCTGAGCGCCTCCAGCGGCTGCAGCACCGGGCCCGAAGGCGTCTCCGCGAAATAGGCGGTCACGCCGAAAACCTCCGCCAGCAGCGCGGGCGTGAGCACCGCCCCCGGAGCCCCGTCCGCCGCGATCCGGCCCGCCGAAAGGACGACGACCCGCGTGCAGAACCGCGCCGCGAGCCCGAGATCGTGGAGCGCGACGAGCGCCCCCCGCCCCTCCGCCGCGAGCCCTGCGAAAACCCGCATCGCCGCGATCTGGTGCGCCGGGTCGAGCCCCGCCGCCGGCTCGTCCGCCAAGAGGAGCGGAGCCTCCGCCGCCAGCGCCCTCGCCAGCAGCGCCCGCGCCTGCTCCCCGCCCGAAAGCCGCGTCGCCGGGCGATGGCGGAGGGCGAGAAGGTCCATCCGCGCCAGCGCCCGCTCAACCGCCTCCGGCCCGGCGGCATCCGGCTCGCCATGCGGCAGCCGCCCGAGCGCCACGAGCGCCTCCACCGAAAGCCCCCAGGCGATCTCCCGCGCCTGCGGCAGATAGGCGGCGGCCAGCGCCCGCTCCGCCGGGCGCAGGGCGGCGAGGGAGGAGCGCCCGGAGAAGCCCTCAAGCCCGAGCGCGGCGCGGATCAGCGTCGATTTGCCCGCCCCGTTCGGCCCGAGGAGCCCGACGCATTCCCCGCCCGCGACCTCCAGCGACACGCCCGAAAGCGCCGCCGCCCCGCCGCGCCTCACCGTCACGTCCGTGAGAGACAGCAACGTCACGCCCCTGCCCCCCTCTGCCGCCAGACGAGATGGAGGAAGAAGGGCGCGCCGACCAGCGCCATCATCACCCCGAGCTTCAGGTCCCGCTCCGGCGCCACGACCCGCACCGCGACATCCGCGGCGAGCGTCAGCGCCGCCCCCGCCATCGCCGCCGCCGGCAGGAGCGCGCCGGGCCGCGAGCCGACCAGCGGGCGCACGAGATGCGGCGCGACGAGCCCGACGAAGCCGACCGCCCCCGCCACCGCCGTCGCCGCGCCCACAAGCGAGGCGACGCCGAGCACGAGCATCATCCTGAGCCGCGCCAGCCGCACGCCAAGCGAGGCCGCCGCATCCTCCCCCAGCGTCAGCGCGTCGAGCCCGCGCCGGAGCGGCAGCAGGAGCGCGACGCCGAGCGCCATGAAGGGCGCCGCCACCGCGACATGGGCGAAGGACCGGTCGGCGAGCGAGCCCATCATCCAGAACACGATCTCCGACGCCGCAAAGGGATTGGGCGAGAGATTGAGCACCAGCGAGACGAGCGCCGCCGCCAGCGCGCTGATCGCCACTCCGGCGAGAATGAGCGTCAGCGCCCCGCCCCGCGCCCCCGCCAGAACGAGAATGAGCAGCACGGCGCAAAGCGCCCCCGCCAAAGCCGCCGCCGGCAGCGCCAGCGGAAAGGCGAGCGCAAAACCCGTCTGGAGCGAGATCACCGCGCCGAGCGCCGCGCCGCCCGAAACGCCGACGAGCCCCGGCTCCGCCAGCGGGTTCCTGAGATACCCCTGCAAGGCCGCGCCCGAGAGCCCGAGGCTCGCCCCCACCATCGCGCCGAGGAGCGCGCGGGGCAGCCTGATCTCCCGCATCACCAGGGTCAGCGGCCCCTCGCCCCCGAAGAGGAAGGCGCGGAGCGAGGCCAGAGGCCCCGCCTCCGCCGGGCCCACCAGAAGCGAGGCGAGAAAGAGCGCGACAAGCGCCGCGCCGAGCCCGAAGGCCGCGAGCCGGCTCACCGCCGCGCGACCTCTTCGCCGCGGAGGCTCCGCCGCGCCTCGATCATGGCGGAGACGGCGCGGAGCGCGGCGGGCGCGCCGCAGACCCAGTCCCTGTCCTCCACCGCGCCGCGGCGGAAATGCCTGAGCGCGGGATGCGACGTGATCGCCTCGCCCTCCGAGGCGCCGGGATAGCGCGCGCCGGAGAGGACGAGATCGGGCGAGGCCATCGCCAGCGATTCGAGCGGAATGCGCCCGCCCGCCGCAAGCCCCAGCTCCGCCGCCACATTGGCGAGCCCCGCGGTGGCGAGAATGTCCCCCGCCAGCGTCTCCGGCCCGAGGCTCCAGCCGTTCGCACGCCAGAGCGCGGCGCGCGGGTCCGCCCCCGCCCGCCGCCCTTTCAGCCCGGCGAGCCGCGCCTCGAACGCCTCCGCCTCCCGCTCCGCCTCCGCCTCCCGCCCGAGCGCGGCGCCCACGGCGCGGATCGCCCCCGGCACGTCCGCCAGCCGCGTCACCAGCGGAAACCGCTCCACGCGGACGCCCATCCGCCGGAGCATGGAGACCGTCGTCTCCGGCGTGAAGGCGCCGGCGAGCACAAGGTCGGGCCGCAGGAGCCAGACCTCCTCCGCCCGCCCGTAATTCGCCGGGAAGGCCTGCGCCTCCTCCAGCATCGCCGAACTCAGCGGATCGTGCGCGATGTGGGAGACGGAGACGAGCTGCCCAGGCGCCGCGAGCAGCATGGCGAGCTGGTCCGTGCAGAGATTGACGGAGACGACCCGCTCAGGCTCCGCCGCCGCCGGGGCGGCGAGCGCCAGAAGCGCGAGGAGGGCCGCCCGCGCCCGCCTCAAAACCGCGCCCTCAGCCCGATGAAGGCCACGCGGCCCTCCGCATCGAACCCGTCCACCTCCTGATAGTCTTCGTCGAAGAGGTTGGAGACGCGGCCATAGACCTCCACCTGCTCCGTCACCGCATAGGAGAGGGAGAGGTTCACCACCGTCCGGTCCTCGAAGGCGATCTGGCTCCCGGCGACGAAGGGCGCCGTGAAGTCGAGATCGTTCAGCCCGGCCACATGATTGACGCCGACCGCCACCAGCGCCCGGTCCTCCGCAAAGCGGTAGCTCGCCTCGAGCCCGAGATCATGCCGCGGGCGGCGCACCTCCCGGTCCCCGTTCGGCTCCTCCGCGTCGAGGAAGGTGTAGGTGAGGCCGAGCGTCAGCCCCTCCGCCGGCTCCACCCGCCCGGCGACCTCCACGCCCCGCCGCTTGCTCGTCCCCGCCTGGTTGACGGAGGTGGAGAGGAAGGTCACCGGGTCGAACTGGCTGACGATCTCGTCCTTCAGCCGATCCTGGAAATACGTCACGTCCACCGCCGCGCGGCCGCCCCAGAAGGTCTGCTCCACGCCGACATCCCAGCCGAAGCTCGTCTCCGGCTTGAGGTTCGGGTTGCCGACGAAGGAGCCGGGGAAAAAGCCGAACTGGTCAATCAGCGTCGGGTTCTGCGCGCCCGTGCCAATGGAGCCATGCAGCCGCGTCGTCCGGTTCGGCAGCAGCCAGGAGGCCGAGGCGCTCCAGGTGGTCCGGTCCCTGAAATCGTCGTTGAGGTCGTGCCGGAGGCCGAGCTGCAGGTCCACCGCATCGAGGAAGCGCCCGCGATATTCGGCGGCCCCGCTCCACTGCTCCCGCGTCTGGAGGATGAGCTGCGAGGGGTCGAAGACGAGCGCGGGGTCGGTGTTTCGGAACGCCTCGCGCTCGTAATCCACCGCCGCGGTGATCGTGTGGTCCGCCGCGTCCACATTCGCCGCGTCGAGCGCAAAGGTCGTCTGGAACCGCGCCTGCCGGCGCGAGCCCTTCGTCTCGTTCGTCCGCGCGCCGGCGTCGAACTGCTCGTCCCTGACCTCGGTATAGCCGAGCGTCAGCCGATGGCGCGCCCGCCCGCCGAAGGTCTCCCCCTCGCCGAAGACGGAGCCGTAGATCTCCTTCCGCTCGCCTTCGAGCTCGGCGTCCGTCACCAGCCCTGCGCGGTCCGGGGCGGCGAAGTTGAACTCGTCGAATTCCGAGGTCCGGTCGATATAGCGGAGCGTCCCGCCGAGGCGGAAAGTCTCCGCCACGTCGAGATCGCCCGTCAGGCTCAGCGTCAGGTTCTCGTCCCCGTCATCCTCGCCGCCCGGCGTGCCGGAAACGTCGAAGCCGCCCGTCTCCCGCCGCGCAACGGAGAGCGAAAGCCCCGCCCGCTCGCCCCGCCAGCGCCCCGCGACGTCGCCGCCGAAGGAGCCGTCCGTCCCGGCCTCCGCCGAGCCCGACGTCGTGAAGCCGGGCTCCTTCGCCCGCTTCGTGACGATGGAGATCACCCCGCCGATCGCGTTCGCGCCGAAGAGCGCGGATTGCGGCCCGCGCAGCACCTCGATCCGCTCGATATCCGCGGCGAGGAGGCCGCTGAAATCGAAGGTCAGGTTGTCGGGCGAGGCGGCCTTCACCCCGTCGATGAAGACCTGGGTATGCGTGTTCTCCGCCCCGCGGATGCGGACCGTCGTCACTCCGCCCGGCGCCCCGGTGCGGCTGACGGCGACGCCCGGCAGCGCGCGGAGCGCGTCCACCGCATAGACGATCCCCTTCGCCTCGATCTCCTCCGCCGTGACGACGGAAAGCGACCGGCCGAGCGCCGCGGCCGGCAGGGGCGTGAGCCCCCCGGTGACGACGATGTCATCGAGCCGGAGCGAGAGCGCCTCCTGCTCCTCGGCATGAGCCTGCGATGCGGCGAAAGCCGCGACGACCATGGCGATGCGTTTCATTCATGACCCTCCGATCCGCGGCTTCGCCGCGAGACTTGCGATGTCTTCGGAGGGCTTCGCCCGCCGCAGACGGTGAACGTCACCGCTACGGACAAGCCGCAGTCCCTGGCGCGCCCCGCGCCCGGACAAGGTGATCGTTCCGGCAGGTCTCCTGACTCGCGGGTCATCGCTTGGCCGGGTCTTCCCGGGGCAGGACGCCCCAGTGACATATGCCGACCGCGCTCTCCGCTTACAGTTGCGGGGGCAGTTCCGGCCTTGGGGCGAGCCCCTCACCGGATTCCCTTTTAACCGGCGGCGCGAACCACCGGACCAGAACGAAAAGAGCGTAGGCCAGTCGGCCGTCGGCGACAAGGCTGAACCCGACAGGCGCGCGCGCGAACGCGACGGGGGGAGGGCCGCGGCGCCCGCCGGTCACTGCCTGTCGCTCCGAATTCACGCCGAATGCACGGGCGAGCGACGGGTCAAGTCACAGTGGGCTAACGGCGAAGGTAAAAATTGCCGACCGGGGAGAGACAAACCATGAGTAATGGAGAGTCTGATGGCTCAGCAATGCCCGATCCCGAATCAGCAACGACCGCTGATCGACTGTCGCGACGATTGCGTCACCCGCTTCTTCGAGCATGAGGAAAGCTATTTCGCCGAGAACGGCTTTTTTTGCGTCGTCACGCGCAAGTATCGCTGGGACACCTGCGAGGTCGGCCTCGGCATCGGCCGGCACGCCTTCTCGATCACGCTCCTGCCCGGCGAGGAGGTCGAGCTGGAGGAGGTGCGGAGAGACAGGTTCTCCCGCGCCCTGCATGACCAGCGCAGCGTCGCCGCCGAGCTGGAGCTGACGGTCGAGGAGACGGTCAGGGACGAGACCTCGGTGAAGGACGAGTATTTCTTCGAACATGTCGGGGAGAACAACTTCAAGCTCTTCGGCCAGAAGCGGAAGGGCCAGAGGACCTATCGCGATGCGGTGACGCGGCTGGAGGAGACGCTGAGGCAGACTGTGACCAAATCCGCCGCCCGCGTCTCCGCCAAGAACGAGATCGCGATCGACGTGAAGGCCGAGGCGGAGAACGTCTACCGCTCCGTCCGGAAGGTGAAGAACCCGAATCCCTGCCAGCCGGTCACCTACAATTTCTACCAGCTGGCGAAGCGCCTCACCCGCCGCCTCACCCTTGTCGAGGTCGTCCACAAATGCTCGCCGCCCGCGGGGGACGAGGTTCCGCGCCCTGGGCTGACGACCTTCCGCAGCCCGGTCGCCCGCCCCTCCCCCGCCCGGCTGGACGTCGTCGCCCCGCCGCCCGCCCATTCGCTGACCGCGGCGCCCCCGCCGCCGATGCGGGAGGGATGCGCCGCGCCCGCGCCGGGGGAGACGGTGGTGCGCGGCGAGTTCGCGGCCCCCGCCGCGCTGGAGCGGAGCCGGAGGGCGGTGATCGAGGACATCCGCGCCGAACAGGGCGAGGAGGCGGCGCGGCGCGCCGATGCGGCGCTGGCGGAAATCGACGATCTTGCCGATCCCGGCGGCGGCGGCCTGATCTTCGAGGAGGAGATCTGCATCGCCACCACGGGCTTCCATGTCGAGGGCCTCGTCTCCCCCTGCGCCGTCTGTGAGGATACGGAGCTGAAGAAGAAGGAGCTGGAGGTCGAGCGCTGCAGGCTCGAACTCGAAAAACTGAAATGCGAGATCGAGCTTTGCCGGATGGAGGCGGACCGCGAACCGGAAAACGGCGGCGACGCCGGCAAGGGCCGCAAGAAGCCGGCCCCGAAGGGCCGCCCCAAGCCCGGCCTCGGTTGAGAGAAGGCCCCGCCCCGGCCCGTTGCGCGCCGGGGCGGGGCGCGCCATGCTCCGGTCCGTCGCCCGTAGCGGCGCGCCGAGACCGGAGGGGCGTTCATGGCCGAGACCGCGATTGCCGCCTTCTGCACGCAGTGCCGCTCCCGCTGCGGATGCACCGCCTTCGTGGAGGAGGGCCGGCTCCTCCGGATCGAGCCCGACCCGACGCATCCGAGCGGGGAGAAGCTCTGCCCGAAGGGCCGCGCCGCGCCGGAACTCGTCCACCATACGGACCGTCTGACGCGCCCGCTCCGTCGCGTTTCGCCGAAGGGCGAAGCGGAGCCGCGCTTCGAGCCCGTCTCATGGGACGAGGCGCTCGGCGCGGTCGCCGCCGCGATGGCCTCCGTGCGGGACCGTCACGGGCCCGAGCAGGTCGCCTTCGGCGTGACGACGCCGAGCGGCAGCCACATGTCGGACGGAATCGCCTGGATCGAGCGCTTCATCCGCGCCTTCGGCTCCCCGAACACGATCTACGCGACCGAAATCTGCAACTGGAGCAAGGACCATTCCTCCCGCCTCACCTATGGCTGGGACACGGGAACGCCGGATTTCGCGCGCTGCGACCTCGCCGTGCTCTGGGGCTGGAACCCGGCGGCGACATGGCTCGCCCGCTCCGGCGAGGTGCAGAAGGCGATGCGTCGCGGCGCCCGCCTCCTGGTCGTCGATCCGCGCCCCACGCTCTTCGCCCGCCGCGCGGACGTGTGGCTGCGGGTGAGGCCGGGAACGGACCAGGCGCTGGCCCTCGGCCTCGCCCATCTCCTCGTCGCCTCCGGCCGGTTCGACGAAGCCTTCGCCCGCCGCTGGACGAACGCGGCCTTCCTCGTGCGCGGGGATGACGGGCGGCTCCTGCGCGAGGCCGACCTCGCGGAGGGCGGGAACGGCGAAACGCTCCTCGCCGCCGGCCCCGGCGGCGCGCTCCTCCGCTACCATTCCGGCCGCGGCGAGTGGCTCGACGACCCGGAGGCCGCCGATCTCCGCCATGAGGGCGTCGTCGAGACGGCCACAGGCCTCGTCCCTGTCCGCACCGCCTTCGCGATCTTCGCCGGGGCCGCCGCCGCATGGCCCCCCGCCCGCGTGACGGAGGTCACGGGCGTCTCCGAAGCCGACCTCGCGCGCGCCGCCGACCTCATCGCCGAAAGCCCGCGCGTCGCCTATGGCGTCTGGAACGGCGTCGGCCAGAGCGAGACGGCGACGCAGACGGACCGCGCCATCTCCATTCTCTACACGCTGACGGGCTCATACGGCGACGCGGGCGGGAACGTCCCCGGCGCCGCTGCCCCCTTCGCTGACATTTCCGGGAAGGACCTGCTGGGCGATGCGCAGCGGGCGAAGGCGCTCGGCCTTGGCGAGCGGCCGCTCGGCCCCGGCCGGTTCGGCTGGGTCACGGCGCGGGACGTCTGGCGCGCCGCGGCGGAAGGCGCGCCCTATCCGGTGCGGATGCTCGTCTCCTTCGGCGGCAACCTCCTCGCCTCGCAGCCCGACCTCGCCCTCGCGCGCCGCGCGCTCGCGGCGCTGGAGATGCATGTCCATGTCGATTTCTTCCTGAACGAGACGGCGCGGGAGGCGGACTACATCCTCCCCGCCGCCACCTCGTGGGAGCGGGAGGGGCTCCGCGCCGGGTTCGACGTGAGCCTCGAAGGGCTCCGCCGGGTCCAGCTCCGCCCCGCCGCGATCCCGCCCGTGGGCGAGGCGCGGAGCGACGTGGACATCGCCCTCGCGCTCGCCGCCCGGCTCGGGCTCAAGGAGACGATGTTCGGCTGCGACGCCGAGGCCGGCCACGCCCACCACCTCGCCCCCGCGGGCATCGGGCTGGACGCGCTCCGCGCCGAACCCGCGGGCATGACGCTGCCGGGCGAGGTTCCGCTCCGGCCCTACGCTTCGGGCGGGTTCCCGACGCCGACGAGGCGGATCGAGATCTATTCGGAAACGCTCCTCATCCACGGCCAGCCGCCCGTGCCCGCCCTCGACTCCGCGCCCGGCGAAGCCGAGGATGCCGGCTTCCCCCTCCGGCTCGGCGGCGCCAAGACGGTCGCCTATTGCCACTCCCAGGGCCGCAACCTCCCCTCTCTCCGTCGCCTCGCGCCCGACCCGACGCTGGAGATGGCGCCGGAGACGGCCGCCTCCCGCGGGCTCTCCGAGGGCGACTGGGCGGAGGTGCGGACCCGGGCGGGCCGCTTCCTCGCCCGCGCGCGGATCGTGGAGGGATTGGAGCCCGACGCCGTCTTCGCGCAGCACGGCTGGGCCGTCCCGGTCGGCACGCCGGGCCCCGGGGCCGACCCCCTCGCCGCGAGCCTGAACGCGGCGGCGCCGACCGACCGCGCCGACCCGGTCAGCGGCTCCCTGCCGCTCCGGGCGATGCGGTGCGAGATCGCGCGGGCGGGCTGAGCCCGGTCAGACCGAGACGGCGGAGAGGAGCTTCTCCCGGTCCACCTCCGCCTTCGCGCCCTCCATCGTCACCGCGCCGCGGGTGACGGCGTAGAACCGGTCCGCAAGGCCATAGGCGAAGTCGAAATACTGCTCGACGAGGATGATCGCCATCTTCCCCTCGTCCCGCAGCATGGCGATCACGCGGCCGATCTGCTGGATGATGTTGGGCTGGATGCCCTCCGTCGGCTCGTCCAGCAGCAGGAGCTTCGGCCGCGTGATGAGCGCGCGGGCGATGGCGAGCTGCTGTTGCTGCCCGCCCGAAAGGTCGCCGCCGCGGCGATTCCGCATCTCCTTGAGCACCGGGAAAAGCTCGAACATCGCCTCCGGCACCCGCCGCTCCGCCTTCGGCAGGCAGCCGAAGCCGGTTTCGAGATTCTCCTGCACCGTCAGCAGCGGAAAGATCATCCGCCCCTGCGGCACATAGCCGACGCCCTTCTTCGCCCGGGCCTGCGGCGAGAGCCGCGAAATGTCCTCCCCGTCGAGGATGACCGCCCCGCCCGTCTTGCGGTGGGAGCCTGCGATGGCCTTCAGGAGGCTCGTCTTCCCCGCGCCGTTCACGCCCATGACGCAGGTGACGCGCCCCGTCTCCGCCGCCACGTCGAGCCCGTGGAGGATCTGCGCGCCGCCGTAATGGAGCGTCAATCCCTCGGTCCTCAGCATCGCTCAGCGCCCGAGATAGACATCGATCACCTCCTGGTTCCGCGTCACATGGTCGAGCGACCCCTCGGCCAGAACCCGCCCCTCATGCAGGACCGTCACCTTGCAATCGAGCCTTCGGACGAACTCCATGTCATGCTCGACGACGACGACGGCCCGCGTCTTCGCCGCCTGCACCAGAAGGTCCGTCGTATGCTCCCGCTCCGCCGGCGTCATGCCTGCGGCCGGCTCGTCGACGAGGAGGAGGCGCGGCTCCTGCGCCAGCAGCATGCCGATCTCCAGCCATTGCTTCTGCCCGTGGGAGAGCTCCGCCGCGAGCCGCCCGAGCTGGTCCGCGAGCCCGATCTCCGCCGCCAGCGCTTCGACCCGCGCCTTGTCCTCCCCGCTCCGCCGGTAGAGCAGCACGGCGAAGGGAGAGCGGTTCTTGCGGAGCGCGAGGAGGAGGTTGTCGAACACCGACTGATCCTCGAACACCGTCGGCCGCTGGAACTTCCGCCCCACCCCGGCGCGCGCGATCTCCGCCTCCGACATGCGGAGGAGCGAGCGGGACTCCTCGCCCCAGAGCACGCGGCCCGTATCGGGCTTCGTCTTGCCGGTCACGATGTCCATGAACGTGGTCTTGCCCGCCCCGTTCGGCCCGATCACGGCGCGAAGCTCCGCCGGCCCGATCTCGAAGGAAAGGTCGTTGATCGCCCGGAATCCGTCGAAGGTGACGGTGACCCCGGAAACCTCCAGCAGCGCGCTCATTTCGCACCCCGGATGAAGATCCTCTCCACCAGCCCCGCCAGCCCGTTCGGCGCGAAGAGCGTGACGGCGACGAAACCGAAGCCGAGGAGGACGAGCCACCAGTCCGTCCAGACCACCGTGTAGAAGCCGAGCGGGATGGCCGGCGCCTGCCCCGAGGTGAACCAGGACGAGACGAGCGAGACGGCGGCGGCGCCGAGAACCGCGCCCCAGAGCCGCCCGCGCCCGCCGATGGCGACCCAGACGGCGAGGTAGATCGAGGCGATGGGCGCTATTTCCGCGGGGTTCACGATCCCCGCCTGCGGATAGTAGAGCGCGCCCGCGATCCCCGCGATCATCGCCGTCAGCGTGAAGACAAAGAGCTTGTAGCCCTCGACCGAATAGCCGAGGAACCGCACCCGCGCCTCGTCGTCCCGGATCGCGCGGATCACCGAGCCGAACTTGCCGGAGACAACCCATGCCGCGAGGAGGTAGAAGCCGCCGAGCGCGAAGGCCGAGGCCCAGAGGAACCAGAGCGAGAGCGTCGCCTGCGGAACCTCCGCGAGGCCGGGAATGTTCTGGAGCCCCGAAAGCCCGTTATTGCCGCGAAGCCCGCTGTCGTTCTGGAAGAGCCAGAGCGAGAGCGCGAGCGTCATCGCCTGCGTCAGGATCGAGAGATAGACGCCCGCCACCCGGCTGCGGAAGGCGAGCCAGCCGAAGACGAGCGCGATGAGGCCGGGGAGGAGCAGGATCAGGAGAAGCTGCAAGGGCAGCGAATGCGCGAAGCTCCAGACCCAGGGCAGCTCCGACCCGCCGACAACGCCGAAGATCTGCGCCGCGATCCCGTCCGAAAGCTCCTGCGGCGTCATCGGCAGCGCGGCGCCTGCATTGGCGGAAAGGACGATCTCCTCCGTCCGCGCATACATCAGCCACATGCCGATCATGTATCCGCCGAGCCCGAAGAAGGCGAAATGGCCGAGGCTGAGGATGCCGCAATAGCCCCAGACGAGATCCATCGCCACGGCGACGAGGCAGAGGCAGAGCGTCTTGCCCAGCGTCTTGACGAAGGAGGTGGAGATCACCCCGGCCCCCGCGCCCTCCGCGAGGATCGTCACGAGGATGGTGAAGAGCGCCAGCGCCGCGAGGAAGATCAGCACCGAAGGGTTGCGCGCGATGAACGACCTTTGCATCTCAATCCCCCGCCGCGCGACCCTTGAGGGCGATGATTCCCTTCGGCCGGAACTGGATGAAGAGGATGATGAAGAGGATCATGTAGGTCTGCGCCGCCAGCGTGTTCGAGGGGTTGAACCACTCGATCCCCTTCTGGAGGAAGCCGATCAGCGTCGCCCCCGCCAGCGCGCCGAAGATGTTGCCGACGCCGCCGACGACGACCGTCATGAAGCTCTGAACGATGTATCCCTGCCCGAGCTCCGAGGTGACCTGCGCGAAGAGCCCGATGGCGACGCCGGCCACCCCGGCGATGCCGGAGCCGAGGCCGAAGGTCAGCATGTTGATCCGGTCCGGGTCGATCCCCATCGAGGCGGCCATGCCCGGGTTCTGCGTCACCGCCCGGACTTCGAGGCCGAGCCGGGTGCGGTTCAGCACGAAGACGAGGAGGGCGAGGAAGACCAGCGCCATGACGAAGATCGCGATGCGGATATAGCTGATCGCCACGATGTCGTTGAAGACGAGCGCGCCGTCGAGCCAGCCCGGCGCCGTCAGCGGCCGGGCCTGCGTGCCGAAGATGTTCTTCGCGAGCTGCTGGAGCGCGATGGAGATGCCGAAGGTGGCGAGCAGGGTCTCCAGCGGGCGGTGATAGAGCCAGCGGATCACCAGCCGCTCCATCGCCACCCCCGCGCCGAAGGTCACCGCGAAGGCGAGCGGCAGGGCGACGAGGATCGATATCGTATAGTCCGGCACGAAGAGCTGCACGACATAGCCGGTATAGGCCCCCATCATGATGAACTCGCCATGCGCCATGTTGATGACGCGCATGACGCCGAAGGTGATGGCGAGGCCGATCGCGGCGAGGAAATAGATCGAGGCGAGGGAGAGCGCGTCGAGCGTCAGGTCAGCGGCCTGCATCGCCCCGACGCGGAAGGAGATCGAGGCCAGCGCCGCCTCCGCCGCCCCGGTGACGGCGGGGGAGGGTTCCGCATAGCGCTCGAAGAAGACATGCGCGTCGATGATCGCCCGCGCCTCCGCGTCCGTCACCGTCGGCTGCGCCCTGCCGGCGGCGGCGAGCGCGGCGTAGGCCCGCTCCCGCGCCGCGTCCGAGCCGAGATCGCGGACGGGAACGCCGCCCGCGGCGGCGCCCTCGATATTCGCCTCCAGCGCGGCGCGGATATCCGCCTTCGTCACCCGCGCGGCCGCGAGCCCGGCCTCGACGAGGAGCGCCCAGGCCTCCTCCTCCGTCAGGTCGTCCCCCGGCTCCAGCATCCGGGCGATGTTCGCGCCCTCCGGCGCTGCTTCCGCCGCGCCGCGCGTTGTCGCCACGACCGGGGCGAGCGCGGCCCGCGCGTCCAGCCCGGCGTCGCCCTCGAAGAAGCGGATCGCCTCGATCCGGGAGCCCTCGTCCCGGTCGAAGCGGATGGTGAGCGCGCGTTCGAGGCGCTCCATATCCCTGCGGAGCGCCGGGTCCGTCTCCGCCGCCACCGCGTCGCGGAGCGGTTCGAGATGCCCCGCCTCCGGGCTGCGCGACAGGGCGGCGAGCGCCGTGCGTCTGTCCTCCGGGTCGGGGTCGAGCAGGCGGAAGGCGACGAGCGCCGCGCCGATCAGCCCTCGCACCCCGCCCGAGGGCCGGAGCTGCGTCATATCCGCCTTTGCGGCGAAGCCCGCATCCGCGCCCGTATCGACGTCCCGGAGCCGGAAGCCCTCGCCCTCCGGCGCGGCGAAGAAGAAGAGCCCGTCCGCCGTGCGCTGGTAGAGTTCCCGCGCCTGCCAGACCTCCAGAACCTCCCGCGCCTGGTCGAGACCGCTCGCCTTCAGCGCGTCGATCGCCGGCTCCACCAAGCGGCGGGAGCCGGAGGCGACCGCGTCGCGATGCTGCTGGAGGATCGCCTGCACGCCGCCCTCCTGCGCCGCGGCAGGCGCGGGCGCGAGCCAGAGGCCCGCGCAGAACGCGAGAAGGCTTAGGAGAATGCGCATGGACCTGCCCGGTTCTTCGGTTCTTGTCGTTGAAAGGCGGAGGGGCGCGCAGCCCCTCCGCCGCCAGCCGCTCAGTAGTTGGACTGGATCTGCACGCAGGTCTTGGTCTCGGTGTTGTACATGCCGCAGCCGAGATCCTTCCAGTCGGAGATCAGGACGGCGGATTCAGGCAGGAAGTCGGTCCAGGCGTCGCCCGGCACAGGCTCGGTCGAGCTGATGATGTCGAACTGGCCGTCGGCCCGGATCTCGCCGATCAGCACCGGCTTGGAGAGGTGATGGTTCACCAGCATCTCCGCCTCGCCGCCCGTCAGGTTCGGGAATTTCTGCCCGTACATGGCGGTCCGGACGGCGTCCACATCCGTGGTGCCAGCGGCGGTCACGGCGTTCACCCACATGTTGAAGCCGATGTAATGCGCCTCCATCGGGTCGTTCGTCACGCGGTTCTCGCCCGCGAAGGCCTTCCACGCCTTGATGAACTCGGCATTGGCCGGCGTGTCGGCGGACTGGAAGTAGTTCCACGCCGCGAGATGGCCGACGAGGTTCGACGTGTCGAGGCCCGAAAGCTCCTCCTCGCCCACGGAGAAGGCGACGACCGGGATGTCGTCAGCCGAGACGCCGGCCGCGGCCAGCTCCTTGTAGAAGCCGATATTCGCGTCGCCGTTGATCGTGGAGATGACGCCGACCTTCTTCCCGTCAGCGCCGAGCGCCACCACGTCGGCGACGATCTTGGACCAGTCGGAATGGCCGAAGGGCGTGTAGTTCACGAAGATGTCGCCCTCCGGAATCCCCTTGTCCTTCAGGTACTGCTCGAGGATGCGGTTCGTCGTGCGGGGATAGACATAGTCCGTCCCGAGCAGGGCGAACTTCTCGACCCCGAGCTCCTCGAGGAAATAGTCCGTCGCCGGGATCGCCTGCTGGTTCGGCGCGGCGCCGGTGTAGAACACGTTCTTCGAGCTTTCCTCGCCCTCGTACTGCACCGGATAGAAGAGCAGCCCGTTCAGCTCCTCGATCACCGGCAGCACCGACTTGCGGCTCACCGAGGTCCAGTTGCCGAAGATCACGTCCACATTGTGCACGGTCAGCAGCTCGCGAGCCTTCTCGGCGAAGAGCGGCCAGTCCGAGGCCGGGTCGACGACGACCGCCTCGAGCTGCTGGCCAAGGAGGCCGCCCTTGGCGTTCTGCTGCTCGATGAGCATCAGCATCGTGTCCTTGAGCGTCGTCTCGGAAATCGCCATTGTGCCGGAGAGCGAATGCAGCACGCCGACCTTGATCTGCGCAGCCGCCGGCGTGGCGATCAGCGCGGCGAGCGCCGCCGTGGTGAGAAGCCGTTTCATCATTCCCTATGTCCCTGTCAGATTCGGCGCGCTTCATGGTGCGGCGCCACATTTCTGACCATTTCGACGGTTTGTGTTGCTGTCTATCGCTAATTTTGCGATATGGTGCTGCAGGAATCGCATCACGAGGAGCCGGGCCTTGCGCCAGATGAAAATCCTTTCCGCCATCGCTCTCATCGCGCGCGAGGGGTCGATCCGCAAGGCGGCGGAATATCTCACGATTTCCCCATCGGCGCTGAACCGCCAGCTCCTCTCGCTGGAGGAGGAGCTGGGGACCCAGCTTTTCGAGCGGAGCGCGAGCGGCGTGCGGCTCTCCACCGCAGGAGAAATCTACCACCGCCATTTCCTTGACCAGATCGCCGGCTTCCGCCGCGCGCGGGAAACGGTGGCGGCGATGGAGGGATTGCGAATCGGGCGCGTGCGGCTCCTCGTCTCGGCCGATCTCGCGGCGGGCTTCGCGCCGGCGGAGGTCGCCCGCTTCCGCGAGGCGCATCCGGGCGTCGCCGTCGCCGTCACCCGCGTCGCGCATGACGGTTTCGCCGCGCTGCTCGCCGCGGGGGAGGCGGACCTCGCCCTCGTCGTCCAGCCGATCTTCCAGGACGGGGCGGAGACGCTGGCGGCGGCGGAGGCGCCGCTCGTCGGCGTCGTCCCGGCGCCGGACGATCCCGCGCCGCTCCGCGCGGAGGATTTCCTCGACCATGACCTGATCCTGCCGCCGGAGGGAACGGGCCTTCGCCAGCTCATCGACCTCTTCTTCAAGCAGCGCCGGCTCGACGTGCGCCCCCTCCTCGAAGTGGAGGACCCGACGCCGCCCGCCCGCGGCGCGCGCCCCACGCTTCAGGTGCGGCTGAAGGCGGATGTCTCGCCGGACTGGGCCGAGCGCGCGGGCGCGGCGCTCCGCCCGCTCGCCGGCGCGCCCCGCGCCCGCATCGCCCTGGCGCGGGCTGAGGGGCGGAACCTGCCGGTCGCCGCCTCCCGCCTCGCCGCGCAGCTCGCCACGCGGCTCCCCGCCCTCGAATGACCCGCCTTCAGGTTTCGGGTTCGGCTTCGGGCTCCGGCCGCGGCGCCGGGCTCGGCGCGCCCTCGATCCGGGCGAGCGCGGCGGCGGCGGCGATCACGGGGCCGAGCGCCGTCTCGTCCTGAAGCTGCGCGGCGATCTGGAAGGCCAGCCGCTCCGCCTCCTCCGGCCCGATCCGCCCCGCGCCGGAAAGCCGGGAGACGGCGTAGCCAGCCCCCGCAGCCGCCCCGCGCTCGTCCGTCAGCGCCCAGTCCAGCACGGCGCGCCCGCGCCCGCCCGAGAGCCGGGCGCGGAGCGTGAAGAGCCGCCCCGAGGAGAGCACGCGCGAAGCCTCCGCATGGCCCGAAAGCCGGCGGACGACCGCGCCCGCGAGGAGGTTCGAGCCGTGGATCGTCGCCCCCGCGACGGGCTCCACGAAAAGCCCGACGCCGGGCGCGATCGCCGCGCCGAAGGTCTGCCGTTCCGTCCGCAGCGCCAGAAGCGGCGCGCGCGGGTCCGCCTCCGTCCGTACGCCCTCCGGCCCGGCGAAAGTAATCTCGCCCCCCGAGGCGGGCAGCGCGAGCGCAAGGAGGAGCGCCGCCGCCCTCACCGGAGCGGCAGGTCCAGCGGCAGGGCGGAAAGCGGCTCCGCCCCCGTCTCCGTCACGAGGGAGGTGCGCCCCAGCGTCATCGCCGCGCCCGTCCGGCTGTCCATCAGGATCATGTGGAGGAAGAAGACCATGCCGGGCGCCATCTCCGTCTCCGCGTTCTCGTAGAACATGAAGGGCTCCATCCAGGAGGGGGAGAAGCGCGCGGCGAGGGCGTAGCCGCAGGCGTTGAGCCGCGCCGCGCCGAAGCCCGCCCGGTCCAGCGCCGCGGCATGGGCGGCGAAGACCTCGCCCATCGCCCGCCCCGGCCTCAGCGCCGCCTCGCAGGCCAGGAGCGCCTCCTCCGCCGCGCCGTGCATCGAGCGATGCTCGGGCCGCGGGTCGCCGACGATCACCGTCCGCATCAGCGCCGCATGATAGTGCCGCCAGACCCCCGCCCATTCGAGCGTCAGCTGGTCCCGCTCGTCGAGCCGCCGCCGCCCGGCGAAATAGCGGCAGAGGAGCGCGCCCTCGCCGGAGCCGATGATGAACTCGTTCCCCGCGTAGTCCCCGCCCATGGCGAAGACCTCGCCCTGCATCGCGGCGAGGATCGCGGCCTCGTCCGCCCCCGGCCGGATCAGCGGCAGCGCCTTCAGATAGCAGGCGTCGCCGATCTCCGCCGCCCGCCGCGTCATCGCGATCTCGGCCGGCGATTGCGTGAGCCTGAGCCGCGGCGCGATTTCCGAGGCCTCCACCAGCCCCGGAAACCGCGCCGCCATCGCCGCGCCCCAGCGCGCCGTCAGACCGTGCGTGTCCGTCTCGATCCCGAGCCGCTTGCCGGCGAGCCCGCGCGCGGCGAGGAGGTCGGCGAGGTCCGCCGTCGGGTCCGCCCCCGCCGCGTCCTTCCAGATCCGCACATCCTCCACCGTGGAGGTAAGCCGCGCCTGCCGGAGGTCGGCGGAGCGGGTCAGCAGCGCCTCGCCCTCATGGTCGATGACGAGGCACTGGAAGAAGCAATAGCCGAACGTGTCATAGCCCGTCGCCCAGTACTGGCTCTCCGGCGCGAAGAGCAGCATCGCGTCGAGCCCCCGCGCCGCCATCTCGGCGCGCAGCCGCCCGCGGCGGGCCGCATATTCCTCGGGGGCGAAGTGGAGCATGTCAGGCCTCCGGCAGGGAGATGGCGGCGAGAAGGCGGCCGTAATCCGGCTCCCCCCGATGGGTGGAGCGGCGATAGGAATAGAACCGCGCCTCGTCCGAATAGGTGCAATGCCCGGTCCACTCTGCGGAGACCCCCGCGGCGCGGAGCCGGGCGAGGAGATAGCCCGGCAGGTCGAACATCATCCGATCCCCCGCCCCGCCGGCGAAGAAGCGGGCGTTCTCCCCGTCATCGGCGAGGAACTCCTCCAGGAACTCCGGGCCGACCTCATAGGCGCGCTGGCTGATCGTCGGCCCGACCGCGGCGCGGATGCGGCTCCGCGCCGCGCCGAGCCCCTCCATCGCCGCGATCGCCGCGTCCGTCACCCCGGCGAGCGCGCCGCGCCAGCCGGCATGGGCGGAGGCGACGACGCGCGCATCCCGGTCCTCAAACAGCACCGGCGCGCAATCCGCCGAAAGCGCGCCGAGCGCGAGGCCCGGCGTCGCCGTCGCCATCGCGTCCGCCTTCGGCCGCTCGCCGGGGAAGGGGGCGGAGACGGTCACCGCCTCCGCCGAATGGATCTGGTGGACCGTCAGGAGATGCGCCGCGCCGAGCGCCGCCGCCGCGCGGGCGCGGTTTTCCGCCACCGCCGCCGGCTCGTCGCGCGAGCCCGGCCCGCAATTCAGCGAGGCGTAGAGGCCCGCGGAGACGCCGCCCGCCCGTGTGAAGAAGCCGTGCGGAAAGGTCAGCCCGTCGGCGCGGATCGGCGTGAGGCTCATCGCTCCCCCTCGAAGCCCGGAAAGGGCGGCGCGCCCTCTGGCCCGAGCGCCATGACGCGAAAGAGCGTCCCCATCTCCTCCGGCGCCGTCAAGCGCCTGAGCTGCCCTTCGATCTCCGCCGCCCGCTCCGGCCGCGCGCGGGCCAGCGCGGCGGCGCGGGCGCCGATCCCGAGCCGTTCGAGCCACGGGCCTTGCGGGACGAGCGGGGAGGCGGCGGCGCCCTTCGCCGCCCGCGCGAGCGCGCCGAAATCCACATGCGCCGTGATGTCCGCCTCGCCCGGCGCCTCCAGCGGGTCCGCGAAGGCGTGCGCCCGGAGCGCCTGAACCGTGTCCGCGCCCTCCGGCGTCGGCGCGGCGTAGCCGTAATCGACGATCAGCGCCGCGCCGCAATGCGCCCCGATCCGCGCCCCGATCTCCGCCGCGACGGCCTCGCCCGCCGGGCTCCGCTCTCGCACCGCGCCCACCGGCGCCGGGCCAAGATCGGGCGCCGGGCGGAGGCCGAAGCCGAGGCGGTCGCCGTCGAGCCCGACCATCCGCTCCGCCCATCCCTTCGCCGTCCGCACGTATTGCCGCACCGGCAGCGCGTCGAAGAACTCGTTGGCGACAATCAGGAGCGGCCCCCCGGGAACCTCGCCCAGCGCGCCCGCCCATCTCGCCCCCGGCACGCGCTTCGCCTGCTCCGCCCGAAGCGCGGGCGAGGTCTCCACGAGCCAGACCTCCGCGGCCTCCGGAAAACCCGGCGCCGCCCGCCCCGCCCTGAGGATGTCCGCCATCAGCGTCCCCCGCCCGGGCCCTAGCTCGACAAGCCGGAACGGGGCGGGCCGACCCAGCCCCTGCCAGACCTCCGCGAGCCAGAGCCCGACCATCTCCCCGAACATCTGGCTGATCTCCGGCGCGGTTGTGAAGTCCCCCGCCGCGCCGAGCGGGTCGCGCCGCCTGTAATAGCCGTGTTCGGGGTGCGCGAGGCAGAGCGCCATGTAGTCATGCAGCGTCATCGGCCCGGAAGCGGCGATCTCCGCCCGGATGATCGCCTCCAACGGCGTCATCGCCGCCGCGCGAAGGCCCAGAAACCGAGGCCGACGAAGACCATGGGCAGCGAAAGCGCCTGCCCCATCGTGAACCCCAGCCCCGCGAAGAGCGGGATCACATGCCCCTCCGGATTCGCCGCCGTGACGAACTGCGCGTCCGGCTCCCGGAAGTTCTCGACGAAGGCGCGGGCGAGGCCGTAGCCGATGAAGAAGAGCCCTGTCAGCATCCCGGGCCGCCTGAGCCATCCGCCGCGGAAGGCGAGCCAGAGCATGAGGACGAGGAGCAGCAGCCCCTCCAGCCCCGCCTCGTAGAGCTGGCTCGGATGCCGCGGCTCCGGCCCCGCGCCCGGAAACACCATCGCCCAGGGCGCGTCCGTCGGCCGGCCCCAGAGCTCCCCGTTGATGAAATTGGCGATCCGCCCGAGCAGCAGCCCCGCCGGCGTCGCGACCGCCACCGCATCCGCGACCTGCATCAGCGGCGCGCGGTTCAGCCGGCAGAAGGCGATGACGGCGAGGATCACCCCGAGGAACCCGCCGTGGAAGGACATTCCGCCCGACCAGACCTGCAATATCTCCCCCGGATTCGCGAGGTAATAGGCCGGCTGGTAGAAGAACACGAAGCCGAGCCGCCCGCCGAGGATCACGCCGAAAACCATCCAGGTGAGGAGCGATTCGACCTGCTCCCGCGTCATCGGCGGCGCCTCGCCGGGCCAGAGCGCGGGCCGCGCCACGAGGCGGCGAACGATCACGAGCCCGATGAACAGCCCCGCCAGATAGGCGAGCGCATACCAGCGGATCGGCAGGTCGATCACGCCGAGCGGGATCGTCACCAGAACCGGGTCTATCGCCGGAAAGGGGAGGACGAGGGCCATGCGCCCGCTTCTGCGTCCCGCCCCCGCCGAGGTCAAGCCGCTTGCCCGGCGCGCCCCCCGGAGCCATATGGGGATGAGCAGGAAAGGACTTCGCCATGCAGAGCCGCAACCGGATTCTGGACGATCTCTCGCAGCTGATGACGAACGCCGCCGGCGTCGCGCAAGGCGTGCGGGACGAGGCGGAGACGGTGATCCGCCAGCGCATGGAGCGGCTCCTCGCCGACATGAACCTCGTGACGCGGGACGAGTTCGACGCCGTCCGCGACATGGCGCAGAAGGCGCGGGAGGAGAACGAGGCGCTCGCCGCCCGCATCGCCGCGCTCGAAGCGCGCATGGGCGGCTGAGCGCGAAGCGGGCGCGCCGCCCGGCGCCCCTGCCCGCCCCGAGACGCATCGAGAAGACGGGGGACGACAGCCCGGCCGGCTCCCTTGCCGGCTTCGTCTGGCGCATGACCAGGCTGTGGCAATTCGCCGCCCTCGGCCTCGCGCTCCTCGCCACCGCCCTCGCCCTCGCGCCCATCGAGCTGCAACGCCGCCTCTTCGACGACGCCATCGCGAAGGGGGACGCGCGGCTGCTCGTCCTCCTCGCCGGCGTCTATCTCGCGGTGGTCGCGCTGCATCAGGTCGCGAAATTCGCCCTCGGCCTCGTGCAGAACTGGCTGAGCGAGAGCGCGCTCCGCTACACGCGGGACCATCTCTGGGGCCTCCGCGGCGCGGAGCCGCCCGCAAACGGGAACGGGCGGGACGTGACCGCGATCCTGACGACGGAGCTTCCCGCACTCGCCGGTTTCGCGGGCGCGCGGCCGAGCCAGGCGCTCGCCGACCTTGCGATGCTCGCGGGTGCCCTCGTCTACATGTTCGTCGTCGAGCCGCGGGTCGCGCTTGTCGGGCTTCTCCTTCTTCTACCTCAGGTTGCGCTCGCGCCGGTGATCCAGCGCCGCCTCAACCGCCTCGTCGAAGCGCGGCTGCGGCTCATCCGCCGCTACGCCGCGGCGGCGGGGGCGGAGCGGCCGCCAGAGGCGAAGGGGATGCGCCGGCGCGTCTCCAATCTCTACGACATGCGGCTCCGCTTCGTGTTCTGGAAGCTGGTGATGAAGGCGCTTCTGAATTTCCTGAACGCGGCGGCGCCCCTCGCGGTGATCGCCGCGGGCGGGTTCATGGTGATCTCGGGGGAGACGAGCCTCGGCGTCGTCGTCGCCTTCGTCGGCGGCTTTTCCCGGCTCGGGGACCCGGCGCGCCAGCTCATCGCCTTCTACCGCGAGGCGGCGGAGGCGAATGTCCGCCACCGTATGATCGCCCGCTGGATGAGCGCGCCCGACGCCGGCTGAGTGTGCGGCGCAAGAAGAATTCGCTTTACGGAGTCGCTACGCTGCGGCACCATATCTCGTAGGTCGAAGGTTAACAGATCACGACCTGTTGGCATCCCAACCAGCCCTAGCAGGGCGGGCGACCCTGCCGGGCGACAGATAAGGGAACGCGAGGCATGGAAGCCGTCGAGCACGACATCTTCACCGAAGACCTTCACCCGATCGACATCGTCGAGACGCTCGCCGAGCGGCGCGACTGGGAATTCGACCGGGTGGGGGAGGATCAGATCGCGATGGCGGTGGAAGGCGCCTGGACCACCTATTCCCTCACGCTCGCCTGGTCGGGCCATGACGAGACGCTGCGGCTCATCTGCACCTTCGAGATGGCCCCGCCGCCGGAGAAGCGGACCGAACTCGCGCTGCTGCTCGACAAGGCGAATGACCTGATCTGGTCCGGCTGCTTCACGCTCTGGGACGAGCAGAAGCTGATGGTCTATCGCTACGGCCTCGTCCTCGCCGGCGGCGCGACGGCTACCGCGGCGCAGATCGACGCCATGCTCCGCGGCGCGGTGATGGCGGCGGAGCGCTTCTATCCCGCCTTCCAGCTCGTCGCCTGGGGCGAGGAGAAGGCGGGCGCCGCAATCGACATCGCCATGTCGGGGGCGCTCGGCCGCGCCTGATTGTGCGCCGCAACATGAGCCTTGATCCGACGCGGCGGCGGCGGCTATGCTTCCCTCGCCGCGTCGCACCACGCGGCGCAGCCGAAAGGAGGCTCGAATGTTCGGCAAAGGCGCCAATCCCTTCGATCCGGCGAGGCTCGCCGAACTGATGAATCCTGCGGAGCTGTCGAAGCTCTTCGATCTCTCGGCGCTCAAGGGCTTCGACCAGTCGACCCTTTTCGAGGCGCAGAAGCGCAACATGGAGGCGCTTGTCGCGGCGCAGAAGGCCGCCGCCTCCGGATATCAGGACCTCTTCGAGAAGCAGGTCGCCGTCTTTCAGGAGACGATGAAAACCGCGCAATCCCAGATCGCCGCGCTTTCCCGCGCCGAGCCCGGGCCCGAGGCCGCGAAGAAGCAGGCCGAGCTGACGGCGAAGGCCTTCGAGACCGCGGTTTCCAACGCCCAGGCCCTCGCCGAGGCGGCTCAACGCGCGAATGCGGAGGCCTATTCCCATATCAGCGCCCGAATCGAGGAAAGCCTTGCGGAACTGACCGGGAAGACCGGCGGCAAGGCGGGCGGGAAATCCGGCCGCTGATAGCCCCTGGCGCCTTGAAACCCGCCGCCGCGGCGATTATCACGCATCGAGACGCTCCCTTCGTCTATCGGTTAGGACGTCAGATTTTCAATCTGAAAAGACGGGTTCGACTCCCGTAGGGAGTACCAGACCGGCCCCGCATCGCGGCGGCCGGTTTCCTTTTTCCCGGCGCGGGCCGCCGCTTCGTGCTACCCGGCCTCATGGACCTGCCCAGCCTCAGCCAGAACCCGCGCGACCCGGCCTTCGCGGCGGACCCCTATCCGTTCTACGCCCGGATTCACGCGCTCGGCGGCGCGGCCTTCTGGGAGGAATACGGGATCCCCGTCGTCGCCGCCCATGCCCGGGTCAACGCGATTCTGCGCGACCGGCGATTCGGCCGGGTGAACCCGCTCGCCAAGCCGCGCCCGCCCGGCCCCTTCGCCGCCTACGAGGCCGCCTCCCTGCTGGAGCGGGACGGGGAGGATCACGCCCGCCTCCGGCGCCTCCTCGCCCGCGCCCATGCCGCACGGCGGGTCGAGGCGATGGAGCCGGAAATCGCGGCGCTGGCCGACGGGCTGATCGACCGCTTCGCGCATCGCGGGCGGGCGGAGCTGATGTCCGCCTTCTGCCTGCCGCTGCCGCTCCTCGTCGTCGCCCGCCTCCTCGGCGCGCCGGAGGAGGCCGCTGAAGCGATGCGCGGCTGGACGGAGGCGATGGTCGCCCCCTACGCCTTCGCCCCGCCCCCCGATGCCGCGGCGAAAGCAGACGAGGCCGCCGCCGCCTTCCGCGCCTTCGTGGACGACCTGCTGGACCGGCGCCGCCGCGACCCCGCGGGCGATCTTCTCTCCGCCCTGGCCGCCGCGGAAGGGGAGGGCGCGACGCGGGAGGAGACGGCGGCGGCCGCCATGCTCACCGTCGCCGCCGGGCATGAGGGGGCGGCCCACGCCCTCGCCTCCGCCATCCTCGCGCTCTCCGCCGCCGGCGCGGCGCCCTCTGAGGCTTCGGTGGAGGAATGCCTCCGGCTCGACCCGCCGCTCCATCTCTTCCGCCGCTTCGCGCAGGAGGATGTCGCGTCCTTCGGCCTCAGCCTGAAGCGCGGTGGGGAGGTCGGCCTCCTCCTCGGCGCGGCGGGGCGGGATCCGGGGCGCGTGGAGCGCCCGGAGGCGTTCGACCCGGCGCGGCCCGAACCCGCCCATGTCGCCTTCGGCGCGGGGCCGCATTTCTGCCTCGGCGCGCCGCTGGCGCGGCTGGAGCTTCGCGTCGCGCTGTCGCGGCTCTTCGCCCGCCTCCCCGGCCTCCGCCTCGTCGCGCCTCCCGTCCGGGAGGACCGCTATCACTTCCGCGCCGTCGCCGCGCTGGAGGCGGAATGGCCCCTCAGAGGATGAGCCCGAAAAGGATGAGCGCGAGGCCGAGCGTCGCGCCGCCCATGGAGGCCATGTTGACGGCGGAGAGCCGGGCGAACACCGCCTGAAGCTCTCCCTCCTTCTCCTCCCCCCCCTTCACTCGCCGCGCGAGCCGGATGCACCAGCCGAGCCCGGCGAGCCCGAGGGCGACGAGGATCAGCCCGAGGGCGACGAGAACATGGGAAAGGGTCATGGCGGGCTCCTTCCCGGCGGGCCCTAGCGCGGCGCGCGCGCGGGCTCAAGCGCCGGAAGATTCGCTACACGCCCCTAACAACGGTCAGACCGCCGTAACATCTTGAACGGCCTCAAATAGCGCCTGGCAGATCAGACACGTGGCTGATCTGCGCGCGGCCGCCGCCCCCCGGCGGCCGCGTTTCCGCGCCCGCCGCGGCGTCCGCCGGCAGATCTTAGACCGACGCGGCGGCTTGGAGCCCCTCGCCCTTCGGCTTGCGCCTTCAGGCGACGGCCTCGGCATCTCTCCACTGGAGAGATGCTTTTCGAGGCCGGGGAGAGCAATGGAGGGCGTCCGCCAGCCACGACCGCCTTAGCAGCCCCCCGCGCTTGACAGCCGCGCCGCCCCGCCGCAGCAAGACCCCATGACCGACGTATTCACCCTCCTCGCCCATGCCGGCCGCGCGCCCGATGACGGCCTTCCCGAAGGCGCGACCGGCGCCGCCCTTCTCCTCTACGTCGCCGCGAAGGACGAGGCGGAGGCGGCGCGCGAGGCGGCGAAGACCCTGCAGGAAGCCGGCCTCGCCGTCCTCGAACTCGAAGGCCACGGCGCGCTGGCGGAGCGGCAGGCCGCGGGCGAGGAAATCGGCGAGGAGGAGATTCTCCTCATGGAGCGCGCGCGGGCCGAGAACGCCGTCATCGTCGCGGCGCTGGAGGCGCTCTACGGCGAAGAGGCGTGAACGCCCGGCCCCTCATCGACAACGCCCGCGCCCGGCGCCTCTTCCTCGGCCGCCACGCGCTCGCCGAGGCTCCGTCGCGGCGGGACGATGCGGCGCTCCTCGCCCTCATCGAACGGCTCGGCTTCGTGCAGGTGGACAGCATCCGCACGGTCGAGCGCGCCCACCACATGATCCTTCACGCCCGCACGGCGGGCTACCGCCCCGAACGGCTCGCCCGCCTCATCGAGCGGGACCGCGCGCTCTTCGAGCACTGGACGCATGACGCTGCGGTGATCCCGACCCGCTTCTATCCCTTCTGGCGCCGCGCGGCGGCGGACGGGGCGGAGCGGCTGGCCGAGCGCTGGCATGGTTATGGCCGCACGGGCTTTCGCGAGCAGGCGGAGGCGGTGCTGGCCGAGATCGCGAGGCGCGGCCCCGTCATGGCGCGGGAGATGGGGGAGGACGAGCCGCGATCCTCGGGCGGCTGGTGGGAGTGGAACCCCTCGAAGGCGACGCTCGAATGGCTCTGGCGGGCGGGAAAGCTCGCCGTCGCCCGCCGCGAGGGGTTCCAGAAGGTCTATGACCTCGTCGAGCGGGTGATCCCGCACGACCATTCCGCCGATCCGCCGCATCGGGCGGAACTGGTGGACTGGGCCTGCGCCGCCGCGCTGGATCGCCTCGGCTTCGCCACGCCGGGGGAGGTCGCCGCCTTCTGGGGCCTCGTCACGCCGGAGGAGGCGAAGGACTGGGCGCGCATGCGCAATGACCTGATCGAGGTCGAGGTGGAGGGGGCGGACGGCGCCCGCCGCGTCCACCTCGCCCGGCCCGACCTCCCGGAGGAGCCGCCGCCCGACCCCCCCGGCCGCATCCGCGCCCTCTCCCCCTTCGACCCGGCGCTGCGGGACCGGAAGCGCGCGGAGCGGCTCTTCGGCTTCTCCTACCGGATCGAGGTCTTCGTCCCCGCGCCAAAGCGGAAATACGGTTACTACGTCTTTCCCCTGATGGAGGGGGACCGGATGATCGGCCGCATCGACATGAAGGCGGAGAGGGAGGCGGACTCGCTCACGGTCTCCGGCCTCTGGCTGGAGCCGGGCGTGAGGCTCTCCGCCGGGCGCATGGCGCGGCTGGAGGCGGAGCTGGAGCGGCAGCGGCGCTTCGCCGGCGTCGGCCGCGTCGCCTTCGCGGAGGGATGGGTGAAGCCATGAAGACCGATGTCCTCATCGTCGGCGCCGGCCTCGCGGGCCTCGTCGCGGCGCGGGAGGCGGTGCTGCGGGGGCGGCGCGTCGTGATCGTCGATCAGGAGGCGGAAGCCAATCTTGGCGGGCAGGCCTGGTGGTCCCTCGGCGGCCTCTTCATGGTCGACACGCCGGAGCAGCGCCGCCTCGGGATCAGGGACAGCCGCGATCTGGCGTTGTCGGACTGGATGGGAACCGCCCGGTTCGACCGGCCGGAAGATCACTGGCCCCGCCTCTGGGCCGAGGCCTTCCTCGATTACGCCGCCGGCTCGATGCGGCGGGAGCTTCACGCCCTCGGCGCCCGCTGGTTCCCCGTCGTCGGCTGGGCGGAGCGGGGCGGCGGCTGGGGCTCCGGCCACGGCAACTCCGTCCCGCGCTTCCACGTCACCTGGGGAACCGGAACCGGCGTCGTGGAGATCTTCGAGCGCCCGGCGCGGGAGGCCGCCGCCTCGGGCAAGCTCCAGCTCCTCTTCCGCCGCCGCGTCACGCGCCTCGTCACCCGCAATGGCGCGGTGGTCGGCGTCTCCGGCGAGGTGCTGGCGGGGGACGGGGCGGGTCGCGGCGAGGCCTCGACGCGGGAGAGCGTCGGGGAGTTCGAGATCGAGGCCGAAAGCGTAATCCTCGCCACGGGCGGCATCGGCGGCAATCATGCCCTCGTGCGCGCGGCATGGCCGACCGAACGCCTCGGCCCCGCCCCGGCGCACATGCTCTCCGGCGTCCCCGCCCATGTGGACGGCCTCATGCAGGGGATCGCCGCCGCAGCCGGCGCCCGCCTCATCAACGGGGACAGGATGTGGCATTATTGCGAGGGCGTGGAGAACTGGCGCCCGATCTGGCCCCGCCACGCCATCCGCATCCTCCCCGGCCCCTCCTCGCTCTGGTTCGACGCGCTCGGCGCCCGGATGGAGCCGCCCTGCCTCCCCGGCTTCGACACGCTGGCGACCCTCCGCCGCATCCTTTCGACGGGGAAGGACTGGTCCTGGTTCGTCACCACGCAGAAGATCGTGGAGAAGGAATTCGCCCTCTCCGGCTCCGAGCAGAACGCCGACCTCACCTCGAAATCATGGGCGAAGGTGCTGAAGGCCCGCCTCGGCAAGGGCGCGACGCCGGAGGTGGAGGCCTTCAAGCGGGAGGGGCGGGATTTCATCGTGGAGCGCGACCTCTCCCGCCTCGTCGCGCGCATGAACGACCTCGCGGGCGAGACGCTGCTGGACGAGGCGCGGATGCGGGCGGAGATCGAGGCGCGGGACCGGCAGGTCGCCAATCCCTTCGCGAAGGACGTGCAGGTCGCCCTCGTCAACGCCGCGCGCCGGTATCGGGGCGACCGGCTCATCCGCACCGCGAAGCCGCACCGGATTCTCGACCCGTCCGCCGGGCCGCTCATCGCCGTCCGCCTCCACGTCATGACGCGGAAGTCGCTCGGGGGGATCGAGACGGACCTCGAAAGCCGCGCCCTCGGGCAGGGCGGCGCCCCCGTCCCCGGTCTTTTCGCCGCGGGGGAGGTGGCGGGCTTCGGCGGGGGCGGCTATCACGGCGTGAGCGCGCTTGAGGGAACCTTCCTTGGCGGCTGCATCTTTTCCGGCCGCGCCGCGGGGCGGGCCGCCTGAAGGAGAGAAAAATGCCCATCAAGCCCGCCTTCGACATGGTGAAGGAAGCGACGGCCGTGATCGAGACGATCAGCCCGGCGGACGCCATGGCCCGCCTGAACGACGAAGATTTCCTCCTCGTCGACATCCGGGACCCGCGGGAGCTGGAGCGGGAGGGGCGTATCCCCGGCGCCTTCCACGCGCCCCGCGGCATGCTGGAATTCTGGGTCGATCCCGCGAGCCCCTATTTCAAGCCGGTCTTCGCGGAGAAGAAGAAGTTCGTCTTCTTCTGCGCCGCCGCCGGCCGCTCCGCCCTTTCCGTCCGCACCCTGCAGGAGATGGGGATGGACAACATCGCCCAGCTCGGGGAGGGCTTTTCCGGCTGGAAGAAGGCGGGCGGCCCGGTCGAGGGCGGCGGGGCCTGAAGCCTCAGCCCCGCCCGGCGAGCACCACGCAGGAATCGTAGGCGTCGCCATGTTCGGCGAGCGCGGCGAGCAATTGCCGGAGTTCGAGCGCGGCGAACCCCTCCGAGAGCCCGAGGCCGAGATGGATCGGCGCTTCCGGATCGGCAAGGCGCGAGAGAATGTCGGTCGCATCGCCGCCACGCTCCGTCCCCGTCTCGCCCGCCCATGTGGCGAAGGCGAGGTCGGGCCGGAGTTCCACCAGCTTGCGCGCCTCCGGCGGGATCACGCGGGAAAGCGAATGCGCCCCGGCGCCGAGCATCACGAGATTTGCCCGGAGGAACCCCTCCTTCGCGGCGGCGCCCGTCTCGGCTCCGATACAGGCGAGCCGCGCCTCGGCGACCTCCCCGAGCGTCAGCCCCGGCGCGTCCGAATACGCAGCCCCGAGATGCGCAAAGGCCGAGGCCGCCGCTTCGGCGTCGTGCGGCGGGTGATGGGTCAGGTGGCCCAGCGCAAACATGAAGAAGGCGTTGCGCGTCGCATAGAGCGCGCCGCCGCCGATCAGGACCAGAAAAACCCCGATGACGAGCGAGAGCCGCATGCCACCCCCCGACGGCTTTGTCTCAAATCAATCTGGACGTTACTATATGCTCGACATCGGAGACGCGCATAGCGAAACCTTCGGCCTCCTGCCGTTTCATCGCCGAATAGACGCGGGTGAACTCCTCCCCAAGGGCGCGATTCACGAAATCCGATTCGGCGAAGAGCCTCGTCGCCTCGCGCCAGCCGCCCGGCAGCCGCGCCGCGCCCTCCTGCGGGTCCCCGCCCTCGGTCGGCGGGCCCGGGTCGAGCTTGCGTTCGATCCCCTCCAGCATCGCCGCGAGGATGAGCGCGAGCGCAATGTAGGGGTTGGCGTCAGATCCGGCGACGCGATGCTCCAGCCGCGCGCCGCGCCCCGCAGCGGTGGGCACGCGCACGGCGACGTTCCGGTTGTCCACGCCCCAGACGGCGTGGACCGGCGCGAAGGAGCCGGGGCGGAGGCGGCGGTAGGAGTTGAAATGCGGCGCGAAGCCGAGCGTCGATTCCGGCATCCGCGCAAGCACCCCGCCGATCGCGCCCGCGAGCGCTTCATTCGGAACCTCGTCATCCTCGCCGGAGAAGATGTTGCGCCCCTCCGCATCCAGCACGGAGACGTGGAAATGCTGGCCCGAGCCCACCTCGTCGCCATAGGGCTTGGCCATGAAGCAGGCGTCCATCCCGTGCTTCCGCGCCACCCCGCGCACCGCGCGGCGGAGCGCGATGGCCCGGTCCGCCGCCGCCAGCGCATCGTCCACATGGTTGAGATTGGCCTCGAACTGGCCCGGCCCGAACTCGGCCATGAAGCCGGTCGTCGTCGCGTCCAGCATCTCCGCCGCCGCCTCGATCTCGGAAAGGAGCGGCTCGAAATGGCGCTGCACGTCGAGGAGATAGGCCTGCCCGGATTCGAGCCGCCGCCCCCCGGCGCCGAGCGGCGGCTGCACATGCCCGCTCGGCGCCGCCTCCGCGTCTACGAGGTAGAATTCGAGCTCCGGCGCCACGACCGGCTTCAAGCCCGCCGCCTCGTAGCGCGCGAGCACGCCAGCCAGCGCGGCCCGCGGATCGTAGGGATTGGGCGATTCCCAGTCCACATCGGTCAGCGTCATCAGGCATTGCGCCGCCGGCCGGTGGGACCAGAGCATCGGCCGCAGCGTGTGGAGGAGCGGCGCCGCGATCCCGTCCGGGTCGCCGACCTTCAGCGCGATCCCGTCCGCATCCGTGTCCTGGCTGAAGATGTCGAGCGCATAGGTGGAGGCGGGCAGCCGCTGCGCGCCGGGCGCGAGCTTGCCGATCTCGGAGATCGGCAGCCACTTGCCCCGCATCACCCCGTTCATGTCGGGCCAGACCAGCTCGATGAACTCGATGTCCGGATGCTCTGAGAGGAAGGCGTCGAGCGCCGCCTTGACCGGGGAGCTCAAGGGCGCACCGCGTAGAGGCAGAGCATCTCAAGCGCAACCGTGGCGCCGGCGAGGGCCGTGATCTCGGCATGGTCATAGGGCGGGGAGACCTCGACGACGTCCATGCCCACGAGGTTGAGCCCCTTCAGCGCGCGAAGCATCGCCAGCGCCTGCCAGCTGAAGAGCCCGCCGCAAACCGGCGTGCCCGTGCCGGGCGCGCAGGACGGGTCGAGCGCGTCGATGTCGAAGGTCAGATAGGCCGGCCGGCCGCCGACGACGCGGAGCGCCTCTGCCGCGACCTCCTCCGGGGTCGAGCGGTGGCAGCGGATCGCGTCGATCACTGTGATGCCGAGCGGGTCGTCATTCGTCGTGCGGATGCCGATCTGCACCGAATGCGCCGGGTCGATCAGCCCCTCCCTCACGGCGCGCCAGAACATCGTGCCGTGCTCCACCCGGTCGCCCTCGTCCTGCCACGTGTCGGTATGCGCGTCGAATTGCACGAGGGCGAGCGGCCCGCCATGCTTCTTCGCGGCTGCGCGGAGCGCGGGATAGGTGGTGAAATGGTCCCCCCCGATCACCAGCGCGGCCTTCGCCTCCTCCAGCACGGAGGAGATCGCCGCCTCGATGATCGCGGGCGTCTCGCCGGGGCGCCCCGGGTCGAAGGCGACATCGCCCCAATCCGCCACCGCCAACCGCTCGAACGGGTCGAACGCCGAGGGCCAGGCGCGGGACCAGGCGAGCTGCGTGGAGGCCGCGCGCACCGCCCGCGGGCCGAAGCGCGTTCCCGGCCGGTTCGTCACCGTCGTGTCGAGCGGAACGCCCATCACCGCCACGTCGACGCCCGCCAGGTCGCGGGCGAAGGCGCGGCGGCAGAAGGAAAGGGCGCCGGAATACATCGCCTCGTCATGCGTGCGCTGCTTCAGCGTCGTCGCCGTGAAGGCGTAGTCCTTCCGATGATCCGTCATGCGCCCCCGGGAGCGCGGTTCAGCGCTCCCCCCAGAATGTTCCTGTCGCGCGGATTGAACCCGAAGAGCTGTCGAGGCGCAATGACCCGGCGGTCGCCCGCGCGTCATTCGCGTTCGGCCCGTCGAAGAAGGAGCCGTCCACCCGCGCGGTGATCGGGTCGGCGGCGGAGATGATCGTCTCCCCTCCATAATCGTTGAACCCGCGCCGGCCCGAAATGTCGTCAACCGTCACCTGGAAATCGGGCAGGTTCAGCACGTTCTGGAAGCCTGCCTGGCCGATCCGCTGGCCGAAATCCCAGTCGAGCTGGAAGCGCCCGCCATCGACGAAATCGGCGCCGTTCAGGTTGATCGCGTTGACCGTTACAGGGCCGTTGAAGGTCGCAAGCCCCGAGGCGGGCAGGACGTCCGTCCGGTCGCCCGCGACCCATGTGCCGAGGCTGAACTGGAGTCGGGCGTTCTGGAAATCGCCGGGGTCGTTATCCGCGAAGCGGAACTGCCCCGTCCACCAGCCCCAGGTCAGGAATTGCGGCGTGAGCGGCGTGTTGGCCGGATAGAGGTTTGAGGCCTCCGCGAGCCCGTGCGAGAGCAGCGCGCCGCGCAGCGCCGTGTCGCCGAAACTCGAGGGCGGCCGGCCGGTCAGGAAGCCGTCCTCCGTGTCGACGCCCGTGCCCCCGAGGAAGTCGGGGAAGAAGACGTCGGCCAACGAGGCGGAGTCGTTGTGCTCCCGCATCCCGAAGCGGGCGTTGTCGATCACGGCGGAACGGTTGCCGCCGAAATTCAGCAACGCGCCGAAGATGGATGAGCCGTCCGTCTCGTCGAGGCCGATCGAGACCGAGCCTTGGGCGCTTTGCAGGC
Source organism: Pikeienuella sp. (assembly GCF_046290545.1). Lineage (NCBI taxonomy): Bacteria > Pseudomonadati > Pseudomonadota > Alphaproteobacteria > Rhodobacterales > Paracoccaceae > Pikeienuella > Pikeienuella sp. The sequence continues at coordinate 83,191 of NZ_JBKAGV010000009.1, read as the reverse complement.
CGAAGCCGGCGCGGACGCCGGTCACGCTCCCGTCCGCCGATGTGCGGAGGAGGAACTTCTCGTCCCCCGCCTGGCTCCGGAGGAACGCCGCGCCCGAGCCGTAGCCGAAGGAGAGGAACCGCACCTCGTTCGCGGCGAGCGCGTTCGCGCCCGCGAATCCCGTCTCCGTCGCATAGGCGGCGGGCGTCGCGCCGAAGGGGAAGCGGTCGGTCGGCGCAAACAGGTTGGAGCCGGTCCGCTCCGCGAGATGGAGGTTGCCGTAGGTGGTGTCCGGCCCGCCGCCCTGAAGGAAGTTCTGGAAGAAGCTGGCGAAGACTGCGTCCTCCGGCTGATCGTCCCCAAGGCCGAAGGAGCTGATGTTGGTGAGCACCAGATAATCGTCCGTCGCGCCGAAAACGGTCTTGCCGCCCGTCTGGTCGACGGAGTCCGGCACGGCGAGCGTGCCCACGAAAGGCTGGATCCGCTGCGCCGCGCCCTCGCCGCCGATCCGGAATGAGCCGCGGGAGAAACTCGTCATGTCCGGCGCGTCCGCCCCGTTGTTCTGGACGCCGGCGGCCCCGACCATCAGCAGGAAGTTCTGGTTCGCGCCCGTCCCCTCGACGCGGAAGGTCGGCAGCAGCCACTTGTTCCCGAGATTCGAAGCCGAACCTGCGCCCGCGCCGAAGAGCGGCTGGTTCGGCCGGGAGACGAGGAAGATCCGCTCCCGGCTCCCGTTGTCGAAGACCTCGCCGAGCCCTGCGGGCAGGAATGGAACGGCCGTGCCCGGGGTGGAGATGTTGAGGTCCGGCAGGACCCGGAACTCGGTGGCCCGGAAATTGGCGTTGTTCTGGTTGAGCGGGCGAAGCTGCGTCGGCCCCGGCTCCGCGCCGAGGATGAAGCCGATATCGCCGTCCGCCGGGTCCTGCACCCAGTAGGCGAGAAGGCCGTCCTCCACGTCCGCGAATCCGGCCCCGACGATTTGCTGCCCGTCCGGGCCCGAGGTCTGGGCGGGGTCCACGTTGAAGAAGCCGGATTGAGACGGCGTGTTGAGACGGACGACATCCACCGCGCCCTGCTCGTCGATGAAGGTGATGACGATGGAGCCCGACTCGAAGCCGGTCGCCAGCGCGCCCTCGTCCGAGACGGCGAGATTGGCGGCGACAGGATCCGAGACGACCACGCCGTCGGCGTCGGTGAAGGAGCGAGCTTCGGCGATGAAACCGCCGCCGATGAAACTGGCGAACGGATTGGGCTCCGGCTCCGGCTCGGGTTCCGGCTCCGGCTCTGGCTCGGGCGACGGGCCTTCCACGACCGTATCCTCCGGGTCCTGCGCGCCCGGCGTGACTTCGGGAGTGGAGGAGATCGTCTCCTGCTCGACCTCTGCGGCGTTGTCCTGCGCAGGGCGCTCGCCAAGCGTCGAGATCGGCGCGGCGGCGACCGTGTCGGGCGCCTCCGAGTTGACGGAGGAGACGCCGGAGCCCTCCACCGACTCGCTCTCGACCCCCTGCTCGGAGCCGCCGCCGCCGCCCTGCATCGTGTTGTAGAGCGCGGCGACGTCCGCCTCCGACGCGACGCCGAGATATTCCGGCTGTCCGCCCGCGCCGATCTGCGCGAAGGCGTTCGGCCGGTTCAGCGTGAGCGAGCCGCCCGGCCCGTCGATCTTCGTGTATTCGCCGGCGACATGCATGACCTTCGTCGTGTCCCCGTCCACGACGACGAGCCCGATGCCGCCGCGGATGCCGATCGTCGCCGTCGGCGTGCCGATCACCGCGTCATTGGTCTTGGTGATCCGCCCCCCGATCATCCGCATCACGCCGCGGGTGACGGTGAGGCCGATCTCGCCCCGCTCCGTGTCGGGGTCATAGACATACTTGTCCAGCACGATCTCCGAATTGGGGGAGATGGTGAGCGAGGTCTGGTCGAGGAACAGCATCTGCCCCGAACCGACCGGGGAGGAGACGATCCGCTCGTTCGCGATGACCCGGTCGCCGAGAAGGAGCGCGCGGGTCGTCGCATCCGGCGGGGTGCCCTCGATGTCCCGGTTCGCCGCGGCGACGGAGCCGATCTCGCGCGCCTCGGCGGGATTCTGCGCGCCGAGAAGGAGCGCCGCGATGGCCGTCGTGGTCAGTAAACGCCGCATGGTCCGTCCTCCCTCAGAAATCGAAGCCGACGCTCAGCCCCGCGCCGACATTCTCGAGATCGAAGTTCCTGATGTTCGAATTCCGCGCCAGCCCGTCCACATCCGCCGCGATCCAGAATCCGTCCTGCAGGTGGAAGACATGGCGAAGCCCGGCGCGCAGGTCGATATCCTTGCGCTCCCGCCCGCTCGCCGCCCCCACGATGGTCGGGTCCGGCGCGTCGAAGACGCGGCCCGTCGCCTGTACGAAGCCGGTGAGGTTCCACCGGCGCGTCACCCAGTCCACCCCGCTGTCATAGCTGTAGCTGAGCGAGGCGCGGAGCGTGCCCTCGGTGTTGCTGTTGAAGTCCGCGTCGGCGAATTCCCGGTCGATGAACGCCGCCCCGCGGAACACGAGGTCGGGCGAGGGGAGCCAGGCGAAGCCGCCCGAGGCTCGCAGCACGACCGAGTCGAAATCGTTCCGCCCGTTGAAATAGTCGCGATAGCCGGCGCGCGCGGACCCGAAGACCGAGAGCGATTCGGAGAGCGTGTCGCTGTATTCCGCCCCAGCCGAGCCGGTCAGATAGAGCGCGTCGTTCGCGGAGCGCACATATTCGACCTCCGCGAAGGGCCGGAGCTTCGGCCCGAACTGCCGGTCGTCGAGCGAGATCTGCGGGCCGGTGCGGAACTGGAGGGAATCCACGTCCGAATCCGTGGCGTCGAAGTAATGCAGGCTGAAGACCGAGGCGTCCGTCCGCCAGAAATCCGAATCCGGCTGCCCGAGATCGTAGAAATGCGAGACGGAGGCGGACGTCCTGATTCCGAAATCGTCATCCTCGAGGAACTGGTTGGCGAGCACCGCCGGCAGGCCGAAAAGCTGCACGGTGGAATCGTCCGGCCCCAGCGTGGCGTTGGAGGCGTAGGCGATCCCGGTCGAGACCGAGCCGACGAATACGCTCGTCTCCGTCCGCTGCTCGATGGCGCGCAGGAACTCGTTCGCCTTCCCAACCACCACCGGCGGCACGTCGGAAAAGGCGAGCACGTTGTTGAAGTAGTACTGCGCCGTCGTGTAGCTGCCGAGCCGGTAATAGGCGGCGCCGAGCTCCATGTGAACGCGCGGCAGGTCCTTGTTGTAGATCAGCATCCGCTCAAGCGTCGAGATCGCCGCCTCGAGATCCTCAAGCCGGATGGAGACGAGTGCATAGGAGAACATGAGGTCGAGGTCGTCCGGCCGCTCGAACATCTGCGCGAAGATCGCCTTCTGCTCCTCGCGGAGCGCGGCGCGGTCGTCGGTGGGAACGAAGCCCTGGGCCGAGGCGTCAAAAGCGCCGAAAGCCGCGGCGAGCGCCGCCGCGCGAATTACTGATTTCATATGACCCCCCGTCCCGTCCTCGGTTTACCGCAACTTTCGCGATAAACATTAAGATTTCCCTCGCGTAACTCAGAACGTATTGCGAGGCGGAGGCGCGGCGCAAGCCTTGATTGGCCTTATCTTTCTTCGACAAGCACCTCGCGCTTGCCGACGTGGTTTGCAGGCGACACCACGCCCTGCTGCTCCATCATGTCCACGAGCCGCGCGGCCTTGTTGTAGCCGATGGCGAGACGGCGCTGGATGTAGCTCGTGGAGCATTTCCGCTCCCGCGCCACGATCGCCACCGCCTGATCGTAAAGCGCCTCGTCCGAATTGTCCCCGCCGCCAAGGCCGAGGATCTCGTCGATCGCCGCCTCGTCCTCGTCGTCCCCGCCCTCGGTGACGGCGGAGACGTATTCGGGCTCGCCCTGCGTCTTCAGATGGGCGACGACCTCCTCCACCTCCTCGTCCGAGACGAAGGGGCCGTGGACGCGGGTGATCCGCCCGCCGCCGGCCATGTAGAGCATGTCGCCCATGCCGAGCAGCTGCTCCGCCCCCTGCTCCCCGAGGATCGTGCGGCTGTCGATCTTCGACGTGACCTGAAAGGAGATCCGCGTCGGGAAGTTCGCCTTGATCGTGCCGGTGATGACGTCCACCGAGGGCCGCTGCGTCGCCATGATGAGGTGGATGCCGGAGGCGCGGGCCATCTGCGCGAGGCGCTGGATGCAGGCCTCGATCTCCTTGCCCGCCACCATCATGAGATCCGCCATCTCGTCCACGATGACGACGATGAAGGGCATTTCCTGCGGCTCGATCTCCTCCGTCTCGAAGACGGGCTGGCCCGTCCCCTCGTCGAAGCCAGTCTGCACGGTGCGGGAGAAGCCCTCGCCCTTCGACAGCGCGTCCCGCACCCGGGCATTGTAGCCGTCGATGTTGCGGACCCCCATCTTGGACATCTTCCGATAGCGGTCCTCCATCTCCGCCACCGCCCATTTGAGCGCGACGACCGCCTTCTTCGGGTCGGTGACGACGGGGGAGAGGAGATGCGGGATGCCGTCATAGACGGACAATTCCAGCATCTTCGGGTCGATCATGATGAGCCGGCATTCCTTCGGGCTGAGCCGGTAGAGGAGCGACAGGATCATCGTGTTGATGGCGACGGACTTGCCCGAACCCGTGGTGCCCGCGACGAGCAGGTGGGGCATCTTCGCGAGATTGGCCACCACCGGCTCCCCGCCGATATCCTTGCCGAGCGCGAGCGCGAGCCGGAAGCTCGAATCGCCATAGACGCCAGAGGCGAAGATCTCCCTGAGCAGCACCATCTCCCGGTTCGCGTTCGGCAATTCGATGCCGATCACGTTCCGCCCCGGCACGGTGGAGACGCGGGCGGAGAGGGCGGACATGGAGCGCGCGATGTCGTCCGACAGCCCGATGACCCGGGAGGCCTTGAGGCCCGGCGCCGGTTCGAGCTCGTACATCGTCACGACCGGCCCGGGCCGGATCGCCCCGATCTCCCCCCTCACTCCGTAATCGTCCAGCACGCTTTCGAGCATCCGCGCGTTCTGGTCGAGCGCCGCATCACTCTCCCGGTGGCGGGCGATCTTGGAGGGCGACTGGAGGAGGGAGAGCGGCGGCTTCACATAGCTTTCCGGCTCCTCGTCGAAGGCGAGCATCGGCTGCTCTTCGGCCGTGGCGGCGCGGGATTTCTTCGCCGGGCGCTGCGCGCGCTCCACCGGCCGCTCCGCCGGCAGTTCGGCGACCCGTTCGAGCGGCGGGCCCGCGCGGCGCAGAAGGGCCGGAAGGGGGCTTTCCTCCTCATCGGCAGGGGCTGCGGCGGCGGCGGCGAAGCCCGGCTCGCGCCTCGGGCCTTCGAAACCAGGCTCCTGCCGCCGCGCGGCGCCGAGCGGGGGCGGCGGGGCATGCGTCTCGCTTCGCGGTTTCGCCAGCGCCGCGCGCATCCGCTCCACGACCCATGCGCCGACCATCGCCGCATGAACGCCCACGGCCACGAGCGCGGAGACGAGCGAGTGCGCGAGGAAGCCGAACGCCGCCCGCGCCTCCCCCGTCGTCACGCCGAGCGCGAGGAGCGAGAGCGGGAACACGGCGAGCGCCAACCCCAGCGTCGCCGGCTTCACGATCTCCGCCGCCGCTCCGGGCAGCGCGCCGAGCAGGAGGCTGAGCGCCCCGTCCCCGATCATGCCACCGAGCCCGCTGGAGAAGGGCCAGCCCTCATGCGGCGCATGGGCCGAGGCGAAGATCGCGGCGAGGAGCAGCGCCGGCGGCGCGAAGACCACCCGCGCCCAGATCCGCTCTTCCCCCGCATGGGCGAGGAGCCGCCCCGCCCATGCCAGCGCGAAGAGCGGCAGGCCCCAGGCGGCGAGGCCGAGGGTCTGGAGAAGCGGGTCGGCGAAGAGCGCGCCCGGCGCGCCGAGGAGGTTCCGCGGCGCGGCTTCCGTCGCGTTGAACCAACTCGGATCGTCCGGATGATGCGTCCCGAGCGCGAGCGCGAGCGCGGCGCCCGCGAGCGCGAGGAACGCCCCGGCCAGTTCCGCCCCCCGCCGCGCGACGAAGGCCCGCGCCGCCGGCGGCAGCAGCGGCGCCTTCTCGTCCTCCGACCAGCTCTTCGCCATCCTAGCCCCCCAATACCGCGCGGATCGCCCGGAGCCCGCGCTCCACCCGCTCGGGCTCGTCCACCAGCGCCGCGCGGATGCGCCCCGCGCCGGGGTCCGTCCCGTCAAGGCTCCCCGGCCGGCTGAGATAGGCGCCGGGCAGGACCCGGACGCCATGCTCCCGCCAGAGCCGCAGCGCCGCCGCCTCCCCGTCCTCGACTTCGAGCCAGAGGAAGAACCCGGCGGCGGGCGGCACGTAGCCCGGCAGGTCGCCGAGAATGCGGTCCGCCATCTCGTATTTCACGGCGTAGAGCGCGCGGTTCGCCTCCACATGCGCTTCATCGCGCCAGATCTCGGCGGCGGCGAGCTGCGCCGGCAGCGGCAGCGGCGCGCCGGCATAGCTCCGGAGTTGCCGCAAGGCCGCCACCGCCTTCGGCCCGCCCGCGGCGAAGCCGGAACGGAGGCCGGGCAGGTTCGACCGCTTGGAAAGCGAGTGGAAGACGACCACGCGCTCCGGGTCCGCCCCCGCCTGCGCCGCGGCGGCAAGCGCGCCCGGCGGGGCCGGGCCGCGATAGACTTCCGCGTAGCATTCGTCCGCGAAAATCATGAAGTCGTGACGGTCCGCCAGCGCGATCAGCCCGGCCCAGTATTCGTCGGAGGCGACGGCGCCCTGCGGATTGGCGGGGGAGCAGAGATAGGCCGCCGTCGTCCGCTCAAGAATTTCGGCGGGCAGCGCCGCGAAATCCGGCAGATGCCCGCTCTCCGCCGTCGCGTTCACGTAGTAGGGCTCCGCCCCCGCGGTGATCGCGGCGACGGCGTAGCACTGGTAGAACGGGTTCGGCAGGAGGATGACGGGCTTCTTCCCCTGCTTTTCTTCCGGCGAGAGCGCGACGGCGGCGGCGAACAGCCCCTCCCGCGTCCCGTTCAGGGGAAATACCTGCCGCATCGGGTCAAGCGAGACGCCATAGCGCCGCCCGATCCACCCCCCGATCGCCTCCAGAAGCTCCGGCGCCCCCTCGTTCGGTGGATACTTGCCATAGAGCGGCACATGCCGCGCCAGCGCCTCCGCGAGGAAGGGCGGGGCCGGATGCCGCGGCTCGCCGAGCGACATGGCCACCGGCTCCGCGTTCGCCCCCGCCGGGCCCGGCGGATAGACGTCCAGCAGCGCGCGCAGGCGCGGGAACGCGTATTCGGGCAGGTTCGCGAACCGCTCGGGAGACTGCATCGCTCTGGCCTCATGCGGAGCCTCTGACGGGCTCTCGTCCGGTCAAGGTAACCGACGGGGGCGCCGGGGTAAAGTTTCTTCGCGAAAGGGGGAGGGCGCCCGCCTTCGTCTTTCGCCCGGAGGCCCAAGCCGCAGGGCGAAGAGCGTCCGGCCTCTCGATGAACGGAATCCCGAACCGGGAACGCGCCCCGGCCGCTCACCCCCCCGGCCAGCCCGCGCCCGCCCGCCGCGCCGTCAATCCCTCGCCCCAGCCCGCGAGCGGCGCTGCGGCCAGCGCCTCGCCGCGCCAGAGCGCCGGAGTGGTGATCCGCGCGGCCTGCGGCGCCGCGCGCCAGTGCGCCGGCGCCCGCCACTCGCCCGTCGCCGCCATCTCCGTCAGCCGCCGCGCCCCCGCCTCGCCGAGCGGGGCGACGAGCCCGTTCTCGCCCGCCCGCGCCGCGAGGAAGAAGCGCCCGTCCCAGATCGCCCCGCCTTCCGGCAGCGAAGCGGGCGCCGGGTCCACCGCCGCCGCCTCCCGCGCCAGCATCACATGCGACGGCCCGTCAGGGCGGATCAGGCAGCCGTGGAGGCTCCGCCCGCCGCCGAGCCGCCAGGAGAGGATCGCGCTCATCAGCGCCGCCTCCGCCTCCGCCCGCGCGCCGTACTCCGCGCCGGAGACGCGGGCCAGCGCCGCGCGCAAGAGCCGCCGCGAAAGCTCCGTGGGCGCCGCGCGAAGCGGCGCGACGGCGAGGCGCATCTCCCCGCAGGCGCCTTCGCGCGCCGCCTCCTCCGCCAGCGCCGCGGCGGCGTGGTCCAGCGCCTCCCGCGCGCTCCGCATCCGTGCTGCGGTGGAGGAAAGCCCCTCCGCCGTCAGGCCCAGAGGGTCCAGCGCCTCCAGCGAACGGCGCGCGCGCACGCGGTCGAAGCGCAGGTCCTCGTTCGATGGGTCCTCGACCCATCCCGCCCCCCGCGCCTCGAGAAAGGCGCGGAGATCGGCGCGCCGGAGCCCGAGGAGCGGCCGGAGCCATATCGCGCCCTCCGCTTCCGTTCGCGCCGCCATCGCGGAAAGCCCGTCCACGCCAGAGCCGCGGGCGAGCCGCATCAGAACCGTCTCCGCCTGGTCGTCCATCGTGTGGCCGAGCGCCACCGCGTCCAGCCCTTCCCGCGCCGCCCAGGCGGAGAGGAGCCGCCGCCGCGCCGCCCGAGCCGCGGCCTGGAGGTTGCCCGCCGCCCCGCGCCCCTCCCACAGGATCGTCTCATGCGGGAGGGAGAGCGCCGCCGCATCGCGCGCGACGAAGGCCGCCTCCTCCGCGCTATCGGGCCGGAGCCCGTGGTCCACCGTCGCGACGGAGAGCGCGGCGCCCCGCGCCTTCGCCCAGTCCGCCGCCGCATGCATCAGCGCCATGCTGTCCCCGCCGCCCGAGACGGCGAGGCCGAGGCGCGGCGCCGCCCCCGCCAGAAGCGCGTCGAGCGCCTCGGCGACTTCGGAGAGAACCGGCGCGGCCTCAGCCACAACCGGCGCGGCCCGCCTCCCGGGCCGCTCGGGCGATCTGCTCCGCCGCCTGCGGATAGCGGCTCGGCACTTCGCGGAGCGTCGCGCAGCCGACCTCGCGGTTGCCGAGGAGGCCGAGCGTGATCCCGAGCTTCAGGAGGCTTTCCGGCGCGGTCGGCGCCGCGGGGTTCAGCTCCGCCCCGTCGATGAACCGTTCCGCCGCCGCGCGGTATTCGCCGGCGGTGAAATGGACCTCGCCGAGCCGGTAATGCGCCTCCGGCGCCAGCGCGCTTCCGGGATGGTCGGTGAGGAAGCGCTCGAACGCCGCCCGCGCCGCGCGCGAATCCCCGCCCTGGGCGGTCGCCAGCGCCGCGTCGAAATCGGCGCGCTCCGCGCCGGAGACATCGGCGCGCGAGGTCAGCACGCCGAGAACGCCGCCGCCCTGCTGCGTCGGCGCGGGAGCGGGCGCCGGCGCGGGGGCCGGGCTCGTCTCTTCCTGGAAGAGGATGGAAGGGTCGCCGCCTTCCAGCTCGATGATCCGGTATTCGAGGTCGAGCATCTTCTGCTTCGTCGCCGCCTCGTGCTGGCGCTGCGCGAATTCCAGCCGCTCGACCTGGCCGACGAGCCGCTTCAGCTCGTCCTCGAGCGCGGCCATGCCGCCGCCCGCGGCGACGACGCCGCGGAGCCGGCCGAGTTCGGCCTGCATTTCCTCCAGCTGCTTCTTCATCTGGAGGAATTCGTAGCGGTCCACCTGCGCCGCCGCGCCGGAGGCGAGGCCGAGCGCCATCGCCAGCCCGAGGAGCGGCGCCGCCGCGCCCATCCGCATCGTCATCGCGCTGCCTCCCCTGTCAGTTCGCGCGGCCGGAACGCATCCGGCCGCGCGATCGTTCCGTTCCGGCTCAGCTCGTCGGCGCGCCGGCCACCACGCTCACCGAGCGGCGGTTCTGCGACCAGCAGTTCTCCGCCGAGCAGAGCTGCTCCGGCCGCTCCTTGCCGTAGGAGATCGTGCGGAGCCGGCTCGGGGCGACGCCCTGCGCCGCGAGGAAGGCGCGCGCCGCCTCGGCCCGGCGGGCGCCGAGCGCGAGGTTGTATTCGCGCGTGCCGCGCTCGTCGGCATGGCCCTCGACCACAACGTTGACGGCGGGGTTCTCCGCCAGCCATGCCGCCTGCCGCACCAGCGTCTGCTGGCCCGCGGCGGTGAGGCGGGAGCTGTCCGTCTCGAAGAAGACTCGGTCGCCCACCGTCTGCTGGAAATAGGCGACCGACGCCGGGTCGAGCGCGCCGATGGCGGAGGGGTTCCCCCCCGGCCCGCCGGCCTCGGGCGGCTCCTCCGAGCAGGCGGCGAGCAGGAGCGCCGCGCCGGCCATGAGAGTCGTCGTGAACTTGCTGATCATCGTCTCAGGTCTCCACCATGTTCGCCGCCGGCCTCGCCGCGCGGCTGTTTCGTCTCTTCAGCGTCCCCTCTCGGCCCGCCCGCCTCACGGCAGGAGCGGCGACCAGGCCGGGTCCGATCCCGCGCCCGGAACATTCAGTCTCTTCAGGTTCCGGCCGGTGATGTCCACGCTCCAGAGGCTCGCGGCCCCGTTGGCGCCCGCGCTCTCGCGGAAAAATGATATGACCCGCCCGTTGGGGGACCATGTGGGCCCCTCGGACAGGAAGCTCGCGTCGAGGATGCGCTCGTCCGAGCCGTCCTCCCGCATCACGCCCACGGCGAACTGCCCTCCGCCCGACTTGGTGAAGGCGATGAGGTCCCCGCGCGGCGACCAGACCGGGGTGCCGTAGCGCCCCTGGCCGAAGCTGATCCGCGTCGCCGGCCCGCCGGAGGCGCTCATGACATAGATCTGCTGCCCGCCGCCGCGGTCGCTCTCGAACACGATGCGCCGCCCGTCCGGGCTGAAGGAGGGCGCGGTCTCGATCGCCGGCCCGTCCGTCAGCCGGGTGAGACGCCGCGTGGCCAGCTCCATCACGTAGATGTCCGTATTGCCGCCCTGTTCGAGAGACATGACGACCTGCCGCCCGTCAGGCGAGAAGCGCGGGGCGAAACTCATGCCGGGGAAATTGCCGAGGATCTCCTGCTGCCCGGTCGCGATGTTGAGGAGATAGATCTGCGGCTCCCCGCGCTCGAAGGAGATGTAGAGCAGGTCCTGGCTCACAGGGGAGAAGCGCGGCGTGACCACAAGCTGCCGCCCGTCGGTCAGAAAGCGGTGGTTCTCCCCGTCCTGGTCCATCACCGCGAGGCGCTTCACGCGCTGGCCCTTCGGCCCGCTCTCGTGGACATAGACGATGCGGCTGTCGAAATAGGGCCCCTCGCCCGTCAATCGGGCATAGACCGCGTCGGCGATCTTGTGCCCGATCCGCCGCCACTCCGCCGGATCGGCGAAGAACTGCAGGCCCTCGACCTGGCCCTGCGCGAAATTGTCGAAGAGCCTGAACTGCACCAGAAGACGCCCGTCCGACTCGATGCTCGCCCGCCCGGTCAGCAGCGCGTCGGCGTTGATCGCCTGCCAGTCTGCGTAGCGGGGCGCCGAGTCGAAATCGTCGATCTGCTGGATGAAGGCTTCGGGCGGCACGGCGCGGAAGAGGCCGGAGCCTTCGAGATTGGCCAGCACCACCCCGCGGATGCGCTGCGCGAGGTCCGCCGCCTCGCCAGGCGCGCCAAAGAATCCCGGCGCGGCGAGGGAGATCGGCTCGAACTCCCCGCCCGCTACGGTTATCTCCAGCGCGCCGTCATTCGTCTGGGCCCGCGGCGCGGAGAGCGCCGGCAGGATGAGGAGGAGGGCGATGAGAAGACGCGTCATAGGAACTGGATCTCCCGCGGCGTGAAGGTCACGTTCATTAGCCGCCATGACCCGTATCTGTCACGCGGAAGCGCGGCGAAAACGCCCGCCGCCTCTGCGCGGCGGAGCGCGCGCACCCCCGCCCGATAGAGCGCGTCATGCGCGGCGTCGAGTCGCCCGGAGGGCTCCAGCACCTCGGGCCCCGCGATGATCCGCCCCTCCTCGCTCACCTCGATCCGGATCTTGACGGCGAGTCGGTCGGCGTTGGCGAGGCCGGTCGGCGGGCTGAAATAGCCCCGGATCCCGACGCGGAGCGATTCCCTGTCGCGGAAGGAAAGCTCCCCCACGGTGCGCGTCGTTCCGCCGCCGGAGGGGGCTTCGGCCTGTCGCGTCGCGCCTGTCTCCTCGGGCTGCTCCGCCGCGCGGGCGAGCCGTTCGGCGCGCTTCGCCTCCGCCACGTCGCGCGGCTTCGTCGGCGGCGGCGGGCTCAGCTTCGGGGCCGGCACGGCCGGGTCGTTCAGCGTCTCGACGGGCGGCTCTTCGGCCGGCGGCGTCGCCGCGGCGATCTCGGGCTGGGGTTCGGGCGCGCGCTCGGGCTCGGGCTGCGGCGCCGGGGCGGGCTCCGCCGCCTCGACCGGCGCGGGCTCGGGGGCGGGCGGCTCCGGCGCCGGCGCCTCCACGCGGGGCGCGGCGGGCCTCGGCGCCGGCGCTGACGCCACGGCGCTCTCCGCCACGGGCGCCGGATCGGGTTCGGGCGGCGGCGCGGCGACGATCCGCTCCGCCTCCGGCGCCGCCGGGGCGGCGATCCGCTCCCCGAGATCGGCGACGGCGGTCTGGCTCAGCGGGTCGGGCGCGGCGGGCGCCGCCTCGCCCCGCGCCGGAGCCTCGGGCGGGGCCGGCGCCCGGTTCGGCGCGGTCGGCGCGGCGTCGGTCTCGGCGAGGGTCACGTCGGCCCGCTCCTCGCCCGGGTTCGGGGCCTCCGGCGCAGGCGGCAGGTTCGGGTCGAAGACCGGCGCGGCGGAGCGCGCGGCCTCGAACTCCGCCCCGCTCATCAGCGTGACCTCTGCGATGTTCATGGCCGGCGTCTCCCGCCCGCTGAAGAGCGCGCCGGAAAAGATCGCGAGCCCGATCAGCGCAAGATGCGCGCCGCCCGAGACCGTGGCGCCGACGCGCATGTCATTCGCCCCCGGTAGCGCTCGGGGGCGCCGGGTCCGTCACCAGCGCGATGGAGGCGAAACCGGCGGCGTTCAGCGCGCCCATGGCCTGCGCCACCACGCCATAGGGCAGCCCGGCGTCCGCGCGGAGATAGACCTGCCCGTCCCGCCGCTCCGCCGCGATGGCCGGCAGCCGCGCCGAGAACTCGGCGAAGTCCATCGGCGTCTCCTGCACGTAGATCACGCCGTCAGCCGCGAGGCTCACCGTCAGCGGCGGCTCGGGCTCGACAGGGAGCGCCTGCGCGTTCGTCTCCGGCAGCCGCATCGGCACGCCGACGGTGAGCATCGGCGCCGCCACCATGAAGATGATGAGGAGCACCAGCATCACGTCCACGAAGGGCGTGACGTTGATCTCCGACATCGGCCGCCCGGCGCCGCGCCGCCGCCGCCCGCGCCGCCCGCCTCCGCCGCCCGAACCGGAGAGAGATGCGCCCATTCAGGACACCTTCCGCTCTAGCTGGCGGGAGAGGATGACGCCGAACTCCTCCGCGAAATTCTCCATCTGGCCGCCCATCCGGTCCACGTCGCCGGTGAACTTGTTGTAGAAGATCACCGCCGGAATCGCAGCGAGAAGGCCGAGCGCCGTCGCCAGCAGCGCCTCCGCGATGCCGGGGGCGACGGTGGCGAGATTGGTGTTCTGCTGGATCGCGATCTGCTCGAAGGCGTGCTTGATGCCCCAGACCGTTCCGAAAAGCCCCACGAAGGGTGAAATCGAGCCGCAGGAGGCGAGGAAGCCGAGCCGGGAGCCCGCCTTCTCCTCCTCGCGGGAGACGGCGACGGAGAGCGCGCGGTCGATCCGCTGCTGCGCCCCCGGCGCGATCCCGCCCGAAGGCCCGTGCGATTTCCGCCACTCCGCCATGCCGGCGGCGAAGATACGCTCCAGCGCGGAGCGCGGCTCCGCCCCGAGGCGCTCCGCGAGCTGGTCGAGCGGCTGGCCGGACCAGAACGCCTGTTCGAAAAGCCCCGCTTCGCGCCGCGCCTTCGCAAAGAACAGGTATTTGTCCACGATGATCGCCCAAGACCAGAAGGAGGCGATCACGAGCGCGATCATCACGAGCTGAACGGTCAGCGTCGCACGCAGGAACAGCGCAGTAAGCGTAAAATCCAGTTCCGCCGCCGCCGCTCCGGCGGCCGCGATCGCTTCGGTCTCCATATGCTCGCCTCGCTCTGGCCGTCTTGTGCGGCGCTTGATCGCGACCGGCCGCGGAGCGCGGCGCAGTCTTCGTCAAGATGAGGCTTTCCTGCGATTTCGTCAATGAGCGGGCGCCGCGCCGCAATAAAGCGCAGGAAGCGCGCGAGCGGGCCGCTCACGCGCCCCTCCGTCGCCATCGCATCTTGGCCCCGCGGCCGCGGCAATGATCCCCGGCCTCGATCAGCAGCCTTCCAGCGGAAGACGGCAGGGCGAGGGGAGCCAAGCTGTCGCGGCCGCTTGAGATCAGGCCATGCCCGCCGCTGTGGCCGCGGATTCGCGCCCGCGGGGAGCGGCGGGCGCGGGCTGATCCGCCGCGGGTCGGATCAGCCGGGCGTTCGTGATGACGACCCGCAAAGCGAAGGCGGCGGGAAAGCTGCAAATACCCGAATGCGCTTCAGCCGGCCCCGTCTCAATCGCCCTGGCGCCCCTCCGCCAGCGGCGCCGGCGTCCGGAGGAACAGCGCGGCGACCAGCGCGCAGGCGAGCGGGAAGAGCGCGGCGAGCCGCAGCGGCCCCGCGAATTCCCCCGCCGCCTCCGCCGCGAAGCCGATCAGCGGCGGGCCGGCGGAGGCGCCGATCACGATCACCGTCTGCGCCGCGCCCTGCACCGAGCCGAGATGCCGCCGCCCGAAATAGCGCGGGAAGATGTAGCCGAAGAGCGTCATCGAGAAGGCGTTGTTGAGCCCGAAGACCGCGGCGAAGATCGCGGCCGTGGCGAAATCCCCCACCGCCGTCGCCATCAGGAGCGCCCCCGCCTGCACGCAAAGCGCCAGCGCGAAGGCGAAGCGCGTGCGGATCCGGTCCATCAGCCGCCCCACCAGCGGCATCGTCGCCACCATCACCGCCGCCGCGATGGGGAAGACGAGCGCCGCGTCCGCCGCGTCGAGCCCGGCGCGGGTGAAGACCGTGACCTGGTAGAAATGCAACACCGTCACGAGCATGGAGATCGAGAACATGCCCGCGAGCACGATGTAGAAGGTCGGCGTCCGCAGCGCCTCCTTCAGCGTCAGCCCCGGAATCTCCCCCTTCGCCCCCCCTTTCGGCCCGCTCGCCGCCCCGTCCGGGTCGAGCCCGAGCGGCTCCGGCTTGTCATGCACGATCAGCCAGAAGACGGGGAGCAGCAGCGCCCAGGTCAGGAGCCCGAGCACGACCCAGGCGAAGCGCCAGCCGTAATTGTCGATCAGCCATTGCCCGAGCGGCGGATGCACCGCGATGGAGCCCGCGAAGCCGAGCGCCATCAGGCTCATGGCGAAGCCGCGCTTCCTGTCGAACCACTGGCTGACGAGGTTCGAGCAGTTCAGCATCGTCGCGCCCTGCCCGAGAAAGCGCAGCATCGCGAAGCCGAGGCCCAGCATCAGGAGATTCGCCGCCGCGCCGAAGAAGAGGCAGGCGAGGCCGAGGAGGAGCCCGACGACCAGCATCATCCGCCGCGGCCCGTAACGGTCCGTCAGCCGCCCGGCAAAGGGGAGGCCGAAGGCGGCGACGAGCGTCGCCCCGGCGTAGGCCGTCGCAACCGCGGCCGGGGTGACGCCGAGATCGGCGGAGATCGGCCCGACGAAGACGGAAAAAGTGTGGGATTGTCCGGGGCCCGAGGCGAACATGCCCAGCATCGCCGCGCCGAGCACCCACCAGCCGAAGAATCCCCGCGCCGAAAGCGCCTCGAACGCCGCCTGTCTCATCGCTCGCCCTCCATCGCCGCCAGCGCCGCCCGCGCCTCGGCCGGCAGCCGCACGGGCCGGCCTTCGAGCGTCATGCAGGCGAAGACGACCCGCGCGCGGAAGAGCGGCGTCTCCTCACGGAACACGGCCTGCGCCAAGGTCGCGGAGGCGCCGCGCGTCTCCGTCGCCTCCGTCTCCACCCGGATCATGTCGCCATAGCGGGCGGGGGAGAGGAAATCCGCCTCGATCCGCGTGACGACGAAGACAAGCCCCGCCGCCCGCATCGCCCCCTGGTCAACCCCCGCCTCCGCCAGCGCCTCGGACCGCGCCCGCTCGATGAAGCGGAGATAATTCGCGTGATAGACGACGGCGCCCATGTCCACGTCCTCGTAGTGGACGCGGTAGCGGGCCTCATGCGGCATCGTCGGCGCCCGCAAGCCCGACCCGCGCGGCGAGCCTGAGGGCGAGCGCCGGGTCCTTCGATCCGGCGGGGATCGCCGGGTCATAGGCCGCCTTCAGCAGCGCGGCGTGGAAGGGGACGAGCATCGCCCGCCTCTCCCCGTCCGGCAGTTGCGCCATCGCCACCGGCCGGTCTGCCGAAACGCCGCTCTCGTCGAAGACGAGCAGCGCCAGCGCCGCCTCCGTCAGCGCGATGTAGTCCACCGGCGCGGCCCGCATCTGCTCGTCATAGCGCAGGAGGGTGATCGAGGCGCGGATCGCCCCGGCGTCGTCGAAGGCGAAGACGCGGTAGCGGTTCGCCCCCGCCGCCTCCAGCCGGGCGACGAGAGCGGGAAGATCGGGCAGGAAATCCGGCAGGTTCGGCGCCCGCGCCGCGTCCCGCCAGTCCTTCATCACGTAGATGAGGAGGTTCGCTTCCGCCTCCCCGTCCGCCAGCGTCGCCCCGGCATGGCCCGCGAGCACGCGCACCGCCTCGCCGAAAAGCCGCCCCCCCGCCGCGTCGAGCCCGATCACCGCCGGGGAGATCGCCCCGCCCCAGCGCGCGAACTTGAAGGCCTCGCCCCCGAAGAGGCGGCGGATGCGGCCTGTAGTCTCGCTCGTCGCGTCGCTCATGCCGCCACAATCCGCAATCCGGCGGCGATGGCAAGGCCGAGGCGGGAGCCGCCGCGGCTGTTGAAGATCAGGCGGCGACCGCCGCGGCGGTCAAGTGTGGATCAGCGGCGGGCCTGATCCGCCGGGCGCCCTGGCGATCAGCCCGCGAAGAACCGCCGTCGGAAGTTCGATGGCCCCCCGCCGCTTGCGCCCGCCCACGTCGAAGGTAGGGTGCCTCGAGGAGAAGCCATGCCCCGCGACGACGACGCCACGCCTCCGGATTTCGACGTCATCGTCGTCGGCGCCGGGATTTCCGGGATCAGCGCGGGGCGACATCTCCGCAGGCTCCTGCCCGGCCTCCGCTTCGCGATGCTCGAACGCGCCGACGCGCTCGGCGGCACATGGCGGCTCCATGCCTATCCCGGCGCGCGGTCGGACAGCGACCTTTCCACCTTCGGCTTCGGCTGGAAGCCGTGGATGGGCAGGCCCTACGCCACGGCGCAGGAGATCCTCGCCTATCTGGAGGAGGCCGTGGAGGAAGAGGGGCTGGCGCCGCTCATCCGCTACGGCTGCGCGGTGCGCGCCGCCGCCTGGAGCGAGGCGGGGCGGCGCTGGACGCTGGAGGTGGAGGAAGGCGGCGAACGGCGCGCCCTTTCCTGCCGGTTCCTGTGGATGTGCCAGGGCTATTACGACCATGACCGGGGGCATGAGCCCGACTTCCCCGGCGCCGGGCGCTTCCGCGGCCCCGTCGTGCATCCGCAGCGCTGGCCGGAGGGGCTGGACGCGGCGGGGCGGCGCTTCGCAATCATCGGCTCGGGCGCGACGGCGGCGACGCTGGCGCCCGCGCTGGCGGCGCTCGGCGCGCATGTCTCCATCGTGCAGCGCTCGCCGACCTATTTCTACGCCAAGCCGAACGAGACCGAGCTCGCCGCGCTGCTCCGCCCGCTCGACCTGCCGCCGGAGATGTTCCACGAGATCATGCGGCGGAAGGCGATCCACGACCAGACGAGCTTCACCCGCCGCTGCATGGAGGAGCCCGAGGCGGTGCGGGCGGAGCTGATCGGCGCGGCGGCGGCGCTGCTCGGCGATGCGGCGCCGGTCGATCCGCATTTCTCGCCCTCTTACCGGCCCTGGCGGCAACGCCTCGCCGTCGTCCCCGACGGGGACCTTTTCGCCGCGATCCGGGCGGGGCGCGTCTCCATGGTCACCGGCGCGATCCGGACCTTCACGGAGACGGGAATCGAGATGGAGAGCGGGGAGATCGTGGAGGCGGACGTGATCGTCACCGCCACAGGGCTGCGCATGAGCGTGATGGGGGACATTCCCTTCACGGTCGAGGGCGCGCCCTTCGACTTCTCGCAGGCATTCGCGCACCGGGGAATCCTGTTCGAGGGGCTGCCGAACCTCGCCTGGATTTTCGGCTATCTCCGCGCGAGCTGGACGCTCCGGGCCGATCTCGTGGCGGGCTTCGTCTGCCGACTCCTCGCCCACATGCAAGCGGAGGGGCGGGAGGTGGTCGAGCCGCGGCTCAGGCCGGGGGAGGAGGGGATGGAGAGGCGGCTCCTGATCGAGCCTGAGAATTTCAGCGCCGGCTACATCCAGCGGAGCATAGACCTCTTCCCGAAACAGGGGGACCGGCAGCCCTGGCTCTTCAGCCAGGACTACGAGGACGAGCGGGAGACGATCGGCGCCGCGCGCCTCGACGACGGGACGCTCGCCTTCCGGTGAGGCTTCAGGCCCGGCGCAGGAGCCGCGCCGCGGCGATCAGGAGGCAGGCGCCGGCGATCCCGACGCCGAGGCGCCCGAAGAAGCCGCCGAAGGTGGCGCCGGTGAGCTGGATCAGCAGGAAGTTCGCCACCACCGAGCCGACAATGCCGAGCACGATGTTGAGAAGGAGCGAATGGTTCGCCCCCATGATCTTCTCCGCGATCCAGCCGGCGAGCCCGCCGATGACGATGGCGCCGATCCAGCCCATCGCTCAGTCCCGCAGCAATTCGTTGATCGAGGTCTTGGAGCGGGTCTGCGCATCCACCCGCTTCACGATCACGGCGCAGTAGAGGTTGACGCCGTTCTTCGAGGGCATGGAGCCGGAGACGACGACGGAGCCCGCAGGCACCTCGCCATACATCACCGCGCCCGTCTCCCGGTCCACGATCTTCGTGCTCTGGCCGATATAGACGCCCATGCCGAGCACGGAGCCCTCCCGCACGATGCAGCCCTCGACCACTTCGGAGCGGGCGCCGATGAAGCAATCGTCCTCGATGATCGTCGGCCCGGCCTGCATCGGCTCCAGCACGCCGCCGATGCCGACGCCGCCGGAGAGATGCACATTCTTCCCGATCTGCGCGCAGGAGCCGACGGTGGCCCAGGTGTCGACCATCGTCCCCTCGCCGACATGGGCGCCGAGATTGACGAAGGAGGGCATGAGGACGACGCCCTTCGCGATATAGGCGGAGCGGCGCACGACGCAGTTCGGCACGGCGCGGAAGCCCGCCGCGCGCCATTCGGCCTCCCCCCAGCCGTCGAACTTGGAGGGCACCTTGTCCCACCAGGTCGAGCCGCCGGGGCCGCCCGGGATCGGGGCCATGTCGTTGAGGCGGAAGGAGAGGAGGACGGCCTTCTTCGCCCACTGGTTCACATGCCAGACACCGCCCTCGCCCGGCTCCGCGACGCGGAGCGCGCCCGTCTCCATCAGGTCGAGCGCGGCCTCGACGGCATCGCGCGTTTCGCCCTTCGTGGCGGGGCTGATCCCCTCCCGCGCCTCCCAGGCGGCTTCGATGGCGGATTCCAGCGCTGAATGGGTCATCGGGGGCGTTCCTCGGCTCTGTTCGCGGTCCGGGCGAGGCTATACGGTGAAGGGCCGGGCCGCGCAATCGAGCCGCCCGATGCGAGAGGACCTGACGCAGACATGACGCCGCGCGACCGCCATTCCGCCCTCACCCCGCTGGAGGAGGATCTCGACCACACCGCGCGCGTGCCGCTGACGCCGCAGACGGCGCATCCGGCCTATCGGCTTCCTTACGTCGATCCGGACTTCATGCGGTCCGATCCGCTGCGCGGGGTTCGGCTGCAGCTGGAACTGGAGAAGCCGGAGCGCATCCTCACGACCGAGGGGGTGGAGACGACGGTGGTGATGTTCGGCGGCGCGCGGATTCCGCCGCCGGCGGAGCGCGCTTCGGCCAAGACGCCGATGCTCGCCGAACTCTCGCATTACTACGAGGAGGCGCGGAGCTTCGCCCGGCTGGTGACGAAGGAAAGCCTCGCCCGCGGCGGGCGGGAGCTTGTCGTCTGCACCGGCGGGGGGCCGGGGGTGATGGAGGCCGGCAATCTCGGCGCGGAGGAGGCCGGGGGGCGTTCCATCGGCCTCAACATCGTGCTTCCGCATGAGCAGGCGCCGAACCTCTATGTGACGCCGTCGCTCTCGCTCAATTTCCACTATTTCGCGATCCGGAAGATGCATTTCCTGATGCGCGCGCGGGCGATCACCGTCTTCCCCGGCGGCTACGGCACGCTCGACGAGCTGTTCGAGGCGCTGACGCTGATCCAGACCGACCGGATGGAGAAGATGCCGGTGCTGCTCTTCGGTTCCGAGTTCTGGAAGCGGCTGGTGAACTGGGAGATGCTGGCGGAGGCGGGCACGATCTCCCCGGAGGATCTCGACCTCTTCGAGTTCGTCGATACGGCGGAGGAGGCGTGGGGGGCGATCAAGGGGCGGGTGTGACGGATAGGAGAGGGTTGCGGCTTGCGAAGGGGCGGCGCCGGCGTCAGCAGCCTGCATCTGATCGAGCCCGCTCTCGCCCGCCCCTATTCGGGCTATCACAAACCGCTGGCGAAGAAGGCCGCCGCGACGCTTTACAGCATCGTGGGCAATCACGCATTCGCAGACGGAAACAAGCGGACGCTCTGGCTCCTCGTCGAGCTGCTGACCGACAGGAGCGGCTGACGCCTCGCCATCCCGGACCACGAGACGGTGGACGATCTCGTCGTGGCCGTGGCGGCGGGGGAGATCGGTTTTCCGGAGCTTTTCGAATGGTTCCGGACAAGGCTTGAATGTCGTCAGATCGTTCTCCGTCCGGACTGGTGAACCGGCCCGGACGGAGAACGATCCAACCCCTCAGCGTCCCGAAGCCGCCAGCCGGATCGCCGCCGGGGCGAGGCGTTCGAGGGGCATTTCCTCCTCCACCGCGCCGTGCTTCATCGCCTCCTTCGGCATCCCGTAGACGACGCAGCTCGCCTCGTTCTGGCCGAGCGTGCGGGCGCCCGCGTCCCGCATCTCCTTCATGCCCTTCGCGCCGTCGTCGCCCATGCCGGTCATGATGACGCCGATGGCGTTCCGGCCCGCATGCTGCGCGACGGAGCGGAACATCACGTCCACCGAGGGGCGGTGGCGCGAGACGAGCGGGCCGTCCCGCACCTCGACCATGTAGGCGGCGCCGCTTCGCTTCAGCAGCGTGTGCTTGTTGCCGGGGGCGATGAGCGCGTGGCCGCGGAGCATCCGGTCCCCGTCCCTCGCCTCCTTGACGGAGACGCCGCATTCCTGGTCGAGCCGCTTCGCGAAAGCAGCGGTGAAGCCCTCCGGCATGTGCTGGACGATGAGGATCGCCGGGCAGTCGATCGGCATGGCCTGGAGGAAAACGCGGAGCGCCTCCGTCCCGCCCGTCGAGGCGCCGACGGCGATGACGGATTCCGTCGTCCGCGCCATGGCGTTCGCGCCGGGGGGCGGCAGCATCGCGTCCGCCGAGAGTTTCGCCTCGACCCCGGAGGGCGGCGCGCGACGTTTCATCTGGCTGAGCCGGGCCTGCGCCGCGGCCTTCACCGCATCGCAGACGATGGTGCGGCTCTCCTCAAGAAAGGCCTTCACGCCGACCTGCGGCTTGCAGATCACCTCCACCGCGCCGGCGGCGAGCACCTGGGAGAGCGTCTCGCTCTTCGCCTCGACAAGCGAGGAGCAGACGACGACGGGGATCGGATGCTGCGCCATCAGCTTGCGGAGGAAGGTCACGCCGTCCATCCGCGGCATTTCCACATCGAGCGTGATGACGTCCGGCCTCTCCTCCCGGATACGGGCCGCCGCGATGAACGGGTCCCCGGCCATGCCCATAACCTCGAGATCGGGATCGGAGGAGATGAGGTCGGCCAGGGTCTGCCGAACCACCGCGCTGTCGTCCACGATCAGAACCCGCCACCGCCGGCGGCCGCTGGCGTCGCTCATCATCCGTCCTTTCGATAGATCGCCGGGCCACGCTGCGTCAGGCCCTGGATTGGGCAAGGCAGGGCCTCGGCATGCCCGAGAAGAAGATATCCGCCGGGCCTCAGCCGCGCGGCGACGCCCTCGATGGCGCGGCGCTGCCCTTCCGGCTCGAAATAGATCAGCACGTTGCGGAGGAAGGCGACGTCCGCCTCGATCCGTGGCGCGGTTTCCGGCTTCATCAGGTTGGCGTAGGCGAAGACCGCGCGCCTGCGGAGCTCGGGCTCGATCCGGTAGAGCATGCGGCCGCCGACCGGCGCCTTCGAGCGCAGGAGATGGCGCTTGCGGAGCGGCTCAGGGAGGCCCGTAAGCTCCTCCTCCGAGAAGATCGCGGCCTTCGCGCGCTCGAGCACGCTGGTCGACACGTCCGTGCCGTGGAGCGCGGAGCGGAGCCGGCCGAGCGGGCCGGCGGAGAGCCGCTCCAGCACCATGCCGGCGCTCCAGAGTTCGGCGCCGAGGGAACAGGCCGCGCTCCAGATCACGAAGTCCCGCTCCCGCCCGGAGCCTGCGGCGGCAAGTTCGGGGGCGCCCGCGTTTTCAAGCCAGTCGTAATGCGCCGTCTCGCGGAAGAAGCTCGTCGTGTTCGTCGCGAGGCAATCGACCAGCGAAGCCAGCTCGGCGGCGCCTTCGGGGCCGGAGAGGCGCTGCATGTAGGCCGCAAAGTCCGGAATGCCGAGATCCCTCAGCCGGCGGCCGACGCGGAGCTCGATGAAGGCGTGCTTGTCCGCCCCGATCGAGATGCCTGCGGCGGCGCGAAGGCGTGAAACGATTTCCGCCGCTTGCGCGTTGGTGATGCGAGGTGGAACGGCGATCCCGACCCTCGGATCGACGAAGGACTTCATTCGAAGTCAAAGGGATTGGACGCTGCGGAGCCGAGCAGAGCCTCCATGTCGAGGATCATCGCTATCCGCCCGTCGAGGCGCACCACGCCGCGGAGCGCGGCGCCGCTCCAGCCGGTCGTCGTCTTCGGCGCGGGCTCGATCTCGCCCGGCGCGATCTCCGTCACCGCGAGGACGCGGTCGGCGAAGGCGGCGATGGGTGCGGCGTCCGGCCCCACCTCGAAGACGAGGATGCGCGCCTCGGAGCGGTCGCCCGACCCGAGCCCAAGCCGCGCCGCGAGGTCGACCACGGCGACGCCCTGGCCGCGCACGTCGATCATGCCGAGAAGCTCCATCGGCGCGTTGGGCAAAGCGGCGACTGGCTGCACGTCGAGGATCTCGCGCACGCCGACGACGTCCACGGCGAAGATCTGCCCGGAGAGTTCAAAGGCGAGATGGGCCGCAGGCGCGGCCTCGGCGAAGGCCGGACCGCGTTCCACGGCGACGTCTAGGGAGAGGGACATGGCAGGCTCCTGGGATGTTGGCGGGTGTCGCCACGCTTCGGTTGCTTCAATATTTCTCGAAAGCCTCGTCCCCGAGTTGGAGCGCGACGCCGCCCCCTCCGGCCACTTTCAGTCGGGCGGGCGCCTGCGCCCGCTCCGGAGCGGACGGCCTGCGGGAGGAGGCGTCGCGCCGGAATGCGGGGGCCGGCGCGGGTGCAGGCGTCGAAGCCGGCCCCGAGGCCTCCTTCGATATGCGGAAATAGGCGAGGGCGGCGCGCAGATCGACCGACTGCTCCGCAAGGTTTTCGGCGATCGAGGCCGATTCCGTCGCGGCCGCTGCGTTCTGCTGGATCACCACGTCGAGCTCCCGGATGGCGGCGTTGATCTGCTCCGCGCCCGCGTCCTGCTCCCGCGCCGAGGCGCTGATCTCCTGCACCAGATCGGCGGTGCGGCGGATGTTGGGCACCAGAGCCTGCAGCCGCTCCCCGGCGGACTGGCTCACCTCCAGCGTACGGCCGGAAAGCTGGCCGATCTCGGCCGCGGCCTCGCGGCTCCGCTCCGCGAGCTTCCGCACCTCCGAGGCGACGACGGCGAAGCCGCGGCCATGCTGCCCGGCGCGCGCGGCCTCGACCGCGGCGTTGAGCGCCAGAAGGTCCGTCTGCCGCGCGATCTCCTGCACGATGGTGATCTTCTCCGCGATGGTGCGCATGGCGCTCACCGCCTCGCCGACCGCCCGCCCCGTCTCCGCGGCCTCGCCGGCGGCGGCGGCGGCGATGCGCTCCGTCTCGGACGCGTTCTCGGAGGCCTGGCGGATGGTCGCCGTCATCTCCTCCATGCTGGACGAAGCCTGCATCGCGGCGGAGGCCTGCTCCGTCGCGCCCTGGCTCAGCTGCTCCGATGTCGTGGCCATGGCCTGGGCGTTTCCAGCAAGGCCCTCCGCATTGGAGGCGGCCCTGGTCACCGCGCCGCGGACCCGCTCCGACATCTTGCCGATGGCGGTGAGCAGATCGCCGATCTCGTCATGAGACGCCGCCTTCACGTCCTCGGTCAGGTCGCCAGCCGCGACGCTCTGCGCAGCGGCGATCGCGGTGTCGAGCCCCCGGCCGATCATCCGCGTGACGGCGATCGTGGCGGCGATGGCGGCGAGGATGGCGAGCGCCGCGAGGGAGGCGATCATCAGTCGGCTGGACTGATAAGCCGCTTCCGCCGCCGCTGTCGCGTCCTTCTTCGCGTCCGCGCTCAACTCCACCAGCGTCTTGAGATCCGAGACGGCCTCCGCCAGTCGCGGTCCCGCTTCGTCATGCTGCGCGGCGCGGGCGCGATAGTCGCTGTTGAGCAGCGCGATCTCGGCGGCGCGCCCGAAGGACGATCGGACGGCGCCGAAGGATTCCTCAAGACGGCGCCGCTCCGCGAAGGCGAGCGGGCCGAAGGCGCGGTCGAGCCCGGAGATCGCGGAGGCGGCGGAGTCGAGCGCCGCGACCATGTCCCGACGCTCCGCCTCCAGGGACATGTCGTCCTGCGCGATAAGGAGGCCGTGGAGACCAATGAAGGCATGGAGGAAGGCGCGCTCCGCATCCGCCATGAGACGTTCCGCAGGCAGCGGCTCGGCGAGGCCGGCGGCGGCGCGGGCGGCGGCGAGGCTGTCCTCGAAGGCGGCGGCGGCGGCGTGGCTCTCGCCGTCGATGATCTCCGCGGCCCGGGCGTCAGACCGGATGCGCGACGCTTCCAGGACCTTGGCGACGGCCTCGCGAACCTCCTCGTCGCGCCGCCCGACCGATGCGACAAGCGCCTTCGTCGCATCCGTGGCGACGACGCCGGAGAGCGCGGCGGTCAACCGTTCGGCGGAGGCGAGCGCGGCTTCTATCTCCTCCTCGCGCCCGGCCATCTCCTCCTCGTTCGGAGCAAGAATATGCTCGCCAAGCGCCAGGCCGACGGACACATAGGCTTCCTTCAGCTCCGCGCTGAGGAGTATCGCCTCGGCGTCCCGCTCGACCAGCAGCTCCAGCCGCTCCTTGGAGTCGGATAGCCGGTCGAGCGAGAATACGGCCAAGGCCGCGAGAAACACGAGGACCGTCCCGAACGCGAGGGAGAGCTTGGTCCTGATCTTCAGGTTACGCATTACAGTCTTCCTATCGGGCGCCACACTTGGCGCAGTTCAGTATCTTTCGAAGGCTTCGTCCCCGAGATCGAGGACGACGCCGCGACCGCCGGCGACCTTCATCGCGACCTGGCGGGGGGCGGCTTCGGCCGCCTCCACGGGCGCGACGGCGGGTTCGGGCCTCACGACCGCCGGTTTCGGCGCGCGGGAGGATTTGGCCGGCGCGGCGGGTTTCATTGGCTCCGACGCCATCGGTTTCGCGCCGGATTTCGGCGCGAGCTTCGCCGCCGCCTTCTCCCCGCCGAGGCGGAAATAGCCGAGGGTGGCGCGGAGATCGGCGGACTGGTTGGCGAGGCTCTCCGCGATGGAGGCGGATTCGGTTGAGGCGGCGGCGTTCTGCTGGATCACCGAATCGAGCTCGCGGATCGCGGCGTTGATCTGCTCGGCCCCCGCATTCTGCTCCCGCGCCGCGGCGCTGATCTCCTGCACGAGGTCGGCGGTGCGGCGGATGCTCGGCACGAGGGCGCGCAGCTTCTCGCCCGCGCTCTCGCTCACCTGGAGCGTGCGGCCGGAAAGCTGGCCGATCTCGGCCGCGGCCTCGCGGCTCCGCTCCGCGAGCTTCCGCACCTCGGAGGCGACGACGGCGAAGCCGCGGCCGTGCTGCCCGGCGCGCGCGGCCTCGACCGCGGCGTTCAGGGCCAGAAGGTCCGTCTGCCGCGCGATCTCCTGCACGATGGTGATCTTCTCCGCGATGGTGCGCATGGCGAGCACGGCCTCGTCGACCGCCTTGCCGGTCTCCGCCGCCTCGCCCGAGGCCTGGCCGGCGATCTTCTCCGTCTGCGCCGCGTTGTCGGCGGTCTGGCGGATCGTCGCCGTCATCTCCTCCATGCTGGCGGAGGCCTGTACGGCGGCGGCGGCCTGCTCGGTCGCCCCCTGGCTCATCTGCTCTGCGGCGGCGCTGACCGACTGCGCGCCCTCGGCCACGTTGTCGGAGTTCCGCGTCGCGTTGGCGACGACCTCCCGAAGCTTCGTGAGCATCGTCTCGAGCGCGACGCCGAGCGTATCCGCATCCGACCGGCGATTCAGATCGGCCTCGAGATCACCGCGGGCGATCACGTCCGCGCTCTTGGCGAGCTTGCGCAGCGAGCCCTGCATCTCGTCCATCGCGCGGAGAAGGTCTCCGATCTCGTCCTTCGCAGTCGTCGAGGCGTCCATCGACAGGTCGCCCGCAGCCACGCCCCGCGCAACGGCCACCGCGCGAGAAAGACCGCGGGAGATAGAGCGGGAAAGAAGGAACCCGACCGTGCTCGCGATCAGAATCGCGGCGGCGGCAACGGAGAGGAGGGTGGCGACGGAGGAATCCTGCGTCGCTTTCGCCTCGGTTCGCGCTGCAGCGGAGGCCGACGCGGCGGCCTCCACGAGCGCGTCCAGCGATGCGGCGACCTCATGGAAGATGAGATCGGCATCGGCGAGAAGGCGGTAGGCCTCCCCCTTGCTGTCGCGCTCCATGCTCTTGATCATTTCTGTGGCGAGAGCGCTGTAGGCGTCCCACGCCTCGCGCAGGGCGGCGAGTTCGGCGCGGAGCGAGGCGACGCCTGCGGCCTCGGCTGAGGCGATCCTGCGCTCCGCAGCCTCCATGTGGCCGCGGGCATCGGCGACGGCGGCAGGGATACGCTCGCTCGTGGATATGAGGATGGTCTTCGACGCGTCCTGCAGGGCGCGCACATCGTCGAAGCCGATATCCAACGCTTTTTCCGTCTCGATCAGCGGGTCGCTTCCACCGCCCGTCGCGGCGATCTGATCGCGGCTCGTCTCCAGCGCGCGGTCCATCGCCTCGGTGAGGCGCGCATAGGCCTCGGCCCCCTCGCCCAGCGCGATCGTCTCGCCGAGCAGGTTCGAGCGTTCGAGCGAGGCCGCGCGCACTCCTGCCTCCGCCTCTATATAACGGGCCCAACCGGCGTCGAAGGCGGCGAGATGGCCGGCCGTCTCGGGCGTCTCCAGCGCGCGAAGGGTTTCCCGGCTCTCGCCGATGCGGGCTATGCGCGCGTTCGCGTCCTCCACCGCAGCGTCGATCATCCCGGGATTGTCCGCTGCGATTGCGTCATCGATGTAGATCAGAGCGGAGAGCTGCACGCCGATGGCTTCGCTCCGCATCTCCTGCGCGAGCCGCATGGAGCGCCCCGTCTCCTCCGTGATGATACGAACCTGCTCCTCCATTCGCGAAAGGCCCATCTGGCCGAACAGCGTTGAGGCGGCAATCAGGAGGATCATTGCGCCGAAGGCGGTGAAGAGCTTGAGGCGGATGGTCATGGGGTGCGTTCCTTCGTTGCGTGTTCAAGCGGCCTTCGCGGCGTCGGAGCGAAAGAGCGGCTCGGGATCGAGGAGGACGACGACGCCCTCTCCGCGCGGGGCGACGCCGCGGACGAAGGCTTCGGGCCAGCGGGCGCCAAGCTCGGGGAGCGGTCGGAGCGCGGTCGTATCCGCCTCCAGCACCTCCTCCACCGCGTCAGCGCCGAGGGCGAGGCGAGCGGGCGCGCCGGCGAGGTCGATCTCGACCACGATCATGCGCGCCTCCGCCCCAGCCTCCGCGGGCGGCATCCGGAGCCGGCGGCGCATGTCGATGAGAGGGATGACAGCGCCGCGGACATTCACGAGCCCCGGCGCCCAGGCGGGAGAATGGGGCACGCGGGTCACGCGAATCGGGTCGATGATCTCGTGCACGCAGAGCACGGGAAGGGCGAAGGCCTCCCCGGCGAGGCGGAAGACGAGCAGGGTCTCGCGACCCGAGGCGGCGGCTTTGGCTTCTTCGGTCATGGCGTGGTCCTCAGGCGGCGTCCCGTCGCGCCGCGAGCGCGCGCCGCGACAGGGATGCGACATCGATGATGAGGGCGACGGAGCCGTCCCCGAGAATGGTGGCGCCGGCGAAGCCCTCGACCTCGCGGTGGAGCGGCCCGAGCGCCTTGATCACGGTCTGGTGCTGGCCGAGGATGTCGTCCACCACGAGACCGATGCGCTTTCCGTCCGCCCGCGCGATCACCACGCGGCGGCGCGGCTCCTCCGAAGCCGCCTCGCCGAAAGCGTCCGCCAGGTCGAGGAAGGGCACGAGATGCTCCCGGATCAGGAGCACGGAGCGGCCCGATTCGTGGCTCCGTTCCTTCGGGTCGAACTCCACGCATTCCTCGACGACGGAGAGCGGCAGCACATAGGCCGCCTCCCCGAGCCGGATCAGCAGCCCCTCGACGATGGCGAGGGTGACTGGCAGGCGCAGCGTCACCCGCGTGCCCGATCCGGAGCGCGACAGCACCTCGATCGAGCCGCGGAGCGCGTCCACCGCGGTGCGTACGGCGTCCATCCCGACGCCGCGGCCGGAGACGGAGGAGAGCTGCTTGGCGGTGGAGAAGCCGGGGGCGAAGATCAGCTGGTGCAGTTCCGCCTCGGTCGGCGTCGAATCGGCGGTCAGGAGCCCCCGCTCAAGCGCCTTGGCGCGGATCGCCTCCGCATCGAGCCCGGCGCCGTCATCCTCGATGGAGATCAGCACCTCCCCGCCCTCCTGCCGGGCGGAAAGAAGGAGGCGACCCTGCGCCGGCTTGCCCGCCGCGCGGCGGCGCTCGGCCTGCTCGATGCCGTGGTCCATGCTGTTGCGGATCATGTGGACGAGCGGCTCGGAGAGCTTGTCCAGCACGGTCTTGTCGATCTCGGTTTCGCCGCCCTCGACAATGAGGTCGACATCCTTGCCGAGTTCGGAGGAGAGGTCGCGCACCACCCGGCGGAACTTTCCGAACACGGTCTCGATCGGGAGCATCCGGATCGAGAGCGTCGAATCACGGAGGCCGGAGACGAGCCGGTCCACCTCCTCGACGACGCCTGCGAGCTCGGGCTCGGCGCTCTGTTCTGCGATCTGCCGAAGCCGAGCCTGAGCGATCACGAGTTCGCCAAGCCGGTCCATGATCTCGTCGAGTCGGGCCGCAGGGATGCGGACCTGATCTGCGGCCGCGCCGGCGGAGGACCGCTTGCCGCCGGGATCGCGCGGGGCCTTGGCGACGGCGGGCGCGGCGTCTTCCGTACGGGCCGGCGCGGCGGCCGCCGCCAGGCCGGCCTCTACCGGCGCGGCGCCCTCGTCCGCGACTTCCTTGATCGAGAGATCGGCGTCGTCCGCGAAGACGAATACCGAATCGATCGCGGCGCGAGACTCGGCTGTCTCCAGCGTCACCGTCCAGGCGAGCTGGGAAAGAGTCGGGTCGAGCGATTCAAGCGGCGACAGTTCCGAGGCGTCGACCACGATCCCGGCAGTCCCGAGCGCGGCGAGTTCGGCGAGGAGAAGGTCCGGCCGCATCCCGTTCCTCAGCGCGTCCGGCGCCGGACGGAAGCGAATCTCCCAACGGCGCGCCCGCGCCGCCAGCTCGGGCTTCTCCTCGGCGTCGGTCGGCGCAGCCTCCGCGGCATGGTCGCCGCCGACCAGCCGCGCGAGGGCGGCGAGCAGCGCCGCCGCGTCGGGCGCGGCGGCCATCGCCTCCGCTTCCGGGCCGTCGCCGCCAAGCTCAAGCAGCGCGGTCATGTGGTCCCGCGCCTTCAGCGAGAGATCGACGAGCGAAGGCGTGACCGAGAGGCGCCCTTCGCGCACCCGGTCGAACGCATCCTCGAAATGATGGGTGAAGCGGGCGAGCACGGTGAACCCGAACATCGAGCCCGAGCCCTTCACGGTGTGAAGCGCGCGGAAGACGGCGTCCACCTTCTCCGGCGCGGGGTCCGATTCGAGATCGAGCAGAAGGGCCTCGAGCCCTTCGAGCTGCTCGCGCGCCTCTGTGATGAAGGTGGCGATGACCGGATTGATTGCGCTCATGGCCTTACCCCGCCAGCTTTTTGGCGACAGCGACGAGCATCGCCGCGTCGAAAGGTTTCGAGATCCAGCCGGTGGCGCCGGCCGCCTTGCCCTCGGCCTTCATCTCCGGCTTGGATTCAGTGGTGAGCATCACCACCGGAACCCCGGCGCCTTTCGGATCGGCCCTGAGGTTCTTGATGAAATCGATGCCGTTCATCACCGGCATGTTGAGGTCCGTGATGACGAAATCGACAGCCTCCGACCGGAACTTCGCCAGACCGTCGGCCCCATGTTCCGCGCCGATAACGCGGTAGCCTTCGGGTTCGAGGGTGAACGCGACCATGTCGCGAATCGCCTTGCTGTCATCCACCGTCAGAACGGTACGGCTCATGCCGCCTCTCCTTCGCTTCCTGATCCGCAGTCGCGCGTCACTTTCAGACCCACGCCTGCCGGCTATCCGATGGGGGCGACCTTCTCCTCGGAGGAGGTGAAGGATCGGTTCACCGGCGCCTAAAACTTGAGGTAGCGGCGGCGGCGCCTTTCACCGCTTGTCAGGATTTGGCGGCCATGCCTTCCCCGCGAGCCAGGGGAGGTGTGATGGAAAGATCCACGGAATTCGACGCGGCGCGGGCCAATGTCGCGGAGCAGGGGAGCCGTAGCGTCAGCGCCTTCGCCGAGGCGGCGGATCGGCTCCGACAGGTGCACGGGGATCTTGGCGCGTTGGGCCGGCAGCTCGATCGGCTTTCGTCCCTTCTC
The DNA here is from genome assembly GCF_046290545.1 of Pikeienuella sp. NCBI lineage: Bacteria > Pseudomonadati > Pseudomonadota > Alphaproteobacteria > Rhodobacterales > Paracoccaceae > Pikeienuella > Pikeienuella sp. The sequence continues at coordinate 52,308 of NZ_JBKAGV010000009.1, read as the reverse complement.
GCCGCGCAGGAGATCGACGGCGACCCGGTGGGGCCGGTCGCCCAGGCCGCGCGCGCGCTCGGCGCGGCGCTCGCCGGCGGCGGGGCGGACCGCGCCTCCGTCTTCGCCGATCTCGAACGCGCCGTCGCCGCGCTGGATCAGATCGAGCGCGAGGTGCGGGAGCTCGGGGCAATCGCTTCAATCACCGTGGTCACCGCGGGTTCGCTCGGGGCCAACGGGCTCGACGTCTATGTCGTGGACCTCCGCCGACTCATCGGCGCTCTCTCCGCCGAATGCGGCCAGCTCGGGCGCGCGATCGAAGGCGTCGGCCTCGCGCTCGGCAGCGCGGACGAGGCCGGGCGTCGGGCCGCCCGCGCGCTCCGCTCCGCCGGCTCCTCGATCGAGGCGGGCAAGGCGCGCCGCGAGGCCATCCGCAGCGAGGCGACGCGGCTGCTGCGCGGCCTCGGCGGAGCCGCGCGCTCTTATGCCGAGGCTGTGTCGCGGGAGACCTCCTCGCTCGTCGCCGCGATACAGTTCTCCGATTCGCTGGCGCAGCGGGTCGAGCATGTAACGACAATGATCGACGGAGCCGAGGGGCGGGAGGGCGCGGTGCGCGCGCTTGTCGCCGCGCAACTCGATGCGCTCGCCGCCGATGCGCGCGCCTCCGCCGCCGGAGCGGACCGCTCGATGGCGCGCCTCGCCTCCGAGGGCGTGCACGTAAGGGACGTGTTCGGCGCCGCAGAGGACGAGGGCGCGGCCGGCGCCGCGCTCCGTTTCCGCCGCTCCGATCTCCAGAAGATCGCCGCGCAGCGCGGGGCGGCGGCGGACGCCGCGAGGATCGCCTCGGAATCGGGCGCCAGCGTGCGCGCGCTTCTCTCGGAGGCGAAGGAGCGTTTCGCCGGACTGACGCGAAGCTCTGCCGGCATCAACCTATCGGCGATCAACGCCATGCTGCTTACCGCGCGCAGCGGCGCCTCGCGCGCGGCGCTCGGCGTCCTTTCCGACGCCGTCCGCGAATGCGCGCAGGAATGCGCCGCACGGGGCGGAGAATGCAGCGAGGCGCTGCGCCGTCTCTCCGAAGCCGCTGCGCCGGAGCGCGGGGCGGCAATCGTCGAGACATCGTCCGCCTTCTCTGCTGCGCTTGAAGATACGGAGAGGCGGCTGCGCGACGCGGAGGAGGCGCTGGCGGAGTTCGAGACGATGCGGCGCGAGGCGGCGGAGACTTCTGGCCGGCTTCTGCCGTCGGTCCGCGGCGCGCGGGAGGCGCTGGCTCAGGTCGCCGCCTCGGCAGCAGGGCTCAGCGAGATTGCGCGCGAGTTCCGCATCGCTGCGCCGCCCTCACCGCCGGCGGCGGCGCTGCTCGAGGATCTCTTCGAACTCTACACGATGGAGCGCGAGCGGGAGGTGCATCTCGCTGTCGTCGGCGGCGGTAAGGCGCGGAGACGCGACGCGCCGGCGCCGAAACCGGCGGCCGAAGCCGCAGCCGCCGCCGAGGATGCGCTGGCAGACATACTTTTCTGAAAATTCCGTCTTTTCCGCCCGATGGGTCGTCGGCGGATCAAAAGCGGGCGCAAGGACCGCGTCTACCCAAATCGACCCAACTCGCGACGTTCAACTTGGATAGGAGATCCACATGTCATTGAGACAGCTCGCAGTGCGCACCGCCTTGGCCCTGACCCTGCCCTTCGCGGCCTTCGCAGACCCTGGCGTCTCGGCCGACAAGGTGACCTTCGGGCAGGTCGCGGCTTTCGAGGGCCCGGCCTCCGCGCTCGGAACCGGGATGCGGACAGGCATCGAGATCGCCTTCGCGGAGGCGAACGGCGCCGGGGGCGTCCACGGGCGGAGCCTCGCGCTGGTGACGGCGGATGACGGCTACGAGCCGAACGCCTCGGCCGCGGCCGTGAGCGCAATGCTCTCCTCCGGCTCGATCTTCGGCCTCATCGGGCCGGTCGGCACGCCCACGTCGGCCGCGACGCAGCCGCTCGCGACCACTGCGGGCGTCCCCTTCGTCGGGCCGTTCACCGGCGCCGGCTTCCTGCGCAACCCGGAATTCGGCAACGTCGTCAATCTCCGCGCCAGCTACGGCGCCGAGACCGAGACCTGGATCGCGCATCTCGTCGATCAGGAGAAGATGACGAAGATCGCGATTCTCTATCAGGACGACGCCTTCGGCCGCGCCGGCCTCGACGGCGTGAACAAGGCGCTCGAGAAGCGCGGCATGACGCTGATCGCCGAGGGCACGTTCACCCGCAACACGGTCGCGGTGAAGTCGGCCCTCCTCGAGATCCGCAAGGCGGAGCCCGAGGCGGTGGTGATGGTCGGCCCCTACAAGCCGATGGCGGAGTTCATCAAGCTCTCCCGCAAGCTCAAGTTCGACCCGACCTTCGTCAACATCTCCTTCGTCGGCTCCAAGGCGCTGGCCGAGGAGCTGGGGCCGGACGGGGACGGGGTGATCGTCAGCCAGGTCGTGCCCTCCCCCTGGGATGCGGGCGTTCCCGTGGTCGCCCGCTACCAGGCCGCGCTGGCCGCGCATGCGCCGGGGCAGGAGCCGGACTTCGTCTCGCTCGAAGGCTACCTGACGGGGCTCATGGCGATCGCCGCGCTCGAAGCGGCGGGTGCTGAGCCAACCCGCGCCGGCTTCCTCGCCGCCGTGCAGGCGATGGCTGCGCATGACCTCGGCGGCGTAACGCTCAGCTTCGGCCCGGGCGACAACCAGGGCCTCGACGCCGTGTTCCTCACCCGGATCGACGCCTCCGGCTCCTTCGCCACGGTGAAGGGCCCGGGCGCCTGACGAGACCCGCCGCAGCCGCGCCCCGCGCGCGGCTGCGGCCATCGCTGTTTGATTCAAAAAATGTAGAGGCTCGCCATGAAACCGCAGAACCTCGACGTGCAGACTATGAAAGCCGGCGCAGGAGTGGGCCGCAGGATCTACCTCGGGTTGGGCGGCGCGATTGCGCTCACCCTTGTCTGCGCCGGCGTCGCGATGGCGGCGTTCCTCGTGATTTCCGGCGCCGTGGAGCAGCTGCGGCAGGAGCGGGTCGGAGCCCTCGTCGGCTCGAAAGCCACGCTGGTCGCCGTCGCGGAACTCGATGAAGCGCTCAGGGCGATGCGCGGCGCGCAGGACGAGGCGGGACTGGAGGCCGGCGCGCAGGCTTTCACCGCTGCGCTCCGCGCGCTGGACGGAACGCTCGCAGCGCGCGCCGGACAGATGGACGAGGGCCTCGCGGCCAGCGCCGACGCGACGCGCAGGGCGGGCGACGCGCTTCTCGCCGCGCGGCGGAAAGACTTCGCGGCCGAGGCGGAGCGCACGGGCGCGCTGAAGCGGCTCAACGCCCTCGCCGTGAGGGCGGAAGAGCAACTTCATCCCATCGTGGACGATGCGAACTTCGAGATGGTTCTCGGAGTCGAAGGCGTCTCGGACAGCGCCGCGACGACAGTGCGCGAACTGGTCGAGAAGGACGTCCGGAAGGTCGAATACGCCCTTCGCGTGCGGGCGGCCGCCAATCTGCTCGCCGGCTCGGCCATTGCGCAAAGCACCGTGTTCGATCCCTCGGTCAAAAGCATCCTTGGCGATTCGGCGACAAGCGCGGAAAATCGTCTGACGGGCGCGCTCGAAGAGCTTCGGGCGCTCGACCCGGCGACGGCGGAAAGCCTCACCGCGCCCAGCCAGACGCTTATCACGGAGACGACCAAGGTGCGTTCGGCCGGAAGCAGCTCGCTCGTCCAGAGTGCGGTGCTGAATGCTGCGCGCGAGCTCGAACTGGCGGTGGATTCGTTGCTCGACGAGAAGGTGTTCGAGCTCACGATCCGCACGGAGGATTCCATCGCCGCTACCGGGGAAACGCTCAAGGCGCTGATGGACGGGCCGTTCAAGATCATGCAGAACCGGATGGAGATCGACAGCTTCATCAACGAGACGATCGCCGCGGTCTATGGCGCGGGCGGCGCGGCGGACCGCGAAGCGGCGCTTGCGGCGCGGGAGGCGCTGGAGCTGGGGCGCAATTCGCTTCGGGCCGCGCGCGATGCGGGCGGAGACATCGGCCTGCTGGCGGAGACCATCGAAGGCATCCTCGCATCGGCCGACCCGGCGACAGGCGTCGGCGCCATGCGCCTGCAGGAGATCGAGGCGGCGGAAGCCGCCGCGCGCGCCGCCCGCGAAGCCGAGGCGGCGATGGCCGCGCTCGCGGACGGCGCCAGAGTGGAGATCGACGGCGCGGTGGCCGGCATCGAGGCGGCAGGCGCGGAGGTGAACGCCGCGATCATGGCCGCGCAGATCGCCCTCGCGGTCGTCGCCGCTCTCGGCCTCGCAATCGGCTTCGTCGCGGTCCGAATGGTCCAGCGATCAGTCGTCGCTCCGCTTCGAGAGCTGGCGGGGCGTACGCGCGACCTGGCGGCAGGCGACCTCGCGCCGATTTCCGGCTTCGAGGACCGGCGTGACGAGATCGGGGAGATGGGGGCGGCGCTGGTCGTCTTCAGAGAGAATCTCGCCCGTTCCCGCGCGCTTGAGACGCGGCTGCAATCGGTGCTCCGGCGCGCGCGGATGAGCGCGCAGTCCGTGGCCGGCGTGAGCGAAAGCCTTCGGGAGAACGCCGAGGCCATCAACGAAGGGACGGTCCGGCAATCCAGCGCCGCGCATGAGGCTTCTGCGGCGATCACCCAGATGTCCTCCAGCCTCCGGCTCATGGCGGACAATTCCGAGGCGACCGACCGGATCGCGCGCGAGATGGCCGAGGCCGCGAACCGCTCCGGCGCGACGGTGCGGGAGGCGCTCGGGGCCATGACCCAGATCGCCGAGCGCATCTCCATCGTGCGGGAGATCGCGCGCCAGACCGACCTCCTTGCGCTCAACGCGGCGGTCGAGGCGGCTCGGGCGGGGGAAAGCGGGCGCGGCTTCGCGGTCGTCGCCGCCGAGGTCCGCAAGCTGGCGGAGCGGAGCCGCGCCGCCTCCGAGGAGATCAACGCGCTCGCATCGCGGACGGTGACGCTCTCCCGCGAGGCGGGAACGTTGCTCGACGATCTGGCGCCGAAGGTCGACAAGACCTCCGGCCTCGTCAAGGAGATCTCGCTCGGGACGCGGGAACAGTCCACCGGCGCCGAGCAGATCGACTCCGCCATCCGGGCGCTGGCGCAAGTGGTGGAGCGCAATCTTTCCGCCGCCGCGGCGGCGCTGGAGACGGCGCAGGACCTTTCCTTCCAGGCCCAGGACCTCACCAGCACGATCGATGACGCCGAAGGTGATTCGGCGGACATGCCGGCCGAGGTTGAAGAAGCGGAAGCGACGGATCCGGAGCCCGAGGATGCGGAGGCTGCCGCGCCCGCGACTGCGCTCGCCACCGCCGAAGCCTGAGACGAAGCCCCCTTAAGGAAGATTTCAGCGAGTCGGGGGCAGAGAGACGGGATGCGGGGCTCCCGAACGTCGCCCCCGCCAGCCCCGGAAAAACCCGGGGCCGGGAATTGGCCTGAAACGCCAGCACAGGAATGGAACGTCCATCATGAATCTCCTCGCCAGACTCTCCTCCTCGGGCAAGAAAGCCGCGGCGGAGACCGCTCAGCCGGCGCCGGCCGAACTCCTGCCTCCGCCGGCGGCGGCGCCGGCGCCCGCGGCCGCGGCGTTCCGCAGGACGCGTTCGGCGCTCATCCTGCTCGACGCCGAGATGCGGCTTGTGGAGGCGAACGAGGCGGCGCTGCGCTTCTTTGCGGAGCGGGCGGAGGCGTTCCAGGCCCTTTGCCGCGATTTCGACCCTGAGAAGCCGCTCGGCGCGAGGCTGGACTTCTTCCCGGCGACGAAGGGCAAGCAGGCAGGGCTCTTCGCCGCGGGCGAGCCCGCGGACGCGGCGTTCGGCGGCATCGTCGTCGAGCTCAACCCTGCGCCGCTTTCGCCCGGCGAGGACGGGCGAGCGGGCTTCGCGGTCGAGCTTCGCGACATGACGGGGGCGATGCAGGCGGCGTTCGGCGACCGCGCGCTCATCCTCGCGATCGAGGCGCGCGAGGCGGTGGCCGAGTTCGACCCTTCGGGCGAACTCGTCCGGGCCAATCCGCTCTTCCTCGAGGCGCTGGGCTATGAGGCGGAGGAGATCGTCGGAAAACCGCATTCGCTTCTCGTCGACGACGCCGAGCGCGAATCGCTCGATTATCGGGATCTCTGGGAACATCTGTTCCGGGGCGATGCGGTGGACGGCTCGTTCCGCCACAAGACCAAGGACGGCGGTGCGGCGCATCTTCGCGGCGGATGGCGCCCGATCGCGGACGTATCCGGCGCCGTGGCGCGGATCGTCTTCATCGGCCGCGACGCGACGGACGAGGAAACTGAGCGCGAGGAGGCGCGGAAGGAGCTCCACCAGGCGGACTCGACGCTCTCCCGCGTCGTCGCCGGGCTCCGTGGCGGCCTGGCCCGCCTCGCCGCCGGCGACCTCTCGTTGCCGATCGACCAGTCCTTCCCCGAGGAATACGAGCAGCTGCGGCATGACTTCAACACGACCCGCACCCGTCTTTCCGATGTGCTGAGGGAGATCGCGTCGGGAGCCGGCGGCATCCGCTCCGGCGTCGGCGAGATCAGCCAGGCGGCGGAGGATCTTTCCCGCCGGACCGAGAGCCAGGCCGCGGCGCAGGAGGAGACGGTCGCGGCGCTGAAGCAGCTCACCGACAGCGTGCGCGCCGCGGCGGCGGACGCCGCCAAGGCGGACGACTTCATCGCCGCCGCCGCCGCCAACGCCCGCGACAACGGCGAGATCGTGGGCCATTCGCTCGACGCGATGCGGAACATCGAGGAATCGTCCGGCAAGATCGCGCAGATCATCGGCGTGATCGACGACATCGCCTTCCAGACGAACCTGCTCGCGCTCAACGCTGGTGTCGAGGCCGCGCGGGCGGGCGAGGCGGGCCGCGGCTTCGCCGTCGTCGCCTCCGAGGTCCGGGCGCTGGCGCAGCGCTGCTCGGACGCCGCGAAGGAGGTAAAGACGCTGATCTCCTCCAGCGCCAGGCAGGTCGAGGAGGGGGCGAGATACGTGGGGCAGACCAGCTCCGCGCTTGAGGAGATCATCGCGACGGTGGGCGAGATCAACGCGCTCGTCGCCGCCATCGCCGGGGCGCTGCGGGAGCAATCCTCAGGCGTGGGCGAGATCATGGCCGCGATGGACCAGCTTGACGGCGTGACGCAGCAGAATGCCGCGATGGTCGAGCAGATGACGGCGGCCGGCCACGAGCTCCGGGAGGATTCGAACCGGCTTGGGGAGATCATCGGCCAGTTCGGCATCGGCGACGGCGGGGAGCGGGAGGCGAGCCCCGCCCGCACCCGCCACGCCCCGCGGACCGAAGGCTCCGCCGCGCTCGCCGTCGATCCCGACGAGGACTGGAACGAGTTCTGAGACGACACAGGCCAGAAGGCGACCTCACCATGCGCAAGACCAGAGTTCTGATCGTCGACGATTCGCGCACCATGCGCCGCCTCATCGCCACGACGCTCCTCCGCGATCCCGAAGTCGAGGTCGTCGGCGAGGCCGGGGACCCCTACGAGGCGCGGGAGGCGATCAAGGCGCTTTCCCCCGATGTCCTGACGCTTGACGTGGAGATGCCGGGGATGGACGGCATCTCCTTCCTCCGCAAGCTGATGCGGCTGCGCCCGACGCCGGTTGTCATGGTCTCGACCCTCACGGCGAGGGGCGCCGCCGTCGCCATCGAGGCGCTGGCGGAGGGCGCTGTGGAATGCGTCTGCAAGCCGGGCCACGGCGATAACGGGGAAAGCTTCGCCGCCCTGCCGGGGATCGTGAAGCTGGCGGCGCGCGCGCGGCTGCGCGGACCGGTCCCCGCCGGAGCGCGGCCGGCGGCGGTCGTCTCGAAGTCCTTCGCACAGGACCGGATCGTGATGATGGGGGCCTCCACCGGCGGGGTGGACGCGCTAAGCGCCATTCTCGGCGGCTGGCCGGCCAACTGCCCGCCAACGCTGATCGTGCAGCACATGCCGGTCGGCTTCACCCGGCTTCTCGCCGCCCGGCTGGACGTCGCCGCCGCGCCAAGGGTGATGGAGGCGGCGAACGGCGCGCCACTTCGCGCGGGGGTCGTCTACATCGCGCCAGGCGGGCCGCTTCACCTCGAGATCGATCCCTCCGGGCGGCATTGCCGGCTTGTCGAGGGACCAAAGATGCACGGCGTCTCCCCGGCGGTGGACAGGCTCTTCGCCTCTGCCGAACCTTCTGCAGCCAAGGTCGCCGCCGCGGTGCTTTCGGGCATGGGGCGCGACGGCGCAGACGGATTGCGCGCCCTGCGCGACGCCGGGGCGCGGACCTTCGCGCAGGACGAGGGGAGTTCGGTCGTCTTCGGCATGCCGCGGGCGGCGGCGGAGGCGGGCGGTGCGGAGCGCGTCCTGCCCCTTGAGAAGATCCGCGACGCGCTGTTGCGCGCCTGCGCCGCCTCCCCGCATCCGGCATGAGCGACAACCCGCCGCGCTCGTCGGCGCATTCCGTTCAGCATGTCATGCAGGGCGAATTCGCCGTTTCTGCCGATCCCGACACAGTTCTTTCGACCCTCCTTGGATCCTGCGTCGCGGCCTGCCTGTACGACCCGTCGGCAAAGCTCGGGGGCATGAACCACTTCCTCCTGCCGGAGACCGGAAGCGACGACACCCGCGCCCGGCTCTACGGCGCGCATCTGATGGAGCTGCTCGTCAACGAACTCCTCCATCTCGGCGCAAGGAAGGAGCGACTCGTCGCAAAACTGTTCGGCGGCGCGAAGGTGGTTTCCGGCCTGAGCCGAATCGGCGATGCAAACGTCGCCTTCGCACAGCGGTTCTTCATGGACGAGGAGATACCGCTGATCGCCGAGAACGTGGGCGGACGGCGCGGGCTCCATCTCCGTTTTCATCCTGCGACGGGCGTCGCCAGAACCCGCCCGATCGCCAAAATCGAGTCGCTGCCGCCGATCCGTGCGGCTGAACCGAAGGAGCCAAGAAATGGCCAGGTCGAACTCTTCTGACCCGCGGACATGGGGCGCGACGAGCGCCCATTCGCGTCTTCTTAAGGACGCGCGCCCTATAAGCCCCGAAGCGCGGGGCCGACGCCCGAAGCGCTTTTCGAGGGCGCGCGGGAGAGGGCCGATGGCGAAAAAATCGAAGGAGCCAGTCGTGAACACCATCGAACTTGAGGCGGCTTTGGGAACCGGCGCGGCCGCCGGATTGGTCGAGGCGCTGCGGGAAAGCCGCGGGGCCGAATTGCGGCTCGACGCGTCGAAGGTCGAATCACTCGGCGCGGCCTGCCTGCAGGCACTGCTCGCAGGGGCTGCGGCCTGGCGGCAGGACGGCGCAAGACTCACCCTGACGGAGCCCTCGGAAGCGTTCCGCGCGGATGCCGCGACGATGGGCGCGACCGCGCTGCTCGCGGAACTCGAGGAGTCGGCGGCGTGACGCTGACCGTGCTCGCGGTGGACGATTCCCGCACGATGCGGGACCTCCTGCGCAAGGCGCTCTCCGAAGCGGGATTCACCGTCCACACAGCGGATGACGGCGTGCACGGACTCGAAACGCTCGAAACCTGCGCGCCCGACGTCATCATCACGGACATCAACATGCCGCGGATGGACGGCTTCGGCTTCATCGAGGCGGTGCGCGGCGACGCGCGCCGCGGGCGCATCCCCATCCTGACGCTCACCACGGAGAGCGCGCCGGAGATGAAGCAGCGCGCGCGCGAGGCTGGGGCCACGGGCTGGATCGTGAAGCCATTCGACAAGGACAAGCTCGTCGCCGCCATCCGGCGCGTGGCGGCGTAAAGGGGGGCGGCGATGAGCGAGCTGGACGAACTCCGCGGCGGCTTCTTCGAGGAATGCGAGGACCTTCTGACCGTCCTCGCAGAAGGGCTGCAACAGCTCTCCGACGGCGACGACGACCGGGAGACGGTGAACGCCGTCTTCCGCGCCGTCCATTCGATCAAGGGCGGCGCGGGGGCCTTCGGGCTCGACGTGCTCGTCAATTTCGCCCACAAGTTCGAGACCTCGCTCAACGAATTGCGCGATGCGCGCATCCCGAAGAGCGAGCATGTCATCGGCGTGTTCCTGCGCGCCTCTGACGTGCTTGCCGATCTCGTCGCCGCGATGCGGGACGAGACGGCGACGGACGACGCCGCGATCGAGGCCTCGCTGGAGGAGATCGTCGCGCTCATCCCCGTGAAGCCCGGCGCGGAGAAGGCGGACGAAAGCTACGCGCCGATGTCGCTCGATTTCGGGGCGGACGAACCGCCCGCCTTCGAACCCGCCTCGCTGGAGACGCTCGACTTCGCGCCGGAGCCGGTCGCCGGCGTCGAAGCGGCGGCCGGGCCAACGGTCTGGCTCCTTACCTTCCGGCCGGCGCCGGGGCTCTACGCCCGCGGAAACGAGCCGCTCCTTCTCCTCCGGGCCCTTGCCGCGCTCGGCCCCTGCGAGATCGAGCTCGACACGGATTCGCTGCCTGCGCTTGGCGATCTCAACCCGGAGGATGCGGGCCTCGCCTGGCGCATCCGGCTGGAGACGGAGGCGAAGGAGGAGGAGATCTTCGAGATCTTCGAATTCGTGGCCGACGATTGCGCGCTGGAGGCCGCGCCCGCCGGGAGCGGGCCGGCGGAGACCCCCGCGGAGGCCCCCGCCTTCGAGGCGCCGGCCTTCGAGCCCGCGCCGGAGCCGGCGGCCGCCGCCGAATCCGCTCCCGCAGAACCCGCGCCCGCGCCCGCACCAGCGCCCGCGAAGGCCGCCGCGCCAAAGGGCGAGGAGAGCGGGAAAGCGGCGGAGGGCAAGAGCGGGGACGGTGCGAAAGCGTCGATCCGGGTCGATACAGACCGCATCGAGCGGCTCGTCAACCTCGCCGGGGAACTCGTCATCACCCACGCGATGCTGACGCAGCGCATCGCGGAGGCCGGGCTGGCCCGGCACGCGGCCATCGCCGAAGGGCTGGACGAATTCCGGATGCTGACGCGCGACGTGCAGGAAAGCGTCATGGCGATCCGGGCGCAGCCCGTCCGCCCGCTTTTCCAGCGCATGACGCGGATCGTGCGCGAGGCCGCGCATGCGACGGGAAAGTCGGTGAAGCTGGTGACCGAGGGCGAAGGCACGGAGGTGGACAAGACCATCGTCGAGCGCCTTGCCGACCCGCTGACGCACATGATCCGCAACGCGGTCGATCACGGGATCGAATCGGCGGAAAAACGCGCCGATGCGGGCAAGCCCGCCGAGGGTACGATCCGCCTCTCCGCCGCGCAGCGCTCGGGCCGGATCGTGATCGAGATCGCGGATGACGGGGCCGGGATCAACCGCCCTCGCGTCCTCTCCATCGCCAAGGAGAAGAAGCTCATTCCCGCCGATGCGGAGCTGAGCGATTCGGAAATCGACAACCTTCTCTTCATGCCGGGCTTCTCCACAGCCAAGGAGGTCTCGGCCCTTTCAGGCCGGGGCGTCGGCATGGACGTGGTGAAGCGAGCGATCCAGGCGCTCGGCGGGCGCACGATCATTTCCTCGAAGCCGGGCGCGGGCAGCGTCTTTTCGATCAGCCTGCCGCTCACCCTCGCGGTGCTCGACGGCGTCGTGGTCCGCGTCTCCGACCAGACGCTCGTCGCGCCGCTTGCCGCAATTGTCGAGACCTGCCGGCCCACGAAGGCCGATTTGAAGCGCATGGGCCCGCGTGACCATGTCTTGCTCGTGCGCGGCGAGCCGCTGCCGATCGTGGACATCGGGGCGGAGCTCGGCTTCCGCCAGCCCGTCGAAAGCCCGCTCGAATCGGTGCTGATGGTGGCCGAGACGGAGGGCGGCGCGCGCTGCGCGCTGCTGGTGGACGATATCTTCGACCAGCGGCAGGTCGTCATCAAGGGGCTGGAAGAGGGCTTCGGCAGGACCAGGGGCGTCGCGGCCGCGACCATACTCGGGGACGGGCGCATCGCGCTCATCCTCGACGTGGACGCGCTCGTGCGCGAAGCGACCGGGCCCGGCGGGGCGGGGCATGTCATGGCGTTGACGGGATGAGCGAGATGAACGAAGCGCAAGCGGATCGCAGGGTCGCTCGCCGGGAAGTCGTCGTCTTCCGGGTGTGCGAGGACGAATACTGCATCGCCATAGGCTCCGTGCGGGAGATCAGGCGCTGGAGCGAGGCGACGCGCCTGCCACGCACGCCGCACTTCGTGAAGGGTGTCATCAACCTACGCGGCGTCGTGCTGCCGGTGATCGACTTCGCGGCGCGGATCGGCCTCGGCGACACGGCGACGACAAGCCGGCACTCGACCATCGTGGTCGAGGTGCGCGGCCATCTGCTCGGCCTTCTGGTGGAGACGGTGACCGACATCCTCTCGATCCCGGAAACCGACTTCCAGCCGACGCCCGCGCTCGCCGGGGACGAAACCAACGAGATGGTCTCCGGCGTCATCCTGCTGAACGACCGGCTGCTCCGAATCGTGGATGTCGAGCGCTTCGCGCCGCATGTCGAGTCCGAGCCGGCCTGAGGGGGATGAAGGTGACGCTGCCTTTCGAGATGCCCTCGAGACGCCGGGAGATCGGCCCGGAAGCCTTCGGTCGGATCGCCGCGGCGCTGCGGCGCGAGGCGGGCATCGCCCTCGCGCCGGAGAAGGTCGCGCTTGTCCACGGGCGGCTCTCGCGCCGGGTGCGCACGCTCGCGCTCGACGGGTTCGAAGCCTATTGCGACCTGATCGAGAGCCGGGAGGGCGCGGCGGAGCTGCGGGCGATGGTCAACGCGCTCACCACGAACGTCACCCGCTTCTTCCGCGAGCCGCATCACTTCAAGGAGCTGCGGGAGGATACGCTGCCGCGCCTCGTCGCCGCCGCCCGTGCGGGCGCGCCAGCGACGATCTGGTCGGCCGGATGCTCGACCGGCGAGGAGCCCTATTCCATCGCCCTCTGCCTGCTCGACCTCGCGCCCGACGCAGCGGCGCTCGGGATTCGGATCCTCGCGACCGACCTCAACCCGGTGGTTCTCGAGACCGGTCGCCGGGGCGTCTATCTTGCGGAGGCCCTTGAGCCCGCGCCTGGCGCGCTCGTCCGCGGGCGCTTCGAGGCGGCGCCGCCCGGGGCGGACGGGGCGCCGCGGCTTCGCGCAGGGGAGGCGCTGCGCGCGCTCATCGCTTTCAAGCGGCTCAACCTCGTCGGCCCCTGGCCCTTCACCCGCGCCTTCGACGCGATCTTCTGCCGGAATGTCCTGATCTATTTCGACAGCCCTACTCAGGACGAAGTGCTCCGGCGTTTCGCCGGGGCTACGGCCGAAGGAGGGCGGCTCTTCCTCGGCCATTCCGAACGACTCGGCCAGGCCTCGACCCAGCTCTTCGACCGGGGCGGCGTCACCTCCTACATCCGCAACGCGAAGCCTGCGCCCGCCGTGTGAGCGGACGCCGACAGACAAGGAACTGAACATGCCCCTTCGCGACACGATCAAGATCATGGTGGTGGACGACATGACCATCAGCCGCCAGCTGATCACGATGGGCCTCGACAAGATGGGGGTGAAGAACGTCGTCCCGATGCCGGGGCCGCAGGCGGCGCTGAAGACGCTGGAGACGACGCCAGTCCACCTCATCATCTCGGACTACAACATGCCAGGCATGGACGGGCTCGAATTCCTGCTCGCGCTCCGCAAGAGCGAGCGGACGCGGAAGGTCGGCTTCATCATGGTGACGGGGGAACATGACCCCGTGGTGGCCGATCTCGGCAAGCGGCTCGGGATGCACAACTACCTCAAGAAGCCGTTCAACGATGCGGGCCTCAAGAACTGCATCGAAGCCGTGACGGGGCCGCTCTGACCGTGGCGGGAGGGATGAGCCTGCCGCTCCCGCTCGCGCTCGACCGGATCTCGGAGGAGCTGGCGCGCCTTCATGGCCGCGCGCTTGCCCTGCAGGACGCCGCCTCCGGCGGCGGCGCCGCGATGCAGGATCTCGACCGGATGACGCAGGAGCTGGAGGCGCTTTCCGGCTTCGTCGGCGGGATGGCGGGCCTTGCGCAGGAGGGCGGGACGGAGTTCGGCCCGCTCCTCGCCGCCGTTCATCTCGGCGACATCCGGGCGCGGCTCGCCGGGGAGGCGGGCGCTGCGGAGGGCGCGGGCGACCTCGAAATGCTCTGAGTCGGTTCGGAGGGTTGTCCGTGCGAACCGGATCGCCGGTACGCACGGATGAGGCGACAAAACGAGAAGTCCGCCTGTCTTGGCTTCTGTTCCGACTGATCCAGTCAGAACTGAACCCGCTCTAGGCGAGCCCGAGCACGTCCATCATCGAATAGGCGCCGGGCTTGCGGCCCCTGCCCCAGAGCGCGGCCTTCACCGCGCCGCGGGCGAAGAGCATCCGGTCCGTCGCGACATGGCGGAGGATCACGCGCTCGCCTTCGCCTGCGAAGATCACGTCATGCTCGCCCACGACGTCCCCGCCGCGGAGGGCGGCGAAGCCGATATGGCCGCGCCTGCGCGCGCCCGTCTCCCCGTCCCGCCCCCGGTCCGCCACCGCGTCGAGCCTCACGCCGCGGCCCGCGGCCGCCGCCTCCCCGAACATCAGGGCGGTGCCGGAGGGCGCGTCGACCTTCCGGTTGTGGTGCATCTCCACGATCTCGATGTCGAAATCCGGGCCGAGCGCGGCGGCGACCTTCCGCGTCAGCGCCGCGAGGAGGTTGACGCCGAGGGACATGTTGCCGGCCCGCACGATCACGGCATGGCGGGCGGCGGAGTCCAGCGCCTCGATATCGGCGGGGGAGAGCCCGGTCGTCCCGATCACGTGGACGGCGCGGGCCTGCGCGGCGAGTTCGGCATGGGCCACGGTCGCCGCGGGGGACGTGAAGTCCAGAACGGCTTCCGCCTTGGCGAAGACCTCGAGCGGGTCCGTCTCCACAGGCACGCCGGTCGCCGCGCCGCCGAGACATTCGCCAAGGTCGCGGCCAGCCCATTCGTGGCCTGGGCGCTCGGTGACGCCGATCAGGCGGCAGCCCTCCGCCTCCTCCACGGCGCGGATCAGCATCCGGCCCATCCGGCCCGAGGCGCCCGTGACGGCGACGTTCATCGGCTCCATTGGTTCCCTCCCGTTGACGCGCTTCTGCTCGCCTCTCGGCGGCGTCGGGTCAAGGGCGGAGGACGAAGGCGAGTGTGTGCACACAGTGTGCAGGGGGTTCATCTATCTGATATTAATGATAAATCAGAAATTGGTACAAAAAAGGATCCACGCCGAAACGGGCGGGAACGCCCCTTCCCTCCCCTTGTGCGGGGAGCGCCTCGCGCGACTTATCGCAACGCCCCCGTCGCTTGGAGCGCGTAGCCGACCGCCCCGGCCGCGAGCGCGCCGAGGATCACGGCGACGGCGATCTTCCAGGCGGAATACGGCCGCTCCCCCTGCACCGCCCCGGTGCGGCCGTTCACGATGAAGCGGTAGGTCTCCCCCCGATACTTGTAGGCGGCGAGCCAGACGGGGAGGAGGACATGCTTGAAGCTCGTCCGCCCGAGCCGCGTCTCCGCCGCGTCGATCCTCTGCCGGTCGCCGCCGATGTCGAAGCGGATGTCGCGCTCGATGACCTGATCCATGATCCGCCGCGCCTCCGCCCATCCCTCGTCGAGCGGCACGGTGTAGGCCTCGGCCCGGAAGCCGGCGAGATAGGCGGGCTGATAGGGGCGGAGGGCGGAAAGGTCCCACGGCCCCAGCCGGTCCGCGTGTTTCTTCGGCAGCGAGCGGGAGGCGAGCACCAGCACGTCGTCGAAGAACCGGGCGACGCGGCCCGAGCGCGGCGTCCAGCGCACTTTCGGCACTTGCCGGGCCTGCATCTGCGTCTTGCCGTTCACCGTCACCGGCACACGCTGCGTGACGTAGTAGACGTCCCCGCGCTGGCCCCGATAGCTAGTCTCCGTCTGCGCATCATAAGTCCAGTAGGGGACGTAGAGGCCCTGCATCGGGCGGCCCGCGCGGGCATAGTCCTGCAGCCCCGAGGGCGCGAACCAGAGCCGGCCCAGCCAGTCGTTCATCGCCTTCCGCGCGTCCCGCTCCGTCAGCGCGAAGGGCAGCACGCCCTTCGGCTTGATATGGCGGTTGGCGGCGGTCTGCGTGACTATCGGGGAGGCGCAGAAGGGGCAGGTTCCGGCATGGGTCTTGTCGTCGAACTCCACGTCGGCGCCGCAGGAATCGCAATGGATTGTCCGCGTCTCCTCCATCTCGGAGGCGTCGAGCGCGCCGGCGAGGGCGGCGGCGAGGTCCTGCTCCTCCAGCGCGCCCTTCGCCTCGCCGCGCGCGACGGCCCAGGGGGAGGCCCAGGGAGCGTCCTGCGCGTCGATCTCGTTCTCCGCCCCGCAGAACGGGCAGGCGACATGCCGCGCCCCCGGCGCATAGGCGAGGGCGGCGCCGCAGCTTTCGCAGGGAAAGCGGGAGGGCTCCGGGGCGGCTTCGGGAGCGGCCTCGTTCATGCCGGGCTCAGGCGGGCGGGGGCGGCGGCGGGGGCATGACGGTGAAGAGGCGTGCGAGCTCGGCCACGTCCTCCGCCGGCTTCCAGCCCTCGTAGCCGGGGGACCAGACGAGCGTGGCGCGGGAGAAGGCGCCCTCCGCCGCCATGCGGCCGAGATGGCCGAGGCCATAGGGCCCCTTCGTCGCCCCGTTCTCCACCAGATGCCAGACGCGCTCCGGCGCGGGGGGCGGCGGCGGGGGCGCTGCGGCATGCGCGCCCCAGGGTCCGGGCTGACCCGCTTGAGCCATCGCGATTCCCATGCCCATGCCGAGGCCGGCGCCCATGCCGGCCCCTGCCCCGCCCGGATTCTCCGCCGCCGCGCGCATCGCCTCCGCCTGCGTATAGGCCGCATATTTCGAGAGGTCGCCGACCACGCCCATGGAGGTCCGCCGGTCCAGCGCCTTCTCCACCTCCTCGGGCAGCGAGATGTTCTCGATCATCAGCGCCGGCGTCTCGACGCCGTATTCCGCGAGTTCCGGCGCGATCTTCTTCCGCAGAAGCTCCGCCAGCTCGCCCATGTTCGCCGCGAGGTCGAGCGCGGGGATGCCGCTCGCCGCCAGCGCGACGGCGAAGCGGGAAACGATGACGTTGCGAAGCTGGAAGGTCACCTCTTCCGTCGTCACCTCCCCGTCCGTCCCCACGATCTCCCGCAGGAACAGCGCCGGGTCGATCACGCGGGCGGAATAGGTCCCGAAGGCGCGGAGCCGCACGGGGCCGAATTCCGGGTCGCGCAGCATGATCGGGTTCTTCGTGCCCCATTTCAGATCCTGGAAGCGGCGGGTGGAGACGAAGTAGATCTCCGACTTGAAGGGGGACTTGAAGCCATGGTCCCAGTGCCGGAGCGTCGTCATCACCGGCATGTTGTTCGTCTCGAGCATGTAGAGCCCGGGCTGGAACACGTCCGCCAGCTGGCCCTCATGGACGAAGACGGCCGCCTGCCCCTCCCGCACGGTCAGCTTCGCGCCGTACTTGATCTCGTTGCCATGGCGCTCGAAGCGCCAGACCATCGTGTCCCGCGTGTCGTCCGTCCATTCGATGACGTCGATGAACTCGCCCGTCAGCTTGTTCCACAGGCTCATCTCAGCCCTCCCCGCCCTTCGGGCCGCATCTCGTCGATGATCGCCGTGACGATCGGCGCCGCCTCCGCCGCCTCCATGCCGGGCCTGAGCCGCTCGTCATAGAGGATGCGGAGGAGATATTCGTCATGCTCGGTCAGGAGCGCGAATTCCTGGTCGTCGTTGAAGATCGAGGGGCGCACGTCGTCATCGTCGTTCATCAGGCCGAGCGTCTGCGCGAATTCCTCATGGATGCAGGAGCGGCGGAGGAGGCCCTGCAATTCCGCCTTGATGAAGATCATCGCCCCGGTGATCCGCCCGCTCGCCGCATCGCCATAGCCGACCTGCCCGATGCAGGGATAGGCGACATCCTGCACCCAGCGGGCGACCAGCGGCATCCGCGCGCTCGCCCCGTCCGCCTCCAGCGCGGAGAGGAAGACGCGCCGCTCCTCCGGCCCGAGGATGAGGATCGAGAGGTTCGGCTCCTCCGCCCGCGTCTCGCCGAGGTCCAGCCCGGTGATCGCGGCGAGGCGGGAGGAGAGGGCGCGGTATTCGGACCGATCCTCCGCCGTCGCCCCCTGCCCTACGATGCGCCAGCGCACCGGCTCGTCCCAGCGGCTGAGGCGGGTCGCCGTCCGCTCCTGCAAGAGCGTCGCGCCCTCCCGCCGGTATTCCCTGTTGAGGGCGATCCGCTCGAAATTCGTGGCGAGGTCGGCGTTCGAATAGGGCGCGTCCGCCGGCGCCGTCTCTTCCCGCAAGCCGCCGTCGGCGGCGAGGAGCGCGGCGTAGTCCCGATAGAGCGCCGCGTCCCCGCCGGCGCAACCGGCGAGGAGGGGGAGGGAGAGGAGCCAGGCGGCGCGCATCGTCAGCCTGCGGGGCCGGCGGCGGGGCGGGGGGCGCGGGCGGCGGCGAGGGCGGATTTGAGCTCGCCCTCCATCTTCCGCAATTCGTCCTCCGCCGCGGCGCGGCGGGCCTTGCCCTCGTCCGCGATCTGGAGGCTTTCCTCGATCGTGGCGATCAGCGTCGCGTTCGCCTCCTTCACCGCCTCGATGTCGAAGACGCCGCGCTCCATCTGCCGGCGCACCTCGGCGTTCGCGTCCTTCAGGTTGGCGGCGTTCTTCTTCAGGAGCTCGTTGGTCAGGTCAGTCGCCTGCTTCACCGTCTCCGCCGCCTCGCGGGAGCGGAAGATCGTCACCGCCTGCGCCAGCTGAGTCTCCCAGAGGGGGACGGTGTTGACGAGCGTCGAGTTGATCTTGTTGACGAGGCTCTTGTCGTTCTCCTGCACCAGCCGGATCGAGGGGAGGGATTGCATGGTGACCTGCCGCGTGAGGCGGAGGTCATGCACCCGGCGTTCGAGATCGTCGCGCGCGGCGCGAAGGTCGCGCAGCTCCTGCGCCTTCATCACGCCCTCCTCCTCCGGCGCGGCCTTCACCTCCGCTTCCTTCGCCGGGATCTCCTCCTCGTCGAGCCGGCGCAGCTTCTCGTCCCCCGCGGCGATGAAGACGGCGAGGTCGTTGTAGAAGGCGAGGCTGGATTCATAGAGCCGGTCCAGCGCCTTGATGTCCTTCAGCAGCACAGTCTCGTGGGCGAGGAGCTCGTCCGAGACGCGGTCGATCTGGCCGCGCACGTTCTCGTATTTCGCGATGAACTCGGCCACCGGCCGGGCCTTGCCGAAGAGCCGCTCGAAGAAGCTCTGCTTGCGGTTCGGGTCCAGCTCGTCCGCGTCGAAGCCGCGGATGTTCGTGACCATCTCGCGGAGACTCGCGCCGGCGGGGCCGACATCCTTGTTCCTGACGCCGTCGAGCATGGCGGCGGAGATGGTCTGGAGCTCCGTCTGCGCGGCGGAGCCGAACTTGATGATCGACTGGCTGTCGGTCATGTCGAGCTGGCCGATCACCGCCTCGACCCGCGCGCGCTCCTCCGGATCCATCCTGTCCGCCACCACGATGTCGGCGGCGGGCTGCGGCAGGAGGGCGGCGGTGACGGCCTCGGCGTCCCGAAGGGCCGCCTCGGCCTTGGCGCGGATCTCGCTCATCTCTCTCTCTCCTCGTTCCGGCGCGTCAGCGCGCGCCTTCCTGTTGCAGGCGGCCCCGGAGGACCTCGATCTCGATCTCGAGCGCGGTCTGGTCTTCCGCCATCAGGCTCTGCCGCGTCTTGGCGAAGCTGCCCTCCAGGTCGGCGAGCAGGGCCTCATAGGGTCCGCGAAGGCCCTCCGTGGCGCCTTTCGCGCTGGCGTTGGCGTATTGCAGCGTCGCGTCGCGGAGGCCGACGAGATGGACGGAGAGGAAACGGCGGGCGCGGGCCATGTCCCGCGGATCCTCCGCGATCTCCTTCAGGATGTCCCGCGCGGCGTAGGCGAGCCGGTCGATCCGCCCCTCCAGCGCCCGGTCGCGGAGCGCGGCGGCGGCCTTCGCCGTCTCCTCCACCACGCGCTCCGCCTCCTCCAGCTTCGTGGCCACCCGGTCGAGATCGACCGGCGTGATCCCGGCGCCGCCTTTGGCGCGCATCGGATCGGGGCCGAAGGCGAACACATGCGCCGCCCCTGCGACGGCGCCGTAGAAGATCGCAAGCGGGGCCGCTGCGGCGCCCGAAAGGAAGGCGACTGCGCCAATGGCGAGCGCCGTCAGCGCCGCGGCGGTCAGTTTCCGCGGAAAGGCGGGCGGGCGGGCGACGATCCGCTCGTCATAGGCGTCCTGCGCCTTCATCCCGTCCCCGGTCAGCTTCGCCGCGAGCATGAGCGCGGCCCAGCCGCCGGCGGACCAGAGGATCTGCAGGAGGTCGGCCGTCGCCATGCCCCAGATCGCGGAGAAGATGAGCGGCGTCGGCGCGAGACGGAGGCCGAGCACACGGAACGAAAACCACTTGAGCCGGAGGCCGGAGAAGCCGCCGCGCCCGCCCGCAGGCGCCCCGCCCGGCGAATGCGCCCCGCCGAAACGCCGCGCGCCGCTCATTGGACGAAGTTCGCCAGAAGCGCGACCGGCTCCGCCACCAGCGCGGCGCAGGAGGTCATCGCGACGGTCAGAACAAGGACGAGGTAGGCGGCGGTCTTCACGACAGGCTCTCCCGGGGCGGCGACGCGCCGCCCGGCGAATATAGGCGCCTCCGCCGCCCGCGTCAGTCCGATTCCGGGAAGACGAGGGCGCCGGGGGCGATTTCGTAGTAATCGCCCTTCGATGCGGCGAAGATGTGACGCTCGATCGTGAGCCCGGTCGGCCCGTCGAGCGTTCCGGCCCAGATCGAGATCCGGCCCGACCCGTCCTTTCGCCAGAAGAGGTTGGAGCCGCAGCGGGCGCAGAAGCCGCGCTCCGCCTCCGCGGAGGAGCGATACCAGGCGAGCGTCTCGCTCGCGGTCAGCGTCAGCGCCTCCGCCGGCGCCCCGGTCGCCGCCACATGATGGCCCGTGGTCTTGCGGCATTGCGAGCAATGGCAGGCCACGACGGGGCGGAGCGGCCCCCTGACCTCGTATCTCACCCCGCCGCAGAGGCAGGAGCCCTTGTGATCATCCGCCATCGTCTCTCCTCCCGCGCTTGCGCCAGTCCCGAAATCGCCCGCCGTCGCGCAGCGCCGCATCATGCCCGAACCCGAATCCGATCGCATGACGGGCAAGCGGCGCCGATGGTCTTTCCCGCGCCGCCGCGCTATGGCGAGGCCATGAGCGAGACCCGCCCGCAGAAGCCCGCCTGGGTGATAGAGAAGGAGCGCGCACGCCGCGAGGGGCCGGCCCCCGTCTGGCTCTTCGGCCTCCATGCGGTGCGGGACGCGCTGCTGAACCCGGCCCGCGCGCATGAGCGGCTCGTCGTGACCCGCAACGCGGCGGAGAAGCTCTCCGAGGCCATCGCCGCCTGCGGCGTCAAGCCCGAGGAGGCGGCCCCGCGGCGCTTCCCGGCCCCGCTCGATCCGGGCTCGGTGCATCAGGGCGCGGCGCTGCTGACCCGCCCGCTGGACTGGGGCGGGGTGGAGGAGACCTGCGCGCCGACGGAGGCGGACCCGGCGCCCGTCGTCCTCCTCCTTGACCGCGTGACCGACCCGCACAATGTCGGCGCGATTCTCCGCTCGGCCGAGGTCTTCGGCGCGCGCGCGGTGATCGCCCCGCTCCGCCATGCGGCGCCGGAGACGGGGGCGCTGGCGAAATCGGCCTCCGGCGCGCTGGAGCGGCAGCCCTATCTCCGCGTGAAGAACCTCTCCGAGACGATGGAGCGGCTGCGCGCGCTCGGCTTCCGGCTCGTCGGGCTCGACGGCGCGGCGGAGGCGGAGATTAGCGAGGCGGTCGCGCCGGCGGGGCCGATCGGGCTCGTGCTCGGCGCGGAAGGGCCCGGACTCAGGGAGAAATCGCGCGAGGGCTGCGATCTCCTCGCCCGCATCCCCTTCGCCGGGAGCTTCGGCTCCCTTAACGTCTCGAACGCCGCCGCCATTTCGCTCTACGCGGCGCGGACGGCGCGCCGCTGAGGCGCGAATCTCTCCGTAGCGCATGGCGCCTCTCCGGCTGCCGCCGCCCGGCGCGCGCAACGGGCTTGTTACAGGCGCGCGCAGCTTCGTGAGATTCGTTGACGAAGGGCGCCGGCAAGCGCAACTCTCACGCGAGACCTGCAACATTCTGGCGAAAAAGGGTTTTCCGAACGGCTCGGCAAGGTCGCCCGAACCGTTGTGCGAAAATGAACACCGCCTGCAACAATTCGACATAAAAGGGGGAGCAACGGCTGGCCGATTGCTGCTGTAACACCCACATGAGTTTTGAAGGCGGATCGAGAGGTTCCCTTCATCCACTCACTGTCCCTCGTTCTGACTGCGCCCGCTTCGGCGGGCGTTTTTTTTGGCTGGGGCCCTTCCGCCGCGCCCCGCCGCGCGGCAGGATCGGGGAATGAACGACATGCCCGAAAAACCCTCCGACAAGGCGCTGAGATCGCTTCTCGGGCGGGTGAAGACCATCGCGCTCGTCGGGGTCTCGACCAATCCGGTGCGCCCCTCCTTCTATGTCGGCCGCTATCTGAAGCTGAAGGGTTGGCGCGTCCTGCCGGTGAACCCGGTCTATCCGGGGGAGACGGTGTTCGGCGAGCCCATCGCGCCCTCCCTCGCCGCGCTGGCGGAGGCGGGCGAGCGGGTGGACATGGTGGACATCTTCCGCCGCTCCTCCGAGGCGGGGGCCGTGGTGGACGAGGCGCTGGAGCATTTCGGCGACAGGGGGCTCAAGGCGATCTGGATGCAGATCGGCGTCGTCGACGAGGCGGCGGCGGCGCGGGCGCGGGACCGCGGCGTCGAAGTCGTGATGAATCTCTGCCCGAAGATGGAATGGCAGCGCCTTGTCGGCGAGCTTTCGATGGGCGGCTTCAATTCCGGGCGCTTGTCGTCGAAGCTGAGTTAGGCGAAAGATCGCGCAAACTCGACAACAGGGAGGCCCGCATGGCCGAGCGCACTTACGGATTCGACACGCTTCAGATCCACGCCGGCGCGAGGCCGGACCCGGCGACCGGCGCGCGCCAGACGCCGATCTACCAGAACACCGCCTATGTGTTCCGCGATGCGGACCATGCGGCGGCGCTCTTCAACCTGCAGGAAGTCGGCTACATCTACTCGCGGCTCACCAACCCGACGGTGAGCGCGCTGCAGGAACGAGTCGCCGCGCTCGAAGGCGGCGTCGGCGCGGTGGCCTGCGCCTCGGGCCATGCGGCGCAGATCATGGCGCTCTTCCCGCTGATGGGGCCGGGGGCGAATTTCGTCGCCTCGAACCGGCTCTATGGCGGCTCGATCACCCAGTTCAGCCAGACCTTCAAGCGCTTCGGCTGGGAATGCCGCTTCGTCGATTTCGAGGACACGTCGGCGATCCGCAAGGCGATCGACGCGAACACGAAGGCGATCTTCTGCGAGTCCATCGCCAACCCCGGCGGCTACATCACCGACCTCGAAAAGATCGGGAAGCTGGCGGAGAAGGAGAAGCTGCCGCTGATCGTGGACAACACCTCCGCGAGCCCGTTCCTCTGCCGCCCGTTCGACTGGGGCGCGACGCAGGTGGTGCATTCGACGACGAAATATCTCTCCGGCAACGGCACCTCCATGGGCGGGATCGTCGTCGATTCGGGCAAGTTCGACTGGATCGCGGCGGGCAAGCATCCCTCCATGATCGAGCCGGAGCCCGCCTATCACGGGCTGAAATTCGCGGAGACCTTCGGGCCGCTCGCCTATACGTTCCACGGCATCGCCATCGGGCTCCGCGACCTCGGCATGTGCCAGGCGCCGATGAACGCCTTCCAGACCCTGCTCGGGATCGAGACGCTCTCGCTCCGCATGGCGAAGCATTGCGAGAACGCGAAGCGGGTGGCGGAGTTCCTCGCCGGGCATCCGGCGGTCGAATACGTCTCCTATGCCGGGCTCGACACCAGCCCCTATGCGCTCCGGGCGCGGAAATACACGCCGAAGGGCTCCGGGGCGATCTTCACCTTCGGGGTGAAGGGGGGGTACGAAAGCTGCCTGAAGCTGGTCGATGCGGTCGAGATTTTCAGCCATGTCGCGAATCTCGGGGATTCCCGGTCCCTCATCATCCATTCCGCCTCCACCACGCACCGGCAGCTGACGCCGGAGCAGCAGGCGGCGGCGGGGGCGGGGCCGGAGGTCGTGCGCCTTTCGATCGGGATCGAGGACGCGGCGGACCTGATCGCCGATCTCGAACAGGCGCTGGACAAGGCTTGCGGGGCGGCGGCGAAGCCGGCTCCGAAGAGCGCGAAAAAGAAGAAGAAGTGATCGGCCGGCGCCGGCCGGCCGGGGAGCGGAACGAGGATGGAGCCCGCGCCGCGCGATCCCTCTGAGGCGCCGCTCGTCCTCGAATTCGGGGAGACGGCGATCAGGCTGCTGCGCGCGGCGGACGGGGAGCCGCTGGGCGCGGTCGCGCTGGACGATCCGGACTTCGCCGCCGCGGCCGCCGCGCTCGGCGCCGACGCCGCGGCGTTGACGGGGCGGAGCCCTGCGCCCGTGACGCTCTGGCTGCCGCCCGCGAGGGTGCTCGCCGTTGTCGCCGAGGGGGGTGGCGCGGAGGAGGCGGAGCGGGCGCTGGAGGCGGCCTCGCCGGCGCCGCTGGCGGAACTCGTCGTGACCTTCGCCGGGAGCGAGAACTGCGCCGCGGCGGCGGCGGAGCGGAGCGTCGTCGCGGAGGCGGCGGAATATGCGCGGCTCTGGGGCTTCGCGCCGCTGCGGGTTTCGACGAATCCCGAGGCGCGGCCGGAGCTTGCGGCCTTTGCGGGCGGGCCGGATTTCCTCCGGGCTCCGGCCGAGCCGGCCCCGGAGGTTTCTCCGCCGCCCGTGCAGGCTGCAGAACCGATCGCCCCGGCCCCGGCGCGGCGGCTGCGGGTCAGGGGGGCGGCCCTGCTCGCCGGCCTGGTCGGGCTTGCGGCCGTCGCGGCGCTCTGGCTGGCGCCGCAGGAACGGGATGACGGGCCCTTCGCGGCCCCGCCGCCGTCGCCGCCAGCGCTTTCCACGCCCGCATTGGACGCCGGAGCCGCCGCGGCGGCGGCCATGCCGCCGGCGCCCTCCTCGTCGGCGCCCGGCGCGCCTCGGGAGCCGTCGCGGAGCGCCGCGCCGCCGGCCCTCGTCGCCCTCGCGGAGCCCCCCGCGCCGCCGCTCGCCCCGGAGGACCCGACGTCGCCGGCCGCCCCTTCACCCGCGCCCGAAGCGGCCGCTCCGCCCCCTGCCCCGCACGCCCCCGCCGCGCCGGAGCCGACCGCGGAGGAACCGCCGGCGCCGAAGCCTCCGCCCGAGGCCGCGCTCGCCGCGGCGGAGGAGGCGGCCGCGCCCGAAGTCGCGGCGGAGGAGGAGACGCCCGGGCCGGGGGCTGTCGAGAGCGCGCCGCGCCCCGGGGCGCGGCCGGATCATCCCGCGGACGCCGTCGGTCGCGCGCTTGCCCTCGCGCCGGCGCCGAGGGCGCGCCCGAGGGGCCTTGCGCCGCGGCGGCAACCGGCGGCTCAGCCCCAGGCGGAGACAGCCCGTGCGGCGCCCTCCGGCGCCATAGATGACGAGGAGGGCGAGGAGGCGGGGATCGCGGCGGCGCCGCGGCGGAGCGCGCCCACGGGGTCCGGCGTCGCGGCGGCGGCGACCCTGCGGGATGCGATCCGGCTCGACGATATGGCGATGATCGGGGTTTTCGGAGCCGCGGACGCCCGCCGCGCGCTCCTGCGGATGCCGGACGGGCGGGTCCACCGCGTCACATCCGGCTCGGTGGTGGAGGGCTGGGTCGTCTCCCGCATCGAGGCGGGCTCGATGCGGCTGACGCGCGGCGGGGAGGCGCGGACGCTCGACCTCACGCAGTGAGAGCGCGCCAGGCCTCCCAGTCTTCCGGCGTGTCGAGATCGGTCCGCGCCGCGCGCCCCGCGAGGGGCAGCAGCCGCACGCGGTCGGGATGCGCGGCGAGGATGGCGCGGGCGCCCTCGTCGCCTTCGAGCCCGCGCAGCGCCTCGAAGAAGCGGCGGCCGAAGAGGACGGGGTTGCCCGGCTCCCCGGCGGCGGAGGCGGCGCGCACGATCTCCCGCCCCTCCTCCGGGTCGAAGGCGGCGAGGAGCGAATCGATCTCCTTCGCCCCGATCTCCGGCATGTCGGCGAGCGCGACGAGCGCGGCCTCCGCCTCGGGCGCGAGCGCGGCCATGCCGGCGCGGATCGAAGCGCCCATGCCTTCCGCCGCCGCGGGATTCTCGACCATCCGGAGGCCGAGGCCGGAGAGCGCGGCGCGGCGCGCCTCGTCCCCCGGACGGAGCACGACGACGACCTCGTCGGCCCGGCTCGCCAGCAGCGCCTCGGCCGTGCGGCGGAGGAGCGGCGCGCCGCCGACGGGCTCAAGGAGCTTGTCCGCCCCGCGCATCCGGCTCGACGAGCCCGCGGCGAGGAGAAGGGCGGAGACGAAGGGCCGGCCCGCCGGCGCCGCGCCCTCCCTCGGTTGCGGGCGGGACGGGATTTCCTTCAGGAGCCCGCCGACCGCCATCGCCTCGATCTCCGCGCCGGAGACGGGCAGGCCCGCGACGATCCGCTCCAGCGCCCAGTCCGCGCCATTAAGCTTCGGCGAGCGGGCGCAGCCCGGCAGGCCGAGGACAGGCCGATCGCCCATCACGCCCGTGAAAAGAAGGTTGCCCGGGTCCACCGGCATTCCGAACCGGTCGATCCGCCCGCCCGCTTCGACGACCGAAGCCGGGGCGACATCCCGCCGGTCCGACGTCGCGGAGCCGCCGAGGATGAGCAGGAGATCGCCTTCCGCCGCCGCGAGGGCGGCCGAGAGCGCGCCCGTCTCGTGCGGGGTGACCACGGGCTCGCCCGCCTCAACGCCGAGCGCGGCGAGGCGCGCGAGAATCGCCGCGGCGCCCTTGTCGATGAGGGAGGGCTTCATCCCCTCCGTCCGCGTCAGGATCAGCGTGGCGCGCATCGCGCGGAAAGGATGGAGCGAGATCGCGCCGGAGAGCAGCGCTGCGGCCTGTCGCGCGGCCGCCGCCGGGGCGGCGTAGGGGATGATCTTCACCGTCGCGAGCATGGCGCGGGGCGCGACGCGGGCGAAGTCGGGCAGGGTGGCGATCGTCACCGCCTCGTCCACCCGGTTGGCGGCGAGCAGGGCCGCGGCGTCCACCCGGATCACGCCCGCCGCCTCCGCATAGAGGTTCACGCGGCCGGTAAAGGGGGCGGAGAGGGAGAGATGAGGCCCGGCGAGCGGCGCGGCCACCAGCGCCGCCGCCTCGTCCTCGCCCAGATCCTCCGGCCCCGGCCGGGCGACCCAGACCGTCTGGACCCCCGAAGCGGCCAGCGCCGCCGCCCCCTCAGCGTCCAGCCGCTCCCCCTTCGCGAAGCGGCGCGCGCCCGCGCGGACGGAATGGGCGAGCATCGCCCCTGCGGCCTCCGCGACGGGGAGGGGGCCGAACTCCATCAGGACGCCCCGCGAAGCCGCGCCGTGACCTCCGCCATGATCGAGACGGCGATCTCGGCCGGCGATTTCGCGCCGATGTCGAGCCCGACCGGCGCATGGATGCGCGCGATCTCCTCCTCCGGGAAGCCGGCCTCCTTCAGGCGGTCGACGCGCTTCGCATGGGTCTTCTTCGAGCCGAGGCAGCCGAGATAGAAGACGGGCGCGCGGAGCGCGGCGCGGATCGCCGGGTCGTCCAGCTTCGGGTCATGGGTGAGGGTCACGACGGCGGTGCGCTCGTCGAGCCCGAGCGCGGCGAGCGCCTCGTCCGGCCAGTCATGGCTGATGACCTCGCCGGGGAAGCGCGCGGCGGAGCCGAAGGCCTCCCGCGGGTCGATCAAAACCGGGTCATAGCCCGTCAGCCGCGCCATCTGCATCAGCGGCTGCGCGATGTGGACGGCGCCGACCACGGCCATCTTCAGCGGCGGGTTGTGGACGCCGAGGAAGACGGCGCCCGATTCGTCGAAGCCGGACCGGTCCGCCCGCCGCGCCGCCGCCGCCTCCGCCTCCAGCGGGTCGCCGGAGCCGGAAAGGATGAGCCGCCGCTCCCACGTCTCCGGGTTCACGGCGTAGATCGCGCCGCGGCGCGCGGCGCGGGCGGCGGCGAGCTCGCGGATCAGCGCCTCGTCCGGCCCGCGGCCGACGCCGACAGGCTCCACCATCACCCGGATCTCCCCGCCGCAGGCGAGGCCGACGGCGAAGGCCTCCTCGTCCGACACGCCGAAGGAGAGGACGCGGCAGGCCCCGTCCTCCAGCGCCTCCAGCGCCTCGGCCGCCACCGCGCCCTCGACGCAGCCGCCGGAGACCGAGCCCATCAGTTCGGCGTCGGAGGAGATCGCGAGCTGCGCCCCCGCCTGCCGCGGGGCCGAGCCCCAGGTGCGGATCACCGTGGCGAGCGCCGCGCCCTTGCCGGCGTCGATCCAGCCGAGCGCCTGCTCCACGATCCGGTCATGCGCCGCCGTCTCCATCCCGTCCTCCTCAGATCACTGCGCCCGCGGCGAGCGCCATCGCCGCCGCCGCCGCGCGTTCGAGATGCGCCCCGTCCCGCGCCGCCGCGGCCAGCAGGAGCCCGCCCTGGAGCGCGGCCAGCACGCCCGCAGCCCGGATCGCCGCGCGTTCCGGCTCAAGGCCGGCGAAACATTCCTGCAGGAAGAGGAGGCAGGCGTCAAAGAACACGCTCACCGCCTGTTTCACCCGCTCCGGCAGCCCGACCGATTCGGCCGAGAGCATGGCGCAGAGGCAGATCCGCCGGTCCGCCGCGAAGGCGCCGAGATGGAGATCGACCATCGCGCGCGCGCGCCGGGCGGGGGAGGATTCGCCCGCCACCGCCGCGTTCAGCGCCGCAAACTGGCGCGCCGCATAGCGCTCCACCACCGACTCCGCCAGATCCTCCTTCGTGGGGAAATGATAGTGGACCGAGGCGCTCTTGACGCCGACATCAGCCGCCACGTCGCGAAAACTCATGGCGGCGTAGCCGACGGCGCGCAGGCGCGCCTCTGCCGCCTCCATGATTTTGTCTCGCATTTCCATAGCGTACACCCCTTTTCCCTATCGGTAGATAGGGGCTTGACCTCCGTTTCGTCAAACTCCATTATCTATCTACCGATAGATAGAATTGACTGAACAGGAGCTGCGCCATGAAGATCTACGACCAGAAGGGCCTTCCGAATCCGATGCGCGTGCGCGTCGCCGCCGCCGAGAAGGGATTGACGGAGCGGATCGAGTTCGTCCCCGTCGACGTGCTCGGCGGGGAGCACAAGCAACCCGCCTACCTCGCGATCAATCCCGGCGGCTTCGTGCCGGTTCTGGAGCTTGATGACGGGCGTCGCATCGTCGAATGCGCGGCGATCACGGAGTATCTCGATCACCTGACAGGCGCGCCGACGCTGACAGGGCGGACGCCGGAGGAACGCGCGGAGATCTCCATGCGCCAGCGGCAGGCCGAGGCCGACGCGCTCGACGCGGTGGCGGCCTATTTTCATCATGCGACGCCCGGCCTGCCGACGGATGCGGGAATGGAGACCTTCCCCGCATGGGGCGAGGCGCAGAAGCGCCGGGCCGAAAGGGCCTTCGAGGGATTCGATGCGCTGCTCAGGACGCGCGACCATCTGGCGGGCGCGGCCTTCTCCGTCGCCGACATCACCCTTGCGGCGGCGCTCGTCTTCGCCGATTTCGCGAAGATCGAGATTCCGGAGCGGCTCTCGGCGCTCCATGCCTGGCGCAACCGGGTCACGGCGCGGCCGAGCTTCGCCTGAACGGGAGGGACGCCATGAACGTGAACGACGACTTCTCCGCCCGCGCCGCCGTCCATGCCGGCGGCGCGCCCTGGGTTCCCTCGCCGATGCCGGGCGTGGACCGCCGGCCGCTCGACCGGATCGGCGGGGAGGTCGCGCGGGCGACGACCATCGTCCGCTATGCGCCGGGCTCCGCCTTCTCCCCGCATGTGCATACGGGCGGGGAGGAGTTCCTCGTCCTCGAAGGCGTGTTTCAGGACGAGCACGGGGATTTCCCGGCGGGAACCTATGTGCGGAACCCGCCGGAGACGCGGCACCGCCCCGCCTCGGCGGAGGGATGCGTCATCCTCGTGAAGCTCTGGCAGTTCGACCCGGAGGACCGGAACCAGTTCCACCTCCACGAGGCCGATCTCGAATGGGCCCCGGCGGGCGCGGGCGTCTCCGCCGCGCTCCTCCACCGGGACGCGCGGGAGGAGGTGCGGCGGGAGCGCTGGGCGCCCGGCGCGCGGATCGTGCGGGAGGCGGCGGACGGGCGGGAGATCTTCGTGCTCTCGGGCGGCTTTGCGGAGGGCGGAGAGCAGTTCTCGCGCTGGTCCTGGCTGCGGCTGCCGAAGGGCGCGGGGCTCGACGCGGCCGCCGGGCCTGGGGGCGCGGATGTCTGGGTGAAGGAGGGGCATCTCAGCGCGGCGCCCAAAGGCCCCCCCGCCTGAAGCTAATGCTTCCCTTTCGCGGCGGCCGCGCCTTACTCTGGCGCGGTCGTCAGAAGCGCGAGGGGGAACGATGCGCTTTCAGGAAGTATCCGCCGCGGCCGCGCTGGCCTTGTTCGCCGCCGCCGCCTGGGCCGAGCCGATTGCGCTCAGGCCCGCCGATCCGCAGCCCGAGGCGGGCGCGCTTCTGCCCGGTCTTTCGGTGCGCTACGCCTATCCGCATTCGGTGCGCTCCCTGCGCGAGGCGAGGGAATGGCTGGAATCGGGTTCGGAGCAGGGAGAGCCGTTGCCCAATCTCCGCCATCGGGACTCGATGGAGGGTGACCCGACGCTGACGGCGAAGCAGCCGATGCGGGTCGCGGCGGCGATTTCCGGCTATGTCCGGTTCGAGCGGCCGGGGCCGCAGCAGGTTGAGTTCCTCTCGAATGACGGGCTCGAGGTTTCCATCGGCGGCGCGGTCGTCTCGAAGCATGACGGGGTCCACCCCTGCGAGACGAACGGCGTCGTCGACGTGCTCGTGCCGGAGCCCGGCTGGTACGAGATCGAGCTGACCTATTTCCAGTGGAAGGGCACCTCCTGCCTCCTCATGCGGTGGGGCGCGGAGGGGGAGAAGCTCGGCTGGGCGCCGGACGAAGCCTTCGCCCGGCGCGCCGACTGAGGCTATTGCAGGTCGGCGAAGGCGGCCTCGATCCGGCCGAGCGCCTCCTCCAGCATCGGGCGCGGGCAGGCGAAGTTGAGCCGCATGAAGCCGGCGCCGCCGGGCCCGAAGCTGGAGCCGTGATTGCAGATCACCTTCGCCTCGCGCTCGAACCGGCGGATGATTTCGGCCTCCGTCATGCCCGTGCCGGAAAAGTCGAGCCAGGCGAGATAGGTGGCGTCGAGCTTCACGGAGCGGACGCCCTTCAGCCGCTCCGCGGCGAAGCGGTCCACAAGGTCCCGGTTGGCGCGGAGATAGGCGAGGAGCGCGTCGAGCCACTCCTCGCCCTCGGCATAGGCCGCCTCGGCCATGATGTAGCCGAAGCGGTTTCCGGTCAGCATCCCGCAGCGCTCCATCTGCCGGTGGAAGAGCCGGCGGAGCTCCGGGTCGGAGATGATCGCGTTGCCGGTATGGCCGCCGGCGAGGTTGAAGGTCTTGGACGAGGAGGTGAACGTCACCGTCCGCGCCGCGATCTCTGTCGAGAGGCTCGCCAGCACGGTGTGCGGCCCGTCGAAGACGAGGTCGTGATGGATCTCGTCGGAGACGATCAGGATCCCCCGTTCGAGGCAGAATTCGGCGATGGCGGTCAGCTCTTCCCGCGTCCAGACGCGGCCGCAGGGATTGTGCGGGGAGCAGAGGATGAGCATCCGCGTCTTCGCGTCCACCGCCTTCGCCAGCGCGTCGAGATCCATGCGGTAGCGGCCGTCCTCATAGACGAGGAGGTTGCCGACGACATGGCAGCCATTGGCCTTAACCGAGGGCGCGAAGGGATGGTAGATTGGCTGCTGGAGGATAACCCCGTCGCCCGGCCGGCAATAGGCCTGGAGCGCGAGGTTGACGCCGTTGACGATGCCGGCGGTGGTGAGGATCCAGCCGGGCTCCACATCCCATCCGTGCCGCCGCTTCATCCAGCCGCGGATCGCGGCGATGTAGCCCGAAGGATCGCCGTAATACCCGTGGACGCCGTGCTCCACCACCGCCCGCAAGGCCTCCGTGACCGCCGGGGGCGCGGCGAACTCCATGTCGGCCACCCACATAGGCAACGCGCCCGCCGCATGGGCCCCGAACCGGGCGGCGAGGCTGTCCCATTTCGCGCAATGGGTGCCGAGGCGGGGAATCGGGCGGTCGAAATCGAAGGCGGGCAAGGGCGGTCCTTTCCATCGGGGGGGCGGCCGGAGAGTCGGCCTGCCGCGGCCTTTATCTCCGCTGGACCGGCGTCAGTCCACAATCCGCAGTATTTTCACCCGAATCAGGTCGTTTCGTCGTATTGTCGGGTGCCGTTGGGGTGGGAATGGTGGGCAGACCTATGGCGCGCCGCAGGCGCAAGAGCGCATTTCTGGCTGACGACGGCGTGGTCAGCGTCGATTGGGTGGTCATAACATCGACGGTCGTGATCGCCGGAATCGTAGCGGTGTATTTCATAATCGGTCCGGACGGCCCCGTAGAAGGCGTCGTCGATGCGATGAACGCCGAGATGGATCAGGCGTCCGAGAACCTGTCCGACGTTCGCGCGCCCGGGGTCGGCTCCGGCCCGGACGGAGAGGCGACGGAATGAGGCGAGAGCTTCAGGCCCGCCGCTCATGCTCCCCGATCAGCGCCGGCTGCGCGTTGAGCGCTTCGATGGAGAACCCGGCCGTCTTCTTGTAGGTCGCCGCGAAATCCTGCCGCTCCTTCAGGGGCATGACATCCTCCACGTCATCGAAGACGCCGCCCGTGCGCTGCTTCACGATCTCCAGCACGTAGTCCGGCCCCGCGCCGCGGTTGGCGGCGATGACCTTCGCCATGCGCGGCCGCATCTCCGCCTCGTAATCGGCAAGCGCCGCCGGATTCGGCCCGTGGTCGAGAAAGGCGCGGCCGAGGCGCCGCGCATCCACGATGGCCTGGGAGGCGCCGTTGGAGCCGGTCGGATACATGATGTGCGCGGCGTCTCCCATCAGGGTCACGCGCCCCTCGGTCCAGAACGGCAGCGGGTCCCGGTCCACCATCGGATATTCGTAGACGACGGGGGCGGCCGCGATGATCGCCGGCACGTCGATCCAGCCGAAGCGCCACGAGTCGAACCAGTGGGCGAATTCGGAGGCCGGAACGACGCGGCTCCAGTCCTCCCGCGCCCAGCCGTGGCCGGCTTCGAACCGCCGCTCCGCGATCCAGTTGATGAGGGAGCGGCCCTCCTCATCCGGCCCGCCGATCGGATAGGTGACGAATTTCTGGTCGTAGTCGCCGATCATCGCCATCATGTTCTTCTCGGAGAAGCGCGCGATGCGGCTCGCGCCCCGCCAGAGGATCGCGCCGGCCCAGATCGGCGGGCCTTCATCGGGGTGCATCCGCCGGCGGATCGCCGAATGGAGCCCGTCCGCCGCGATCAGGAGGGCGCCGCGCCGCTCGCCCCGCTCCGTCTCCAGGACCGCCTCCTCGCCCTCGGTGCGGTGGGAGAGGCCCTTCACCCCCGTCTCGATCGCGTCGGGGCCGAGCCGCTCCAGCACGGCGCGATAGAGGAGCATCTGCAGTTCCCCGCGGTGCACCGAGTATTGCGGCCAGCGATAGCCGGCGGCGAGCCCCCGCGGCTCGCGCCAGACCTCGCGGCCGTTCGCGGCGAACATGGCGAGTTCCTGCGTCGGGACGCCGATTGCGGCGAGTTCGGCCTCCAGCCCGAGATCCATCAGCTCCCGCACCGCATTCGGCTGGAGATTGATGCCGACGCCGAGCGGCTTCACCTCCCGCACTTGCTCCACGATGCGGCAGGCCAAGCCTATCTGCCGGCAGGTAAGCGCCAGTGTCAGGCCGGCGATGCCGGCGCCGGAGATCAGGATGGTCATGGGCGTTCCTCCTCCCGCCAGATTATGCGCAGCGGCGCCCTTGCGCGAGAGGCCGCCGCCGCGCTTCATGGCGAAAAATCGGAGGAGCGCGATGTTTCTGATGGACAAGCTTGCCGCAAGGGCGGCGGCGGGGCGGCCCGTGCGGGTCTGCCTCGTGGGGGCCGGGAAGTTCGGCTCGATGTTCCTTTCGCAGGTTCCGACCACGCAAGGCCTTGAAATCACGCATATTGCGGACCTCCGACCGGACGCCGCGCGCGCCGCCTGCCTGACGGTAGGGTGGGACGAGGCGCGCATCGCCGCAACGGTCTTCACCGACGACGCCTTCGCCGCCATGGCGGCGGACGATGTGGAGGTGGTGGTCGAGGCGACGGGCAACCCCCATGCCGGCGTCCGCCATGCCCGCGCCGCCATCGCCGCCGGAAAGCATGTCGTCATGGTGAACGTGGAGGCGGACGTTCTCGCCGGAGCCGCGCTGGCGCGGGAGGCGCGGGCGGCGGGCGTGGTCTACACCATGGCCTATGGCGACCAGCCGGCGCTGACGGCGGAGATCGTGGACTGGGCGCGGGCCTGCGGGTTCGAGGTCGTCTGCGCGGGCAAGGGCACGAAATACCGGCCGCATTATCATCAGAGCACGCCGGAAACGG
The DNA here is from genome assembly GCF_046290545.1 of Pikeienuella sp. Classification (NCBI taxonomy): domain Bacteria; kingdom Pseudomonadati; phylum Pseudomonadota; class Alphaproteobacteria; order Rhodobacterales; family Paracoccaceae; genus Pikeienuella; species Pikeienuella sp. The sequence continues at coordinate 17,844 of NZ_JBKAGV010000009.1, read as the reverse complement.
TGTGGGAGAACATGGGCTTCGACCCGGTGAAGGCGCGGGCGGACGGGATGAACCCAAAAATGTTCAACTCCTTCGTGGACGGGACGAAATCCGCCCTCGAAATGGCGGCCATCGCCAACGCCTGCGGGCTGACGCCGCCTTCGGACGGATTGCTCTTCCCGCCCTGCGGGGTGGACGACCTCGCCCATATCCTCCGCCCCGCTTCCGAGGGCGGCGTGCTGGAGGGGAAGGGGATGGTGGAGACGGTCTCATCCGAGGAGCGGGACGGGCGGCCCGTCTTCCGCGATCTCCGCTGGGGGGTTTACGCCGTCTTCGAGGCGCCGAACGATTATGCGGCGGGCTGCTTCCGGCAATACGGCATGAACACGGACGCGAGCGGGCGCTATTCCGCGATGTACAAGCCCTTCCACCTGATCGGGATGGAGCTCGGAATCTCCGTCCTCTCCGCCGCGCTGCTCGGTCAGGCGACGGGGGAGACGCGGGCCTTCGCGGGCGATGTGGTCGCCACGGCGAAGCGGGACCTGAAGGCGGGGGAGATGCTGGACGGGGAGGGGGGATATTGCGTCTGGGGCAAGCTCGTCCCCGCCGCGCGGTCGCTGCGGGAGGGGCTGCTGCCGATCGGGCTTGCGGACCGCGTGGCGCTCACACGGGACGTGAAGGCGGGCGAGACGCTGCGCCAGTCAGACGTCGCGATCCCGGCGGATGACGAGGTCGCCGCCTATCGCCGGGCGATGGAGCGGGCGAACGCCGCGTGAGCGGCTTCCGGATCGACGAGGCGGGGGCGGCGCCGGGGCTGCTCGGGCTCTGCCGTCTTCCGGGCGCTGCGGATTTCGCGGCGATCCGCAGCTGGCGGCCGGATGCGGCGCTGACGCTGATTTCCGAGGGGGAGCTAAGCCGGCGCCCCGACCTTTCGGAAGGGTTCGGGGCGGCGTGGCTGCATCTGCCGATCCCGGATTTCGGAACGCCGGACGAGGCGGACTGGGCCGGGTTCGCCCCTCGGCTCCACGCCCTGCTGGACGGCGGCGGGCGGCTCCTCATCCATTGCCGCGCCGGGCTCGGGCGGACGGGGATGATCGCAGCGCGGCTGCTGGCGGAGCGGGGCGAGAGCGCGCCGGTCGAGACGATCCGCGCCGCGCGGCCCGGCGCGGTGGAGACGGCGGCGCAGGCGGCCTTCGCGCGCGCCGGGATCAGCCGCTGACGCGGAAGCGCTCCACCACATCCATGTCGGGCGAAAAGCCGAGGCCCGTCCCTTCGGGCAGCGCGATCTCTCCGCCCTCGGGCATGGGCATGGCGGGGGAGAGCCAGGCTTCGGCCTCGATGTGCAGGAACTCGAACATGCCCGCCTCCGCCGCGCCCATGAGCTGCGCGCTCGCCCAGTAGCCGGGGCCGAAATAGGGGCAATGGGGCATGACGGCCTTGCCTGCCGCCGCCGCCAAAGCCGCGACGGCGCGGAATTCGGTGACGCCGCCGACCTTGGTGACCGAGGGCTGCGGGAAGGTCACGGCCTTCACGATCTCCCGGAAGGGCTGCTCCGCGCCCGCATTCTCCCCGCTCGCCAGAGGCACGCCGAATTCGGCCTCAAGCGCGGCGAGGGCGGGCGCATCGTCCGGCGGCCAGACGGGCTCCTCGACCCAGTAGAGGTCCATCGCCTTCATCTCGGGGAGGAGGGCGCGGGCCTCCTCGGCGGACCAGTTGCAGTTGACGTCCGTCGTCAGCTTCACGGCCGGCGCGCCGCGGCGCCCGGCCTCGATGTTCGGGAGCGTGATCTCGTGCAGCTTCACCGCGCCGTAGCCCTGATCGACGGCCATGCGCGCCCGCGCCTCCACCATGCCCGGCTCGCCATAGCGGACGAGGGAGGCGTAGGCGGGGAAGCGCTCCCGCTTGCACCCGAGAAGGTCGGCGAGGCGCAGGCCCTTCCGCTTCGCCGCAATGTCCCAGAGGGCGATGTCGACGCCCGAAATGGCGAAGAGCGTGATCCCGGCGCGGCCCTGGATATGGAGCTTCCGCTGGAGGCCGCGGGTGAAGGCCGGAATGTCCTCCACCTCCGCGCCGATGACGAGGGGGAGGACCATGTCGCGGAGCGCGGCGAGGGTCGCGGAGCGGCAGGAATAGGCGAAGGCCTCGCCCCAGCCCACCGTCCCGTCATCGGCTTCGAGCCGGAGGAGGACGATCTCCAATGTGTTCCACGTCGTCGGCATGAGCCCCGCGCCTGCCCCGCCCCCGTCGGAGAAGGGAATGACGATTGGCAGCGCCTCCGCCTTCACGATCCGCATGCCGCGCCCTCCCTGTGGTTTTCCCGCAGGCTACAGGGACGGGCGCGGGCGGCAAGCGCTATCGCTGGCCGTGCGCGAAGCCGATGAAGGGCGGCGTGACGCCGGCGGGGGCGGAGCGCCAGTATTGCTTCGGCCCCTCCACCTTCGCGCCGAGCGCGGCGGCGGCGTGCCAGCCCCACCGCGGATTCCAGAGGAAGGCGCGGGCGAGGGCGACCGCATCGACCTTGCCCGTGGCCACGATCTCCTCCGCATGCGCCGGCTCGGTGATAAGGCCGACCGCGAAGACGGGGATCGAGACGGCTTCCTTCACCGCCTCCGCCAGATGCACCTGATAGCCGGGTCCGACCGGGATCTGCTGCGCGGCGGAGACGCCGCCGGACGAGACATGGACGGCGGCGCAGCCCGCCGCCTCCAGCGCGCGGGAAAGCGCGGCGATCTCCTCGACTTCGATCCCGCCCTCGGCCCAGTCGGAGGCGGAGACGCGGACCCAGACAGGCAACTCGGCGGGCAGCGCGGCGCGCACGGCCTCGAACACCTCCATCGGGAAGCGCATCCGCCCCTCGATCCCGCCGCCATAGGCGTCGTTCCGCCGGTTGGAGAGGGGGGAGAGGAACTGGTGCAGGAGGTAGCCATGCGCCATGTGAAGCTCGATCCCGTCGAAGCCGAGCCGCGCGGCGCGCAGCGCTGAGGCGACGAAATCCGCCTTCACCCGGGCGAGCCCCGCCTCGTCGAGCGCGAGGGGCGGCTCGTCGGTGTCGGCATGGCCGATGGCGGAGGGGGCGACGGTGCGCCAGCCGCCGGGCTCGTCCGGCGCAATCTGCGCTCCGCCCTCGAAGGGCGACCGGGAGGAGCCCTTGCGCCCCGCATGGCCGAGCTGAATCGCAAGCGGCATCGAGGAGACGGCGCGCACGGATTTCAGCGTCTCCGCCAGCGCGGCCTCGTTCTCGTCGCTGTAGAGCCCGAGGCATTGCGGGGAGATGCGGCCCTCCGCGCTCACGCCCGTCGCCTCCAGGATCAGGAGCCCGGCGCCCGAGAGCGCGAGATGGCCGAGATGGACCCTGTGCCAGTCGTTCGCACAGCCGTCCTTCGACGCATACTGGCACATGGGCGCGATGATGATGCGGTTGGGCAAGGCCAGTGCGCCGAGCGCGAGCGGCTCGAAAAGTCTGCTCATTCGTTTCCCCCTTCAGGTCGTCATGGCGAGCCAAGCGGCGGCGGCGCCGACGGCGGCTCCGAGCCCGGCCCAGAGCAAGTGCGCGCCCCGCCGCCTTGGCGGCGGCGGCGGCGCTTCCGGCGCATCAGCGAGGCGGACGAGCCGCTCTGCCAGTTCCGGCAGGCGCGGCCCGATGCGCGCGAGCGTGCGAAGCGCCGTCGCCGTGTCGCGGAGCGCGGCCTGCGGCCCCAGATTCTCCCGCATCCAGCGCTCCACCACCGGCCCGGCGGCGGACCAGATGTTGGCGTTCGGGTCGAGCGAGCGCGCCACGCCCTCCACCACCACCATCGAGCGCTGGAGGAGGATGAGCTGCGTCTGCGTCACCATGCCGAACCGCTCCGTCACCTCGAAGAGATGCGCGAGGAGCCGCGCCATCGAGATGCGGGAGGCGTCCTGCCCGAAGATCGGCTCCCCGATCGAACGGAGCGCCTGCGCGAAGAGCTCCACATCCTTGTCGGCGGGCACGTAGCCGGCCTCGAAATGCACCTCCGCGACGCGGCGATAATCCTTCCGCAGGAAGCCGAGCAGGATCTCGGCGTAGTAGCGCCGCGTCACCCGGTCGATCCGGCCCATGATGCCGAAATCGAGCGCGAGGACGTCCCCGTTCGGGGCGACCTTCAGGTTCCCCTGATGCATGTCCGCGTGCCAGAATCCGTCGCGGAGCGCCTGGAGGAGAAAGACCTGGATGATCCGCTCCGCCAGCGCCGTCAGGTCATGGCCGGCGGCGCGAAGGCCGTCCGGGTCCCCCATCGGCATGCCCTCGACCCAGGAGGCCGTCATCACCCGGCGGTCGCAGAGCGGCCAGACGATCTCCGGCACGAGGAAGCCTTCGTCGTCCTTCACGTTGTGGGCGAATTCGGAGGCTGCGGAGGCCTCCAGCCTCAGGTCCATCTCCGCCGTCACCACGCCCTCGAAATGCGAGACCACGGCGCGCGGGCGGAGCCGCTTGGCCTGCGGCGCGACCCATTCGAGCACGCGGGCGATCATGTAGAAGGCCGCGATGTCCTTGCGGAACTGGCGTTCGATTCCCGGGCGGAGGACCTTCACCGCCACCTTCCGCCCCGTCTCCCGGTCGATGGCCGGGTGGACCTGTGCGATGGAGGCGGCGGCGATGGGCGGGCCGAATTCGGAGAAGGCCTCCTCCACCTCCCGGTCCAGCGCCTCGCGGATCGCGCGCCGCGCCTCCTCCATCGGGAAGGGCGGCAGCGCGTCCTGCAGGGTCCGCATGTCGCGCGCGAGATTGGGGCCGATCACGTCCGGCCGGGTCGAGAGGATCTGCCCGAACTTGATATAGGCCGGCCCGAGCGCGTTGATCGCCCGCGCGACGGGAGGAAGGCCCGCATCGCCGGACTTGCCGACGAGCAGGCCGGGCGCCGTCACGATCATCAGGGGGACGCGGAGCCGCGCCGGCGCATTGAATTCCTCGAGCACCTTCGCCATCGCCCCGGTCTTGCGGAACGTCGCGAGGACGCGCGCAAGCCGCCACGCATTCGGCCCGGCCTGCAGAAGGAAGCGGAGCATCAGAGGCGCCAGCCGGAATGGATGGCGGCCACGCCAAGCGTCTGGTTCCGGTATGAGACGCGCCCGAATCCCGCCTCCCGGATCATCCCCGCGAAGGCCTCCTGATCCGGGAATTTCCGGATCGATTCGACGAGATATTGATAGCTGTCCCGGTCCCCGGCGATGGCCTGCCCCATGCGCGGGATGACGTGGAAGGAATAGAGGTCATAGGCCTTTCGCATCAGCGGCGGATCGACCCGGCTGAATTCGAGGCAGAGAAAGCGCCCGCCCGGCTTCAGCACGCGCCAGGCCTCGCGGAGCGCGTCTCCGATCCGCGTCACGTTCCTGATGCCGAAGGCGATGGTGTAGGCGTCGAAGCTCCGGTCCGGAAAGGGGAGCTTCATCGCGTCGCCGCAAACCCAGGTGAGCGCGTGGGAGAGGCTCTCCGCCTCCGCGCGCTTCCGGCCCTCGACAAGCATCGCCGCCGTCATGTCGCAGATCGTCGCCTCGCCCTCGCCCTTCAGCCGGTCGAGCACGCGGAAGGAGACGTCGCCCGTCCCCCCCGCGACGTCGAGGAGCTTCATGCCGGGCCGGGGGGCCATCCAGTCGATCAGCGCCTCCTTCCAGAGGCGGTGGATGCGGAAGGACATGACGTCGTTCATCACGTCGTATTTCGACGCGACGGAGGAGAAGACGCCGTGGACGAGCCCCGCCTTCTCGCCCTCCGCCACGTCGCGGAAGCCGAAATGGGTGGTCGGGCGGCTCTCGCCGGTCTCGCGCTCGTCTGTCATGTCGGGCTACATAGCCCGGTCCGCGCCGCGCCGCCATAAGCCGCGCGAAGCGCCGCAGGGGGAGGGACATGCCGGAGCTGCCCGAGGTCGAAACGGTCCGCCGCGGGCTCGCACCCGCGATGGAGGGGAAGATGATCCTGCGCGCCGAGCAGCGCCGGCCCGATCTCCGCTGGCCGCTGCCCGAGCGCTTCGCGGAGCGGCTGACGGGGCGGCGGGTGCTGCGCCTCGGGCGAAGGGCGAAGTACATTCTCGCCGATCTTGATGATGGCGAGACGCTGATCGTCCATCTCGGCATGTCCGGGCGGATGCTTGTTTCCGGCGGGATGCTCGGGGAGTTCGTCCACGTTCACGGCGGCGACGGCAAGCACGACCATGTGATTCTCGACATGGAGGGCGGCGCCCGCATCGTCTTCAACGACGCGCGCCGCTTCGGCGCGATGGACCTCCAGCCGACGGCGCGGATCGGGGAGCACTGGCTGCTGAAGGACCTCGGGCCGGAGCCGCTTTCGAACGGGTTCAACGGGAACTGGCTGGCGGCGCGCCTTTCGGGGCGGTTCACGCCGATAAAGGCGGCGCTCTTGGACCAGAAGATCGTCGCCGGGCTCGGCAACATCTATGTCTGCGAGGCGCTGCACCGCGCCGGCATCTCGCCGAAGCGCATGGCGGGCTCGATCTCCGCGGCCCGGATCGCGCGGCTCGCCGAGGCGGTCAACGCGACCATAGCGGACGCGCTCGCCGCCGGGGGCTCTACGCTGCGCGACTACCGGCAGGCGGACGGGGAGCTCGGCTATTTCCAGCATTCCTTCCTCGTCTATGACCGGGAGGGCGAGGCCTGCCGGCGCGAGGGCTGCGGCGGAACCGTCCGCCGCGTGGCGCAATCGGGGCGGTCGAGCTTCTATTGCGCGTCGTGCCAGAGATAGGCGCGGCTTGACCGATCCGGAGGCGGCGCGTATACGCGCGCTTCGTTTCGCAAGAAGAATACGGAATCGTCTCATGGCCAACTCGCCGTCCGCCGCCAAGCGCGTGCGCCAGATCGAGCGGCGCACCGCGGTAAACACCGCCCGGCGCAGCCGCATCAAGACCTTCATCCGCAAGGTCGAGGAAGCGATCGCCTCTGGCGACGCGTCCGCGGCGAAGGCGGCGCTCCAGGCCGCCCAGCCCGAGATCATGCGGGGCGCGACCAAGGGCGTGCTGCACGCCAACACGGCGAGCCGCAAGGTCTCCCGCCTCTCTTCGAGGGTGAAGGCGCTCTCCGTCTGAAGCCGGCCCCCGGGCTGTTTCGTTCGTGCTGACGCGCGGAGCATTGCTCCGCGCGTTTCATTTTTGTGTCGTTTCGGAGTGATGTTCTGCATTTGCACCGGTTGAGAGAATCGACCAACTGCGCGATGCTTAGATCGTTAATTTTTCCACGAATCGCCTTCCTGCGTTCGCTCCACGAAATGCAGTGAATGAAACTCCGGTGATCTGAAATGTTAATATTGGTTAATATCCCCCGGATACTTGGGAACATCTCCCCCCGAACCACAGCCGACAGCGAAAGACTTGGAAACCTGCGCGGTCAAGTCGACTTGTGCTTGAAGAACGCGTCGGCTTGCCGATAACGTCCCCGACGTCAGAAAGAGGATTCGGGAAAGGGTCCCTGGAATGAACATGGGAAACGGGGTGGAGGAAGTCGGGCCGGAAGGCGCGTTCGCGGCGCTGAAAGCCGGCGGCGCGTTGATGATCGACGTGCGGACCCGCGCGGAATGGAGCTTCGTCGGCGCGCCGGACCTCTCCGGCGCGGGGGCGGAGCTGGCGATGATCGAGTGGCAATCCTTCCCGACTATGGCGGTCAACCCCGCCTTCGCGGAGGCCGCGCTCGACGCGGCGGAGCGGGCGGGCGCTGAAACGATTTTCTTCATCTGCCGCTCTGGCGCCCGGTCGCTCCGCGCGGCGCAAGCGACGGCGGATACGGCCGCGGCGGCCGGGCGGCCGCTCCGCTGCGTCAATGTCGCGGAGGGATTCGAGGGCGATCTCGATCCCGATGCGCGCCGCGGAACGGTGAACGGCTGGAAGGCGCGCGGCCTTCCCTGGCGGCAGAGCTGAGGGACAGGGCGGCGGGCATGAAGAGAGCAGTGCGGACGCAGGCGGCGGGGGCGGCGTTGAAGGGCGGGGAGATGGCGGTGGAAGAGGCGCGAATCTGGGGCGAGGCGGTCAGGCTCGTGCAGTCGGAAATCGGCGCGGCCGCCTGCAACCGATGGATCGCGCCGCTCGTCTTCCGCGGCGCCGCGGGCGATTGCGCGCGGCTCGACGCGCCGACCGACTTCGCCGCCGACTGGGTGCGCCGGCACTACGCCGAGGAGATCGTCGCCGCGCTCTCGGAAGCCGGCGCGCCTTGCCTCCGGATCGCGGTCTCCGCCGCGGCGGAGCGGCCGGAGGAGCCGGCGCGCCGACCGGCCGCGCCCGCGCTGGCGATCGCCGCCTCGGACGGAGGGGCGGATGCCCCGCTCCGCTCCGCGCCGCTGGAAAAGCGGTTCACCTTCGACCAGTTCGTCGTCGGCAGGCCCAACGAGCTCGCCCACGCCGCGGCGCGGCGCGTGGCCGAGGACGACAGCGTGGTCTACAACCCCGTATTCCTTCATGGCGGCGTCGGCCTCGGCAAGACGCATCTGATGCACGCCATTTCCTGGCGGATCGCCGAGCTGCGGCCGGAGCGGAAGGTGCTCTACCTTTCGGCGGAGCAGTTCATGTATCGCTTCATCCAGGCCATCAAGCGCGACAACACCATCGCCTTCAAGGATCAGTTCCGCTCCGTCGACGTGCTGATGGTGGACGACGTGCAGTTCATCGCCGGCAAGAATTCGACGCAGATCGAATTCTTCCACACGTTCAACGCGCTGATCGATTCCGGCAAGCAGATCGTGATCTCGGGCGACCGGGCGCCGGGGGACATCGAGAATCTCGAGGAGCGCATCCGCTCCCGCCTGCAATGGGGCCTCGTGGTGGACATCCACCCGACCGACTACGAGCTTCGCCTCGGCATCCTCGAGGCGAAGGCGGAGGCGGCGAAGGCGCGGGAGCCGAATGTCCGCATGGACCCGAAGGTGCTGGAATTCCTCGCCCATCGCATCTCCTCCAATGTCCGGGTGCTGGAGGGCGCGCTGACGCGGCTCTTCGCCTTCGCCGGGCTGGTGGGGCGGGAGATCACGCTCGACATGGCGCAGGAATGCCTGTCGGACCTTCTCCGCGCCTCGGATCGCAAGGTGACGATCGACGAGATCATGCGGAAGGTGGCGGAGCACTACAATCTCCGCCTATCGGACATGACCTCCGCGCGGCGCGCGCGGGCGGTGGCGCGGCCGCGGCAGGTGGCGATGTTCCTCGCCAAGACGCTCACCTCGAAGAGCCTTCCGGAGATCGGCCGCAAGTTCGGCGGGCGGGACCATACGACGGTGATGCACGCGGTGAAGCGGGTGGAGAGCCTGACGGACACCGACAGCCTCCTTGCGGAGGATGTCGAACTCCTCCGCCGGATGCTGGAGGCCTGAGGGGCGGGCCGCGCCCGCCCCCCGCCGCATCAGAGCCCGTCGAAAAGCGCGGTGGAGAGATAGCGCTCCGCAAAGCTCGGCAGGATGACGACGATCCGCTTGCCGGCCATGTCCGGCCGCGCCGCAAGCTCCAGCGCCGCGGCGACGGCTGCGCCGGAGGAGATGCCGCCCGGCGTTCCTTCGAGAAGGGCCAGCCGCCGCGCCGTGTCGAAGGCCGTCTCGTTGCCGATGGTCAGAACCTCGTCGATCAGGCTCCGGTCGAGAATCTGCGGCACGAAACCGGCGCCGATGCCCTGGATCTTGTGGGAGCCGGGCGCGCCGCCGGAAAGCACCGGGCTGTCCTCCGGCTCCACGGCGACGACCTTCACGCCCGGAACCTTCGCCTTCAGCACGGAGCCCACGCCGGTGATCGTCCCGCCGGTGCCGACGCCGGAGACGAAGTAGTCCACCTTTCCGCCGGTGTCGGCGAGAATTTCCTCCGCCGTCGTCCGCACATGGATCGCCGGGTTCGCCGGGTTCGCGAATTGCTGCGGGATGATCGCGCCCGGAATCTCCGCCGCCAGCTCTTCGGCCCGGGCGATGGCGCCCTTCATGCCCTTGCTCGGGTCGGTCAGCTCCAGCCGCGCGCCGAGGAGCGTGAGCATCTTCCGCCGCTCCACCGACATCGACTCCGGCATGCAGAGGATCAGCCGATAGCCGCGGGCGGCGGCCGTGAAGGCGAGCGCGATGCCCGTGTTGCCCGAGGTCGGCTCGATCAGCGTCGCCCCCTCGCCGAGCTTCCCCTCCTTCTCCAGCGCGTCGATCATCGAGACGCCGATCCTGTCCTTCACGCTGGCGAGCGGGTTGAAGAATTCCAGCTTGCCGCAGATCTCCGCCTCGACCCTCGCCGCCTTCGCGAGGCGGGCGAAGCGGACGAGCGGGGTGCCCCCGATCGTCTCGGTGATGTCATCATAAATCCGGCCGTGCGCACGCATGTTCGTCTCCTCCCGTCGCCTCATGGCGTTCAGATCGTGAAATCGGGCGCCGCGTTCTCACGCCTGACGCCCTTCGCCTCCGCTTCGGCGCAAAGGTCCTGCATCGTGACCTCCTCCAGCTCCCGCAGCGCCCGTTCCTGCGCCGCCCGCCAGAGCGGCCGCGCCACCACCTCGCCGAGGCGGGAGGCGGGCGGCTCCGGGTCCGCCTCGGCGTCCGCGGCGTCCACGATGCGGATGATCTCCGCGACCGTGATCCGCCGCCGCTCCCGCGCCAGGGTATAGCCGCCGCGCGGGCCGCGAACGCCCTTCAGCACGCCCTCCCGCACCAATTGCTGCATCACCTGTTCGAGATAGCGCTGCGGGATGCCGAGCCGGCGGGTGATGTCCTTCGACTGGACGGGATCGGGGCGGGCGTTGAAGGCCACGTCCAGCACCGCCTCGAAGGCGAGGAGGGTCTTGCGCGAGAATCTCAGCATGGCCCGCCCTTCACGCCCGTGGAGCCGAAACCGCCCGCGCCCCGCCCCGTCGACCCGGCCGCGCCGAAGGCGAAGCCGGCGCGGGCGACGGGGGCGAAGACGATCTGCGCCGCGCGGTCGCCATGCGCGATCCGCGCGGGCTCCGCCCCGAGATTGACGAGGAGGATCATCACTTCGCCCCTGTAGTCGCTGTCGATCGTGCCCGGCGCGTTCGCCACGGTGAGCCCGTGCCGGAGCGCGAGGCCGGAGCGCGGGCGCACCTGCCCCTCCCAGCCCTCGGGAATCGCGAAGGCGAGCCCTGTCGGCACGAGCGCCCGCGCGCCGGGCGCGAGAATCAGCCCCGCCTCCCGTTCCGCCTCCGGGAAGGAGGCGCGGAGATCGGCGCCGGCGGCGCCCGCGGTGGCGTAGGCGGGCGGGCCGAATTCCGGGTCGAAATGCGGGAGGGCGGCGAGCGTCACGGCGCATGTCAGCATGAGGCCGTCTCCGCCATGAACCAGTCCGCGATCCGCGCGGCGAGGCGGCGGGCGACCTCCTCCTTGCCCATTTCCGGCCAGTCCTCCCGCCCCGACGCGTCGAGGATGGAGACGGCGTTCCGCGCCCCGCCCATGACGCCGCCGGAGACGTCGTTCGCCACGATCCAGTCGCAGCCTTTCCGCGCCCGCTTCGCCGCGGCGTTCTCGACCACGTCGTTCGTCTCCGCCGCGAAGCCGACGACGAGGGCGGGGCGGCGGCCAGGGGGCAGGGCGGAGATCGTGCGGAGGATGTCCGGATTCTCGGCGAGGCGGAGATCGGGGATCACGCCCGACCCGTCCTTCTTAAGCTTGCGGCCCGATTCCTCCGCCGCCCGCCAGTCCGCCACGGCGGCGGCGAAGATCGCGGCGTCGGCGGGGAGGGCGGCTTCGACCGCCGCCAGCATCTCCCGCGCCGTCTCGACCCGATGGACGGAGAGGCCGGCGGGCGCGGGCTCGTTCGTCGGCCCCGTGACCAGCGTGACCGCGGCGCCCTCGTCCCTCAGCGCGGCGGCGATGGCCATGCCCTGCTTGCCGGAGGAGCGGTTGGCGATGTAGCGCACCGGATCGATCGGCTCATGCGTCGGCCCGGAGGTGACGAGCACGCGCCGGCCGGAGAGGCGGCCTTTCGGAGCCAACAACCGCTCCGCCGCGGCGAGAATCGCCTCCGGCTCCGCCATGCGCCCCGGCCCGAATTCGCCGCAGGCCATGTCGCCCTCGTCCGGCCCGACGACATGGACGCCGTCTTCCCTCAGCCGGGCGAGGTTCCGCTGCGTCGCGGGGTGGAGCCACATGCGCACGTTCATCGCCGGGGCGATCAGCACCGGCTTGTCCGTGGCCATGAGGAGGGTGGAGACGAGATCGTCCGCATGGCCGCCCGCCATCTTCGCCATCAGGTCCGCGGTCGCGGGCGCGACGACGAGGAGATCGGCGGCGCGGGAGAGCTGGATATGCCCCATCTCCGCCTCCGCCGTGAGGTCGAAGAGCGTTTGGTGAACCTTCTCCCCCGCCAGCGCGGCGACGGAGAGCGGCGTGACGAATTCCGCCGCCGCGCGCGTCATCGCCGGGGTGACGGCGATTCCCCGCGCGCGGGCGCGGCGTATCAGGTCGAGGCACTTGTAGGCCGCGACGCCGCCGCCGATGCAAAGGAGAATGCGCTTCCCGCCCATGTCGCTCCGCCCGCGTGGTTTCTTCCGAACCGCGAGCGGAGACTGTAGTTAGAAGCCTTCCCCATGTCCAACGGCGCCGGCGCCGGTCAGGGATCCTGCGTCTCGTGGCTGTGGAAGCCGGCGCCCTCGACGCCGGAATCGTCGCTGAAATCGACGTCTTCGCCCATCACGTCGTCGCCGCCCCCCGTCGCGCCGGCGCCGTCGGCCGCATCGACCCAGCCGTCCCCGTCGCCCCCGCCGTCATCCGGGGCGGCCGCCGCCTCCGGATCGGGCGCGACCTCGATCTCGAAGACCGAGAGCCGCTCCGCGGCCGCGCCGCCGGAGTCGAGACCGTCGACGGAGACCTCGAGACTGATGGTCCCGACGAAACCGGCGGGCGGGGTAATCTCGAGATGCTCGAGGTTCCATCCCGTCACGTCCAGCGGATCGGCGCCGGAGACGGCGACATCGTCGCCGCTCATCAGGATCGTCCCGTCCGGCAGGCCGGTGAGGGAGACGCCCTGAACGGTCCATCCGCCCGGGTCCACGTCGAGATCGAGCGTCAGGGGGGACGCCTCCACGGTCTCCAGCCCGCCATCGGCCCGAAGGAGCGAGAACTCCGCTTCGCCTGGCGCCTTCCATTCGAGGGAGAGGCCGTTGCGGCCGGTATTCTCGAAGTACCGGACCTCGATCTCGTGCTCCCCCGGCTCGAGCGTGAGAGATCCGGTTTTCGTCTTGAAGGTATGAAGCCCGTCATGGTCGATCACGGGCTCTCCGTTCACGAAGAGCACTGCGCCGTCGTCCGAGCCGAGCCTGAACTCATAGACCCCTGCCTCGTCGACCGTGATCGAGCCCGTGGCCCGCAGGGCGAAGGTCGCGTCGTCCACCGCGTCGTTGAACCCACCCTGAAGCTCTGTGTACTGGTCATAGCCGTCCTCGTCGACGGTGATAGAAATCACTTCGCCGATCAGCGGCGTGTCCCCCCCCCAGTTGGACTCTCCGACAAGCTTGTTGGCGCGCTCGACATCGGGCGGGACGATTCCCTGACCCTCGGCGACGACAATTCCGTTCTTGAGGATCTGCATAAGGCCATCATCGGAGACCTGGGCGGTCCATGTCGCCGTCTCACCCTCAACGATCACGCCATTGGCCACGATGGAATGGCTGGCGGAGCCGTCGTAGATTTCGAACCTCAGGTCGTTCGAATTGCCCACTTGCGTCAGCAGGATGTTGTCGCTCGCCGGGCCGTTGCCGTAGTCGAAGATGCGCTGCCAGTGCCCGCCGGCGAGGTTGTCGAACCGCACCGTCGCCTCGGCGTGGAAAGCGGGGCCGACCTCTTCCACGAAGTCCAGCGCCTCGCGCGCCTCCCGATGAACGGGCTCGGCATTCCAGTCGATGTCATTGACGGAGTTCACCGTGGCGTCAAAGTCGAAATACTCGATGCTGAACCCGCCGCCCGCGAGGTTGACCTCGAAGCCCGCGCCCTCCGTCTCCTGCCGCGCGGCTTCCGCGATCATCTGCGCCGCGGTGTATTCGACGCCGCCGAAGACGAAGAATTCGACGCCGGAGACGGTGTCCTTCCCCTCGTCCGTCCCCGCCGCGTCGAGATCGCGGATCGTGAAGGTCGCCGTATCCGCGTCGTAGAGGATGCGGAACTCGGAGCGCGGCTGGCTCCAGAAGACCCGGTCGTCGCCCCCGCCGCCGATGATCGCATCGTCCCCCGCGCCGCCGGTGACGGAATCCGCGCCCTCGCCGGCGTCGATCACATCGTCCCCGGCTTCTCCGAAGAGCCGGTCGTTCCCGATGCCGCCATCGATCGTGTCGTCGCCGTCGCCGGCGGTCAGGCTGTCCGCGCCGTCGCCGCCGACGAGGCTGTCGTTCCCCGCGCCACCTGTCATCGTGTCGTCGCCGAGGCCGCCGATCAGCGTGTCGTTCCCCTCGCCCCCGGTCACCAGGTCATTGTCGGCGCCGGCGTCGATGCTGTCGTCGCCCGCGCCGCCGTCGATCGTGTCGAGCCCACTCTCGCCGCGGATCGTATCGTTCCCCGCCTCGCCCCAGGCGCGGTCGTTGCCTGAACCAAGAGCGAGGAAATCGTCCCCTTCGCCGCCGAGGACAGAGTCCGCCCCGCCATTTGCGATGATCACGTCGTCGCCGGCGCCGCCGCTGATCGTGTCGTTCCCGCTCGTGGTCGTGACGGAGTCCGCGCCCGCACCGGCGTCGATGCTGTCATGCCCCCCGCCGCCCATGATCGTGTCGGCCCCGTCGCCGCCGAGGATCGTGTCCTGCGAGGTTCCGCCAATGATCCGGTCGTCGCCCTCGCCGCCTGACAGCCGGTCCGCCCCGCCGCGCCCTTCGATCGTGTCGTTTGTGGCGCCGCCGGTGAGCGTCTCGTTGGCCCCGGTTCCGATCAGGTGGAGGCGGGGCGTGATGAGGTCGATCTCTTCCACGTCGCCGTTCGCGAAACGGAAGATCTCGACCCCGGAGACGGTGTCCGTCCCCTCGTTCGCGGCGCCGTTTGCGCGGTTGTCGGTGATCTCGTAACGCCCGTCGCCGAGATCGACGATCGTATAGTCGCTGCGGTTTCCGGTGAAGATGGCGATGTCCGCCCCGCCGCCGCCGGTGAGAGAGTCGTCCCCCGCGCCGCCCGTGAGCGTGTCCGCCCCGGCTCCGCCAAGGATCGTGTCATCCCCGGCGCCGCCCTCCACCTCGTTCCCCGCCATTGTCTTGAAGTCGGTGTCGAAGCGCATCGTGCCGGGAAACCCGTCATCGAGAGCGACGCTGTTCAGCGCCACCGAGGCGATGGGCTTGGTCGTGAGAAGGACGGAATCCTCGGGGTTGTTGAAGGCCGGGAAGAGGTAGGTCTCCCCGTTCTGGAGCTGAACGACGATGGCGAGGAAGGCGCCGGTCGTCCCGTCCGTGAACGTAGCCGTCGCGCTGTAGGCCTGGCCCGAGTCGAGCTTAACCGTCTGCCCGTCAATCGTGTAGCTTTCGACCTCGGCGTCGAGACGGTTCCAGTCGTTGTCCTCGATCCGGCCGTTGTTGTTCGTATCGTTGCCGGTGGCGCGCGTCAGGTGCAGGAAGAGCGGATTGTCCTCCGAGCCGTAGGTCCCGAGCATCGCGGCGGCGTTTTCGGAGGCGCCGTTGCTCTCGTCCGGGTCGAGATCGCCGAAATTGCCGAGGCGGAACACGTTGAAGGTCGGCGACCGCACCCCCGTCGCCTCGACCGAGTCGATCCGCCCGTCCCCGGCGTCGATCAGGTCGTTCCCCGAGCCGCCGAGGATCGTGTCGGAGCCGCCGCGCCCCTCGATGACGAGGTCCACGGTCGCCGTGGAGGCGTCCGCCATGTCGTCGCCCTCGCCGAGGCGGAAGGCCTCGACGCTCTGGAACGAGGCGGACATGACCGGCTCCGCCGGCGTCGTCGCATCCTCAACGACCGGAGCCGTCACGCTCGGGCCAAGCTGCACGTCGTTCGAGTAGGGGTCGAAATCACTGCTCGCGATCTGCCCGGCCGAGTGGCTCCCGGACCAGGGCGTCCCGGTGACGTTATCAAGATTCAGCAGCGTCAGCACGGTCCCTGGCGCCGGCGGATCGACCCACTCGCCCGTCGCCGGGTTCCATCCGGCGGTGATGACCGAGGCGTCGTATTCTCCGCCCCCGCCAAGGTCCACCTTGCCCACGAAATACTGGATGCCGTTGGCGTCGGCCACGATGAAGCCGTAGTCCAGCTCGATGTCCGCTCCCGCTGCGAAAGTCAGGCCGTTGATCGTGACCGCCTGAGCGAGGCTAGACGCGCCGTCCTCCAGCAGTGTCTGCTGAATGCCCGCCTTCACGCCGTTATAGCCGTTGAAGGCGATCTGCTGCCCTGAATTCGCGTCGCCGGAGCTGGAGTTGGAGGCGAGCATCCGTGCGGGATCGGTCCATGCCGTCTTGTCGAGGAGGAAGAACTCGAACTGCGCTCCCGGCGTCTCGATCACGTCGTCGGCCACGGCGGGCCCGCCCTCGACCCCGCCGATGGAGAGCGTTCCCTCGCCGTCGCCGGATATGGCGAGCGTGATGGCGTCGGTCACCGTCGAGGCGTCGATCGTGTCCGCGCCCTCTCCGCCGTCGATCGAATCGTCGCCGAACCCGTTCTCCAGGATGAAGAGATCGGCGCCATCGCCGCCCTGCATCGCGTCGGCCCCGTCCCCGCCGCGGATCGTGTCGTCGCCGTCGCCGCCATCGATCCGATCCGCGCCCCCGTCACCGACGATCAGATCGCCCCCGGATGCGCCGAGGATGAGGTCGTCCCCCTCTCCGCCGACGAGCGTATCGCCCGCGGAGCCGGGTTCCGGCGTCACCGCGTCGAAGAACACGTCCGTTACGCGAACGCCGCCAAGGTTCGACGCGTCGAGCGAGTGATGGATCTCGATCCGCGCGACCGGCCCGTCGATCTCGACCAGAAGCGAGGAGCGCGCCTCGTCCGGAACGGAATCGCCGACCCCGGCGCGCGCCGTGGCCGTATCCGCCCCTCCGACGCCGTCAGTATCCATCAGCGTGACGTCGCCGCCGCCCGTCAGCCTCACCCCGATCTCGTTCCCGAAGGCGTCAAAGGCCTTGATGGTGACGGTGTCCGTTCCGTCGCGCCGGTCGATGTCGTTGACGCGGAAGGAGACGTTGCGCACTTCGTCCGAGACGCCGTCGGCGGCCGAGGCGAAATCGAGGGCCACGATGCTGGAGCCCGCCGTGGCCCCTGCATAGTCGATCTCGGCGGCGGAGGCCCGGTTGATGACCTCCCCGCCGGACTTGATGCCGTCGACATTCTGCGCGAAGCCACTTTCGAAGTCCGTGTCCGCAGCGCCGGAAATCTCCTCGACGGTCATCCGCACTTCGACGAGCCCGGTATTCTGCACGGCGCCGGCCGAAAGATCGTCGCCTTGGTCGATCGCGCCGCCGTCATCCGGGTCAGGAAGCGCGCTCCAGTTGAAGGATTGCCGCGTGAGCGTGGGCGCATGGCCCTCCAGCGTATCGTCGCCCGCGCCGCCGTCGAGACTGTCCTGGCCCGCGCCGCCGACGAGGCTGTCAGCGCCGCCCTCGCCGTAGATGACCCCGCCGTCCTCATGGGCGACGATGGTGTCGTCTCCGTCCGCGCCATGGATAGCGGTTTCGGCGACACCGGTATCGGTGAAATGGTCGTCTCCGGAGGTCAGGGTGAGCACCTCCGCTACATCTCCGATTGCTATCTCGACCGTCTCGGAGACGGTCTTCCCACCCGAATCCGTGGCGGTGACCGTCACCGAGACGCTGGGCTCCGCCTCATGGTCGAGGCTCACCCCGTCCTTCAGCTTGAGCTGGCCGCCGACGATCTCGAAGCGCGCGTCGGAGACGGAGAGCGTGTGCGCGTCGCCGGCGTCCGGATCAGCGACCGTGACGGTCCCGATGACCGCCCCGGCGGCG
>NZ_JBKAGV010000008.1:0-221304 GCF_046290545.1 Pikeienuella sp. | reverse complement strand
ACACGTCGGCGGGGTCGCCCCGCCAGTATGCGGTCAAGGCGACATCCAGCACCTCGCCGGCATCCATCGTCCGCGGGCGGCCGCGTGAAGGTTTCGGATTACTGTCACTCATATTAATACCAATCGGTATTTTATATCTTGACGAGGCCGTCCAGATATTCGTACCGATTGGTAACAGCACATTCAAGCAGGAGATCGCAGGATGGCGAGCGCAGAGGCGAGAGTCGGCCGAACGGTGGCGATCACGGGGGCGAGCAGCGGTTTCGGCGAAGGGGCGGTGCGCGCCTTCGCGGACCGGGGCGACCGCGTCTGGGCCACGATGCGCGACGCGGCGGGGCGCAACGCCGGCAAGAAAGCCGCGCTGGAGGCGCATTCCGCCAACATCTCCATCATCGAGATGGACGTGAGCGACGACGCCTCGGTCGCGGACGGTTTCGCCGCGATCCTCGCGGAGGGCCCCGTAGACATCCTGATCAACAACGCCGGCGTCATGTATCTCGGCCTCACCGAAGCCTTCAGCGTCGCGCAGGCGCAGGAGCAGATGGAGACGAACTATTTCGGAGCCGTCCGCGCCATGCAGGCCGTGTTGCCCGGCATGCGGGCGGCGGGCGCGGGGCTGATCATCAACACTTCATCACTGGTCGGGCGCATCTCGCCGCCCTTCTTCGGAACCTACACGGCCACCAAGCACGCGCTGGAGGGCTATTCCCAGGCGCTGCGCTACGAAGTTTCGCCCTTCGGCGTCGACATCGCCATCGTGGAGCCCGGTCCCTTCGGCACAGGCCTTCTGAGCGCCGGCAAGCCGCCCGCGCGGGCGGATGTCCTCGTCTCCTATGGCGATCTTGCGGGCGTGCCGACCGCAATGGGCGCGCATTTCGCCGCGCTCCTGACGAGCGAAGGCGCCCCCGATCCGCAATGGGTGGTGGACGCCTATCTCCGGCTTGCAGACATGCCTCCCGGCAGGCGCCCGACCCGCACGGTCGTCGGCATGACCTGGGGCGTCGACCGGATCAATGCGGAGACCCAGGCGTTGCAGGACGCCATCCTGAAAGAAATGCAGCTTGATGGCGTGCTCCGGGGAGCCGACGCCTGACTGGCGGGCTACCCGGCCCCTAAGCCCCCTTCCCGACAGAGAAAGGACCATCGTTCATGACTCGACCGCTTGCAGCCCTCGTTCTCGCCGCTTCGACCCTCGCCGGCCCCGCCCTCGCCGGCGACATCGACACGGTGCGCGCCTTCTATTCCGACATCCTGACCGACCCGGCGGGGACGACGGAGGCGCGCTACTACGAAATCTTCTCGCCCGATGTCATCTCGATCCCCGCTCCGCCGGGCGGCGAGGGTGCGCAGGGCATGCTGAACACCATCGCCTTCCTCGGGCAGGTCGTTCCCGACCTGACGTGGGAGCCGCAGGAAATCATTGACCTCGGCGATGGGCGCTTCGTGGTCCGCAGCCTTTTCCGTGGCACGCCGGTGGGCCCGTTCTTCGGAGTCGATCCAGCCACCGGCAAGAGCTTCGAGGCCATGTCCATCGACATCGTGACGGTCGAGGACGGGCGCATTGCGCTCACCTATCACCTCGAAGACTGGACCGGCGCCGTCGCACAGCTGACGGCGGAGTGACGACGCCCGGTCCCCGCGCCGCCGGTCGGAGCGCGGCCGGCGGCGGTCGCCATCGAGAGACGCGGGATGACCTTCGAGACCGATCCGCACAAGGTGCAGAGGATCGCAAAGCGAATCGGCGAGAAGCTGACGGCGGGCGCCTCGCGCGGTATCGGGCTGCTGGAGACGCCGAAATCGAAAGGTATGATCCAGATGGAGGAAGCGCCACGATCCTCAGGGTGAAGTTCAAGGCGGTCCCCGGCAAGCAGTTCCCGGTCCGGCGCGAATTGCCGCATCTTATCCGCGCGGCCCGCGAGCAGGCCGGCATTCGCTTCGCCAGCCGGGAGGTCGCTGTGGGGGGTCAGGAATACGTTTCGCCGGCCGAGCGGCGGTCCGCGATCGGGGCGGCGGCTTCGCGCGAGTTAGAAGAGGCGGAGCGCGCATGAGAAACCGGGCTCCCGACGAGGCGACGCTCCTCGCCCCGCAGGACTGGGCGCTCCCCGTCCCCATCACCTACGGCGCGGGGCGGCTGGCCGAGATCGGGCGGCGCTGCGCCGCGATGGGCATGCGGAGGCCGATGGTCGTCACCGACCGGGGCAGCGCCGCGCTGCCTTTCGTGGCGCGGCTCAGTGATCTTCTGGCCGACGCTGGGCTGAACACGACACTCTTCGCCGACATCTCGCCCAACCCGGTCGGCGAGGAGATCGGAGCGGGGTGCGAGGCGATCCGGGCGGGCGGCCATGACGCCGTCATCGCCATCGGCGGCGGCAGCGCGATGGACGCCGGCAAGGCGATCTGCCTCGCCGCGGGGATCGAGGCCGACCTCTGGGCCTTCGACTTCGACCGGCCGCCGCCGGTCCTGCCGCCCGGCGTCGCCTTTCCGCGCCTCGTCACGATCCCGACGACGGCGGGGACGGGGGCGGAGACCGAGAGCACCGCGATGGTCACTCATGCCGGCAAGGGCATGAAGTTCTGCCTCTGGCACCCGCAGCTGAAACCGTCTCTCGCCCTTCTCGACCCGGAGCTGACGGTCGGCCTCCCGCCGAATCTCACGGCCTGGACGGGGGCGGACGCGCTGACCCATGCAATCGAGGCGTTCCTCGTTCCCGGCTATCACCCGCTCTGCGACGCCGCGGCGCTCGAAGCGCTCGGCCTCATTGCGGCATGGCTTCCGGTCGCGGTGCGCGAGCCGGGGAACATGGCTGCGCGCGGGGGCATGCTCATGGGCTCGTGCCTCGCCGGCATCGCCTTCCTGAGGGGCCTCGGCCTCGTCCATGCGATCTCGCACATGGTCGGGGCGGAGTTCGACACGCATCACGGCCTCACCAACGCGATCCTGCTGCCCGCCGTGCTGCGCTTCAACCTGCCGGGGATGGAGGAGAAGACCGCGCGCATGGCCGAGGCCATGTCCCTGCCGAGCCGCTCGGTCGAGGTCTTCATCGCTCATGTCGAAGCCCTCCTCGACGAAATCGGCATTCCCCGCTCCCTCGCGGAGATCAGCGTTCCGGAGGACTGCGCCGCCCGCATCGCCGGAAAGGCGATGCAGGACGCCGCCGCCCGAACGAACCCGCGCGCCGCGAGCGAGGCCGAGGTCCGCGGTCTCGTCGAGGCCGCCATCGCGCAGAGCCGCAGATGACCGGGCTCCGCACTGAAGACCATATCGCGCGGCCGGTCGGGCTCCGCGCGCTCGCATTTGCAACGCTCGTCCTTTGCTCGGCCTTCGGCGAGGCTTCGACCGGCCTGCTGGTCCCGGCGATGCCGATGATGGGCGAGGTCTTTCGCGCAGGCCCCGCGACGGTCCAGCTCGCCATCGTAGCGTTCGCGGCCGCCTTCGCCGTCGGGCAGCTCGTCTTCGGCCCGCTATCGGACAGACGCGGGCGCCGTGCGGCCCTGCTGATCGGGGCGGCGCTCGCCCTCGCCGGCTCGCTCGCCGCTGCGCTGGCGGGCGATCTCTGGATAATCATCGCCGCGCGGTCGGTTCAGGGTCTTGGCGCCGCCGCGGGATATGTCACGGCGCGCGCCATCGTGCGGGACGTCTACGGGGCGGAGGGCGCCGCGGGGGCGATGGCGCTCCTCTTCGCGCTGATGTCAGCCTGCTTCCTGCTCGCGCCGCTCGCCGGAGGCCTGCTGCAGGACTTCGGAGGCTGGCGGGCGGGCTTCGCGGCCGCCGCCCTTGCGGCGATGGCATGGCTCCTTTCCGCTTTGATGATCCTGCCAGAGACGGGGACCAAGCGGGCAGGGCAAGAGGTCGAGGCCGCTCACCGCGTCTATCTCGGGCTCTTTCGTCATCGCGAGTTCCTCGTCAATATGGCTGTCCATGCGATCGGCTATGCTGGCCTCTACTGTTTCGTCGCCGGAGCGCCGTTTCTCCTGATCGAGGGGCGCGGCCTCGCGCCCTCTGGATACGGCGCGCTTGCCGCGCTCGCGATGTCCGGTTTTCTCGCCGGCGCGATGACGGCGCGCGTCGCCATTCCCCGCTGGGGGCGGACCCGCACCATCTCGGTCAGCCTAGCGATCATGCTCGCGGCCCCCGCGGCGCTGCTCGGCGCGGGGGTCTTAGGTCTCGATTCCACTCCGGCGATCACGGCGCTCCAGTTCGCCGTCTGGTTCGGCGGCGGCCTGCTCGCCCCGAACACGGCGGCGGGCGTGATGATGGCGCATCCGAACGCCGCCGGCGCCGCCGCGGCGGCGCTCGGCTTCGTGCAGATGCTGGCGGCTGCGGCCGCGGCGCTGATCCAGGGACTGATCTATGACGGGACGGTGTTCCCGGTGGCCGGCTTGCAGCTTCTGCTCTCCATGACGGCGTGGATTGTCTGGAGGCGGTCGCTGTCCGTGAGGCGCTGAGCGCCTTTGAAGCGCGTCGCTGCGCTCAGGCGGTGTCTTTGAGCGGCGGTCGGGTATTGTGGTTCTCGAATTGACTTGGGCTCAGGCATTCTGGCGATGAGAGCGGGCGCAGGGGTGCACGCCAGGTGTAAAGGATCGAAACACCGCGAAAACAGGGCCTGCGGGCCATATCCCGGATTGCGAGCGCAGGAATGTCCGACCAGGGAGCTGCACGGCAGAAGGATCTAGAGTTGGTAAGCGGCGGATATGGGCCGCCTGTGCGAGGCGGCCTTCCATCTCAGATCTCCACTGCTTCGGCGATGGCAAGCGCGTCTTCGATCTCGACGCCGAGATAGCAGACCGTGCTGTCGATCTTGGTGTGGCCAAGCAGGAGCTGGACAGCGCGCAGGTTGCCGGTCTTGCGATAGATCTGCGCCACCTTAGTTCGACGCATCGAGTGGGCGCCATGGGCGCCGGGCTCAAGGCTGATCGACGTCACCCACTCGCTGACAAGACGCGCATAGTGGCGCGTAGAAATGTGGAGCGGCTCGTGAAAGCGGCCCGGCCAAAGAAACTCTTGCCCGATCATCATCGGATCTTCGAGCCATTGACGGACGGACGTCCGCGTTCCCTCCATCAACTCGAAGCGCACCGGTTTCCCGGTCTTGCTCTGCAGAATTGAAGCGCGCTCCTTGACTTGCCCGGCGGCGTAGACGTCCGCAACCTTCAGACGGACGAGATCCCACCCCCCAGTTTGCTGTCGATCGCCGTGTTGAAGCGCGCCAGGTCACGGACTTTCTGCGCGATCTCCAGCCTCACGCGGATCGACCACACATGCTTGGGCAGCAGCGGGCGCTTCTGGCCGACAATCCGTCCCTTGTTCCAGGCGGGGCGGCGAGGCCGAATGGCGGGAAGGTTCGCAATGCGCATGAAGGATACTCCGATCCGACCCTCCCCCTCGCATCTCCAACCCGAGGTGGGGCCGCCAAGATACCACTGATGAACGGCGCTGCACAGAATGGCCGGCTCGAGCCCTTCTCGCACCTTCGCGTGTCCCGCAGAACTTAGCATGAGGGCTAAGAGCGGTCGTTCGCTGCAGCTGGGACGAATGTCAGCTCAGCGCGGTTTGCCTCAATCTCACTTCGCCTGCGCCACGGCGCTCGGCCCGGGCGTTCGTTGGCCCGCCCCGCCCGGGTGGTGCCGGGCGGGGCGGTTCGCGGTCAGTCGCCGTTGCGACGGTTGGTGGGGCGGGACCAGATGAGGGAGAAGGTCTCCTCGCCGCCCTCGATCACGGCGTCGTCGAAGAGGTTGGCGTAGATCGGCGCGGTGAAGCTCGGGTCGTCGAGCTTGAGGCTGAGATAGTCGCGGCCCTCGGCCGAGCGCTTCGACCAGGCGGCGCCGATCTCGGCGCGGCCGACGAAGACGCGGTGCGAGGGGGCGTTGGCGGTGGGGACGCTGTCCTCGGGGACGATGCGCACGCCCTTGGCCTGCACGCTGAGGGTGACGATCTCGCCGGCGTATTCGGCGCCGGTCTTCCGGAAGGTTCCGATGGTGGCCATGTCGTTGGTCTCCTTGCTGTCCGAGCCCGCGCCCATCGCGGCCTCGATGGCGATCGTCAGGACCGGGGCGATCCGCGGACGCAGTCCTTCGGACCCGGAGCATCGCGGAGGACGGCGGGACCGGATTTTCTTGCCCCGCGAGGAATGGCGGATCCGTCGCTTGAGACGGGCCGCCAGGGGAAGAAAGTCCGGGCGCGCCGTTGCGGCCCGAGGATCGAGGCGTCAGCCGGTCCCGGTCAGATCAGCCACGGAGAGGTCCGCGAGGGACGGGGGCGTCAGCCGGGAGAGACGATCACAGGCTGCCGGACGCCCCGGCAAGACCGCGGCGACAGGCGTCGCGCGAAGAGAGGCCCCGGCGTGCCGGCGGCGGGCGTCGCTTGCTTCGGAACAGGTCCCCGCCAGCGCCAAGCCCTCCAAGCGCGGCTTCGTTAGGCGTCGGAGACAGCGTTGTCGCGCTCCGATTCGGCCCTTGGGCCGCGCCTATCTCAGCCTCGGTCGGCGTCCCTTTCTGACCGCCCGATCTCGCCAGCGGACGTTACCCCGTGATCGGAGGGTGCGGAGACCGTCCCCCTCGCCCGTCGCAGGCCGACCATCGCCTTCGGCGATCTCCGCGATCCCTTCCGCCCCGGACCACCCGGCGATGCGGGCCCAGGCCGCGGCGCCAATGACCAGCGCGCCGAGACCGGCGAGGATGAGGGAAGCGGTCTCGCGGGCGCCGGTGAGCGCGGCGACGCCTCTGGTCATGTGGAACCCGGCCAGACCCGCCGGGATGGCGTAGACGAGACCGATTGCGAGCCGGAGCGGCACGGACCGGACGCGGGCGAAGACGACCTCGCCAAGGGCGGCGACGACGCCACCCGCTGCAAGGCCGCCGATTATGGCGACCAGTAACCCGTGGTCGTCGGCATGCAGCCAGAGGGCGGCGGAGAGGCCGATCCAGAATGGAAGCGCATAGACGGCGAGGGTGAACATCAGCCAGCAGATCGCGCCGAGGCCGAAGGCGGTGAGAAGGGTCGAGGCCAGCATGGCGGGGCTCCTCCAACAGGGGATCGCGTCGCCACCACCGCCAATTGACGCGTCGACATATTAGCAGAGTCGCTCCCGCGCCGGAAGCGTCCGGCGCGGGCGACAACCCGGCTTTGCCGGCTCCGTTCAGGCTGTCGGCCGCACGGATCGGAAGTCGAAGAGCGGGATGCCGAGGCCGCGGGCCTTGTCTGCGAGGTTGTCGGTGATGCCGGAGCCGGGGAAGACGATCAGCCCGATGGGAAGCACTTCGAGGAGCTGGTCGTTGCGCCGGAACGGCGCCGCCTTGCCGTGGCGCGTCCAATCAGGGCGGAAGACGATCTGCGTAACACTGCGGTTGTCGGCCCAGGCGGCGGCGATGCGTTCCGCGCCGCGCGGGGAGCCGCCATGCAGCAGCACCATGTCGGCATGCTTGGCCCGCACGCGGTCGAGCGCGTCCCAGATCGCGGCGTGGTCGTCGCACTCGGCGCCGCCGGTAAAGGCGATCTTCGGCCCCGCCGGCAGGAGCGGCTCGATTGCGGCCCGGCGTCGAGCGGCGATGTGGTCACGGCTGTCGATCAGCGCGGCGGTCAGTCTGCGATGGCGGACATGGCTTCCGGCGCGCGGGCGCCAGATCTCGCCAAGATGGGTTTCGAATCCCTCAGCGGCGAGATCGCGCATCACCTCCCAGGCGTTCCGCCGCTCGATCAGCGAAAGTCCCTCGGCGACCAGGGTCTCAAGCTCCACCGAGCGGATCTCGGAGCCGTCCTGTTCCGCCTGCGCCCGGCGCTGCGCCTGCTCATTGGCGTCGAGCTCATGTTCAACGCGGGCCGTCATCCGGTGGAAGAGGTCGGTCACCCGCCAGAGCACATCCTCAATGTCGGGCTCGAGGCGGGTGTCGCCAAGCGTCGCGACCAGCGCGTCGAAGATGTCGGCGACGGCGCCCTGCAGGGCCTCGGGCTCCGGCAAGGGGCGCGGGTCGGGCTCGTCGGCGAAGGGGCGGTGGCCGTAGAGTTGCAATTCGTCCAGCACGATGGCGGTTGTGGATCGGGTCTGGATGTCGGTCATGGTCGGGTCTTCCCGTCTCTCCGGCCCGCGCCTCTCGCGGGCCTTCCTGGGCGACGGGCAAGCAGGGGCCGGGCGGGCCTGCACCGCCGCGCATGCGGCGGCCGGAGCGGAGCGGAGGACGGCTCGCCGTTGCGGGGCCGGCCGGGCTCTGCTCCGTCTCGCCCGCTCTCGGAAGGCCCGAAGGCGCGGTGCTGACGGGGGGAATGAGCCTGAGCCCAGCGTCCGTGCCCGGTCAGCCCGCGGCAAGCGCGTGGAGACGAGCTGCGTCGTCGGGCGCAAGCTGCGGACGGAGATGCGCGCGAAGATCGGCGAGACCGAAGGCGACCAGGTCGTCGTTGAAGTCGCCGAGACGAGGGAGGAGGCGGATCGCCTCGATCCCATTCGAGACAGCGCGGCCGGCGAGCGCCTCCGCCGCAGCGTGGCCCGCCTCGTCGCGGTCGGCGGCGACGTAGAGTCGGCGGAGCGCATCGGGCAGGATCAGGGCCGCGAGATGGGTGGCGGAGAGCGCGGCGACGACCGACAGGAACGGCAGGGCGGAGCGGAGCGCCAGCATGGTCTCGAGCCCTTCGCCGGCGGCGAGGATGTCGGTTGCGGTTCCGATGCGCACGCCCGCGCCGATGAGCCGCCCCATCGCCTTGCGCGGCGGGATCGCCGGCGCCTTGCCCGCGCTGTCCGGGTCGAGCCAGGTGCGATGGAGACCGGTCATGCGTCCGTCGAAATCGGCGACCTTCGCCAGCAACGCCGGCCAGGTCTCGGGCGGGGCGGTCGGCGACCGGCTCTCGCGGACATGGAAGCAAGCGGGGTGGAACCTCAGCGTGGGAAGGTCGCCAAGCCCAACGATGCCCCGCCCGGCGAGATAGCGCTCGGCCAGCGTGCCAGAGATCGGCCGGCCGATGGCCCAGAGCCGTCTTGCGGCCTCGACCGATCCGGCGGGCGAAGGCGAGGCGCTGGACGGAGCGATCAACGGACGCGGCAGGTTCAGGAACCGGCGCGCCTCTTCGAGCGCATCACGCAGCGTGGCGCAGCCTTGATTGGCGGCGATCAGGTCGATCAGGTCGCCGAACTCGCCGGTCGCCGCATCGGTCCATTTGCCGGCGGCGCCCGGTCCGGCGGTCGGGCCGGTCAGGCGGACATAGAGGCTGCGGCCCGTGGAGCCGTGGACATCGCCCGCGACCCAGTAGCGGCCCTGCTTCCGGCCATTCGGCAGGTAGTGTCGGCAGACGGCCTCGGCCTCTTCGGCGAGACGGCGGGCGAGAAGGGCGGCGGGGCTTTCCATCGGCGGCGCCTCGGATCGGATGGCGGCGAAAGAGGGGTCCACCGTCGCCGGCGGACCCCAGGCGTCCGGGATCGGAGAGGCGGGGAGCGACCCCTCCGACCCCGGCGGATCACTCGGCGGCGGCCCTCGAGAAGGCCTCGCCAGCGACCGAGTCATCTTCGCCCACACCCTCCGGATCGCCCATGGCCGTTTCACCGCCGTCGATGTCCGATCGCGCTACGCCGTCCTCCGGCTTGGCCTCGACCGCGGCGCCATCCGCCTCGACCAGCTCGATCTCCGGCGCGTCGTCCTCCGCCAGGGGGGAGGTGCGGAGGAGTTCCGGCAGCCAGCCGGCGCCTTCGAGCAGCGCCTCGGCCGCCGCCGCCATCTCGGGCTTCTTCAGTCCCGCGATCCGCTCGGCCGCCGCCTCGCCCTTCGCCTCGCGCACCGCCTCGAGGATGCGGGCCTTGGTGACCCGGCCGAGATAGGACTCGGTCGAGACCGTCCAGCCCGCCCGGCTCATGTCGAGGCCGAGCGTCGCCGCCAGCGCGTCGCCATGCGCCAGCGCGCGGGGCCGGCGATGGTAGGGGTCGTGCACCGCGTTCACCGTCAGTGAGACGCAATGGGCGAAGAGCGCCGCGCGGCTCTCGGCGTCGAAGCCGGTCAGCGCCTCCCAGAGCTCTTCCGGGGCCGCGGGCAGGCGCGCCGCCCAGTCCGCATGCCGCGCCTCGATCGCCTGCGCATAGGGCATGTCGCCGAGACCGGGGGCCTGAGCGCCGAAGACCGCGCTCCGCGGTTCGATCTCGACGCAGCTGTCGAGCCCGTAGCGGTGGAAGAGCCGGAGCGCCAGCGCATGGAGCGCCGCGAGCATCGCGACCTCCGGATCCCGCGCCATCGCATCGCGGAGCGCGACGGTGCGATGGGCGGTGAGCTCGGCGACCAGCCGGTCGGATAGCGGCTTCAGCCCTTCGTCCTCGTCCTCCTCGACCGGGGCCGCCTCCGGCGATACCGCATCGTCGTCGCCCCTCGACGCCGCGACTCCATCGCCGCCGGCATCGGCCGTACCCGTCTCCGCCGCCGCCTCAGGCTCCGGCGCCGGCTCGTCCTCGGGGCGGACGAAACCGCGCTCGACCCGCAACCCGCCGGAGGCGTCGATGCTTACGAAGGCCCCGGCGCGGGCCTGGTCCTCGGGGTCGAAGCGCAAGGGCCGCGCCTCGAGCGCTTCCAGCGCCGTCTCGATCTCGCCGAGCCGGATGTGGACCGCCTCCGGCAGCTCGGGATCATCGGCATGCTCAGCCTCGAGCGCGTCCATCTCCGCGCGCAACGCCGCATGCGCGGCGACTTCCTCGGCGCTCATCGGCTCGGCCTCGCCGCGCAGCCGCCGCATCCCCCAGCTGTGCCCGTAGACGAAGTCGGTCGCGACCTCGACCCACTTCCAGCCCTCGGCCCGCACCGCCTCGGCCTCCTCCGCGAGCTTCTCCGAGACCATCAGGTCGAGGAGCCCCGCATCCTGCAGCCAGCCGCCGTCGTCCTGGCTGAAGAGGTCGCGCATGATCGCGCCGCCGGCCTCGACGTAGGCGTCGAGCCCGACAAACTGCGCCCGCTTGTCCGAGGCCCGCACCGCGCCCTCGGTCAGCATGCGGCGGATCTCGTGCGGGGCCTTGCTGTAATGCCGCTGCAACGCCTCCCAGACCTGTTCCTGCCGCTCCGGGTCCGGATTGACGGTGAAGGCCATCAGCTGGTCGAGCGTCATCGCCTCCTCGGCATAGGCTTCGAGCAGCGTGGGCGCGACGGCGGCGAGCTTCAGCCGCTGTTTCACCACCGCGGGGGCGACGAAGAACGCCGCGGCGATCTCCTCCTCGCTCCGGCCCTTCTCGCGCATCGCCTGGAAGGCGCGGAACTGGTCGAGCGGATGCAAGGGCGCGCGCTGGACGTTCTCGGCGAGGCTGTCCTCCTCCGCGAGGCCGTCGGTGCGCACGATGCAGGGGACGGGGGCGTTGCGGGCGAGCCGCTTCTGCTTGACGAGGAGCTCCAGTGCGCGGTAGCGCCGGCCGCCCGCCGGGATCTCGAACATGCCGGTCTCGGCGCCCTTGTCATCCAGCACCGGCCGGACGGTGAGCGAGGCGAGGAGCGTCCGCCGCGCGATGTCCTCGGCCAGCTCCTCGATCGAGACGCCGGCCTTCACATGCCGGACGTTGGACTGGCTGAGCGTCAGCCTGTCGAAGGGAATGTCTCGCGATGCGCTGAGGGTGATCTTCTGCGTCTGGGTCTTCCGGGCCATCTCTCGTCTCCGCGACGGGCCGGCCGGGAGCCTCTCTCCCGACCTCCGAACCCGTCACGAGGAACACGGCCCCCCTCTCCCTCCGAGGCGGGCCGTGCATCGTCCGGTCGGGGCGCCGCTCAGGCCGCGCGGTCCAGCAGCACCTTCGCCTTGCCCTCCATCGCCAGCCGCGCATCCTGATGCGGCTTGGTCCGGGCGACCGCCGTGATCCCCTGCACGAAGTCGAAGACGCTCTCCGGCGGGCGGCCTTCCTCGGTGAGGACCGTCTCGACGATCCGCCCGGTCTCCGCCTTCGAGAACCCGCGCCTCCGCAGGAAGTCCTGCCGGTCGTCGTCCGTCCGTGCCACGATCTTCTCCCGAGCGGAACGAACGCCCTCGATGAAGGGCGCTGGCGAGGACTCGGCGAAGCGGGTGAGCGCCGGGGCGGCCTCGTGAGCGAAGCGGTTGGCGGCGTATTTGGAGTGCCGGATCGTGATCTCCTGGAAGTCCTCGACGCCCCAGAGGTTGCGGTTCTGGCAGACCGCGCGGAGATAGAAGCTGGCGATGCCCAGCGTCTTCGCGCCCACCTCGGAGTTCCAGCAGTAGAAGCCCCGGAAATAGAGGTCCGGCGATCCGTCGGGCAGGCGCCCGGCCTCGATCGGGTTCAGGTCGTCGACGAGGAACAGGAACACATCGCGGTCCGAGGCGTAAAGCGTGGTCGTGTCCCTGGTGACGTCGACCATCGGAGTGTAGACGCCGGTCGACCAGTCGAGCACGCCGGGCACCTTCCAGCGGGTGTCTCCCGTGCCGTTCCCGGCGATGCGCCGGACGGCGGCGACCAGCTCGTGGTCGTAGATGCGCCCGTAGTCCGGCCCGGTGACGGCGCGGAGCTCGGTCCGGCCGTCCTCGGTCTCCAGCGTCTTGACCTGCTCGGCGCGGTGGTTGGTCAGCCCGTACTGCAGGTTGATCCCCGCCAGCGGGGCCGGGAGCTGACGAAGATAGGCCGCCGGCGCGCCGACAAGGCTCGAAAGCTGCCCGAAGCTCCAGTGCGTCGGCGCGGCGGGCGCATCGGCGCCGGGCAGGACGAGGCCCAGACGCTCGGGGTTCTCACGCTCGGCCTCGACGCGGATCGCCGCGCTCTCCACGGTGCGCGTGCGGCTGCGCTCGGCCCTGCCCTTCACCGAAGCGAAGAGATCGTCGAGCGAGAGATACCGCTCGTCATCCGGCCGGTTGAACCATTCCGACGAGACCCGCCCCACGCGCTCGCCGCGCGACGCGTCCACCCTGTAGCCGTCGGCTGCGTCACGGCCGCCGTCCAGAACCTGCATATCCATCATTCGTCTCCCGGGACGGGCGGCGTAGGGCCTCTCCCCACGCCTCCAAACCCGTCGCGGAACCCGGCGCAGCCTCTTACTCTGGCCGGGCGCGGCGCGGGACGTATGGTTGAGGCGTAAGATGAGGATCGACGCTCGGCGCTATCGGCTACGACATACCGAGCAGGCTGGCAGATCACGGTAGCCGAACGAACCAGCCTGCGTATTTCGCCGATCGTGGGCGGCGATTTCACGCGATCCCGGGCGATCGAAGACTTATGTTCGCTTCACGCTGCAGTGGACGCTACCCAAATCTTGACAAGGCCCACGGGGCCCAGATCACAGGTAACCGACTACGGCTTCATTACTTCGGAATGCAGGTCGGTCCGGTCATCCTATGGATCGACGCAGACCTACGCCAGAGCGCGAGACTGCGCGATCAAGACGTGAACATGAAGTGCAAATGGCATCGTGTAATGCATTGATTTAATTTCGATATCCGTCCAATCCATCATGGGCGCGACGGAGAAACGCGAAGGGGGGTGCATGGTTCGTCGGCTTCCGTGGCTCTTCGCCCTCCCTATACCCGCGATGGGGTCGGGAGGGAAACCGGAGGCTACCGGCCGTCCAGGAACGGGCGCAGAGCCGCCTCGGCGGCGAGGCGGCTGGCGGCGGGCATGAGGTGGCCGTAGTCGAAGGACGTGATGCCCTCCCGCCGGTCCTCCCCGATATAGGTCAGGCAGCCCGCCTCGTCGCAGAGCGCGGACATGAGGTCGAGAACGGCGAAGGCGTTCCCCTCCTCGCCCGCGGCGGCGACGAACTGCTCGCTGTAGTCGACATAGGCGAGGTCCACGCCGCGCCAGGTGCGGCGTTCGAGCCCGAGGTCTCTCGACGCCATGAGGAACGGCAGCGACGGGCGCCAGTGCGGAGGGGGGCCGGAGACGAGAACGGTCTTCACGCCGAGGCCTTTCAGATGCGCCGCGATCCCGTTCAGGGCCGCGACGTCCCACATCCCTATGCTCCCGATCAGCACGATCTCCGGCCGGACCGCCGCGATGGCGTCCAGCGCCGTCTTGTTGGAACGGGCGCAGATCTCCCTCATCGGGGATGAGAGGAGATGCGGACGGCAGCCCGAGGTCGCGACCTGGAGCATGTTCCAGCGCCCATCGGCGACGGCCTCGACGCCCGGATGGAGATGCTGCGCATGGCTGTCGCCCCAGATGAGGATCGTGGGCTTCGCGGGATCCTGCGGGACGGTGCAGGATTCCGGTATGCTTTCCTTCACGCCCTCGTAGTTCCCGACGTCATGGATGAAGAAATTGCACTCGTCCCGATAGTGCCGGAAGAGGTCCGCCCGGTGGAGGAATTCATGCGTCGGGACGCTGTTCTCGAAGTGATCGAGAAACGCCCGGTCGAGGTCGAACCGGCCGTGGAACCCTTGCCCGACATGCCCGGCCGCGCCGATCGCGACGAAGACCGCGCCGGCGGCGCCGCTCGCGACGAAGACCTGTTGGCGGGAGGGCAGCAGGGGGGTTGGGCGGCGGCGAAACGGCGTCTCCACGAAGAGCCATGTCGCCCACGCGAGAAGCAGCGCCGCCACGGCGAGCGCCCCCATCAGCGCATGGGAGGGCTCGGACACGCTCCTGATCCGCGCGAAGGCGAAGAGCGGCTGATGCCAGAGATAGGCGCTGTAGGAGATCAGGCCGATTCCGACCATCGGCTTGACGGAGAGGAGACGCGCGACAAGGGTCCGCTCCCCCGCAAAGAGGATGATCAGGGCCGAGCCGAGCACCGGCGCGATGGCGTAGATTCCGGGGAAGGGCGTCGTCTCGTCGAAGGCGAAGATGGCGTAGACGATGAGCCCGAGGCCGGCGAGGCTCAGGGCGTTGCTGGAAGGCTGGGCCCTGCCTTGCAGATAGAAGGCCGCGAGGGAGCCGGCGAGAAGCTCCCATGCGCGCGCGGGCGCGAGGTAGAAGATGGCGCTCGGGCTGTCCCGCCACCACCATTCGCAGATGACGAAGCTGAGCGCGGCGGCGGCGGCGACGGACCAGAACACCCGGTTCCGCCCGAAGCGCCACAGCAGGAACAGGAAGACGGGGAAGATCAGGTAGTACTGCTCCTCCACCGCAAGGCTCCAGGTGTGAAGGAGCGGCTTCAGCTCCGCATCCGCCGCGAAATAGCCGCTCTCCCGCTCGAAAAGGATGTTCGAGGCGAAGAAGACCACCGCGACAAGGCTCTGCGCGAAATCCTTCAGATCGGCCGGGAGCATCCACATCCAGGCGAAGGGCAGGCAGGCCAGCATCACCACGAAGAGCGCAGGAAGAATTCGCCGCGCGCGGCGTTCGTAGAAACGGGAGATGGAGAAGTCGCCACGCTCCAGATCTGCGATCAGGATGCTGGTTATCAAATAGCCGCTGATGACGAAGAAGACGTCTACGCCGACATAGCCGCCGCTGAACACGTCGAACCCGGCGTGAAAAAGAATGACCGGCAGGACCGCCACAGACCGGAGGCCATCGACTTCTCTTCTGTAATGCATCGCCACGGCCTGTCTGGAGCAGGGGCTTGGATAGCAACGGGGCGGACGGGCGCCAAGCCGAAACTGCCGGCGGCGCGGCGCGGAACGTCGCGGATTCGAAATTCCCGTTTCTCCGCCGCCCGATCGGGTCTATGCCGTACGCGTCAGCCTGGGGAGGAGCGGATGAGCGGGGCGGAGCTTGTGACGGAGGCCGATGTCGAGGCCTATGAGCGCGACGGCGCGGTGGTGA
The DNA here is from genome assembly GCF_046290545.1 of Pikeienuella sp. Taxonomy (NCBI): domain Bacteria; kingdom Pseudomonadati; phylum Pseudomonadota; class Alphaproteobacteria; order Rhodobacterales; family Paracoccaceae; genus Pikeienuella; species Pikeienuella sp. The sequence goes on along the minus strand of NZ_JBKAGV010000008.1, from coordinate 205,654 downwards.
TCCGCGGCCTCTTCCGCGACTGGGTGGATCAGATCCGCGCGGGGATCGAGCGGAACATGGCGGAGCCCGGCCCCTACGCCGCGGAGAACCTGAAGCCGGGCGAGGGCGGGCGGTTCTTCGACGATTATTGCAATTGGGAGCGCATCCCCGAGTTCCGCGCGGTGATCGAGGGCTCGGCGGCGGGCGCGGTCGCGGCGCGGCTGATGCGGTCGCAGACGGCGCAGGTCTTCCACGACCATGTGCTGGTGAAGGAGCCCGGCACTTCGAAGCCGACGCCCTGGCATCAGGACGGGCCCTATTACTTCGTCGACGGGCGGCAGACGATCAGCTTCTGGTCGCCGATGGACCCGGTGCGGGAGGCCTCGCTCCGCTGCGTCGCGGGCTCGCACCGCTGGGAGAAGCCGGTGCTGCCGACGAAATGGCTGACGGAGGAGAATTTCTTCCCCGACACCGGCGAATACATTCCCGTTCCCGACCCGGACAAGGAGCCGATGCGCTTCAAGGTCCTGGAATGGGAGATGGAGCCGGGGGATGCGGTGGCGTTCCACTACAAGACGCTCCACGGCGCCCGCGGGAACGACTCCCCCTCGCGCCGCCGCGCCTTCTCGCTCCGGCTGGTGGGGGACGATGCGCGCTATGTCGAGCGGCCGGGTCGCACATCGCCGCCCTATCCGGGCCACGGGATGCAGCCGGGCGAGCGGCTCAGGGAGGACTGGTTCCCGGTCATCTGGCGCGCCGCTTGAACGGAAGCGCCGGCGCCCGAGGGGGTGGGCGCCGGCGCCGGGCCGGCCCGAGAGGGGAGAGAGGCCGGCTTTCCGGTCGGGCCTCAGCTGGCGGGCAGCAGGACCTTGTCGATCACGTGGATGACGCCGTTCGAGGCGGCGACATCCGCCGTCGTCACGGTCGCGTCGTTGATCATCACGCCGCTGGTCGCGTTGATGGCGAGCGCGCCGCCCTGCACGGTGGTCGCGTCGAGCGTCTTGCCCGCGATGTCGGGCGACATCACGACGCCGGGGACGACGTGATAGGTCAGGATCGCGATGAGCTGGTCCTTGTTCTCGGGGAGAAGGAGGTTCTCGACCGTCCCCGCCGGCAGCGCGGCGAAGGCCTCGTCCGTCGGCGCGAAGACGGTGAACGGCCCGTCGCCCTTCAGCACGTCCACGAGGCCCGCGGCCTGAACGGCGGCGACGAGGGTGTTGAAGGAGCCGGCGCCCACGGCCGTGTCGACGATGTCCTTGTCCGCGGCGAAAGAGGCCTGCGGGGCGGCGAAGGCCGCGGCGAGGGAAAAGGCGGCGGCGGCGAAAAGGGTCTTCATGTCGTCCTCCGTATCGTGCGTGTGCATTATGCCCACGCTTGGAACGGTAAATGCGCCTCACGACGCCGCGATCAAGGCGAGAGGGGGCGGAATCCGGCTTTCCGTGTGCAATTCTCACACGTATGTTATCGCCTGACATGACCGGAGCCCTTCCCCCCGCGGAGGGCGCGCGGGCGGCGCTTCTGATCCGCGTCGCGCGCCTCCTCCTCCGCCCGCTCGCCCGCGCTCTCCTCGCCGAGGGGATGACGGCGCCCGCTTTCGAGCGGCTGGCCCGCGCCGCCTTCGTGGAGGCGGCGGAGGCGGAGATCGTGCGGGCGGGAAAGAAGCCCACCGTCAGCGCGATTTCGCTGATGACGGGCGTGCACCGGCGGGACGTGAACACGCTGCGCGACCCGGACAGGCACGCGGAGGATGCGCTGCGGGAGCGCGCGAACGTCCTCGCCACGGTGATCGCCCGCTGGCTCGCCTCGCCGGAATTCGCCGATGCGGAGGGCGGGCCCGCGCCGCTCCCCCCGCATGGCGAAGGCGCCAGCTTCGACGCGCTTTGCGCCTCCGTGAGCCGGGACGTGCGCCCGCGCGCGATCCGGGACGAGCTGGAGCGGCAGGGGCTGGTCGGGGCGGACGGGGAGGGGCGGCTCCGTCTGCTCGAAGGGGCGCTCCGCGGGCCGGCGGACCGGGAACAGGCGCTGATCTTCCTCGCCGAGAACGTGGGGGACCATATCGCCGCGGGGGCGGAGAACCTCGCCGCCGAGACGCCTCGCCATGTCGAGCGGGCGCTGTTCTACAACCGGCTCTCCCCCGCCTCGGCCGAGGAACTGGCCGACGCGGCGCGGCGGGAGGCGGAGCGCTCTCTCACGCGGCTCAACCGGCTGGCGCACCGGCTTCAGGGCCGGGACGCTTCGGAGCCTTCCAACCGTGCGCGGTTCCGCTTCGGTCTCTATCTGTATCGAGAGAATGACAAGCGTGAGGGAGACGCGCGTGAAGGAGGCGGGGATGATTGACCGGCGGCGCATGATGGCCGGCCTCGGCGCGGGGCTCCTCGCCGGGTGCGCGGGCGGCGAGGCCCCCGATTTCGCCGCCGCGCCGGAGGAGGAGCCGCGGGGCGGGATCGGGGGGACGGGGATCGTCGGCGTGCTCACCGGCTTCGGCTCGCTCCTCGTCAACGGCCTTGCGGTCGGCACGGGCGCGGAGACGGCGGCGGAGAACGCCTTCGGGCCGGTTCCGCTCTCCTCCCTCACGGTCGGGCAGGCGCTGACCATCGAGGCGGAGCGGCGCGGGGCCGTGCTCTTCGCCCGGCGCATCGTCGTCTCCGACCCGCTGGTCGGCGTGCTGGAGGCGGGCGAGCGCGGGCTCTTCGTCAACGGCGTTCCGGTGATCGGGGAGACCGCGCCGGGCCTTGCGGGGATGCGCGTCTCCGTCTCCGGCCTCTGGCGCGGCGGCGCGGTCGTCGCCTCGCGCATCGCGCCGGCGGCGCCGGGGCCGGACGTGATCGCGGGGGAGATCGGCTCCGGGGCGGGCGGCGGCGTCACCGTCGGCGGCGCGGCGGCCGCGCTCCTCATCCGCCTCGCGCCGCCGCCGGAGGGGACTTTCGTCACCGCGCTCGGGCGCTTCGAGGACGGGCGGCTCCTGATCCGCGCGCTCGATACGGGGCGGTTCACCGGGGCGGCCGGGCCGCTCGAACGCCTGTCGGTCGAAGGCTATCTGGAGCCCGCGCCCGCCGCGCCCGGCTTCGCCGTCTCCGGCCTCGGCCATTCCTTCGACCCGGCCGCGCGGCTCGCCGGCTTCACCGGGCGGACGCTGTTCGAAGGGGGTTATGACGGCGACTTCCGGGTGGAGACGGGCCTGCCGCTGCCCGAGGAGCCGGGGGCGCGCGCCGCGGCGCTGGCGCGGCCCGGCGGGCGCCTGGGCGCGCGCTGAACGGCGGCGCGCTCCGCCTGCCGGAAATGAGGAAATCCGTATTGACGGACGGGCTGCGCAACCGCAGGCTGAGCCCATAAAATGAGCGGCCGCTACGGCCGCCTGCCAGGGAGACGCCCATGTTCAGACTCGCCAGCCGGGCGGCGATCCTCGCCGTCCTGCCCGCAGCAGCCTTCGCGCAAACCGTCACGCCGGAGGCGATCCGCGCCGCGACGGGCGCCATCGACGGCGCGGCGATCATCGCCAACGCCGCCGAGACGCGGAACTGGCCCAGCTACGGCCTCGACTACGCCGAGACGCGGCATTCTAAGCTCGACGCGATCAATGCGGATAATGTCGGCGAGCTCGGCCTCGCCTGGGCCTACGACCTCGGCTCCCGCCGCGGCGTGGAGGCGACGCCGATCGTGGTGGACGGGGTGATGTTCGTCACCGCCTCCTGGTCCGTCGTCCACGCGCTCGACGCCGTGACGGGCGAGCGGCTCTGGGTCTACGATCCGGAAGTGCCGGGCGAATATGCCGACCGCGGCTGCTGCGACGTGGTGAACCGCGGCGTCGCGATCCATGAGGGGACGGTCTTCGTCGGCGCCTATGACGGCTGGCTCCACGCCATCGACGCGGCGACGGGCGAGCGGCTCTGGAAGGTCGACACGATCGAGAACCGGGAGATGTCATACACCATCACCGGCGCGCCGCGCGTGGTGAACGGGCGGGTGATCATCGGCAATGGCGGCGCGGAATACGGCGTGCGCGGCTATGTCTCCGCCTATGACGCGGAGAGCGGGGAGATGGCCTGGCGCTGGTGGTCCGTCCCCGGCGACCCGGCGAAGCCCTACGAGAACGCCTCGATGGAGGCGGCGGCGAAGACCTGGGACCCTGCGGGCGAATACTGGAAGGCGGGCGGCGGCGGCACGATCTGGGACGCGATGGCCTTCGACCCGGAACTGAACCTGCTCTATGTCGGCACCGGCAACGCCTCGCCGTGGAACCGGCACTACCGGAGCCCGGGCGGCGGCGACAATCTCTATGTCGCCTCCATCGTCGCGCTCGACCCGGACACCGGCGAGTATCGCTGGCACTACCAGAACACGCCGGGCGACCATTGGGATTACACCTCCACCCAGCACATCATCCTCGCCGATCTCGAGATCGGGGGCGAGGCGCGGAAGGTGCTGATGCAGGCGCCGAAGAACGGCTTCTTCTACGTCATCGACCGGACGAACGGGGCGTTCATCTCCGCCGAGCCCTTCGTCCATGTCACCTGGGCGACCGGCTATGACGAGAACGGCCGCCCGATCGAGAACCCGGCGGCGCGCGACCCGGAAGCGCCGTGGGAGACGATCCCCTCCGCCTATGGGGCGCATAACTGGCATCCGATGAGCTTCAACCCGGAAACCGGGCTCGTCTACATCCCGGCGCAGGGCATTCCGCTCGTGCAGCAGACGGACCCGGCCTGGGAGCTCAACAAGGAAAAGCCGATGTCCACCATGTCCGGCCAGGGGTGGAATCTCGGCTTCCTCTTCAACACCGTCGCGCCCGAGGCGCAGCCCTTCGGCCAGCTTCTGGCATGGGACCCGGTGAAGCAGGAGGCGCGCTGGAAGATCGACCATGTCTCGCCCTGGAACGGCGGCACGCTGACGACGGCGGGCGACCTCGTGTTCCAGGGCACGGCGGACGGGCGCTTCGCCGCCTATAGCGCCTCCACGGGCGAGGCGCTCTGGGAGACGCCGGTGGGCACCGGCGTGGTCGCCGCCCCGGCGACCTGGGAGAAGGACGGCGTGCAATACGTCACCATCGCCGCCGGCTGGGGCGGGGTCTATGGCCTGATGCAGAAGGCGACGGAGAATGTGGGGCCGGGCACCGTCTACACCTTCAGGATCGGCGGCGAGGCGACGATGCCCGCCTTCGTGAAGAACGAGCGGACGACGCTCGTCTCCGGCGTGCCCTATGACCCGGAGCATGTGGGCGAGGGGCTGGCGCTCTATGTCTCCAACTGCCTGTTCTGCCACGGCGTTCCCGGCGTGAACAATGGCGGGAACATCCCCAATCTCGGCTTCTCGACGGCGGAGACGCTGACCGGCGCGAAGGAGATCGTGCTCGGCGGCGCCATGGTCGACGGGGGCATGCCGAGCTTCGAGGGGCGTATGACGGAGGAGGAGCTGACCCGCGTCATCGCCTTCGTCCAGGGCACGGCGGACGCGGTGCGCCCGAAATGAGGCAAGGCGGCCGGCGCGCGAAATCCGTTTGCGCGCCGGCCGCTCTCGCATAGGCTGGCGCGGTTCTCCGACACAAGGCCCGCGCCATGCCCAACCCGCTCCTCCGCGACTGGACCACCCCCTTCGGCCTGCCGCCCTTCGACGAGATCGGGCCCGAGCATTTCCGCCCCGCCTTCGAGGCGGCGCTGGCGGAGGACCGGTCCGAGGTGGACGCCATCGCGAACGACCCGTTCCCGCCGACCTTCGCCAACACGATCGCCGCGCTCGAACTTTCGGGCAAGGCGCTCACGCAGGTCTCTTCCGTCTTCTGGAACCTCGCCGGGGTGAACGCGACGGACGAGATGCAGGCGATCGAGCGCTGGGCGGCGCCGACGCTGACGCGCCATCATGTCGAGACGGTGATGAACGCCCGGCTCTTCCGCCGGATCGACGAACTGATGGCCCGGCGCGCCGATCTCGGGCTCGACCCGGAATCGGACCGGGTGCTGGAGCTGACCTACACGAGTTTCGTGCGGGCCGGCGCGCAGCTCCGGGGCGAGGACAGGGCGCGCATGTCGGAGATCGCCTCCCGCCTCTCCGAACTCGGCGCCGCTTTCAGCCAGAACGTGCTGAAGGACGAGAACGACTGGCACATGAAGCTCGAAGGGGAGGCGGCGCTGGCGGGCCTGCCGGAAAGCTTCCTCGCCGCCGCCGCCTCCGCCGCGAAGGCGCGGGGGATCGAGGGGCATGTCGTCACCCTCTCCCGCTCGCTCATCACGCCGTTCCTGCAATTCTCGCAGAACCGCGCGCTCCGCGAGGAGGCCTGGCGGGCCTGGACGGGGCGGGGCGAGATGCGGGCGGAGACGGACAACCGCGCCATCGCGGCGGAGATCGTCGCGCTCCGGGCGGAGCGGGCGCGGCTCCTCGGCTTCCCCAACTTCGCGGCCTTCAAGCTTGACGACCAGATGGCGAAGTCGCCCGACCGGGTGCGCGCGCTCCTCATGTCCGTCTGGGAGCCGGCGAAGCGGCGCGCGGAGGCGGAGCGCGCGGGCCTCGCCCGGCTCGCCGCCGCGGAGGGCGCGAATATCGAGATCGAGGCCTGGGACTGGCGCTATTACGCGGAGAAGCAGCGCAAGGCGGAGCATGACCTCGACGAGGACGCGCTGAAGCCCTACCTGCCGCTCGACGCGATGATCCGCGCCGCTTTCGACGTCGCCCGCCGGCTCTTCGGCCTCGGCTTCACCGAACGGAAATCCGCGCCCCGCCCGCACCCCGACGCCCGCGTCTGGGAGGTGACGCGGGGGGGCGAGCATCTCGCCGTCTTCATCGGGGATTACTTCGCGCGCCCCGCCAAGCGCTCCGGCGCCTGGATGAGCGCGTGGCGGGGGCAGCGCAATCTCGGCGGGCGGGTAAGGCCCGTCATCTCCAACGTGATGAACTTCGCGAAGGCGGAGGGGGAGACGCTGCTGACCTTCGAGGACGCGAGGACGCTCTTCCACGAATTCGGCCATGCGCTGCACGGGATGCTTTCCGACGTCACCTATCCCTCCATCGCCGGAACCTCGGTGGCGCGGGATTTCGTGGAATTGCCGAGCCAGCTCTACGAGCACTGGCTGACGGAGCCCGAGATCCTCACCCGCTTCGCGCGGCATGTGAAGACGGGCGCGCCGATGCCGAAGGCGATGATCGACAAGGTGCTGAAGGCGCGGAATTTCGGGCAGGGCTTCGCCTCCGTCGAATATGTCGCCTCCGCGCTCGTCGATCTCGAAATGCACCTCCTGCCCGACGGCAAGGGCTTCGACGTCGCGGCCTTCGAGGCGGAGGCGCTGGCGCGGATCGGGATGCCGAAATCCATCGTCATGCGGCACCGGACGCCGCATTTCTCCCACGTTTTCGCGGGGGACGGATATTCGGCGGGCTATTACAGCTACATGTGGTCCGAAGTGATGGACTCGGACGCCTTCGCCGCCTTCGAGGAGGCGGGCGACCCGTTCGACGCGGAGACGGCGAAGCGGCTCGAAACCGCGATCTATTCCGCCGGCGGCCGGCAGGACCCGGAAGAGGCCTGGCGCGCCTTCCGCGGCCGGGCCCCGCAGGCCGACGCCCTGTTGCGCCGGAGGGGGCTGCTGGAGGCGGTCGGTTAAGCCTGGCTTGACTGAGCCACGGCGCGGCGCGGGCAAGTTTTTTCGGCTTGCCGGCGTCGCATTCGCGTCATACGCCTCCGCTACATGTTGTGGCCAATCATGGGGCGGAGCAAGCTATGGCGGTTGTACGGGTCAATTCGGAAACGATTCTCGACGATGACTTCATTCAGGACGGGAACACCCAGAGCTCGGCGAACAGGATCACGCTGAGGCAGGGGAACCGCACCGAAGAGTATTTCGGCGAGTTCCGCCTCTCCGGCGACAACATCGACGGCACGGTGAGCGGATTCCGGGTGCTGATCGACGGCGAGGTCGAACTCGACGTAACGAATGTGAACCGGGACGCGCGCCGGTTCGAGCAACTTCTCGTTGACGGTGTGGGCGAGGCTTTCTCGGCCTTCATCCTCTCCGGGAACGACCGGATCATCCTTTCGCAGGGCGACGACGATATCGGCGGCTTCGCCGGGGACGACAACATGCGCGGACGCCGGGGCGACGACAGCCTCGACGGCGACGCGGGGAACGACACGCTGATCGGCAATGCCGGCGCCGACCGGCTCCGCGGACAGGCGGGGGACGATCTCGCCCGCGGCGGCGGCGGCGACGACCTCGTCATCGGCGGCGGCGGAGACGACCGGCTCCTCGGCAATGGCGGCGCCGACAAGATCCGCGGCGGCGGCGGGAACGACACGCTGACCGGCGGCGGGGGCGACGATCTCCTCAAGGGCGGCGGCGGCGACGATCGGCTGATCGCCGGGGCGGGGAATGACACGGTGATCGGCGGGCGGGGCGCGGACGTGTTCGTCTTTGGCCCGAATGACGGCGAGAACATCGTTCGACGCTATGAGGACGGAACCGACCGGATCGAGATTTCCGGAGTCGGCGGCTTCGGCGGCCTGACCATCGAGCAGGACGGCGCGGACGTGACCATCGCCTTCCGCAACACGCTCATCCGCGTCGAGAACGCGGAGGAGGGCGATTTCAGCGCGGCGGACTTCCTCTTCTGAGCGCAGCGCGCCCGCTCGCTCCGCCAGCCTGCCGGCGGCGCCCCGCTCCTGCACGGAGTTGCGCCCGCGGACGGCGGGCGTAATGCTCCCGCAGTCGATCTGTGGGGCGAGACATGCTGAACCGACCGGGCTCCGTCACCTGGGGCGAGCCGATCTTCATGGGCGCCCCGTTCGGGCGGCCACATGGAAACGACCTGCTGCTGTGGGAGCGGTCCGTCGCCGTCGAGGCCGGCGGCCGAACGGTCATTCTCGTCTCCACCACGCCGACCGGCTCCAACCAGAGGCCCGAAGCGCCGAGCCCGCTTGTCGCCCTTGCGCTCCAGGGCGGGCGGCTGCGGGATGTGACCGACGAGGTTCTCCCCTCCGGTATCGGCGCGAGCCTGCTGCGCGGCTTCCAGATCGGCGACTTCAACGGCGACGGGCGACCGGACGTGTTTCTCGACAATCATGGCTCCGAAGCGTCCTTCCCGTTTCCCGGCGAGCGGAACGGGCTGCTCCTGTCCGATGGCCGCGGCGGCTTCACGGACGGCTCCGGCGCATTGCCGGATTTCACCGATTTCAGCCACGGCTCCGTCGTCGCCGATTTCAACGGGGACGGGCGGGACGACATCTTCGTCTCCAATCTGAACGATGACGAGAGCATCCCGCCCTATCTCCTGTTCGGGGACGGGCGCGGCGGCTTTTCCGCCCCCGTCTTCTTCGAGAGCCGGGGCGGCTTCACGCCCGGGCCGGGGATCGACCCGGCCTTCGACGGCGGGCGCAGCGGCTATTTCCCCGCGCTGATCGACTGGAACGACGACGGCGACCTCGACATCTACTTCGGCCCGATCTTCGGCTTCGACACCGGGCGGCCGGTGTTCGAAGGCTTCGGCTACGCCGAAAACGACGGCGCGGGAAACTTCACGCTCGAAATCGCCAACCAGCTTTCCCCGCCCATTCCGCTTGCGCGGCTCACCAGCGGGGAATTCGCGGGCGAGCACACGCGCTGGGGCGATTTCGACAATGACGGCGACCTCGATCTCGTCATCTACTGGGATACCGGCGGAAACGGCTTCCTCATCCAGCTCCTCGAGAACCGGGGGGCGGAGGGCTATGTCGACGTGTCGAACCGGATCGAAGGGCAGGAGGCCGGGATCGGCCTGCCGCGCATCGCCGGCACGCCGGATTTCCAGCTCGTCGATTTCGACGCGGACGGGGACCTCGACATCGTCGTGAGCCGCGCCCGGCCCGATTTCTCGGGCCAGAGAACGCTCTGGTTCGAGAACGAGGGCGGGCGCTTCACCCGGATCGACGAGGCGGAGTTCCCGGGCAGGCAGGCCTTCATCTTCGCGGACCTGAACGGGGACGGGATCCCCGATTTCGTGAATCTCGTGGAGGTTCAGGATCTGCCGAACACCCCGCGCTTCGACCTTGGCGGGCATCTCGCCTTCGCCAGCCTCGGCGTGATCGACCGGGCGGTGAACCGCGACGGCTTCGTGACGGACGACGCGATGGCCGGGGGCGAGTTCGCGGACGTTCTGCGCGGCAGGGCGGGGAACGACACGCTGCGCGGCAATGGCGAGGACGACCGCCTCATCGGCGGCGGCGGCGATGACGAGGCCTTCGGCGGGGCGGGCGACGACCGGCTGATCGGCAATGGCGGCGCCGACCGGATGCGCGGGCAGGGAGGCGACGATTTCGCCCGCGGCGGGGGCGGCGACGATCTCGTCATCGGCAATGGCGGCGATGACAGGCTCTTCGGCAATGGCGGAAACGACAAGCTGCGCGGCGGCGGCGGGAACGACACGCTGAGCGGCGGCGGGGGCGACGATCTCCTCACCGGCGGCGGCGGGAACGACCGGCTGATCGCCGGGGCGGGGAACGACACGCTGATCGGCGGGCGGGGCGCGGACGCCTTCGTCTTCGGCGCGAATGACGACGAGAACCTCGTTCGCCGCTACGAGGACGGAACCGACCGGATCGAGATTTCCGGCGCCGGCGGCTTCGGCGGCCTGACCATCGCGCAGGACGGCGCGGACGTGACCATCGCCTTCCGCAACACGCTTATCCGCGTCGAGAACGCGCTGGAGGGCGATTTCAGCGCGGCGGATTTCCTCTTCTGAGCGCGGCGCCTCAGAGCGCGGCGTCGAGCGCCGCTTCGAGCCGGGCCACCGCGCCGTCCACGTCCCGGAGCTTGTCGAGGCCGAAAAGGCCCATCCGGAAGCTCGAATAATCCGGCCCCTCGTCCACCTGGAGCGGCACGCCGGCGGCGACCTGCACGCCGGCGCGGACGAATTTCGCGCCCGACTTGATCTCCGGGTCCGCCGTATAGGCGACGACGACGCCGGGCGCGGCGAAGCCGTCCGCCGCGACGGAGCGGAGGCCGCGGGCGGCGAAAGCCTCCCGCGCCCGGCGGCCGAGCTCCTCCTGCGCGGCCTTCAGCCGATCGAACCCCTCCGCCTCCGCCTCCTTCATCGCGTCGCGGAAGCCGCGGAGCGCGTCCGTCGGCATCGTCGCGTGATAGGCGTGGCCGCCGGCCTCGTAGGCCTCCATGATCTTCGTCCAGGTCTTGAGATCGACGGCGAAGGAGGAGCTTTTCCGCCCTTCCATGACCTCCCGCGCGCGGGCGGACATCATCACGAGCCCGGCGGAGGGGGAGGCGCTCCAGCCCTTCTGCGGGGCGGAGATCAGCACGTCGACGCCGAGCGCCTTCATGTCCACCCAGAGGCAGCCGGAGGCGATGCAGTCCAGAATGAAGAGCCCGCCCGCCTCATGCGCGGCGGCGGCGACCTCGGCGATGTAGTCGTCCGGCAGGATCATGCCGGCGGAAGTCTCGACATGGGGGGCGAAGACGGCGGCGGGGCGCGTCTCCCTGATCTTGGCGACGACCTCCTCCACCGGCGCGGGGGCGAAGGGCGCGTCGGGCGCGTTGCCGGTACGGCGGGCCTTCATCACGTCATGGCTTTCGGGGATCGCGCCGGCCTCGAAGATCTGGGTCCATCGGTAGGAGAACCAGCCGTTGCGGATCACGAGCGCCCGCTCGCCCCCCGCGAACATGCGCGCGACCGCCTCCATGGCGTAGGTGCCGCCGCCGGGGACGAGCGCGACATGGTCGGCGGCGTAGACGCCCTTCAGCGTCTCCGAAATGTCCCGCATCACCTGCTGGAAGGCCTTGCTCATGTGGTTGAGCGAGCGGTCGGTGAAGACGACCGAGTATTCGAGCAGGCCGTCAGGGTCCACATCGGGCAGCAGCGCGTTCATTCCCGTCTCCTCCGCTTTCTTGCGGCGAAGTCTAAGCGCTCCGCCCCGCGGCGGCGAGAGGAAACTCCCGTCGCCGATCGGCGGCGCCGGTCATTCCTTCGCGAGCCAGCGCGCCGCCGCCTCGGCCCAGCCGGGGGGCAGGCCGTGGCCGCCGTCATGTTCGAGAGAGAGGAGATCGCCGCCCGCCGCGCAGCCGGTCCAGGCCCGGCTCCGCCATGCGCCGGGCTCGGCGGAGGTCGCCTCCGGCCAGTCGCGGCAGCGATTGGCGCGGCGGAATTCCGCCAGCGTCTCCGCCACGCTCCCCTGCCGCCAGTCGCGGATCGCGCGGCCTTCGAGCGGGACCTGTGCATCGGTGAAGCCGTGGAGATGGAAGGCGCGGGGCGCCATCGCGGGGCAGGGGGAGGGGTTCGGCTGGCGGAGCGCGCCGGCGACGGAGATCACGGCGGAAAACCGCGCGCCCTCATGGCAGCTCATCATCCAGGCCATCGAGCCGCCGGCGGAGAAGCCGCCGATCACGGGCTTGCCCGCGAGCGGAACGCGCCGCGCCGCATCCTCGATCACGGCGAGAAGAAACGCCCGGTCATCCCGCCAGCCCGGATCGGTCACGCCCGCCCAGCGCCGCGGCGCGCCCTCCTCCCGCCGGGCGCCGCGCGGGGCGACGAGGAGCCAGCCCCGCTCGACAAAGGCCGACCGGAGCGAGGCCATGCCGACGGTCGCGCCCATGTCGGAATTGTGCCCGTGGAGGAAGACGAGGGCGGGGAGGGGCGAAGCGCCGTCCCATCCTTCGGGCAGGACGAGCGCGTATTCGCCGCCGCCCGCCTCGCAGGGCGCCTCGACGGGGCAGGGCGCATCCGCCGCGGCGGCGGGGGCGAGGAGCGCGAGCGCCGCCATGATCCATCGCCGCATCGCCAGCCCCCTTTCCCGCCGGGGCCGCGCGCCCCTATACCGGCAAGATGACCGCAAAACCGCCGGAGACCAGCCTTTACGCCCCGGTGAAGGCGTTTCTCGCTTCACAAGGCTTTGAAGCGAAGGGCGAGGTCGGCCCTTGCGACCTCTTGGCGGTTCGCGAGGGGGAGGAGCCGCTGGCGGTGGAGCTGAAGCGCGGCTTCACGCTCGCGCTCGTCATGCAGGGCGTGGCGCGGCAGCTTGCCTTCGAGCGGGTGGCGCTCGCCGTTCCGGCTTCGGCGCTGGCGGGGCGGCGGCGGCGGCGGCACGCGCTGGCGCTCTGCCGGCGGCTCGGGCTCGGGCTTATGCTTGTGGACGCCGCCGGCAACGTGGAGGCCGCGCTCGACCCCGGCGCGCCGCCGCCGCGGCGGAACGCGCGGGCGCGGGGCGCGATCCTGCGGGAATTCGGGCGGCGGGAGGGGGACCCGAATGCGGGCGGCACGGGCGGGCTGCGGCTGATGACCGCCTACCGGCAGGAGGCGCTCCGCCTCGCGGCGCATCTCGCGGAGGCGGGGGAGGCGCGGCCGGCGGCGGCGGGCCGGGCGGCGGCGGCGCCCCGCGCGGGCGCGATCCTGCGCGACAATCACTACGGCTGGTTCCGCCGCGTCTCCCGCGGGGTCTACGCGCTGACGGAGGCGGGCGAGGCGGCCATTGCCGGGGGGCGCGGGGGCCTTATCTGAAGGGCATGGACGGAGCCCCCGCAAGACCCCGCATCGAACCCCCGAAGGTCGCCGTCGCGACCGCGCCGCTCTCGATCATGGAGACGGTGCGGAAGGCGCGGCGCAACGTGCTGGAGATCGTGCCGGCGCTGGCCTTCCGCCAGCCGATGCTCACCGGCGTCACCGTGGCGCGATGGCACATGGTGATGGACCCGGATTCGCTGGAGCGAATCCTGAAGGACCGGGTGGAGGAATATCCGAAATCGCCGGTGACGAAGCGGCTGCTCCGCCCCGCGATCGGGGAGAGCCTCTTCATCGCGGAAGGGGCGCACTGGCGCTGGCAGCGGCGGGCGGCGGCGCCCGTCTTCGCGCATCGCCATCTTGTCGCGCTCTCCCCGTTCATGACGGCGGCTGCGGAGCGGAGCGCGGCGCGGATCGGGGAGGAGATGGCGGCGAAGGGCGGGGTGGAGGCCTACGCCCAGATGATCGCCGCGACCTTCGACGTGATCTGCGACGTGGCGCTTTCGGGGAAGGACACGCTGGACCGCCCCGCCGTCTCCCGCGCCATCGACGAATACATGGAGACGGTCGGCAAGGTCTCCCTCCTCGACGTGCTGGCCGTGCCGACCTGGGTGCCGCGGCCCGCCACGCTCTTCCGCCGCCGCTCCTCCGACCTTCGCCCGCTGATGGATCGGGTGATCGCCGCAAGGCGCAACGAGCCGCAGCGGGAGGACCTGCTCGACCTCATGCGCTTCGCCGAGGACCCGGAAAGCGGGCGGAAGATGACGCCGGAGGAGCTGAGGGACAACATGCTCGCCTTCATCGTGGCGGGGCACGAGACGACGGCGCTGGCGCTCGCCTGGGCGCTCTGGCTCCTCGCCATCGACCCGGCGACGCAGGAGCGGGCGCGGGAGAAGGCGCGGGCGGCGATAGGGTCGGGCCCGGCGGAGGCCGCGCATCTGCCGGCGCTCGGCTATGTCGGGCAGGTGCTGGAGGAGGCGATGCGGCTCTATCCGCCCGCCGCCTTCCTCGCCCGGATCGCGAAGAAGGAAGACCGTCTCTGCGGCCGCCCGATCATGGCGGGGGACATCCTGATGCTGCCGATCTATGCGCTGCACCGGCACCGGATGCTCTGGGAGGATGCAGACGCGTTCGACCCGGAGCGGTTCGCTCCGGCGACCGCGAGAGGGCGGCATCGCTATCAGTATCTTCCCTTCGGCGCGGGGCCGCGGATCTGCATCGGCATGGGCTTCGCCCTGATGGAGGCGAAACTCATCCTCGCCACGCTGCTTGCGCGGTGGCGGTTCACTCCCGGCGGGCCTCCGCCGGAACCTGCGATGACCTTGACCCTACGCCCTTCTGGCGGGGTCAGGCTCCGGGCGGAGCCCATTGTCTGAACGGCCCTTGGCCACGCCCGGAAAACACAACGCTGCGGGGCAAGGACGCTACGCGCCCCGCAAACCACGATACTCTACCGGGCCAGTATCAACGCGGCCCGGGCCGTGAAGGTTAACTCCCGTTCAGGAGAGACGCCGCGCACGCCTGCGGCCGACAAACAGGAACAGGCCCGCGGCCGCCGCAAGAAGCGGAGCAGTGGCCGGGAGCGGGATCGCCACGGCGTCGAACTCGTATTCGATCTGGAACATGAGTCCGGCGTCGGTGGCCTGGCTGATGATGATGTCGCCGCCGAAGCCCGAGCCGCCGAAGCTCGTGGTCGTCATGAAGTCGAGATCGACCGTGCCGCCGCCGATGAACGCCGCCGACGGGGCCGGGCTGCCGGAGATGGAGTTCATGCCCGTCACCGGGAACAGAGCGCTCTCTCCGACGCCGAGCGTGACCAGCCCGGTCGATCCGACGACCGAGAAGTCCGGCATGCCGGGGAGGGACAGGGCGGAAGACGAGACGTTGAAGTCCACCGTCGTGGTCGCCGCGCCCGTAATCACGTTCGTACCGCTGTTCGTGACGCCGAGGATGCTGGCGATCGCGCCGGTGATTGTGAACGTGACGCCGGTGAGCGTGCCGAGGGACGGATCGAACTGAGGCACGGAAAGCGTGCCGCTGATCTCTACGTCCTGAAGGGCGAGCGCGTCGGAAAACGACACCGTCGCCGCCTGGGCAGGGCTTGCAAGCAACGCCCCCGCCGCGAAAGCGGACAAGACAAGGTTACGCATTTTACGTCCTCTCTGTGGATCTACAGTCACGCCCCACTGGAGGATTCACACACCGGGAAAAACACGCCCCGGATGTCGCGGTGATATGCTGCGGTGCGGCAGAATCGCAAGTGAAGAAATGGTTAATGTTCCGCCATGTGAGAAACCTCACATCATAGCCGCAAATCCGTAACCAAATGCTTAACGATTCATCACATGCGGCATTGGCTTGGGCAGGTCTGGCGCCGCGCGGCCCGACGTGCATATTCGCCCCGGGCGCGCCCGCCGCGTCGAACCGGACACGCTGCGCATGACCATCGCCGAATCAGCCTCCCTCGCGCCCGATGACGGGCGAGCCCGCCGCAACGTCGTGATTCTCGCCCTCGCGAGCGCGATTCTCGGGGCGCAGATGCCGGTGCATTTCGTGCTTGGCGGGCTTTCCGGGCAGATCCTGGCGGAGAACAAGGCGCTGGCGACGCTGCCGATTTCCGCCACCGTGTTCTGCTCGATGTTCGCGGCGCCGGCGGTGGCGCTGCTGATGGGCCGCTATGGCCGGCGCGCCGGCTTCTTCGTCGGGGTCGCCGGGGGCGCGGCGGGCGCGGCGCTGAATGCGCTGGCGTTGCTTCTCGGCAGTTTCCCCCTCCTTCTCGCCGGCTCCGCGCTGATCGGGATCTACATGGCCGCGCAGGGCCAGTACCGGTTCGCGGCGGCGGACACGGCCTCGCCCGCCTTCCGGCCGAAGGCGATCAGCTATGTGATGGCCGGCGGGCTCGCCGCCGCGATCATCGGGCCGCAGATGATCGTGCCGCTGGCGCGGGAGGCGCTGGCGCCGGTGCCCTTCGCAGGCGCCTATGTGGCGACCGCGCTTCTCAACCTTCTCGCCGCGCCGCTCCTCCTCTTCCTCGACATTCCGCGCCCGCCGCGGCGGGCGAAGGGCGCGCCCTCGGGCCGGCCGATGCGGGAGATCCTGGCCGAGCCGCGGGTGCGCGCCGCGATGATCTGCGCGATGGTCTCCTATGCGCTGATGAATCTGGTGATGACGGCGACGCCGCTCGCCGTCGTCGGCTGCGGCTTCTCGCCGGACATGGCGGGGAGCATCGTTTCCGCCCATGTGCTGGCGATGTTCGCGCCCTCCTTCTTCACCGGGCATCTCATCGCCCGCTTCGGGGCGGAGCGGATCGTGCTGGCGGGGCTCGCGCTCCTCGGGCTCACCGCCGTCGTCGCCATGTCGGGGACGGGGACGCTCGAATTCTTCGTCGCGCTCGTCCTTCTCGGGATCGGCTGGAATTTCGGCTTCATCGGCGCGACGGACATGCTGACGGCGGGGCAGCGGCCGGAGGAGCGGGCGAAGGTCCAGGGGCTCAACGATTTCCTCGTCTTCGGGCTCGTCACCATCGCCTCCCTCTCCTCCGGCGCGCTCCTGAACGGGTTCGAGAGCGTGGAGGCGGGGTGGGACGCGGTGAACATCGCCGTCGCGCCGTTCCTGACGCTGGCGGTCGTGACGCTGATCTGGCTGAAATTCAGGCGCCGCGGCGCCTGATCGTTACCCCGATCTCAGGGCGCGCCCGGCGATCCCGGCGTCCGCCCGTCGAAGACGGAGCCGGCGTCGAAGCGGCCGAGATTGCCGAAGATCTGCTGCAGCACCGTCAGCTCGCGCCCGTAGGTCGGCGTGCGGCGGGTCACGAGGTCGATGATCTTCCCGTCCTCGATCCCGTAGCTGGCGACGTCGGTCACGAGCCCGTCGCCGTCGAACCGGACGGAGACGACCTTACGGTCCACCACTTCCGGCGCGTAGAAGGCGAAGGTCTCGACCCGCGACGCCTCGTAATACCAGGCGTCGGAATCGAAGCTGGAGACGGTGGAGGGGCGCCCGAGCTTCCGCATCACGGAGCCGCGCGTGTCTTCCCCCGCCCGGATCGTGTCGAGATCGGCCAGCTGCGGGGCGAAGCCGTGATTGGTCACCACCGGCTCGCAGGCCGCAAGGCCGAGCGCTGCGAAGGCGAGGAGTGAGACTGTTCCGATCCGCCGCATCGCGCCCCGGCCCTTTCGCGTTTCCGACCTTGTTTCGGATAGCCTGCGCATGATCTAAGTTCAAGGCGGCCGTGGCCGGCGCCGCCCGGCGCGATGCGGGCCCGCCCAGGAATTCGCCGGAAGAGGCGCCGATGACCGACCTTTCCCCCGCCTTCAGCCGCCTTCTCACGCCGCAGCGCCTCGCAGGGCTCGACGGCAGGTCGATTTCGGAAACCGCGACGGAGGCGGAGCGCCGCGCCGTGGCCGAGGCGTTCGGGCTCCTCGGGCTCGGCGCGCTCCGGATCGAGGCGCGCATCGCGCGGGAGGGGCGCGAGGGCTGGCGCGTGGAGGGGCGGGTCGTGGCCGAAGCCGTGCAGGAATGCGTCGTCTCGCTGGAGCCGGTCGCCGCGCCGGTCGACGAGCCCTTCCTCCGCCGCTACGACCCCGCGGCGACGGAGGAGACGGCGGAGGCGGTCGTCGACCCGGAGGCGGAGGACCCGCCGGAGCCGCTCGGCCACGGGATCGATCTCGGCCTCGTGGCGATGGAGACGCTGGCGCTCGCGCTCGATCCCTATCCGCGGGCGCCCGGCGCGGCCTTCGAGCCCGTCCTCGCCGCGCCCGAGGGCGTCGAGCCGATGACGGACGAGGCCGCGAAGCCCTTCGCCGGGCTCGCGGCGCTGAAATCCCGGCTCGGCGGCGAAGGGGGCGGGGCATGAAGATCGCGGTGATGGGCGCCGGCGCGCTCGGAGGCTATTTCGGCGGGCGGCTGGCGGCGGCGGGGGCGGATGTCTCCTTCATCGCCCGCGGCGCGCATCTCGCGGCGCTGAAGGCGGAGGGATTGCGCGTCGAATCCCCGCTCGGCGACCTGCATCTGCCGCAAGTGAAGGCGACGGAGGACCCGGCGGAGATCGGCCCGGTGGACCTCGTGCTTTTCCTCGTGAAGCTGCCGGACACGCGGGCGGCGGCGCGGGCGCTCGCGCCGCTCCTCGGGCCGGAGACGGGCGTGCTCTCGCTCCAGAACGGGGTCGAGGCCTGGGGCTGGATCGGGGAGGAGATCGGGGCCGGACGGGTGATGGGCGGGACGGCGCAGATCCCGGCGGATATTCGCGCGCCGGGCGTCATCCGCCATTCCGGCCCCTTCGCCCGCGTCGCCTTCGGCGAGTTCGGCGGGGCGGAGACGGGCCGCGCCCGCGCGCTCCTCGCCGCATTCGAGGCGGCGGGGGTGGAGGTTTCGCTCGCCCCCGACATCGAGGTGAAGATCTGGGAGAAGTTCGTCATGCTCTCCGCCTTCAGCGCGCTGACGGCGCTGACGCGGCTGCCGATCGGCCCGGTCCGCGAAAACCCGGAGACGCGCGGCCTCCTCGCCCGCGCGATTGCGGAGACCCATGCGGTCGGCCGCGCGGAGCGGCCGGCGCTGGCGGCGGACTATGCGGACCGGGCGATGGGCTTCGTGGACGCGGCGCCGGCCGGGATGCGCTCCTCCATGCTGGACGATCTCCTGCGCGGGCGGCCGCTCGAACTCGCCTATCTCTCGGGCGCGGTCGCGCGGCTCGGCGCGGAACGCGGGATCGAGACGCCGGTGCACGACTTCGTGGCGAAGGCGCTTTCGCCCTTCGCGTCCGGGGCGCCGAAGGCCTGATCGCGGCGGCGGCGCCCCTCGATTCCGGTCGATGTGCATTTCCGGACTGACGCGAGCGGCCAATAATGTTAACCCCGGCCCCATGATACATGCAGGAAACTCCCGTGCCGGGTGATCGCACCCCGCTTTGGGCCCGCCCCACGACCTCGCAGGACAGGGTTCCGGTTGAAGAGGCGGCCCGCGACGACAGCGCCGCAGCGCTGGAGTTCCGCCGGGCGGAGGACCCGGCGCCCGCCCTCGCCGCCAGCAGCCGCAAGACCGGGACGGGGGCTGACGACATGTTCGTCGGCGACGCCCTCCGCGACACGCTGATCGGCCGTGCGGGCGAGGACACGCTGAAGGGCCGCGGCGGGGACGACGTGGTCCGCGGCGGCGCCGCCGGAGACAGGCTCGTCGGCGGCGGCGGAGACGACCGCGTGGTCGGCGGCGGCGGCGACGATCTCGTGAAGGGCGGCGGCGGCGGCGACATGCTGAAGGGCGGCGGCGGGAACGACCGGCTGGTCGGCGGCGCAGGCTCCGACACGCTGACCGGCGGGAAGGGCGACGACACCCTGATCGGCGGCGCCAAGGATGATGTTTTCGTCTTCGCCGACGCCCATCTCCGCGACGGCGTGAAGACGATCCTCGGCTTCCGGTCGGGCGTGGACAGGATCGATATCAGCGGCGTTTCGGGCGTCGGCCGGTTCGACGACATCGAGGGAACGCGCGCGGGCGGCTTCACGGAGCTCTCCCTCGGCGGCGCGACCATCCGGATCGGGGGCGACGCGCCCGAGGCGGCGGACTTCATCGTCGACGATCCGGAAGAATTCGCGCGGGCGGGAAGCGCTTCGCCCGCCCTGTCCGCGCCGGTCCGCAGGGTCGGGACGCGGGAGAACGATTCCTTTGAAGGAACCGCGGATCGCGATGTCCTCATCGGCCGGGGCGGGGCGGACAAGCTGAAGGGCCGCGGCGGGGAAGACGTTCTCCGCGGCGGCGGCGGCGACGACACGCTGGTCGGCGGCGGCGGGGGCGACCGCGTGATCGGCGGCGGCGGCGACGACGTGATGAGGGGCGGCGGCGGCGGCGACCTCCTGAAGGGCGGCGGCGGAGACGACCGGCTCATCGGCGGCCCCGGCAGCGACACGCTCGTCGGCGGCAAGGGCGACGATACGCTCATCGGCGGCGGCAGGGACGACATCTTCGTCTTCAACGACGCGGCGCTGAGCGACGGGGTGAAGACGATCCTCCGCTTCCGCTCCGGCATGGACAAGATCGACCTGAGCGGCGTCTCCGGCGTTTCGCGGTTCGAGGATATCGAGATCGGCCGCTCCGGCGGAATGACCGAACTGAGGATCGGCGACGGGGTGATCCTCGTCACCGGCAACACGCCCTCCGCGGGCGACTTCATCATCCGCGGAGGCGGAACGGGCGGCGGTGGGGCGACCGCCGATCCCTTCACCGGGGGGCCGGGCGCGGACGCGATCTCGAGCGGGCCGGGGAATGACCTGATCCGCGGCCTCGCCGGGAACGACACGCTCGGCGCCGGCGCGGGGATCGACACGCTGGAGGGCGGGACCGGCGCGGATGTCTTCGTCGTCCGGACCATCGGCGGCCAGCTCGACGGGAGCGTCGATATCGTGCGGGACTTCAGATACGGCGAGGGCGACAAGGTGAGCCTTGTCGAGGCGCTCTCCGGCGTCCCGTTCGACCGGCTGGACGAGGTGGCGAACGCGCGGATCGCGGGGGCCGACACGATCATTTCCGTGAAGCGCGGCGCGGCGTTTCAGGACGTGATGCGGCTCGAAGGGGTGAACTTCACCACCGAGCAGCTGATCAGCTACGGCTTCAAGGCCCCGCCGGGCAATGGCGCGTTCGTCGACAATCCCTACGGCTTCGAGAACAACAGCTTCGCAACCTCGGACCCGGCGGCGACGCGGGACGGCGCGCATGTCGTCTGGGTCGACCGGCTCAACCTCGACGGCGACCCGAACGACCGCACGCCGACGCGCAACGACGAAAACGGATCGACGCGCGACGTCTTCATCATGAACACGGAGACAGGCGCGATCCAGCGGGTCAGCCAGCGGCTAAATCAGGATATCGAGGCCACGAGCCCCGCCCTTTCCGCCGACGGGCGGATGGTCGCCTATGTTCAGGGCATTCCGGGCGCTGGCAACAACGGCGAAATCTTCGTACGCGACATGGCGTTCCCGGATTCGCAGCCGGTTCTGGTCTCCGTCGACGACAACGGGAACTCGGACGCCCCCGGGACGCCGATCAGCACGGTGAACCGCGGCGGGCTCAACGGCTCGATCTCGAACGAGAGCGTCTCGCTGGTCGATATCTCGGGGGACGGGCGGAAGATCGTCTTCGTCACGAGGACGGACCTTTCCGGCCCGACCGCGACCGATACGAACGGCCAGCTCGACGTCTATCTCCGCGATCTCGACACGGAGCGGACGACCCTCATCAGCGGCCTCGGCGGCTTCGCGCAGGGCGTCGCCCAGCCCTATCCGCAAGGCTTCAACGAGGGCCAGGGCGACATCGTGAAGATCTCGGAGGACGGCCGCTACGTCGCCTTCGCGAGCTTCGCCAGCTTCGTCGGCGCCGGCGATACGGACGGGCTGGCCGACATCTACCTCTTCGACACGGTCGCGCGGCGCTTCCTCCTTGTCTCCTCGCCCGAGGCTGGCGGGACGACGAGCTTCGACATGAGCGCGGACGGCTCCCGCATCGTCTTCGCCACGGAGGAGGCGGCGGAGCCGGACGATACGAACGGGTTGAGCGACATTTACGTCGCCGATATCGACCTCGCCGCCTTCACGGTCACCTCGCGCTCCCGCGTGAGCGAGGCGGAGGGCGGCTTCCAGCTTCGGGACGACGACAGCTTCGCGCCAATCATCTCGCCGGACGGGAGCCGCGTCGCCTTCCTCTCCAACGCGCGGGACCTGACGAATTTCGACCCCTTGACGCCGTTCAACACGGGCGGCGGCGTGGGGGGGGATTCGTTCGAGCGGCTTTACGTCGTCGATCTCGCCACCGGCGAGATCAGCGTGCCCGACGCGCCGCGCGCTCGCGCGAACGCTGACAGCCTGATCCCCCACGCCGTGCTGACGGATGACGGCTTCATCTTCCGCCAGTCGGTGGACGCCGCTCCAGGCACGAACCGGAACGAAACGGACGCGATCGCCATCGCCGGGCTCGTCCCGCCCCCGTCGGCGGACCTGCCGGGCAGCGCCGCCGAGGCCGGAAGCATCGCGCGGGTGGAGCGCTTCACCGCCGTCCGCAGCGAGATCGACTCGCCGGGGGACGTGGACGTGTTCCGCTATTCCGATGGCGGGGGCTCCACGCAGATCTCGATCTCGGTCGAGGGTGTGGACACCGGGGCGGGGTCGCTGGCGGATCCGTTCCTCGTCGTCCGGAACAACGGGGCGGTGCTGCCTATCGAGAACGACATCGACAATCCCGGTTTCAACGACGCGATCGACGACAATGACGGCATTGGCCGCAACGCCTTCGTCCGCGTCGATCCGCAGGCCTTCGCGACGCTCTTCATCGAGGTCAGCAGCGCCGACGGCGGGACCGGAAGCTACCGGCTGACGATCAACCAGGACCCGGTTCCCTTCGAGGATATTTTCTGAGCCGTGGAGCGGCTCAGCCGAAGAGGTCGAAGGTGATCGGGGTGGTCGGGATCGCGATCAACCCGCCCTCTATCTCCAGCGCGACGTTATAATTGATCGAGCCGGCCGAGCTCCGGGAGTCGATCTCGATGAAGCCGACGGAATCTGCGACCTCGCCCTCGGTGAAGGTGAGGGTGGACGCGCCGAACGAGCCGACCCTGACCAGGTCTCCGTCGCCGTCGCGGACGAGGATGCGGACGTCGGAGAGCGCCGCGGCGCCGCTGTTCTTGGTGACGGTGACGCGGAAATTCTGAAGGAAGCCCGGCTGGTCCGCGTCGAACCTGAACCAGTCCGAGGTGCTGGCGCTCAGAAAGCTGACGTTCTGGTTCCCGCCCGCGGGGAGGATGACCGGCGTGTCGATGTCGTCCGTCGGGAAGAAGTTGTCGACGCGAACGGTGTAGGCGCCGGTCGAGCCGCTCTCCCCGAATACCCGCACGAAGAGCGGGCCCGTGGGCGAACTGGTGATGTTCAGATAGGCGTCGCCGTTCAGGCCGCTGTTGAGGTCGCCGGCGACGAGCGTCCCCGTCGCGCTGCCGGAGCGGACTTCGACGCGCGGGTTGAAGGTGGCGCCGTTCGCGTCCGCGAGCCCCTGAACGCTCAGGGAGAAGTTGGGCCCGCCGAACAGGCGGAAGGCGTCCACGTCGAAGGAGGAGCTGATCTCGCTGCGAATGACATCCCCGCGGATCACGTCGAGCGAAAGCGACTGCGACGCGTTCGAGGGGATGTCGGCGACGGCCGGCGGCGGAACCGTCGCGCCCACCGCGATGCTGTCGCCCGAGCCGAGATTGTCGCGGAAGACGAGGGTGTCGTTCGTCAGGTCGTGCGCCGCGCGGCTGAGGAACGAGCCGCCCGAACTGTCCTGCGCGAAGCCCGCCGGCGCCTCGCGCAGCGCGCCGGTCGAGAGGTTGACCTCATAGAGCTGAAGCCGGCCCGGGTCGAAGAGGCTCGGGTCCGCATTCCTGATGTCGGACGCGTCGGAAATGAAGGCGACCCGGTTGCCGTCCGGCGAGATGACAGGGCTGAAACTGTCGCCGCCCAGAAGCTCCCGCCCGTTTTCGCCAAGGCTGACGCGGCGGAGGTCGATGAGCCCGGTCTGCGCGGTCTGCGTCGCCCATTCGGCGAGGTCGATCTCCGCGAGGTAGACGTCCATCCGGAGGTTCCGGTCGCCGCCCGGCCCGGTCACGAGGGCGTCCTCGGTCGAGAAGACGATGCGCGAGCCGTCCGCGCTCATGTCGAAGCCCTGCACGTTCGCGGCCCCGTTGCCCGAGACGAGCAGCGTCCGGTCGAGAAGCGTATCCCGGAGATAGACGTCGAAACCGCCGTCGAAATCCGAGGGCGGGCCGCCGAGATCGCCGAAGAGCCCGTTCGCGTTCGTGACATAGGCGACATAGCGGCCGTCGGCCGATATCTTCACCACATCGCCCTCGTAGGAGCCGAACTCGTAGGGGTTGGCGACGCCGCCGCTGGCGTTGAAATTCGTGTTGTTGACGTTGTCGAAGGTGCGGCTGACGAGCGTGGTCGCCCCGGCCCCGTTATTGGCGTCGAGGTCGCGGAGATAGACGTCCCGCGTCGCGTTCAGGTCATTGGCCGCCAGCGCGGCGTCGGTGACGAAGACGACCTTCCGCCCGTCGGCTGAAATGTCGAGCACGGAGACGCTCGACGTCTGGAAGCTCGATCCGATGGGCACGCCGCCCGCGGCGACGTTGGCCGCGCCGCGGCTGATGAGGATGGGGTCCGAATCCAGCAGCAGGTCGCGGAGATAGACATCTCCGGTCGCGTTCGTGTCGGAGGGGAGGCCCTGCCCGTTCGTGGCGAAGGCGACGAAGCGGCCGTTTTCCGAGATTGCGGGGCTCATCGAGGCGGCGCGGGCGCCGGTCGATGTCTCCATGTAGAGCCCGCCCTCGCCGACGCTGGCGCGCTGCACGGCGCCGGTGGCCATGTTGCGGACGAAGACGTCCATGGTCGCCGCGTCCTCGCCGAGCGGGTTGCCGTTCGTCGGCAGGGTGAAGTCGCCCGCGAGGCCGTCGAGATTTTCCTTGTCCACCCAGGCGACATAGAGCCCGTCCGGCGTCGCCGTCGGGTCGGCGGAGGTGTTCGACGTGTTGGTGAACCCGTAGGGGTTCTCCACGAAGGCGGAGGCGCCGGCGGGCGGGAGGACGAAGCCGTAGCTCTGGAGTTGCTCCAGCGTGAAGGTCACGCCCGCGAGAAAGAGCGCGTCCTGAAAGCCGCCGCCGCGATTGACGGCGATCATCGTGCCGCCGTTCTCCGAAGCGAGGTCGACCACATCTGCGATGTTCGTGAAGGTGACCCCGGCGAGGGCTTCGGTGAGGCTGATCTTGTCGCCGAGCCCGTACTCGAAGTCGGTCACCCGGTCGACCTGCGCGTCGATCCCGCCGTTCAGGAGCCGGATCACGAACGTGTCCGCCCCCGGCCCGCCGGTCAGCGTGTCGAAGCCGGCGCTCGTGCCGAGTGTATCGTTTCCTCCGAGCCCCAGGACCGTATCGTTCCCGGCGCCGCCCTGAAGCTCGTTCGGCCCCGCGCCGCCGGAGATCGGCTGGGGCGGGGGCGGGGGCGGGGGCGTCGTTCCGCCTCCGCCTGTCGTTCCGCCTCCGCCTGTCGTTCCGCCTCCGCCTGTCGTTCCGCCTCCGCCGGTCGTTCCGCCGCCCGAAGTTCCGCCGCCGCCGGTGGTTCCTCCGCCTGACGTTCCGCCGCCTCCGGTCGCTCCGCCGCCTCCGCCTGTCGTTCCGCCTCCACCCGTCGTCCCGCCGCCGCCCGTCGTCCCGCCGCCGCCCGGCGCGCCGCCGCCGCCCGGACTTCCGCCCCCGACCGGGCCGGCGGGCAGGCCGAAATCGGCGGCGGAGAGCGCGCCGGCGGCGAGGTCGGCGAAGACGATCCGCCCGCCGCCCGGCAGGGTCAGCGTCAGGCCCTCGGGGCCGGAGGCGAAGGCGAGGTCGTCGAAGGAGTCGACGCCTGCGAAGCCGGAGAGCGAGACGCGGTCTTTCCCCGAAACGAAGTCGGTGATCGTGTCGGTCGCGCCGCCGGCGAATTCGTTCGCGGCGAAGATGAACGTGTCGGGCCCGCCGCCGCCCGTCAGCAGGTCGTCGCCCTTGCCGCCGCGCAGCATGTCCCGCCCGCCGCCGCCTTCGAGCGTGTCGTCGCCACCCCCGCCCTTCAGGTTGTCGCGCCCGCCGCCGCCGAGAAGCTCGTCCGCGCCGGAGCCGCCCTTCAGCTTGTCCTTCCCGCCGCCGCCGAGGAGCGTGTCGCTCCCGCCGCCGCCCTTCAGGTCGTCCTTCCCGCCGGCGCCGACCAGCCGGTCGTTCCCGCCGCCGCCGACGAGCGTGTCCTTCCCGCCACGGCCGAGGAGCGTGTCGTCCCCGCCGCGGCCAAGGATGCGGTCCGGGGCGCCCGTTCCTTCGAGAAGGTCGTCCCCGCGGTCGCCCGAACTCACGACGGAGGCGCGGCGCGCCGAGGCGAGGAGCGCTTCGAAGACCATCTCGTCGCGCTCCGGGCGCGGCTCGGCCTCGATCCATTCCCAGACCCCGAGGCCGGCGCCTTCCGAGTCAGCCATGGCAAGCGGTCCGGCGCATCGGTTCCAGTCTCCGTCTCGTACGCGCTCCGCCCCCGGGAGGGATGATACAGGCCCGGCGGGGGAAGCGTCACGCCAATTCACCACAAACAGATAAGGCCTGCCCCGTGACCGCGACGTGACCCGCCGCACATCGCGCGCCGCCCGCCGCGTGCGCTTTGGCGCTGTCTCCGGGGGGCGGCTCTGCTATCGTTGCGGAAGCGTCGCCTCTGCGGCCGGCGCGAAGGGGGCGGGAGCGACATGACCGGGTTGTGGGCGGAACGGGCGAGGCGGGCGGAGGCGGCGGAGAGCGCCGCCCCGGTCTGGGGCCTTGAGGTGGCGGCGGAGGACCGCCCGGCCGGGCGCCCCGAGGCCGTGCTCTCCGCCCTCGCGAGAGCCCCGATGGCGAACGCCACATTTGCGGGCTCCCGGGCGGACGAGACGCTCTCGGGCGGCGCGGAGGCGGATCGCTTGCTGGGCCGCGGCGGCGACGACGTCCTCATCGGCCGCGGCGGGGCGGACCGGCTGATCGGCGGCGGCGGCGACGACAGCCTGAAAGGCGGCGGCGGAGCCGACAACCTGAAGGGCAGGGCGGGGAGCGACACGCTGAAAGGCGGCGGCGGCGCGGACAATCTGAACGGCGGCGGCGGCGGCGACCGTCTGATCGGCGGCGCCGGGGCGGACACGATTCGCGGCGGCAAGGGCGACGACCGGCTGACGGGCGGCGGGCGGGACGATCTCTTCCTCTTCCGCGCCGCGGACTTCGCCGGCGGGCCCGCGACCGACACGATCACGGATTTCCGCGCCGGCATGGACCGCGTCTCGCTCTCCGGCTTCGCCGGGATCGACTCCTTCGACGACCTCGCCTTCGCCTCCGGCCCCGAGGGCCTGACGCTGACCCTGCCGGGCGGCGGGCGGATCGTCTTCGCCGGCCTCGCCGCCGGCGCACTCTCCGCCGCCGATTTCGGCCTGCCCGCCGGCCCTGGCGGCGGCGGCGGCGCGCCGGGCGGCGGCGGAACGCCGGGCGGCGGAGCTCCGGGCGGCGGAACTCCGGGCGGAGGCGGAACGACGCCCCCGCCCCCGCCCCAGCCGATCTCCGGCGGCGCGGGGCCGGACGAGCTTCAGGGCGGCGCCGGGAACGATACGGTCCTGGGGCTCGGAGGAAACGATACGCTCGGCACGAGCGCCGGCTTCGACACGCTGACCGGCGGGCCGGGGGCGGACACGTTCGTGATCCGGCTCCTGAACGGCGGGATCGATGCCGAGGTCGACCGGGTGACCGACTTCGAGTACGGGCTCGGCGACAAGATCAGCCTCACCGAAGCGCTCGCCGGAATCGACTTCGACGCCATCGCCGAGGTCGTCGGCGCCACGCCTGTCTCCGGCGGCACGATGATCGCCGTCAATCGCGGCGCCGGCTTTCAGGACGCGCTCTTTCTTGAAGGGGTGAGCTTCACCACCGAAGAGCTGGCCACCTACGGCTTCGTCGCGCCCCCGCGCGCCGCCTCCGCGTTCGACGCGAATCCCTACGGCTTCACGAACCAGACCAACACGGCCGCCGACCCGGCGATCACGCCGGACGGGCGCATCGCCGTATGGGTGGACAAGGGGAACCCCGACGGGTTCCCGACCGATCCCGACCCCCGGCGCCTGAGCGAAGACGGCTTCGTCATCGAGGACGCCTCGATGGACGTCTTCGTCACCAACACCGCCACCGGCGCCGCCATGCGGGTGACGGAGGCGGCGCGGGACGGTTCGGCCTTCTTCGCCCATCCGGGCGCGTTCAACTTCGCCCAGTTCTACAGCCCGGACATCTCGGCGGACGGGCGATACGTCTTCTTCGCCACGGACGCAGACGCGTTCGGGCCGGAGCCGGACAACAACAACGCCGCCAACGGCTTCTTCGGCCCGGGAGACATCTACCGCCGCGACATGCTGAACCTCGACGAGGACCCGGTTCTGGTCACGCGCCTCTCGAACCCGGACGATGCCGGGAACTTCGCGGTCGGCGGCGTTCCGGCGCCGGATTTCACGGCGGCCTTCAACACCGCCTCCCCGCCGATCCTCGCGGCCTCCGACGACGGCGAGCGCGTCGTCTTCATCACGCGCGGCGTCGGCTTCTTCGACGAAAATTCGAGCCCGGAGGGCGGGCGCGTGATCGACGAGGTCTTCCACTCGGACGGGAATTTCGTCGAGGACGTTTACGTGCGCGACCTCGCGACCGACCGGACCTTCCTCGTCACCGGCGTGGAGCAGTTCGACTCCTTGCTCGGGCCCGTGCGGTTCTCGGTGGGCGGCGTGCCGTCGAGCTATCCGGACGGATCCGGCCTCCACAAGGCGCCCTCGGTCGGCATCAGCGGGGACGGGCGGCTCGTCGTCTTCGTCTCCCGCTTCGATTTCGACCCCTCGGACGACGACGCCGGCGCCATGGACGTCTTCGTGCAGGACGTGGACACGGGCGCGACGCGGCTCGTGAGCCGGGGCCTGACGACGGACGCCTTCGCGCCGACCATCTCGGCCGACGGGCGCACCATCGCCTTCGGCTTCGAGAAGAGCGACGGCCCGGGCGATTTCGCCGTCCGCGTCGTCCATTTCGACCGGGCGGCGCTCTCCGTCAGTTCCGCGCTCACCATCGACGCGGCGGGGCGGGGCGAATACGGCCCCGCCCTCTCGCCGGACGGGCGCGCGCTCGCCTACCTCTCCATCGACCCGAACGCCGGGGATTTCGCCCCCGCCCTGCGCTTCGCGTCGCTCGCGGCGCCGGGTTCGGGCGCGCCCTCGCTCACGGGCGATGCGGCGATCCCGGGCTATCTCGGCGACACGCATTTCGACGTCGAGTTCAACGGCCCCGGCTTCGCCAACTACGACCTTTCGAACGGCGGGATCGTCTATCGCCGGCAGGAGACCGAAGGGGAGCCGGACCCTTTCGGCGGCGGCGACATTTTCGGCGACCGGATCGTGTTCGAGGAGCTCTGATGCGCGCGCCCTTCCTCCTCCCGGCCCTCCTTCTCGCCCTTCTCGCCGCGCCGGCCCCGGCGCAGATCGTGACGGACGGGACGGTGGGCGGCCGCGCCTCGCTGAACGGCTCCGCGATGTTCGTCGATCCCGCGCTCGGGCGGCGGGCCGGGGGGAGCCTCATCCATTCCTTCTCCGCCTTCGACGTGCAGACGGGCGCGGCGGCGGCCTTCGGCCTGCCCGCGGGCGTCGAGCGGGTGATCGGGCGGGTCACCGGCGCGAACGCCAGCACGATCGACGGTATCGTGAGCTTCGTGGACGGGAGCTTCTCCCCTGTCGCCGCTGATTTCTGGTTCTTCAACCCGAACGGCCTGACCATCGGCGCCAACGCCGAGTTCCGCACCAGCGCGGCGCTCCGCCTCTCCGCCGGGGATACGCTGATCTTCGGGGACGGGACGCGCCTTTCGGCGGACGCCGCCGCGCCGCTGACCATCACGACTGCGGCGCCGGAAGCGTTCGGGTTCGTCGACCGCGCGCCGGGCGCGATCCTCCTCTCCGGCGGGCGGCTCCCGGCGCAGGGCGACGGGATCGCGCTCTCCGGCGGGAGGATCGTCGTTGACGGGAAGCGGTTCGAGTCCGAGCTGGGCGGCGACCTCGTTTTCTTCGCCGGGGCGCAGGGCGATGTCGCGGATGTCGGTGCGGGGACGGGCGCGCGGTCAACGGGCGGGACGGTCGAGTTCGTGAACGGCGCCTCCATCTCCACGTTGGCGGGCCCCCAGGGCAACGGCTCGGTCCGGGTCGAGGCGGGCGCTCTGCTGATCGACGGCTCCGAGATCGGCACGGCGACCGCGGGCGACTTCGCGGCGGGGGACGTGCGCGTGCGCGCGACGGAGATCGATATCGTGGCTGGCGGCGCGATCCGCTCCCAGACGCGCGGCGCGGGGCCGGCGGGTTCGATCCGCGTCACCGGCTTCGACCGGCTGACGCTCGATCGCGCGGGCGAGGTGAGGGAGACGGCAATCGAGAGCGAGGTTTCGGAAGGCGCGCCGGGCGACGCCTCGCTCGTGCTGATCCGGGGCGGGGACCTCCAGCTACTCGACGGCGGGCGCATCTTCTCCTCCACGGTCGGTTTCGGGGATGCGGGCGCTATCCGCGTTTCGGTCGACACGCTCCTCGCCACGGCGGGCGGGCAGATCGGCAGCGGCGCGCTCGCCATACCGGACAAGGATGACCCGAACCGCGGCGCCCGCGGGGCCGGCGGCGAGGTGACGGTGCGGGCGCGAGAGAGCATGGTCTTCCGGGGGGTGTTCAGGGAGGAAGACGACGGCTCCGAACCGCAACCCTCCGGCGTCTTCAGCGGCACCGAGGCGGGCCTCTCCGGGCCCGGCGGGGACCTGACCGTCTCCGCCCCCTTCATCCTGCTCACGAACGAGGCGGAGATGGGGGCGGAGACCTTCAACGCCTCACCCGCCGGCGAGGTGCAGATCACGGGCGGGACGCTCCGGATCGAGAACGGGGGCGAGATCACGACGACCGGGCGCTCCACCGGGGCCGCCGGCGCCGTCCGCATCGCGATGACGGACCGGGTGGAGACGGCGACGGGCGCGGAAATCGCGAGCCGCGCCCCGGCGGCGGGCGGCGCCGCGGGGCGGATCGTCATTCGCGCAGGCTCCATCACGGTCGGCGCCGGCTCTCAGGTCACCACCGCTTCGGGCTCCAGCGACGGCGGCGCGATCCGGCTCGACGCGCGGGGCTTCACGCTCGTCGATTCCGGGACGGTGACGACCTCGGTCGGCGCCAGCGACGGCGACGGCGGGGCGATCACCGTGACGGGCGGCCTCCTCGTGCTGAACGACAAGGCCAGGCTCGAATCGACGGCGGACCAGGGCGACGGCGGCGTGGTGCGCGTCGCGACCGACGTGACGCTGATCGAGCCGCCGGACGCGACGATCGACGTCAGCTCCAATCTCGGCGAGGCGGGGCAGGTGCAGATTCTCGGAACCATCGGCGCGCAATCGGCGGAGACGGAGGCGCCGCCGACCGAGTTCTTCAACCGCTTCGCGCTGGTGGACGATTTCTGCGTCGCCGCGGTGACGGGCGGCAGCGCGCTGCGCCTCGCGCCGCCGGAACGGGGGGCGGAGGGGGCGGCGCCCGCGCTCTTCGGCCTCGCCGTGCCTGCGCCCGGCGCGGGCGCGCCCGCGGCGCCCTTCCGCGCGGGGACGCGCGACCGCCCGTGCGACCCGCTCCGGTGATGCGCTTCGCGCTCGCCTGTCTCGCCGCGCTCGCGGCCTTCGCCGCCGCGGCGGAGCCGCTGGAGGTCGACGTGGACATGACGCTCCGCGCCGTCCTGCTCACGCCGGAGGACTCGCCGCTGATCGGGGAAGAAGGCCTCCGCGCCGCGGCGGAGGGCGCGCTCGGCCGCCGCGTCGACCTCGCCGCGCTGGAGGCGCTGAGGCGGGAGATGACGGAGGCGCTGGTCGCCGCCGGCTATGTCAGTTCCGGCGTGCGGCTCCGCACGGTGGACGCCGGCGCCGGGGAGGCGACGTTCGAAATCGTCGCCGGGCGGCTGACCGGGATCCGCGTGCGGGGCGAGGGCGTGGCGGAGGCGGGCGCGCGCGGGCCGGGCGAGATCGGGGCCGAATGGCTGCGGGAGCGCGTGGCGCTCGATGACGGGCCGTTCTCCCTTCCCGCGGCGGAGGAGGCGCTGCGCATCCTCCTGCGCGACCGGAACGTCGCGCGGGTGGACGCCGCGATCCGCCCCGGCGCGGGGGAGGGGGAGACGGCGCTCGACCTCGACATCGCCGCCCGCCGCCCCTACGACGCGGCGCTGACCCTTTCCAACGACACGCCCGACATCGCGGGGGAGGAGACGGCGCGGCTCTCCCTCGCCGCGCGGAACCTCCTCTTTTCCGGCGACGAGGCGCGGCTGGAATTGGAGGGAACCGAAGGCCGTCGCCGCGCGCGTTTCGAGGCGGAGGCGCCGGTGCGGCCCGGCGGACCGGCCCCCTTCATCTCCTTCGAACATGCGGTTTCGGAATTCGTGCGGGAGCCGTTCCGCTCCGCCGATGTGGACAGCACGTTCACCCGGATCGGCTTCGGCGTCACCGTGCCGCTGATCGAGACGAGCCGGCGGCGGCTCAATGGCATCCTCGCCTTCGACCGGAAGCGCGCGCGCTCCACCGTCGCGGGCGTGCCGTTTTCCTTCGAGGAAGGGCCGGAGAACGGATTGAGCCGCACCTCCGTCCTCTCCCTCGCCTTCGAGTTTTCCGACCTCGCGGAGGCCCGGAGCCTCGCGCTTCGCGTCTCGGGCTCCGCGGGCCTGCCGATCCTCGGCGCGACGGAGAATGCGGGCGACCTGCCGGACGGGCGGTTCTTCGTCCTCGTCGCGCAGGCCCAGCTCGCCGCGCGGCTGACGGACGCGGCGACGGTGATCGCCCGCGCGCAGGGGCAGATCGCGGACCGGCGGCTCCTGCCCCTCGAACAGGTCGCCATCGGCGGGCGGGACACGGTGAGGGGCTTCGGCGAGGCCTCGCTGGCGGGGGACGACGCGGCGGTCGGCTCGCTGGAGCTGCGCCTCGCCATGATCGACCTGCCGGTCCCCGAGCTGACGCCGCCCGACCATCCGGCGACGCTGACCCTCGCGCCCTTCATCGATGCGGGCGCGACAAGGCGAAAGGGGCGGAAGGCGGAGGGCCTGATCGGGGCCGGGGCGGGCCTCCTCTGGTCCCCCAGCCCGGGCGTGGACGCGGCCTTCTATTTCGGCGCGGCGCTTTCGGGGGGAAGTCGGGGCACGGG
This sequence comes from Pikeienuella sp., assembly GCF_046290545.1. Classification (NCBI taxonomy): domain Bacteria; kingdom Pseudomonadati; phylum Pseudomonadota; class Alphaproteobacteria; order Rhodobacterales; family Paracoccaceae; genus Pikeienuella; species Pikeienuella sp. The sequence continues at coordinate 172,462 of NZ_JBKAGV010000008.1, read as the reverse complement.
GCTTCAGGGGGAGGGCGCGCATCTTGCGGTCACGATCGCGCTTCCCTGAACGGCTCGGCGCCGCGCTCCTCGCGCTCGCCCTCGCCGCCTCCGCCGCGGCGGCGGATTTCGCTTCGCGCGTGGCGGAGGGGGACGGGCTCCGCGCAGAGGGGCGGCTCGGCGAGGCGCTGACCATTCTTGAGGCGGCGGCGGAGGCGGCGGAGACGGCGCCCGAGCGCGCCTGGGCCGAAGGCGCCTGGGGCCTCGCCCTCGCCGAGGCGGGGCGGGACGGGGAAGCCGAGACCCGCCTCCGCGCCGCGCTCGAAGGCTCCGCCGGGCAGCCTGCGCTGGAGGCGGTGGCGGCGGCGACGCTCGCGCGCCTCCTCGCCGAAGCGCAGCGGACGGAGACGGCCTCGATGCGCGCCGCAAGGCTCGACGAGGCGGAGGCGCTTGCCTCGCGCGGCGCGGCCGCCGCCCGCGCGCCCGAGATTGTCGCCCACGCCGCCGCCGCCCATGCCCGCGTCGCCCTCGCCCGCGGGGAGCCCGGGGAGGCGCGCGCGATCCTCGCCGCCGCGCTCGGCGCGCTCGGGGAGGGGGGCGGCGCCGGGCGCATCCAGATCGGGGACGCCGCGCTCGCCGCCGCCGCGCCCGCCCTCGCCGCCCGCGCCTACGGGCCGGAGCGTCAGGGCGCGGGCCGCGGCGCCGCGCTCGCCGCGCTCGGCCTCTCGGAGGCGGCGCTGGCGGAGGGGCGATGGGAGGCTTCGCTCGCGGAGGCGGCGGCGGCCCGGCGCCTCGCCTCCGCGCTCGCCATGGAGGATGTCGGATTCAGCGCGGACTGGCTGCGCGCCGAGGCGCTGCGCCGCGCCGGGCGGAGCGCGGAGGCCCGCGACGCCTTCGCCGCCGCCTTCGAGGGGCTCCGCGGCTTCCGCGCCCGCGCCCCGCTCGGCGCCCCGCCCGCGACCTCGGCCCGCCGCTTCGCGCCCCGCCCGTTCCAGCTCGACTATGTGGATTTCCTCCTCTCCGGCCCGCGCGAGGAGGGCGCGCTGGAGGCGGCGCGGGCGCTGATCGAGGATCTGAAGCTCGACGAGGTGGACGAGTATTTCTCCGAGCGCTGCACCCCCGCCCGCGGCCGGATCGTCGCGGCGGAGGAGATCGGCGCCGGGGCCGCGACGCTCTATCCCGTCGTGTTCGAGGACCGGACGGAGGTGATCTGGTCCCTCGGCGGGCGCGGCGGCGCCTATGCCGTTCCGCTCGGGCGGGAGGCGCTGCGCGCGGAGGTGACGAAGCTCCGCTACCTCATCGACCTGCGGCTCGGCGGCCCGCCGCCGCCCGCCGCGCTCCTCTATGACGCGCTGATCCGCCCCGTCGCGGCGGAGCTTGAGGCGGGCGGGGCGAAGACGCTGGTGATCGCGCCGGACGGGCCGCTCCGCGCCCTTCCCTTCGCCGCGCTCTGGGACGGCTCGACCTGGCTCGGCGCGCGCTACGGGCTCGCGACGATCCTCAGCCTCGGGCTCGTCGAGCAGGGGGAGGAGAGTCTCGCCGGCGCCTCCGCCCTCGCCGCCGGGGCGGAGGCGGTGGGGCAGGGCTATGTCCCCCTCGCCTCGGTGCCGCTGGAGCTGGAGGCAATCGCCGCGCTCTTCGGCGCCGATGAACTGGCGGGCGAAGGCTTCAGCGCGGACGCGCTCGCGGCCGGCATCGCGCGGCGGCCCTATGACATCGTGCACATCGCCACCCATGCCGAATTCGGCGCCGAACCGGCGGACAATTTCATCGTCACGAAGGACGGAAGGCTCGACGTCACGCGGCTCGAGGCGACGATGCGCGCCCGCGCCGTGCAGGCCGGCGCGCCGGTGGACCTCCTGACGCTCAGCGCCTGTTCGACGGCGGCGGATGTGGGCGGGGAGGCGGCGGAGCGGGCCCCGCTCGGCCTCGCCGGGGTCGGCTTCCGTTCCGGCGCGCGCTCCGTCCTCGCTTCGCTCTGGCCGGCGGAGGACCTTGCGACGGCGCGGCTGATGACGCTTTTCTACGAGGCGCTGGCCGAGGGCGCGGGGCGGGCGGAGGCGCTCCGCCGCGCGCAGGCCGCGCTGATCGCGGACCCGGCGACGGCGGAGCCCTTCCTCTGGGCCAATTTCCTCCTGATCGGGGACTGGCGTTGAGGCGGGAGCGGTTCCGGCTCTTCGGCATCGCCGCCGCGCTCCTTTCCGCCGCGCTCTGCTTCGGCGCCTTCCGCTTCGTCGCCCCGCTCGCGGCGGCGGAGGAGCGGGCGCGGGATCTCGTCCACGCCCTTTCCCGCGAACCGGCGTCGACGCGGGAGGACATCGTCCTCATCGTGATCGAGGAGACGACGCTCTCCGCCTTTCCCTATCGCTCGCCGATCGACCGGGGTTTCCTCGCCGATCTCATCGCCTCGCTCGCGGCGCTGAAGCCGGCGGCGATCGGGCTCGACCTCCTGATCGACCAGCCGACCGAGCCGGAGAAGGACCTGGCGCTGATCGAGGCGATCACGGCGGGGGAGGGGCCGCCCGTCGTCGTCGTCGTGGCGGACGAGGCGGACGGGCTGAACGCGAAGCAGGCGGACTGGCTGGCGGCGGCGACGGCGGAGGCGCAAGTGGCGCAGGCGACGCTCTTGCAGGACGCCTTCACGGGCGTCTCCCGCGCCGCCCCGCCGCCGCGGGAGATACGCGGGCGGGAGGCGCCCTCTCTCGCCGTGGCGCTCGCGCGCGCCGCGGGCCGGGAGGATGTGGCGGAGACGGGGTTCGAGATCGACTTCACGCCGGTCGCGGGCGGCGGCGAATTCGCGCCCCGGCTCGTCGCCGCCTTTCACCAGTATTACACCGCCGCGCAGGTCGAGGGGCGGGTCGCCCTCATCCATGTCGGGCTCGACGCGGTGGACCGGCATTCGACCCCGCTGGAGATCGTCGCCGGGGATGGCGACCGGCCGGGGGGCGAGGTCCACGCGCAGGCGCTCGCGCAGCTTCTGGACGGGCGGCGGCTCGAATTGGCCGGGATCGGCGCGGAAGCGGCGATGACGCTCGCCGCCGCGCTCCTCGCGGTCGGAGCCGTGCTGGCGCCGCTCTCGGTGATCGGCCGCGCCGGCCTCGTCGCCGCGCTCCTTGCGCTCACGGCGGCGGCGCCCGCGGCGGCGCTGACGCAGGCTTCCGTCCGCGCGCCCGTCCTGCCGCCGCTCGCGGCTGGCGCGCTCGCCGCCGGGGCGGTCGGCCTCGCGCGCTGGCGGCGGGATTCGGAGACGCGGCGGCGGCTGAGGGAGGCGTTCGGCCGCTTCGTCTCGCCCGAGATCGTGCGGCGGATCGAGGCGGAGCCGGGCGCGCTCCGGCTCGGGGGGGAGCGGCGGGTCGTCACCTGCGTCTTCACCGATGTCGCCGGTTTCACCTCGATCTGCGAGGGGATGGCGCCGGAGGCGCTCTCGGACATGCTGAACCGCTATCTCGGCGGCGCCTCCCGGATCTTCATCGAACATGGCGGCACGCTCGACAAGTTCGTGGGCGACGCGGTGGTCGGCTTCTTCAACGCGCCGGTGGACCAGCCGGACCATGCGGCGCGGGCGATCCGCATGGCCGTGGCGCTGGACCGCTTCGCGGAGGATTTCGTCGCGGCCGAGGCGGCTTCGGGGCGGCCCTTCGGGATCACCCGGATCGGCGTCCATACCGGGGAGGCGACGGTCGGCAATTTCGGCGGGGAGCTCTTTTTCGACTATACGGCGATGGGGGACACGGTGAACCTCGCCGCCCGGCTCGAAGGGGCGAACAAGGCGTTCGGCGGGCGGCTCTGCATCTCGGGCGCGACGCTCGCAGCGGCGGGAAGCGACGTTCGCGGGGTGCGCTTCCGCCCCATCGGCGCGCTCCGGGTCAAGGGGCGGGCCGAGCCGCAGGAAACGGCGGAGGCCTTCGCGGAGGACGATCCGCGCGCCCTTTCCCTCCCCGATTATCTCGCCGCCTTCGAGGCGATGGCGGCGGGCGCGCCGGAGGCCGCTTCGCGCTTCGCCGCGCTCCAGGCCGCTGCGCCGCAGGACGGCCTCGTGCGGTTCCATATGGCCCGTCTCGCTGACGGCGAGACGGGCCGCGTCATCACGCTGAAGGAGAAATAGCCATGCGGAACATCCTCGCGGGCGCGTTCGGCGCCCTCTTTCTCGCCTTGGCCGCGCCGCTGGCGGCGCAGGATTACGTCGTCACCGCCTCGCCTCTCGCGGAGCCGGGGCCGGGGCGGATGGTGCCGGCCGATACGGTCGTCTCCCTCGCTGCGGGGCAGGTGCTGGAGCTGATCGGCCCGGCGGGCCCGGCGCGGATCGAGGGGCCTTATGAGGGCGCCATCGGCGCGGCGCTCGGCGGCGGGGCGCAGGTCGCCGCCGCCTCCCCGCTCGCGGATCTCGTGCGGCGGCGGGAGCGGATGACGGCGCTCGGCGCCTCGCGGAGCGGCGATGCCGAGACGGCGACGGAGACGCAGCTCCAGCTCTTGGCCGACGGCGCCTGGTGCGTGCCGGGGCCGAAGCCCACGCTCTTCCTCGCCGCCGCGAAGGCGGACCGCGTGGTCGCGCTGATCGGGGAGGGCGGCGCGCGGGCGGAGATCTTCTGGCCCGCGGGCGAGAGCACGGCGGCCTGGCCGGACGACGCCCCCTTCACGGCGGGGGCGCGCTATCGGATCGCGATGAACGACGTGGAGATGCCGGGGGAGCTGGCGCTGAAGCCGGTCCCCGCCGGAGCGGCGCCGGCGGAGACGCTGCCGGCGCTGCTGGAGGCGGGCTGCCTCGCGCAGGCGGAGGCGGCGGTGGCGGCGCTGGCGAAGGGCGGCTGAAGCGGGGCTTCGCCGGGCTGAAACAATCGATCACGAATAAAATCGAACGATATCAATGCTCCGAGGCCGATAACCATGGTTATGGGCCTCGGAGGCCCACTTCAGGCTTCGGTTTCCGGCTCCGGCGGGGCCTCTTGGGCCGCGCCCGGTCGCGGGCGGCGCGGCTTCGAGGCGAGGGCCCGGATGACGCCGCGGAGCGTCCGCACGTCCTGGTCCGTCAGCGGGGCGCGATGGAAAAGGCTGCGGAGATTGGCCAGCATCGCCTCCCGCTTCGCCTCGGGGAAGAAGAAGTGGACGGAGTCCAGCTCCTCCACCAGATGCGAGAGCATCCCCTCCACCTTCTCGTGGCTCGCCGCCGGCGTGTCGGGCGCGACGGCGCGGGTCGGCTCGCCCCCCTGCTTCCGCCATTCATAACCGAGAAGGAGGACGCATTGCGCGAGGTTGAGGGAGGGGAAATCCGGGTTCACCGGGACGGTGACGATGGTGTTCGCCCGCACGATGTCCGCCGTCTCCAGCCCCGTCCGCTCCCGCCCGAAGAGGACGCCGACACGCTCCCCCGCCGCGATCCGCTCCCGCATCTCCGCCGCCGCCTCTTCCGGCGAGATGACGCGCTTCGTCATGCCCCGGGGCCGGGCCGTGGTGGCGTAGAGATGGGTGAGGTCCGCGACCGCCTCCGCCGTCGTCTCGAAATGGCGCGCATGGTCGAGCAGCCGCCCGGCGCCCGAGGCCATCGCCACCGCCTTCGGGTTCGGCCACCCTTCCCGCGGCGCGACGAGGCGCATCCGCTCCAGCCCGAAATTCCACATCGCCCGCGCCGCGCCGCCGATATTCTCCGGCATCTGCGGCTCGACGAGGATGAAGACCGGCGCGCTCACGCCTTCACCGCCCAGAGGCTCGTCTCCCGCGCGCCGGCGCGCAGCGGCAGGCGGGAAAGGGCGCCGGTCTCCGCCGCCCCCATCCGGCTCACGGCGTAGTGGGAGGCGAAGAGCGGGCGGAGCGCCCCCGAAAGCAGCCAGCCGCCAAGCCCGTTCTGCTCCGCATAGCCCCGCCATTCCCAGTCCGCCGGATAGGGATCGGGCAGCAGCACGTCATGGACATGCACGATCACCCCGGGCTTCAGCGCGGGCAGGATGCGGTTCAGGATCATGTCCACGTCGGACCCCGGAACGAGCACATGGCTCGAATCGAAGAATGCGAAATCCCCCGGCTCCAGCGCGGCGAAGAGCGGCAGATGCGCCTCCGAGAGCAGTTCCCCCCGCCACTCGACGGAGAGGCCGGCAAGCGCGGCCCGCGGCGCCGGGTCGATGCAGAGCACAGGCGCGCCGGCGGCGGCGAGAAAGCGGGTCGAATGCCCCGAGCCGACCTCGATCACCCGCCGCGGCTTCCGCGAGGCGGCGAGGGCGAAGGCCGCCGCCCCGTCCGCCCGCGGAAACCAGTCCTGATCCCAGCGCGGCAGCGGCGGCGGGCCGGCGAAGGCCTCGAGCGCCCCCGCCCGCGCCCCGATCTCCGCCAGCACCAAGCGGAACGCCGGCTCGGCGGCGGCGAAGAGCGCCTCGAAGGCGGGGTAGGGGCCGGGCGGCGAGATCTCCGAGGCATGGCGATAGGGGATGAACACCCCCTCCGCCGCCGCGCCCGACAGTGTCCGCTCCATCATCGCCTTCGCCTTCTCCGGCAGGATCATTCGCATTCCTTGTATCCGCGCGCATGCGACGCGCCCGAAACCGTGACGCAGGGCCTGTTCGCGCCCGCTCCGCCGGGGTATAGCCTCCGCAGAAGGCCGAACGCCACCGGAGAGGGGACAATGGACAAGATCAAAGTCGCGAACCCCGTCGTCGAGCTCGACGGCGACGAGATGACCCGCATCATCTGGGACTTCATCAAGCAGAAGCTCATCCTGCCCTATCTCGACGTGGACCTGCATTACTACGACCTCGGCATCGAGGAGCGGGACCGGACTGACGACCAGATCACGGTGGACAGCGCCAACGCGATCAAGAAGTACGGCGTCGGCGTCAAATGCGCGACGATCACGCCGGACGAGCAGCGCGTCGAGGAGTTCAAGCTCAAGCAGATGTGGCGATCCCCGAACGGGACGATCCGCAACATCCTCGGCGGCGTCATCTTCCGCCAGCCGATCATCTGCCGGAACGTGCCGCGGCTGGTGCCGGGCTGGACCAAGCCCATCGTCGTCGGCCGCCACGCCTTCGGCGACCAGTACCGGGCGACGGACTTCACCTTCCCCGGCGCGGGCACGCTGACCATCAAGTTCACCGGCGCCGACGGCAAGGTGATCGAGAAGGAGGTCTTCAAGGCCCCCGGCTCCGGCGTGACGATGGCGATGTACAACCTCGACGAGTCGATCTTCGACTTCGCGCGCGCCTCGATGAATTACGGCCTCAACCTCGGCTGGCCGGTTTATCTTTCCACGAAGAACACGATCCTGAAAGCCTATGACGGGCGGTTCAAGGACATCTTCCAGAAGGTCTACGAGGAGGAGTTCGAGACGAAGTTCAAGGCGGCGGGCATCACCTACGAGCACCGGCTGATCGACGACATGGTCGCCTCCGCGCTCAAGTGGTCGGGCGGTTATGTCTGGGCCTGCAAGAACTATGACGGCGACGTTCAGTCCGACACCGTGGCGCAGGGCTTCGGCTCGCTCGGGCTCATGACCTCCGTGCTGATGACGCCGGACGGCAAGACGGTGGAGGCCGAGGCGGCGCACGGCACGGTGACGCGGCACTACCGCGAGCACCAGAAGGGCAAGGAAACCTCCACCAACGCCATCGCCTCGATCTACGCCTGGACGGGCGGGCTGAAGCACCGCGCCAAGCTCGACGACAACGCGAGGCTCCTGAATTTCGCGGAGACGCTGGAGCGCGTCTGCGTCGAGACGGTGGAGGAGGGCAAGATGACGAAGGACCTCGCCCTCCTCGTCGGCCCGGACCAGGGCTGGCTGACGACGAACGGCTTCCTCGACGCGGTGGACGCCAACCTGCAGAAGGCGATGGGGTGAATCGGGCCGGCTTCCTCAGCTTGGCGGCGGGTCTTTTCCTCGCCGCCCCGGCTCCGGCCTTCGCGGCCGGAGCCGCGCCGTCGGCAGAGCGCGGCGCGGCGCTGGCCGAACGCTGGTGCGCCGAATGCCACGCGACGGGCGCGGGCCAGCGCGCCGCCGATGTGGCTCCGGGCTTCGCCCGCATCGCCGCCGAGCGGTCGCCGGACTATGTCCGCGGCTTCCTCGCCAATCCGCATGTCAGGGGCGACATGCCGACATTCGACCTCTCGACCGCCGAGATCGAGGACATCGTGGCCTATCTCGCGACGCTGAAGTGAGGCGCGGTCATCCGGCCTTCAGCGCCGCGATGAGCCCCTCGACCTCCGCCGCCTCCGTCGCGCCGGAGGCGACCAGACGGACGCGGACGAACCCTTCCTGCGCGCCCGGCATGTCGTAATAGGCGGCGCCCTTCGCCTTCGCCGCCTCGTGCGCGGCTACCGGCAGGTCGGCGAAGACAATGTTCGCCTCGACGGGATGGAGGATGCGGACGCCCTCCACGCCTTTCAGCTCCTCTGCGAGCGCCGCGGCCATCGCGTTGGCGTGCGCCGCTAGGCGGAGCCAGACGCCGCCTTCGAGGAGGGCGGAGACCTGCGCCGCGACGAAGCGCATCTTGGAGAAGAGATGCCCGCCGCGCTTCCGCCGGAGCTGGAACTCCCATGCCTTGGCGTCATCGAAGAACACCACCGCCTCGGCCCCGATCGCGCCGTTCTTGCTGAAGCCGAGGCAGAGAACGTCCACCCCCGCCTTCCAGGACATCTCCGCCGGGCTCGCCCCGGTCGCCGCAAGGGCGTTGGCGAAGCGTGTGCCGTCGAGATGGACGGGAACGCCCGCCGCCTTCGCGCGGGCGGCGAGCGCGGCGATCTCCGCCGCCGGATAGACCGTGCCCGCCTCCGTCGCCTGCGTCAGCGAGAGCGCGCCGGGCTGGACATGGTGGACCGAGCCGCCGACCCGGGCCATCGCTGCTTCGAGCGCGGCGCCGTCCATCCGCCCGTCGGCGCCCGGGACGGAGACGAGCTTCGCCCCGCCGGTGAAGAATTCCGGCGCGCCGCATTCGTCCATCTCCACATGCGCCTCGTCATGGCAGAAGACCGCGCCCCAGGGCGGGGTGAGCGCGGCGAGCGCCAGCGCGTTCGCCGCCGTGCCGATGCCGACGAATTCGACCGAGGCCTGCGGCGCCTCCAGAACCTCACGCACCATGGCGCGGGCGCGCTCAGTCTCCGCATCGCCGCCATAGGCCATCGCCGGGCCCGCATTGGCGCGGGCGAGCGCGGCGAGCACCTCAGGCGCGGCGGGGGCCGCATTGTCCGACGTGAACCACATCAGCGTATGTCCTCGATGATCCTGTCTTCGTAATCGTCTTCGTCCACCTCGAATTCCGGGATCGTGCGGCCGTGGACGGAGATGCCCGCCTCCCGCACCGTCTCCCGGCTGCCGGAGACGAGATAGTGCCAGTCCGGCAGGTCTTTCCCCTCGGACAGGAGGCGATAGGCGCAGGTCGTGGGCATCCATTCCCGGTCCTGCTCGATCGTGTCCGGCGAGAGGCGGACGCAGCCCTTCACAAGCTGGAAGCGGAGCGCGTAGTTCCCGCAGCGGCAGGTTTCCGGGTCGAAGAGGCGGCAGGCGATGTCGGTGAAGTGGATGGCGCCGGTATCCTCGTCCTCAAGTTTGATGAGGCAGCAGCGGCCGCAGCCGTCGCAAAGCGCCTCCCATTCCTCGCGGGAGAGGTCTTCGAGCGCGCGGCCCTTCCAGAAGCCGGGCCTGAGCGCCGGCGCCCGCTCCTTCACCATCCCGTTACCGCCCTTCCGCCGCATCGCCATCCCGGCCCAAGGGCCATATCCTCGCGCGCGAAACAAGGGAGGCCGGATGCGCATCCTTCTGATCGTCTTCGGGCTGACGGGGCTCTTCATCGCCGGGCAGGCGGCGGTTGGCTTTTTCGCGCCGCCGGAGGGCGGGTATTTCGAGGACCGGGTGATCCGCGTGACGCGGGAGGTGGCGGCGCCGGAGACGCCGCTGACCGACGCGCGGAGCGGGGCGGAAATGACGCTCGCCGCCTTTCGCGGGGAGGTCGCGGTCGTCTCGCTCTGGGCGACCTGGTGCTCCGTCTGCCTGAAGGAGATGCCGAAGCTCGCCGCGCTGCAGGAGCGCTATGCGGGAAAGGGGCTTTCCATCGTCACCGTCTCGGTGGACGAGGCGGATGCGGCGGCGAAAGTGCTCGCGCATCTCGACCAGCAGGGACTCGGCGGCCTGCCTCCGCTGCTCGACCCGGATCACCTCCTGGCCGCGCAGGTCGGCATGCGGGGCACGCCGACGACGATCGTGGTGGACCGGTTCGGGCAGGTCGTCGCCGCCTTCGAGGGACTCGCGCCCTGGGGCGACGAGGCGACGCATGACTGGCTCGCGGCGCTGCTGGCGGCGGAAAGCGCCGAGGCGTCCCGCCTGCTCTTGACTTCCGGAGCCGTCGCGGGCGGTTAGGGGGGGCCGAGCCGGAGGGGCCCCGTGGACCGAGACAGCATCGCCGCGATCCATGCCCGCTTCTGGCGCAAGGGCTGGGGCTCCGTCAGCGTCGAGGAGGCCGGCTTCATTCTTGACGCGGTGGCGGCGCGCAGGCCGCGGCGCTTCGTCGAGATCGGGACGGCGTCGGGCCTGTCCGGCGCGCTGATCCGGCTCATGCTGGCGGCGCATGGCGGGGAGCGGCTCGTGACGCATGACGTCTCCGCGCGGTTCTTCGGCGACCCGTCCCGGGAGACGGGGTTCCTGCTCGGAGAGATCGGCGGGGCGGAGGGTGTTTCGCTCTCTCGCCATGTCGGGCGCGGGGCGGCGGACCTCCTGAGCCGGGGCGAGCGGTTCGACATGGCTTTTGTCGACGCGAACCACAGGCACCCCTGGCCGCTGCTCGACACGCTTTATCTCTCGGAGGTGCTGGAAGGCTCGCGGATCGCGATTCATCACGATCTTCTTCTTCACCGGCGCGGCGCGGAGCCCGCCGGGATCGGGCCGAAGCATCTTTTCGACCAGGCGCCCGCGTCGCGGCGGCGCGCGGGCGGGGGCGGGAACATCTTCCTCCTCGATCTTTCTATGAAGCGGGCGGAGCTCGGCGCCCTCGCCGTTTCCGCGCTGCATCTGCCGTGGTCGCTCGACCGGCCGATGGGCGCGGAGGCGCGGGAGGCGGCGCGGGCGATGCTGAAGCGGAGCCTGCCCGGCCACGTTCTCTCCGCCTTCGACCGGGCGGCTGCGAAGTTCGACCGCGCGGCGCCCGGCTGGGGCGCGCGCGGCGGCCTGCTCGGAAGGTTTTTCCGGTGAGGATCATCGAGACGACGGCGGATGTGGCCGAGGGCGCGACCTTCCTCGCCGCATCCTGCCCGCGCATGGCCCATGCCGTGGAGATTTCGGGGCCGCCGCCGCTCCGCCGCCGGGAGGACGGGTTCCCGGCCCTCCTCAACGCCATCGTGAGCCAGCAGATCTCCGTCGCCGCCGCCGCCGGAATCTGGGCGCGGCTGGAGGCGGCGGGCCTGACGACGGAGGAGGCCGTCGCCGCCGCCCCGGAGGAGGCGCTGCGCGCCGCCGGCCTCTCCCGCCCCAAGGCGGCCTATGCGCGCGCGCTCGCCGCGTCGAATCTCGATTATGCGGCGCTGCGCGCGGCGCCGGAGGACGAGGCGGTCTCCACGCTCACGGCGCTGCCCGGGATCGGGCGCTGGACGGCGGAGATCTACCTCATGTTCGCGGTCGGCCGGGCGGATGTGTTCGCGCCCGGAGACCTCGCGCTGCGCGAGGCGGCGCGGGCGCTCTACGGGCTCGAGGCGCGGCCGGCGATTCCGGAGCTTGAGCGGATGGCGGAGGCGTGGCGCCCGTGGCGGGCCGTTGCGGCGCGCATCCTCTTCGCCTACTACCGCGCGATCAAGGGCAGGGAGGGCGCGACATGAGCATCCTGACAGGGCCGCGCGCCGCCGCGCGCTCGGGCGAGGCGAAGAGCCTCGTGATTTTCCTGCATGGCTATGGCGCGGACGGGCAGGACCTTTTCGGCCTCGCCGGCGCGCTCGCGCCCCTTCTGCCCGACACGGTCTTCCGCGCGCCGAACGCGCCGGAGCGCTGCGCTGTCAACCCGATGGGCTATCAGTGGTTTCCGATCTCCTGGATCGACGGCTCGCCCGAAAGCGCGATGATCGAGGGGGCGAAGCAGGCCTCCGCCACGCTCTCCGCCTATCTGGACGAGGCGCTGGAGGAGGAGGGACTGGGCGCGGACCGGCTGGCGCTCGTCGGCTTCAGCCAGGGCACGATGGTCGGCCTCGACGTCGCGCTCCGCCGCCCGGCGCCGATCGCCGGCATGGTCGCCTTCTCCGGCCGCTACATGGAAAACCCTGCGCCGGCGACGGCGAAGCCGCCCGTCCTCATCGTGCATGGCGATGCGGACGAGGTGATTCCGGTGAAGGCGCTCCACGAGATGAAGGCGCGGCTCGACGGCATGGGCGTGGAGGCGACGGCGCATGTGAGCCGGGGGATCGGCCACGGCATCGCGCCGGACGGATTGCGCCTTGCGGCGGAGTTCCTGCGGCGCGTGCTCGCCTGAACAGCGAGCGGATGCGCGATTAATCACGATTCAGACAGACACGACGCTATTTCTACTTCAAGTCGCCGCAAATCCGATCTATCCCCTTTGGCACGGGCGATGAACGTGTGGGTCTCGCCCGGTTGTTTGTGGAGACGGCGGCCTGTCGTCTCTGTTGTGGGAGCAGAAATCATGAAGAAATCTCTGGCTGGCCTTGCGCTTGGCGTTTGTCTTTTCGCTGCGCATGATGCGGCGGCGACGACCGTGTTCGCCACGCAGATCGACTCCGGCCGCACCGGCGCGGCCGAGCTTGGCTTCACGACGACGCCGGTCGACAACACGAACCGCGCCGCGGGCGGCAATGCGCTCGGCGCGCCCGATGCGACCTTCGCGAATTCGGGTGGCGGCTTCTACAGCCTTGGCCTTGGCGGCGCGGCGGTGTTCGGCTTCGGCGTCGATTTCGGAACGCAGGCCACCGTGTTCGAGGTGACCTTCGGCTGCACCGGGCCGCAGAGCCCGAACGGAACCTGCTCCTTCGTCGAGACGGCCGATGTCTATGCGCTGGCCGGCGGCTACACGCCCTTCGACGGCGCTTTCGGGCTCTCCGATCTGCTCTCGCTCGGCTTCCAGAAGGTCGGTTCGATCCCCAACGGCGTCGCCAACACGGCGGGCGGGGCGACGATCGCGATCAGCGGCCCGTTCTCCTGGCTCGCGCTGGTGGACACCAGCCCGTTCGTGAACGGCCGTGACGGGTTCGACGTGGATGCGGTCTCCGTCTCCGCGGTGCCGCTGCCGGCCTCGATCCTCTTCCTCCTCGGCGGCCTGGGCGGCCTCGGCCTTCTTCGGGCGCGCCGGGCCGCCTGAGGCGGGCCCCTGCGGCCCGACCTGTGGATAAGTCATATTTCTTTCGCAGATCGTGCTCATCTTGATGCTTGATCGGTCGGGTCGGCAAGATATAGTCGATCCGACACGGAGGCGAAGGTGATGATCCTCAGGGAGCGATACGCGAGATGACCGGGACGGCGGCGATGAATTTCGTCCGCTCCCCGGGGCGGCTGCGGGATCACCCCGCGCTCGTGCTCAACGCCGATTACCGCCCGCTTTCCTACTTTCCGCTTTCACTCTGGCCATGGCAGGAGGCGGTCAAGGCCTCCTTCCTCGACCGGGTGCAGATCATCGCGGAGTATGACGAGGTGGTGCGCAGCCCGTCCATGGAGATGCGCATCCCGTCGGTCGTCGTCCTTAAGGAATATGTCCGCCCGGCGCTCTACCCGGCCTTCACCCGCTTCAACCTTTTCCTGCGGGACGAGTTCACCTGCCAGTATTGTGGCGCGACGGGTGAGATGACCTTCGATCATGTCATCCCCCGCTCCAGGGGCGGCAGGACGACATGGGAGAACGTGGTCGCCGCCTGCTCCCCCTGCAACCTCGCCAAGGCGAGCCTGACGCTGCGCGAGGCGCGGATGAACCTCCGAAAGCCGCCGCACCGGCCGACGGCCGAGGCTCTGCGGAACACGGGCCGCAAGTTCCCGCCCAACCACCTTCACGAAAGCTGGATGGACTACCTCTACTGGGACGCAGAGCTCGACGCCTGATCCCGCGCGGCGAGCAGCGTCGCCCCTGCGAGGCCGGCGGAGAGGATCGCGTTCCACCCCGCCATCGAGACCCCGAGGAAGGACCATGCGACGACGTCGCAACGGACCAGCGGCGCCGCCTTGAGACGCTCGACGAAATCCGCCGCGCTCAACCCCGTCGCAGGCGCGCCGGAACATTCGGTCGGCCCTTCCCACCAGGCGAGTTCGACCCCGGCGTGGAAGACGCCGAGGCCCGATCCCACGAGCAGCGCCAGCGCCCCGAGGAAGAAGAGGAGCGCCGCCGGCCTCCCACGACCGAGCAGGAGCGCGAGCGCGGCGAGGCCGATGGCGATCCCGTGCGGCCACCGTTGCCAGATGCACATCTGGCAGGGCGCGAGCCCGCCGACATGCTGGCTGAAGAGCGCAGCCCCGAGCACGGCGGCAGGACCCAGCAGCGCGACGAGCGGGAGGGCGCGCCTCACACCAGGTATTTCGCGGCCGCGAATCCCCCGAAGAGAAGCACGAAGAACAACGTCGCCATCAGGCCAAGCCGCTTTTCAATGAAGACCCGCACCGGCGGCCCGATCTTCCACAGGAGAACCGCCATCAGGAAAAAGATCGCGAAGCGGGCGATGATGGAAGAGAAGAGGAAAACCCAGAAATCGAGCGCGGTGGCGCCTGAGAGAATGGTGATGATCTTGTAGGGAAAAGGCGTTACGCCGGCGAAGAGAACGGCCCAGGCGCCGAATTCGTTATACTGGGCGGCGAAGACGTCGAACTTCTCGCCATAGCCGTAGAATTCGAGCACGGGGCGACCGACGCTCTCGAAGGCGAAGGCGCCGAGCGCGTAGCCCGCCACACCGCCGGCGACGGAGGCGACGGAGCAGACGAGAGCGATGCGCGCCCAGGCCTCGGGCCGCGCGATCACCATCGGGATCAGCAGAATGTGCGGCGGGATGGGAAAGACCGAGCTCTCGATGAAGCTGACGACCGCGAGCGCCCAGAGCGCGTGGGGCGTCTCGGCGAGCGCTAGTGTCCAGTCATACAGCCGTCTCAGCATCTGATGCGCTTATCCGCGCGCCGCGTCGCTGTCCATCGCCTATTGCGCCGCAGCGCAGCTATCCTCTTGGTGGCGGAGCGCTACCTGGGATATGCACGATGTCAGACTGGTCGACAGAGCGGGGAAACGTGAAGCATGAGAAGCCTGACGCGCCCGTGATCGTGCTGTCCGCCCTCGGAAGCGGCGCGCTGCGTATCGGCGTCGACGGCGCGGCGGCGACCCTCGGCATGAAGGCGTTCGGCCTGGTCGTCTATCTCGCCGAGGCGGCGCCGCGGCCGATGCTGCGCGAGACGCTGGTCGATCTCCTCTGGGAGCGGTCCGATCCGGTCCAGGGTCGCGGCAGTCTTCGCCAGGAAGTGCGGCGGATCAAGAAGGCGCTCGGCAAAGAGGCGTTCGACGCCGTCTTCGTCGTGACGGACAGCCATATCGGCCTCGTCGACGGGAAATTCGTCTATGACGCGGCGCAGCTCGCCGCCGCGGCGGCGGCTGACGATGCCGAAAGCCTCGCGCGGGTGCTCGAACTCTATCGCGGCGACTTTCTTGACGACAATCGCGCCCGGTCCGAGAACTTTCTCGCCTGGTCGACAAGCCGGCAAAGCTTCTATCGCGATCTGGCGGTGGCCGCCCTCGTGCGGCTCGGCGCGGTTGATCTCTCGGCGGGGCGGGTCGGGCGGGCGCAGCGGGCGGCCGACCGGATCATCGCCATCGACTCGCTGCACGAGCCGGGGCACGAGCTCCTGATCCGCTGCCATCTCGCCAACGGGAGGCGGGGGGAGGCGCGTGCGCATTTCGAACGGTTCCGGGCGCTGATCCTGCGCGAACTCGCGCAGGAGCCGGAGAAGCGGCTGACCGATCTCGTCGCGTCGCAGACGCCGATAGCCCCGTTGACGCCGGACCCGCCGCGACCTTCCGGCCGCGCCGCCAACGGACGCCCGACCATCGCCGTTCTGAACGTGAGCCGGCGGCTGCCGGATGAATTCGCCTATCTCGCCGACGGCGTCTCCGAGCAGCTCGTGTCGAATCTTTCGAAATCCGCCTGGCTTCGCGTCGCGGCGCTGAACCCTTCGCCCTTCCTGCCCGCCGATATCGACGTGGACCGCAACCAGCGCGACGTGCGCGACTTCGCCGACTACATCCTGCGGGTAGACGTGCGCATGCATCGACGCCGCGTCTCGATCCTCGCGACGCTCAGCCGCGTCGCCGACCAAGAGACGATCTTTTCCGACGAGAGCGAGGATGAAGTGGAGGACGTGCTCGCCCTCCAGCGCGACCTGGCGCGGCGCATCGCCTCCATCTTCGAGCCGATGGTGATCGACGACCAGTCCCGCCGCGAATCGGAGACGGAATGGCGCGCGCCGGCCGATCCCGACCACTGGCGGCTGCTGATGCGGGCGCGCTGGCTGTTCTGGACGACGCGGCCGAAGCCGAACCGGGAGGCGCAGGCGCTGCTCGGCCAGGCGCTGAAGGTCAGCCCGCATGACGTGCCGACGCATTGCGTGCTCGCCTTCTCCCACATGCTCGACGCCTGGAGCGACTGGGTTGACGACCCGCGCGCCTCGGTCGCGGAGGCGCAGCGCTGGGCGCGGCGCGCAGTGCAGATCGCGCCGCAGGACGGATGGGCGCAGTTCACGCTTGGCGTCATGCTCTCCACGCCCGAGCAACTCGAACAGGCGAAGAGCCATGTCTCCTTCGCGCGGAAGCTCGCCCCCTCGCTCGTGCCCGCGACGGGGGAGCTGGCGCGCTTCCACGCTTTTGCGGGAGAGACGGCGGAGGCCGTGCGGCTGGCGGACGAGGCGCTCTCCCTTTCCCCCTACGACGTGCATTCGGGGCTTTGGCTCCGGACAAAGGCTTTCGCCGCATGGATAGAGGAGGACCATGCGCGGGCGCTGGAGATCGCGGATTTTGCGCTGACGATCCGGCCGGCCTGGTTCCAGAACCATTATCTTCGCGCCGCGATCCTTTCCGAGACAGGGCGCGAGACGGCGGCGCGGGCGGCGCTGGCGGAGGGCGCGCGGCTGATGGGGCGCTATTCCGACGCCGCGCTCCGGATCGGCCATCCATTTTCGAAACCCGCGCTCGCGGCGCGGTTCATTGCGGCTCTCAACAAGGCGGGAGGCGCGTTCACGACCTGAGGCGAAGCCAGGAGATTTCGATGAAGTCAGCAGCGAAAAAGAAGATTGCGGTTCTTGGCGGCGGGCCCTCCGCCCTCGTGGCGGCGTTCAGGCTGACGGAGGAGCCGGGCTGGAACGACCGGTTCGAGATCACGGTCTACCAGAAGGGTTGGCGGCTTGGCGGGAAATGCGCGACGGGGCGCGACCTCGACCGCTCGAATCGGCTCTACGAGCACGGCATCCACGGCTTCCTCGGTTGCTACTACAACGCCTTGACGGTGATGAAGCGCGTCTTTGACTCGCTGGAACGGCCAGCCGACCATCCCCTCCCCGATTTCGAGACGGCGTTTCACGGCATGTCCGGCGTCATCCGTTACGAGATGGACGAGGGCGCCATCAAGACCTGGCCGATCTATTGCGAGCCCTGGTGGCACAGGCTGGACGAATGCCTCGGACGGGAGCCGACGCTTTCTGAAATCGTCTCGGAAGCGCCCAACCTGGCGCGGATCGACGTCTGGCTCCTCGGGCTGGTCCGGCTCGCCATGCTCGCGCTGCGACAGGCCTGGGCGAAGACATACCGGAACGCGGCGACCGCAGGCTATGTGCTGGCGCATGGGGAGATTCCTCCGGGCGGCGGAAGCCCTGCCGTCTCCGATCCGGCCTCGGGGCGCTATGATCTGAGGATAGAACCCGGCGCGAAAGCGATGAACGCGGCGCTGGGTGGGCTCGCGCGCGCGGCGCAGGCGGCCTTCGACGGGAAGGACTTCCGCCTCGCGGCGGAGACCTTCGCGAAGGGGCATGCGCTCTTCTCCGGCATCGCCTCCGCCGGCGGCGGCGGCGCGGCGCGGGACCGGCTGCGGCGGCTCGGCCTGCTGCTCGACTATTTCGCGGTCATCACGCGGGGCGTGCTCGCCGACAGGGTGATGAAACGAGGCTTCGCCGCGCTCGACGCGGAGGACCATGTCGACTGGCTGCGCCGCCACGGGGCGTCCGAGGAGACGATCCGCTCCCCGCTCACCTCCTCGACTCCCAACATCACCTATCAGTACCCGGAGGGGGACAGCCTGCAGCCGGCGGTCATGGCTGCGGGAGCCTACCTGCACTGGACGCTGATGACCTTCACCTACATGGGCCGGTTCATCCAGCTCTTCGAGGCGGGATCGGGCGAGACGCTGATAGCGCCTCTGCACGAGGCGCTGGAGAAGCGCGGCGTGCGCTTCGCGTTCTTCCATGACGTGAAGGCGCTCCGGCTGGCGAAGGGGAAGGCGGAGATCGACCGGGTGGAGATCGACGTTCAGGCGAAGGTGAAGGCCGGGCGCTACGCCTATCGACCCTATGTCGATGTGAAGACGGAGGTGGAGGGCGCGCGCCCGCTTCCCTGCTGGCCGGACCGGCCGCTCTGGGACCAGCTCGAGGAGGGCGAGCGGCTCCGCGCCTCCGGCGCCGATCTCGAGAGCTTCTGGTGCGACGCCGTCCCCGCCGAGCGGCGCGTCCTGAAGCGGGGGGAAGACTTCGACGAGGTGATCCTCGGCGTTTCGGTTGGCGCGCTGCCTTTCATGACGGGCGATCTCGCGAAGAGGAAACGGCGCTGGGGACGCATGCTGCAGGAGAGCCGCACGGTGATGACGCAGGCGATGCAGCTATGGCTCAACGAGACGCCGTGGGATCTCGGCTGGGGCGGCTACACCAACGCCTATGACGACTATCTCCTCTCCGCGAATTTCATGACCCAACCGAACGGGCAGGGCGATTTCACCAAGTATATCCGTTACGAGGAATGGCCCGAAGGGCATCGCCCCGCCTCCCTTCTCCTCCTCTGCGGCACGCTGCCTTTCCACGGGACGGTGGACGGGACGGAGGGCGCCGATTTCCCCGCCCGGCTGACGGCGGAGGTGAAGGCGCGGTCTATACAGTTCCTGCAGGCGACAGGCGGCTTCATGCTCGAAGGCGCGACCGTGGCGGCGCAGAAGGGCTATGGCGACCCCTTCGCCTTTGACTTCGACCTTCTGCACCCGGCCGCGCCTGAAGGCGCGGCGCCGAAGCGCGGCGCGGCGCGGTTCGACGATCAGTACTGGCGGGTCAACGCCAACCCTTCCGACCAGTATGTCTCCACCCCGCCGGGAAGCACGCGCTGGCGCCTTCCGGCCCATGACACCGGCTTCCCCAACCTCTTCATCGCGGGGGACTGGACGGAGAACGGCCTCAATGTCGGCTCGATGGAAGGCTCCGTCCGTTCCGGCCTCCTTGCGGCGGAGGCCGTACTCGGAATCCGGCGGGAGAAGAGCGGCGTGATCGGGCTCGATCCGAGGCCGCCCGCGCCGTGAGCCCTATTCCTCCCGCATCGCCTGATTGAAGTAGTCCATGAAGGGCTTCATCAGGTAGACGATCGGCGAGCGCTCGCCGGTCGTGATGTAGGCCTCGACCGGCATGCCGGCGACGAGTTCGACATCCCCGAGCTTCTCGATCTCGCCCGGGTTGATCGTAAGCTGGGCGACATAATAGCTGCGCCCGGTCTGCTCCTGCGTGAAGGCGTCGGGCGAGACGCGGATCACCTTGCCTGCAAGGTCCGGCGTCGTGCGCATGTTGAAGGCCGAGAAGCGGAGCCGCGCCTCCTGCCCGGGGAAGACGTTGTCAACCTGCCGCGTGTCGATCTCCGCCTCGACCACAAGCGCCTCGTCCGAGGGGACGATGTAGAGGATCGGCTCGGCTGCGCGCACCACCGCGCGGAGCGCGAAGACCGTCATGCCGATGACCCGCCCGGGCCGCGGCGCGACGATTTCGAGCCGCGCGATCCGTTCGAGGAGGGAGTTGCGCCGCTCCCTCAACTCGTTCTCGCGGAACTGGTTGTCGCGCAGCTGGGTGATGGCCTCTTCGCGCCTTGTGGAGGAGAGGCCGAGAAGCTGGATCTCGATCTCGGAGATCTGCCCCTTCAGGCGGGCGATATTGGCGATCAGCTCGCCCCGTTGGCCGAGGAGGCGCGCATTCTCCCGCTCGAGCGCGAGGACGCGGCTTGCCTGGGCGAGGCCTTTCTTCTGCAGTTCCTTGAGGTCGCCAAGCTCCTGCCCGACGAAATCGAGCTGGCTGAGCAGCGCCGTCTGCTGCGCCTCGGCCCCGATGATCTCCTCGCGGATCTGGGCCTGCCGCTCGCGGAGCTGCTCGCTCTGGCTCTTCAGGGTCTCGTCCCGCGCCGCGAAGAGCTCACGCTGGCCGGTGACGAGCGCGGCGACTTCGGGATCGGCGGCGGCGACCTCCAGCAGCTCCTGATCAAAGACGATTTCCGTCTTGTCCAGCTGTTCCGCCGTGAGGCGGCCGCGGCGGGCGACGAGTTCGAAGAGCTGCCCCTCGACGATGGCGAGTTCGGCGGCGATCAGCGTCTCGTCGAGCCGGATCAGGGTTTCCCCCGCCTCCACGACCTGCCCTTCGCGGACGAGGATCTCCTTCACCACGCCGCCCTCCGGGTGCTGGACGACCTGCCGCTCGGATTCGACCTTGAGCTTCGCCGTCGCCACCACCGCGCCGGCGATGGAGGCGAAGGCGCCCCAGCCGCCGACGCCGCCGACGAGGAAGACCAGCGTGAGGAGCCCGATCCACATCGGGCGGCCTGCCGACCAGCGGCGCGCTACGGTCTTTTCCGGGGAGGACTCGGGGGCGGGAAGATAGGTCATGGTTCGGAGCTCCCTTCAGCCGGCGCCGCGGGCCGTTCAGAAGCCGGCCCGGCAGGCCCTCTGCCGCCCGGCGGCGATACTGGCGGCGTTCCCGGCGGCGCTCCCGGCGGGCCGGCGGGTCGGGAAGGCGGCCGCGCGCCCGCGCCGGGCAGCGTGGCGGTCACCCCGGTCGGCGCCTGGCCGATCTGCTGGTGGTTCTGGGTGGTCTGGCGCAGCACCTCGTCCTTCGGGCCGAAGGCGCGCGGCTGCCCGCCCTCCAGCACCAGGAGGAGGTCGCAGGCTGCGATGGCGGAGGGCCGGTGCGCCATGATGATGACGGTCCGCCCCCGGCCCTTCGCCTCCACGATGGCGTTGACCAGCGCCGCCTCGCCCTGAGCGTCCAGATTGGAGTTAGGCTCGTCCAGCACCAGCACCGCAGGATCGCGGTAGAGCGCGCGGGCGAGGGCGATGCGCTGGCGCTGCCCGCCCGAGAGCCGCCCGCCCGATGGGCCGGCCGGAGTGTCGTAGCCGTTCGGCAGTCGCAGGATCATGTCATGCGCGCCGGCGCGCTTCGCCGCCTCGACCACGGCTTCCGGGTCCACCGTCTCGGCGAGGCGGGCGATGTTCTCCGCCACCGTCGCCTCGAAGAGCGAAACGTCCTGCGGCAGATAGCCCATATGGGCGCCGAGCACGTCATCCTCGAACTGGTCGAGCGCCGCGCCGTCGAGCCGGATCACGCCCTGCGCCGGCTTCCAGATGTTGACGAGCGCGCGCGCCAGCGTGGTCTTGCCCGAGGCGGAGGGCCCGATCACGCCGAGCGCCTTGCCGGGATCAACCGTGAAGCTGACGCCGCGCAGCGTCGGCGCGCGCTCCCCCGGCGCGATGACGGAGACGTTCTGGACGTCGATCCGCCCCTTCGGCGCGGGGAGCTTCGTCCGCTGCTGCTCCTCCGGCGTGCGGGCGAGAAGGTCCGAGAGGTTGTTCCAGCCGTCCTTCGCGCGCTGGATGTTGGACCACTGGCCGATCGCCTGCTCCAGCGGCGCGAGGGCGCGCCCCATCAGGATCGAGGCGGCGATCATCATGCCGGGGGAGATCAGCTGTTCGATGGCGAGGAGCGCCCCGAGCGCCAGCATCGCCGACTGGAGGAAGAAGCGCAGCGTCTTCGACGCCGTGGCGTAGCCGCCCGTGGAATCCGAGGCGCGGATCGACGAGGCGAGCGCGAGCTCCCGGAACTTGCGCCATTTCGAGAGGGCGGCGCCGCGCATGCCGAGCGCCTGAACCGTCTCGCCCTCCCGCCGCAGCGCCTCGGAGAAGGCCTCGGACTGGGCAGAGGCGCGCTGGCTCTCCGTCATCGGCTTCCGGGAGGACCATTCGTTCAGCATCGTGATGACGAGAAGCAGCGCGCCCCCGCCAAGCGCGAGCGCGCCGAGCGACCAGTGGAACGAGAAGATGATGAAGAAGAAGAGCGGCGCGAACGGCATGTCGAACAGCGCGAAGGGGGCCGGGGAGGAGAGCACGCGCTGAATCGTCTCAAGGTCGCGCAGGCCCGATTGCGGCCGGGAGCGTTCCGACGGCGCGACCGCTCTGCGGAGAACGGCGTCAAAGACGCGGCGGTCCAGCAGGTCCTGAAACCGGGCGCCGGCGCGGGCGAGGACGCGGGCGCGCGCATGGTCGAGAAGGCCCATGAAGAGGAAAAGCGCGCAGATGAGCGCGAAGAGCGCGGCCAGCGTCGCCTCGGAATTTGAGGCCAGCACCCGATCATAGACCTGGAGCATGAAGAGCGGGCCTGTCAGCATCAGGATGTTGACGAAGGCGCTGAACACGCCGACGCCGACCAGAAGCCTGCGCGAGGAAAACAGCGCCTTCCTCAGTTCCTGCCGGCCCGCCGCGCTCTGATCCGCCATGAAGCCCGTTCTCCGTCTTCGATCCGCGGTCCGTTCTAGCCGCGCCGCGTTAAGCAATCCCGTCGCGATCCCGTCTTTCGGGGGCTTCTAGCATGTTCGGTGCGAAAGGCGAATCCGCCCTTCGCCGCGGCGTCGCGGTTGTGAGCAACGTCACGCCCGCCCGGGCGCCGCCTGCTTGCGCGTATTGGCAGGCTGGGGCATGAGGGAGTGTCGGGCTTGCGCCCGCAAGGAACGGATTCGGGAGCTGGGCATGAGCGGCGGAATATTCAGCGCCAGGGCGGCGGCGTTTCTTTCGCTCGCATTGCTGGCGGCCGGGTGTGCAAGCGCGCCCGTTGTCGAGGGCCAGCTCATCGCGGACCCTTATGAGGAGACGAACCGTTCCGTACACGCCTTCAACAAGGGCTTGGACACGGCGCTCCTTCGCCCGGTCACCCAGGTTTATGATACGGTGACGCCGGCGTTGATCCAGCACATGGTCGGCAACGGGCTCGACCATCTGAGCCTGCCGGCAATCTTCATCAACCGGATCCTGCAGGGCGACGCGGAGGAGGCCGGAGCGGCGCTCGCGCGGTTCTCGCTGAACACAATCATCGGGGCCGGCGGCCTCCTGGATCCGGCGACCGAGTTCGGCCTGCCGCATACGCCGACCGATTTCGGCGTGACGCTCGCGCGTTGGGGCGCGCCGGAGGGCGCATTCGTGGAGGCTCCGATCTTCGGCCCGAACACTGAGCGCCACCTCGTCGGCCGCCTCGTGAACTTCGCGCTCGATCCGGCGATCCTCGTGACGGTCGGCGCCGTCGAGGTGGCGAATACGATCATGATCATCGACGCGACGCGCACTCCTCTCGCCGTCGTGAGGGCGCGGGACGACAATTTCGGGCTGATCGACGAAGTCCTATATGAAAGCGAGGACAGCTACGTCACGTCGCGGACAGGCTATGTCCAGGCGCGGCGGCGGCAGGTGGCGGGCGAGACGACGGCCGATCAGGCGCCGAACATCTTCGGCGACTGAGGCCGCCGAGTGGAGGCGATATGACGGTGACGGCGATCACGCGGCGCGGGGCGCTCGTTCTGTTACTGGGCGCTGCGCTTGCAGGGCGCCCGGCGGCGGCGCTCGATACGAAGGCGGCCGAGTCTTTTGTCGCCGAGGTGGTGGAAGAACTGCGCACGCTTGTAGAGAACGGGCGTGAGGGCCCTGCCGGCGCCGCCGAATTCCTTGCGCTGCTCGAGCGCCGGAGCGCCATCGACGCGGTCGCCCGTTTCGCCGCCGGCCGCGCCTGGCGCGACATGAACGAGGCTCAGCAGAAAGCTTACCTCGCCGCCTACCGGACCTATATCTCGAACACCTACCAGAACCGGTTCGGCGAGTATGCGGGTGAAGACATTGTCGTCGGAGGCGCTATCGACGCCGGAAACAAGGGCGTCATCGTCAAGAGCACGCTCGTTCGGCCCGCCGGCGCGCCCGTCGCCGTCGAATGGCTGGTGAGCGACCGGACGGGTTCCCCGCTGCTCGCCGACATCATCTTCGAGGGCGTTTCGCTGGCGATCACGCTCCGCGAGACTTTCGGCGGCATGATCGAGTCGCGGGGCGGCGATATCGACCGATTCATCGCCGATCTCGCCTCATCCGCCGGCGCCTGAGCCCGACCTGACGTAGAGCAGCCCCATTCCGTCCCTCAGGACGATCTCGCCGGCTTCATAGTCCGCGCCGATCGGCGGCGTGCGGAGGAGCAGCCGCCATTCGCCGCCTTCGAGGCCGGGGACCGGCTCCGACAAAGGGTCGAAGGCGGAGAGCGGCTGGCCCTCCAGATGCATCACGGCGTAGACCTCCTCCCCGTCCGGCCCGCGACGGAGAGAACGGAAAACGACGGAGCCGTTCGCCGGGCGGCGGAAGTCGAAATGATCGCCGGGGCCCAGATTGCGCCTGAGCCAGGGGCGCGCGCGGCGGAACTCCCTCAGGTCCAGCATGAACCGCGTCTGCGCCTCGCCGAGATGGTCGAGATAACCCGAGACGTTGCAGTAGTCGTGCATGTCGTCCATCCATGCCCGCGCGATGCGCTTCAGCGCCGGCACGTCGAAGGGGCGGGGGCCGGCGAGCGGCGGGTCGACCTCGGTCAGCAGGGTCGCGATGGTGGGGAGGTCGTATTCCGTCACCTCGACCAGCGCGGGCAGGAACGCCATGAAGCGCGCCAGCTCCTCCCGCGTCCCGAAGCCCAGTTCCTTCAGCCGCCTGAAGCTCGCGGGCAGGGAATAGCCGTAATCGTCCACCTGCCATTCAAGGGAGATCGCCTCCTCCGCCGCAACCTTGACGCCCCAGCGGTCGTCCTGATTGCGGATGAAGCCCCATGAGGCGCGGGCCGTGGCGTTCAGGAAGTCCATCGGCACGCCGGGGAAGGCCGCGTAGGTCAACATCTGCGCGGCAGGATTGTCATAGGCCTTGTCGAGAATCTCCATCAGCGTCTCGCCGAGGCGGGTGTTGATGTTGAGCTTGGTGGAGACCTGCGTGCCGCGGCGCAGCGTGTCATGGTTCGCGCAGCCGGAAATCCAGTTCTCCCCGTTCTCCAGGATCTCCCGGATGCGCCAGTACTTGTTGAGCCAGAAGCAATAGAGAAACGGGGTGTTGTGCGCGAAGGAGAGCGGGCCCCACTGGAACACGTCGTCATCCTTCTGCGAATCCGTCACGGCGCGGTAGCTCGAGGAAAGCTCCCAGTCCTCCTCCGGCCAGGGGCGCCCGTCCTCGAAGATCATCCAGGGACGATAGCTGGTTCCCGCCACCTCCTGCACGAGGTCGGACATTTCCTGCAGATACTCGTCGTCATGGCGCAGGACGTAGGCGTCCGCGTCCCACCACTTGAAGTCCTGCGCACCGTCCACCCGCACGCCGTCGGCGCCGAAGTTGACCTTGCGGCGCTGCATCTCCAGCAGGATCGCGCGGACGGCGGGGTTCCGGTAGGCGAGATTCTGACCGTACATGTTCGGGCCGGCGAAGAAATGGGCGTTCAGAGCGTCCAGCCCCTGATTGTCCGCGTGGCCGTAGACGACGTCGAGGATCAGCTTCTTCGGCCCGGTCGGGAAATTGTGGAGCGCGGCGGCGAGATCCACGAGTTCGTCGGGTCGGCCGGTCTCCAGCAGCGCCGGGTTCACCGCCGCCATGCCCGAGATCACCACGTCATAGCCCCAGTTCGTGGTGTCCGGCCGCCGGAGTTCCACCGCGGCGGCGCCCGCCGCGACGTCGAGATCGCGCCAGAATGGCGGGCCGGCTTCATAGACCGTCGTCGGCTCCACCGGCAGGAGCTGCCAGGCGTCGTAGCCGAGGAAAATCCGGTCCGCCGGTTCCGGCTCGCCTCCGGCGCGCACCCGCTCCCCGAGGGTTTCGACATGGCGCGCGAGGCTCGCCAGCGTCATGCCGAGCGTGGCCGTCGGCGCGTGAAGCTGGAGGATGTTGGCGGCGGGGCCGAGTTTAACGGGCCCGTCGGCGCCCTTGCGCATCGCTTCGTAATAGGCGTGGTCGGTGCGGGCGGCCTGCATGCCCTCGACATCGTAATACTCCGCAGGGGCGAAGGCGCCAAAGGGGAGGGATGCGGCGAGCGGGTCGAGCACCCGCCGCTCCCGACCCTCGCCGTCACGCCAGACAAGAGCGTAGAAATCCCCCACAACGCCGCGGGAGCCGGCCTGCATCCCTTCCACGGCGGCGAAGCACCAGGCGTCGATGCGCCCTACGGGAATGAGCGTGCGACGGAAGCTTACCTGTTGGCGCGAGACGTCGAGCGCGAGGGGCGCGCGGTGGCTCAGGATTTCGAGCGCGACGTCCCCGTCCGGTATCCGGCGTTCGAGAAGTTCGGGCGCCCAGAAACCGATCTCCGCAATCTCCCCGCGCCTGTGCGCGCCGAGGCGTCTCGCGATGCGGCGCGCGGCCTGGAACGCGGTCGGCTCATGCGCGAGGGCCGAGGCCGCCTCCGCGACGAGCGCCTCCGTGGCGCTTTCGGCGAGCTGGATCATTGATTGTCCTCCTCATGGCGGAGCCAGACGGCGCTGAAGGGGGGGAGGTCAAGCGCGAGCGAGTGCGCGAAACCGTGCGCGGGTTCGGCCTCCGCCTCGGCGATTTCCGGCCCGCAGCCCGGTCCACCGTATCGGGCCTTCTCCGTGTCCAGAACCCGGCGCCATCGCCCCGGCGCCGGCGCCCCGAAGCGCCAGCCGCTCAGCGGCGCGGCCGAGAAGTTGAAGAGCGCCATAAGCGGCGCCGCGCCGGGCGCCTGCCGGAGGAAGGCGAGCGCCGCCGTGTCCGCCGCTCCTCCATCGATCCAGCGGAATCCCTCTGGCGCGGCGTCGAGCGCATGGAGCGCCGGCTCCTCGGCGTAGAGCCGGTTGAGGTCTGCGACCAGCCGGGCGACGCCGGCATGGCCGGGTGCGTCCGCTTCGCCCCAGGGCAGAGCGGCCTCGTGGTCCCAAGCCGAGGACTGCGCGAATTCCTGCCCCATGAAGAGGAGCTTTTTCCCCGGATGGGCCCACATGAAGGCGTAGTATGTGCGAAGCTGGGCTAAGCGTGTCGCGCCGTCGCCGGGCATCCGCCCCAGAACGGAGCCCCTGCCGACGGCGACCTCGTCGTGGCTGAGCGCGAGCACGAAGGCTTCCGAAAAGGCGTAGTGAAAGCTGAAGGCGATGTCCCGGTGGTTCGCGGGCCGCTCCGCCGGATCGAGGCTCATGTAGCGGAGCGTGTCATGCGCCCAGCCCATGTTCCATTTGAAGTCGAAGCCGAGGCCGCCTTCCTCCGCCGGCGCGGTGACGCCGGGCCAGGCGCTCGACTCTTCGGCGAAGAGCAGGGCGCCGGGCGCTTCGCGCGCCAGCGTCTCTGTCAGCAGGCGGATGAAGGATTCGGCTTCGAGGTTCTCACGCCCGCCATGCACGTTCGGGAGCCATTCGCCCGGCAGCCGCGAATGGTCCCGGTAAAGCATGGCGGCGACGGCATCGACGCGGAGGCCGGCGACGCCGCGCGCCTTCACCCAGTAGAGCGCGCTTGCGAGAAGGAAGTTTCGCACTTCCGCGCGCCCGAAATCGTAGACGAGCGTCCCCCAGTCCGGATGCGCGCCCTCACGCGGGTCGGCGTATTCGTAGAGCGGCTCGCCGTCGAACCGGGCGAGGCCGTGCGCGTCCTCCGGGAAATGCGCCGGAACCCAGTCCAGGATCAGGCCGAGCCCCGCCTCGGCGCAGGCCTCGACAAAACGGCTGAAGCGCTCCGGCGGGCCGTGTCGCCTCGTCGGCGCGAAGAGGCCCACGGGCTGGTATCCCCAGGAGCCGTCGAACGGATGCTCCATGACCGGGAGCGCCTCTATGTGCGTGAAGCCCAGCGCGGCGGCGTAGGGCGGCAGGGCCTCCGCCAGTTCGTCCCATGTCAGCGGCCGCCCGCCCGGCCCCCGGCGCCAAGAGGCGAGATGAACCTCGTAGATCGAGATTGGCCGCGCCCGCGCGCCGGGCGCTTCGGGCGCCATGTCCGGGGCAGGGAGCGGCCGGGCGACGACGGAGCAATCGCCCGGGCGCAACTCCGCGGCGCGGCCGAGCGGATCCGCCTTGGGGGGGAGGAGCGCGCCGTCCGGCCCCAGAAGCTCGAACTTGTAGCGGGCGCCGGCTTCGAGGCCGGGAACGAACGCCTCCCAGAGCCCGGCCCCGCGCCGGCGCATCACGTTGCGCCGACCGTCCCATGCGTTGAAGTCGCCGACGACGGAGACGCGACGCGCGCGCGGCGCCCAGACGGCGAAGGCGACGCCCGCCACGCCCTCGTGAATAAGGAGATGGGCGCCCAACGCCTCCCAGAGCCGCAGATGGGTTCCTTCGCCGATCAGGTGCTCGTCCAGCGCGCCGAGGAGCGGACCGAAGCGATAGGGGCAGGGGAACGACCACGCGCCCCCCGGCCCCTCCGCCATGATCGACCGCGCTTCAGGCGGCGCGGCGAGGCGGGCGGCGAAAACGCCGGTCTCGCCGAGGGGGCGAAGCGCCGGTCCGCCTTCCAGGCGCGCCGCGTTCGCGCCGGGCGCGAAAGCCCGGAGGCTCCAGCCGTCCCCGTCTTCGTGCAGACCGAGGAAATCGTACGACGCCTCGTGACGCCCTTCGGCGACAAGGCGAGCCTCTTCCATCTCCGCCCGATCCGATCGCCGGAACGAAATCATGGCTGTGGCGTTAGCAGGGTTAGAGCTGCGCAGCCTCGCTGCGCCGCACGATGTTGGACTTCGTTCATGACACATTATATAGTTTATCAACGCTGTCTTTCGCAACCCGTAGTGTTGCCAAGAATGACGCAGCGCACAACGAGCCGTGGCGTCAAGGAGGGAATGGAATGAAGACCGGGCGAGACGTGACGAAGGCGCCGCTACTGGAGGTTGAACCGTATGAACGTATCGCGGTCATCGGCGGCGGCGCATGGGGCACGGCGCTCGCCATCCTGGCGGCGCGCGCCGGGCGTCAGGCGCCGCTCTGGGCGCGCGCGCCCGGGGCGGCCGAAGCGATGGCCGGGGCGCGCAGGAACGCGCGCTACCTTCCCGACGCCGCACTCCCCGAAGCGGTGACGCCGACGGGCGACCTCGCTTTCGCCCTTGCCGGGGCGGACGCCGCGCTGCTCGTCACGCCCTCCGACGCGGTGCGGGAGATGGCGCGCCGCATGGGCCCGCTTCTTTCCCCGGAGGCGCCGGTGATCCTGTGCGCCAAGGGGATCGAGCCGGGCACCGGCCTCCTGATGACGGAGATCGTGGCGGAGGAATTGCCGGGCCGGGCGCTGGGCGTCCTCTCGGGCCCGACATTCGCGCACGAGGCGGCGGCGGGACACCCCACCGCCGTCACCATTGCGTCCGACTTTCCGGAAGGCGCGCCAGAGCGCGCCGTGGCCGCGCGGCTCGCCGTCTCGCTCGGGTCGGAAGCGTTCCGGCCCTATGTCTCGGACGATGTCGTGGGCGTCGAGGTTGGCGGCGCGGTCAAGAACGTCATCGCCATCGCCTGCGGGATGATGACGGGCGCAGGCTTCGCGGAGAACACGCGCGCCGCGCTCATTTCCCGCGGGATGGACGAGATGAAGCGCCTCGCCGAGGCGCTCGGCGGGCGCCGTGAGACGGTGACGGGGCTTTCCGGCGCCGGCGACCTGACGCTCACCTGCTCCTCCACCTCCTCGCGCAACATGTCCTTCGGCGTGCAGCTCGGTTCGGGGAAGAAGCGGGAGGAGTGCTTCGGCGGCCGGCCCGTCGTCGTAGAAGGGGAGCTCAACGCGATCTCCGTCACCGACCTGGCGCGGAAGAAGGGCGTCGAGATGCCGATCGCTGAGGCGGTGCGGTCGATTCTCCATGAAGGAGCGGGGATCGGGGAGACGTTCCGGGCGCTCTGGGCGCGGCCCATCGAGGCGGAGCCCAAGGCGCTCGATCTCTATATCGAGCGGCGGGCCGAGGAGGCGGCGCGATGAGCGCGCCGCCCCTTTCCGCCCGCCGCTTCGTCCTCGCCACCGATCTCGACGGCACCTTTCTCGGCGGCTCCGAGGAAGACCGGCGGCGGCTCTACGACTGGATCGAGGCGAACCGGGCGACGGTCGGCCTAGTCTTCGTCACGGGGCGGGACCCGGCCTTCATCTCGGAGCTTTGCGGCTCGGGCCGCGCGCCCTGGCCGGAATTCGTGATCGGCGACGTAGGCACGACGGTCGCCTCCGTCCATCGAGGCTTGGCCGAGCCGGTTCGGCCGGTGCCGGAGCTTGAGGAGGAGATCGCGCGACGCTGGGCCGATGGCGGGCCGCGCGTTCGCGCCGCGCTCGAAGGCCATGCCGGCCTGAAATTGCAGCCGACCCCGTTCCGCCACCGCGTCAGCTACGACATGGACCCCGAGGCCTTCGATCCGCGCGCCGAGGCGGTCGTCGCGGCGCTCGGCTACGATCATCTGATCTCGGACGACCGGTTCTTCGACGTTCTCCCGAGGGGCGTCTCCAAGGGGCCGACGCTCCGGCGCCTCGTCGTCCATCTCGGGCTCGACGAGCGCAGGGTGCTGGCGGCGGGGGACACGCTCAACGATCTTTCCATGCTCGAATCCGGGCTCCCCGCCGTCGCTGTCGGCGGGTCGGAGCCCGGGCTCCTCGCGCGCGTCCGCGGGCTCGATCATGTTCACAAGGCCGAGGGCAGGGGCGCCGCCGGCATCCTTGAGGCGATCCGCCGCTTCGGCCTTCACCCCATGCAGGAAGGAGGCGCCCATGCGCTCTGATCTCGTCATCGTCTATCATCGGCAACCCTATGAGGAGGTCGAGGAGAACGGGGAGATCGTCCTCAGGCCCAACAAGAGCCCGAACGGCATCGTGCCGACGCTGAAAAGCTTCTTCGGCAGGGTCGGCAAGGGCTCCTGGGTGGCCTGGAAACTGGCGGAGGACCCTGCCAACCCGGACTTCGAGAGGGTGGTGGAGATCAAGGACGATTTCGGGAGCTACAACGTCTCCCGCCTGCCGCTGACGGCGGAGCAGGTCTCCTCCTTCTACCACATCACCTCGAAGGAGGCGTTCTGGCCGATCCTCCATTCCTTCAAGGACCGATACAACTACGACCCGGTGGACTGG
This sequence comes from Pikeienuella sp., assembly GCF_046290545.1. Classification (NCBI taxonomy): domain Bacteria; kingdom Pseudomonadati; phylum Pseudomonadota; class Alphaproteobacteria; order Rhodobacterales; family Paracoccaceae; genus Pikeienuella; species Pikeienuella sp. The sequence continues at coordinate 141,220 of NZ_JBKAGV010000008.1, read as the reverse complement.
CCTACCTTCCGCGAAGTGAACTGGGCCTTCGCCGAGGCCGCGGCGCGGGAGGCCGCCGAGGGCGCCGTCATCTGGGTCCACGACTACAATCTCTGGCTTGTGCCCGGCTATATCCGCACGCTTCGGCCGGACGTGCGCATCGCCTTCTTCCATCACACGCCCTTTCCAGCCTCTGACATGTTCAACGTGCTCCCGTGGCGCAAGGAGATCGTGGAAAGCCTCCTCGCCTGCGATGTCGTGGGTTTTCACATTCCGCGTTATGCGGCGAATTTCGTCTCGGTCGCCTCCAGCCTTTTTGACATCGAGGGGATCGAATGGGAGAGGGTGCGCGCGGATTTCACGCCCGAGGGCGCCGCGCTCTCCGAGCGGCGCACGCCCGTCTTGCTCCGCTATGACGGGCGCGATGTCGCCATTTCCGCTTTCCCTGTCGGCGTGGACGAGGAGTATATCTCCGGGCTGGCGAAGGCGGACGAGACGGATGCGCGCGTCGCCGCGATCCGCGAGGAGCTTGGGGACGCGAAGTTGATCGTCTCCGTCTCCCGCACCGATTACACGAAGGGGAATATCGAGCAGTTGCAGGCCTATGAGCGGCTCTTGCAGCGCCGCCCCGACCTTCACGGGAAGGTCCGGCTCCTCCATGTTTCGGTGCAGGCCAACCGGAACATGACCGCCTATGAGGAGGTGCAGGGCGAGATCGAGCAGATCTCCGGCCGGATCAACGGGCTCTATGGCAGTTTCGAGTGGCAGCCGGTGGCGCTCATCTCAACCGCAATCCCCTTCGCGGAGCTTGTGGCCTATTACCGTGCGGCGGATGTGGCCTGGATCACGCCGCTGGCGGACGGGCTGAACCTCGTCGCGATGGAGTTCGTCTCGGCCCGGGCGGACGGGGACGGCGTGCTCGTCCTCTCCGAATTCGCCGGCGCGGCGGTTGAGTTGAGCCCGGCCGTGCTGGCCAATCCGTTCTCCTACCGGGCGATGGACAACGCCATCGACCAGGCCCTCTCGATGGATGAGCCCGAACGGCGGGACCGGATGCGCGCCCTCCGCGCCCGCGTCGCCCGCTACGACATCCGCGCCTGGGCGGAGGAGCAGCAGCGGCTCTTTGACGCCAGCGCCGAACGGCGCACGGAGGCGGCCTGAATTCACGGCCTTCTCGCGGTGCCTGAACGCGAGGGCGGGCGCGCTCAGCTGTCGTAGCGGGTCGCGCCCCTACGGTTCTCGTCCACCGGGCCGGAGGGCAGGAGCGCGGGCTGCGCCCGCTGATCGCAGGTGAGGCGCGGGCAGAGCCGGCAGTTGATGCCGATCTGCGCCGCGTGGGCGCCGTCGAGCCGCATCTCCTCGGCGTAGCCGATCGCCCCGGCATGTTCGACGGCGCAGCCGATCGCCACGGCGAGGCGCAGGTCCTGAGACCTGCGGGTGAAGCTCGGCCTGTCCACCGTGCGGGCGAAGACGAGGAACTGGGTTGAATCCGGCATCTCCACGAGCTGCGAGACGATCCGCCCCGGTGTCCGGAAGCAGCCGTGAATTTCCAGCCGCGGGCAGGCGCCGCCATATTCGGCGAGGTGGAAATCGGTCGAATTGAATCGCTTGGTCACGTTCCCCGCCCGGTCGATCCGCAGGAAGAAGAAGGGCACGCCGAGCGCGCCGGGCCGCTGCAGCGTCGCCGCCCGGTGGCTCGCCTGCTCGAAGCTGACGCCGAAGCGCGTCGCCAGATGGTCGAAATCGTACTTCGAGCCGCGCGCCTCGGCGAGGAAGCGATCGTAGGGCATCAGCGCCGCAGCGGCGAAGTAGTTGGCGAGCTCGACCCGGCAGCGCGCACGGCCCCTCGCATCCTCGATCCCCGATTGGGAAACGAGATCTTCGAGGAGCGCGCCATGCTCGATAAGCGCCGCGACGTGGAAGAGCTGAAAGATCCTGTTTGGCTGGTCCAGCGCTTCGGAAAGCAGCACCTCGCGCCGCGTCTCGTCGTATCTGCGGAGCGTGTTCGGCAACTCCGCCGCGGGCGCGAGGCGCACATGGACGCCGAGCGCCTCGCCGAGCCGCCGCTTGATCCAGGAGTAGGTTTCGTCCGCCGCTTCGACGCCCGCGCCCCGGAACGCCTCCGCTGCGCGCTCGAGCGCGTCGAAATGGTTCCTTCGCCGGCGGAAGAAGGCGTGGACAGAAGCCTCGGGCGAAGCGGCGAGCGCCTCCGAGGCCGCGTCCGCCCCGGCGACAGAGAGGAGCCGCGCGCTCACCGAATGATAGGCGGCGTGGAGCTTCAGGAAACACTCGGCGAGGTCAGGGCTGTGCGCCCGCGCGGCGCGAAGCTGGGCGAGGTCCGGGCGATTCTGGTCGAAAAGCGGATCCTGCAAGGCGGCGCGGAGATCGGCGAGGCGCGCGGTGTCGTCATCCTCCGCGATGTCCCGCCAGTCCACGCCGTAGGCCTCCATCAGCTTCAGGAGGACGGGAACGGAGACGCTGCGCTCGTTTTTTTCGAGGAGATTGACGTAGGAGGTGCTAATGTCGAGGGCGCGGGCCATGCTCGCCTGCGTCTCCCCGCGCTCTCGCCGGAGCCGGCGCAGATGCGGCCCGATGAAGGTCTTCATTCCAGCGTCTCCCGCCCGCACGCGATTACACAAGTACACAGATTTGTGCATTTGTAAAATTTCGCAAACACAACAGGACGCGGTTTCGTTTCCGCCCGCGGGCCGCGTGGACTTATGGGATCATGGCGAACGCAAAAAGGGCGGGGTAGGGCCGGATGAACACCCGGACGAGGACGGAGCCGACGCGACCCGAGGACTGGGTCGGGCGCAGCGAGACGCGCGACGGGCGGCTGACGATGGAGATTGCCGGCATGCTCGCCGTCTCCACAGGGCATCACTCCGCGCCGCCGCCGGACTTCGCGCCCGGCGCGCCGATGCCGCCGCTCTGGCACTGGGCGGCGTTTCCGGAATTCGCGCCGATGTCGGCCCTCGGGGAGGATGGCCATCCGCGCACTGGCGGGTTCCTCCCCCCCGTTCCGCTGCCGCGCCGGATGTGGGCCGGCGGCGCGCTGTCCTTCGAAGGGGCTCTCCACATCGGCGAACGGCTCGGCCGCCGCTCAGAGATTCTCTCGGTCGAGGAGAAGACGGGCGGCGCGGGGCCGATGGTGTTCGTCTCCGTCCGGCACGAGATTTCCGGCGCGAAGGGCCGCGTCGAGGAGCGGCAGGATATCGTCTACCTCCAGATCCCGGCGGAGTTCCGGCTTCCGAAGCCGACTCCGGCGCCGGAAGCCGTGGACTGGGAAGAAGGCCTTGAAGCGGGGCCGGCGCGGCTCTTCCGCTTCTCGGCCGCCACGTTCAACTCCCACCGCATCCACTACGACCAGCCCTATGCGCGCGAGGTTGAGAAGTATCCCGGCCTCGTCGTCCACGGCCCTTTGCAGGCGATCCTGCTCATAGAGGCCGGGGCGCGCCACGCCGGCGCCGCCCCCTCCGCCTTTCGCTTCAGAGGAGTGAGTCCGATGTTTCACGACCAGCCCCTGCGCCTTGTCGGCCGCCGCGAGCCGGAAGCGCCGGCGATGACGCTCTGCACCGTCGCCGACGGGCGGCAGGGGATGCAGGCGCGGCTGGAGTGGGCGCAATGAGCGGCGTTCTCAAGGGCATGCGCGTCGTCGAGGGCTCGGCCTTCGTCGCGGTTCCCCTCGCCGGAATGACCCTTGCGCAGATGGGGGCGGATGTCATTCGCTTCGACCGGATCGAGGGCGGGCTCGATGCGACGCGCTGGCCTGTCACCCGGTCCGGCCGCTCGCTCTTCTGGGCCGGGCTGAACAAGGGCAAGCGCTCCCTCGCCATCGACCTCAAGCATCCCCGCGCGCGGGAGATCGTTGCGGAAGTGATCTGCGCGCCGGGCGAGGATGCCGGTCTCTTCATCACCAACCTGAAGGTAAAGGGCTGGACCGACCACGCGACGCTCCGCGCCCGGCGCCCCGATCTCTGCATGGTCAACCTGACGGGGGACCGGCATGGCCGCCCGGCGGTGGACTACACCGTCAACCCCGCGGTCGGCTTCCCGATGGCGACGGGGCCGGAGGGCTCGTCAGAGCCGGTCGCGCATGCGCTCCCCGCGTGGGACTGCATCGCGGGGAACATGGTCGTCTCCGCCCTCCTCGCGGCGGAGCGGCGGCGGCTGAAGACCGGCCTGGGCGACGCGGCGGAGCTCAGCCTCAAGGATGTCGCCGCGGCGATGCTCGGCCATCTCGGGATCATCGGAGAGGTGGCGGTGAACGGCGTGAGCCGCGCGAAGGCCGGGAACGCGCTCTATGGCGCCTATGGGCAGGACTTCCTCTGCGCTGACGGCGAACGGGTGATGGTCATCGGCCTTACGGAACGGCAATGGGCCGGTCTCCTGAAGACGACGGGGATGACGGACGAAATGGCGGCGCTCGGCGACCGGCTCGGCCTCGATCTCGCGGACGAGGGCGCGCGCTGGAAGGCGCGGAAGGCGATCACCGCCATTCTCGCCCCCTGGTTCGCGGAGCGGCGCGTCACCGATTTCGCCGCCGCTTTCGACAAGGCCGGGATCACCTGGTCGGTCTTCCGCAGCTTCGCCGACGCGCTGGAAAGGGACCCGGACTTCTCGACCGAGAACCCGATGTTCTCGATGGTGGAGCAGCCGGGAGTCGGCCGCTATCTCAGCCCTTCCTCCCCGATGACCTTCGCGGGACTCGCGCGGGACGACGCCCGCCCGGCGCCGCTGCTCGGCGAGCATACGGAGGAGATTCTGGCGGATGTGGCGGGCCTCCCCGATACGGAGATCGCCTCGCTCTTCGATGCGGGGGTCATCGCGCGCCCTTCGCGTGAGGCGAGACTGGCGGGATGAAGCGGAGCGCCGCGGCGCCTTGACCGCCCCGGTCGACCTCGGAGCGGCTTCGGTCCGATTTAGGGCCGACGCGGACCGGATGTGAGGCGGCGTCTCTTTCGTTGGCGAGAGGCTATCGGCGCCAAGGGCTGGCGGCGCGCCTGATCTTGCGGAGAACCATCTCGCGGGATGTGGATATCTCGGAGACGACCGTGAAGGCGGCCGTGGCGCGGAGCCGCCAAGACGCGCTTTCGATACCGCCGCATAGGGCGCGAAAGATGGAAGCGTCGCGGCGTCGAGGGCTCGCATCGAGCCCGTCGGAACCATTTCCGCCGTTCGCGCGTTTCAGTGACGTTGTGAGGAATCCGGCCCACAACCCCGCTTCGCGAGGAGGCCGCCATGAACAGACCCGCGCCAGACGGCGCCTTCGCGGAGTTTCTTGACGAGGCGGCCGAACTTCGCCGCATGGAGCTTGAGCTCCTTCGCGCAGAAATGGGCGCGATGTGTTCAAGGGCGGTGGCGGGGCTTGGCCTTCTGATCCTGGCGGCCACGCTGACGCTGGCGACGGTGGGGCTTCTCGCGGGGGCGCTGGTTGCGGCGCTGATCGGCGCCGGCCTTGCGGCGGCTCCGGCGGCGTTGCTCGCCGCCCTTGCGACAGCGGCCCTCGCAGCCATCGCCGCGCTGTTCGGGCGAAGCGAGATCCGCGCTGCGGCGGCCGGGCCGCGGAGGAGCGTCCGCGCCCTAGCGCGGGATCTTGCGCTGGCCCGCGGGGCGCTCAGGTGATCTTTCGCAACCGCCATGCGTCGCGCCTCGACGCGCTCGAGGCCGAGACCGGGCGTCAGCGTGCGAAGGCGGCCGCGGCGGCGGCGCGGGCGCGGGCCTCGCTCACGCCGGCGAACCTCATGGCCGAGGCGGGCGCTCGGCTCGGCGGCGCCGGACATGTCGCCGAAACCGTACGCGCCGCGCCCGCGCCCTCCCTGATCGCAGGCTTCGGGCTCGCCTGGCTGATCGGCGCGCATCTCGGCCGCGGTCGACCCGCCCCGGGCGCGCCGGACGTTCAACCGGCCTCCGGCGGGGAGCCGTCGGCGCTCGGCGCCCTCGCCTTCATCGCCGGGGCGATGGCGGCGGGCGCATCCCCCCTTTCGCCGCGCGAAGAGCGGTCGGCCGTCCAGGCTGCGGATCGGGCTCGCGAGGGCTGGGACTACGGCGTGCGCGCCCGCGGCGACGCCGGCTCGCGCCCGTAGCGCGCGGACGGCGCTTCACGGATCGCGCGCCGCGGGCTCGGACGAAAGCAGGAGCGACAGGCCGCGGAGGGCGTCGATCCGTTCCGCTACGGCCTTCACCAGCACGAGCAGCGGCACGGCGAGCAGGGCGCCGGCGACGCCCCAGGCCCAAGTCCAGAAGATCAGCGAGACGAGGACCGAGATCGCGCTCAGCTCAAGGCGACGGCCGAGGATCGACGGCGTCACGACCTGCCCTTCGAGACTGCCGAGCGCAAGATAGGCCAGCGGCGCCAGAAGGGCGTAGCCTATGCCGTCAAAGCTCACGATCGAGACCGCCGCGGCTGTCGCCGCGCCGATGGCTGTGCCGATGAACGGGATGAAGTTGAGAAGGAAGGCGGCGAGCCCCCAGAGATAGGCGTAGGGCATCCCGACCGCGAAGAAGGCGAGAAAGATCGCGACGCCGAGCCCTGCATTGATCAGCGTGATCGTGAACAGGTAGCGGGAAATGCGGATCTCGATCTCGTAGACGGTTTCGAGCGCGTTCCGCTTTTCCCTGAAGGTGGGGAAGGCGCGCACGAGTTTCGCGTGAACGCCTCGGCCCGCCGCGAGAATGAAGAGCGCGAGAATGAAAGCGACGGCGAGGGTGGTCGCGCCGCCTGCAAGATTGCCGATCGCGGCGCCGAGCATTCCGGGCTGGGCGACGACGACCGTCGGCTCTCCGGATGAGAGGGCGGCGTCGGCGATCTTCTCGACTTCCTCGGAGGCGTCCTTCACCGCCTCGACCGAGGCGCTGAGCTGGGCGAGCTTCTGGCGAAGCAGGAAGCCGAGGCGCGGAGCCTCGGCGGCGAGCTCGGACACCCGGTCGCTCAGCGAGAAGATGAGCGCGACGGCGCCGCCCCCGAGCAGGCAGACGAACGTCCCCGCCGCCAGCGCCGTCGGCGCGCCGGCCCGCACTGTCGCCCGCACCAGAGGGCTGAAGGTCAGGGCGAGGAGGACGCCAAGGACCAGCGGCAGGATCAGGTCCTTCGCGAAGTAGATCGCGGCGATCAGGTGAATAACGAGGATCGCCGCGACGACGCGCCGAAGCCCTGCGAGTTCGATCGTGCGCCTATCGTGGGCCGGCCCGGCTTGCGGAGAGGGCGCGGCCGCGACAGCGGCGTGCTCGCCATCCATCCCGCCCGGCCTTTCCGCCGGCGCATTCGAAAGATCGACACGCGCCTCCACGGCGGCGTCAGACGCGCGCGGAGGATGCGCGCGGGCCGAACAGCAGCCAGAGGATCAGGCCGAGCAGCGGCAGGACAAGGATCAGGAGCACCCACAGGACCTTTCGCCCGGTCGAAGCGCCCGAGCCGATGACGGAGACGATCGCCCAGATGTTGAGCGCAAGGAGGATCAGCCCCCCGATTCCGGTGATTTCCACGCTCATTCCCCAGGTCCTCCAGGTTTGTCAGGGAGGCGAAGAATCCGCGCCGCGCCGCGTCGAGGGTCGTACACGCCGCGAGGAGAAAACTCTTCGCCCGGCGTTGGAACGCGGGCGCGCTGATTTCGTTCCATCAGTCATGCGCAGTATCCGGCGCGTGGAAATCCGGGATGTATCGGCATGGCGAAGCGACGGTCCGGGGCGACGCCCTTGATAACTGCGGCCGAGGCGTTCCCGCTGCTGGAGCGGCGGGCGGCATCGGCCGAGCGGGAGGTTTCGCTGCTGTTTCGCGTGTTCGATACGCGGATGACGCTTCGGGACGAGGCGGCGCGGGACCTCGCCCGCGCTGAAGGCGGGGGCGAGGACTGGGCCGGGCTCCTCGTCGCCGTGGCGCGGAAAGGCGTGAAGGTCAGGCTTCAGGTTTCCGATTTCGACCCGATCGGCGGCGCGGCGCTCCATCGGGAGGCGTGGGCCTCGCTCCGTCACCTGTCGGCGCGCGCGGCTTCGGCTGGAGGCGGCCTCCCGATCGAGGCGATGGCGGCGCGGCATCCGGCCGGACTTGGCCTTTTCTGGAGGCGTTTGTTCGCCGCCCGCGCGCGGCGGGAGCTGAAGCGCATCCATGCGCAGGAGGAGGACGCGTTCGCGACCCATCCCTCGCTCCGCGGCGCGGCGGAGGCCTCGCCTCCGCGGCTCTTTCCCGTCACCCATCATCAGAAGGTCGCCGTGGTCGACGGAGCCTTCGCCCTGGTCGGCGGGCTCGATTTCGACGAACGCCGCTGGGATACGCCTGATCATGACCGACCGGCGGCCGAGACGTGGCGGGACGTCACGCTCGCGGTGGACGGGCCCGCCGTCGCGGGGGTCGCCCATGCCGGCGCCGCGATCTGGAGCGACGCATCGGCGGACTGGGCGGAGCGCGACGACCGGGCGGCGCTGCCGTCGCTCGCGGAGCCTCGGGTCTGGCGCGCGGAGCCGGAGGGGGAGCCTGATCCGCTCCTCGCCGTCGTCATGACGCGCTCTGTCCCCGCCGGCGGCGCCTTCGCCTTCGCGCCGAGACGGACCGACGGCGAGACCGAGCGCGCGGTTCTCGGGCTGATATGGTCTGCAAGGCGCTTCCTCTATATCGAGACGCAGTTCATTCGCTGCCGGCGTGTCGTCGACGCGCTGACGGCGGCGGCGCGCGCGGAGCCGCGGCTCGAACTCGTGCTGGTGCTGCCCTTCGCGCCCGAGGCCTACGCCTTCGAGGGGCGGCGCGATACGGCGACGCGGCATGGAGAGGCGCTTCAGCTGCGCACGCTCAGGCGCCTGCGCGCCGCCTTCGGCGAACGCGCCGCCATCCTGAGCCCGGCGAAACCGGCCCGGCGCAAGAAGGCCGACGATTTCGTGGCGCATGGCGCCGGCGCCGTCTACGTGCATTCGAAAGTGCTGATCGCGGACGGCGTCGCGGCGCTGATCGGCTCGGCCAATCTCAACGGACGGTCGCTGCGATGGGATACGGAGGTCTCGCTCGTCTGGCGGGACGAGGCGGAAGTTGGCGCGTTTCAGGCGCGGCTGGCGGAGAGCTGGCTCGGGGAGCCGCACGGCCCGCCCGACCGCGCCGCGACCTGGCGCGAGGCGGCGACGCTGAACGCCTCGAAGCCGCCCGATCTCAGAAAGGGTTTTCTGCTGCCGCACGACATGAAGCGCCCCGCCCGGTTCGGCCGGATTTTCCCGCTCCTGCCGGACGATCTCTTCTGAGCGGCGGTGGGCCTTTCGACGCGAAAGCGCCCGGCGGGGTTCCCGCCGGGCGCTTCGTCTTTCGTCGACGCCGATTGCGGCGTCAGCGGCGACGCGCGGTGAGCATCCCGATCAGGAGCCCCGCGCCCGCCGCGGCCGCGAGCGCGATGAACGGCTCCTTCCGGACATAGCCGGTGACCGCTTCGCCGCCCTCCTGCGCGCGGCGCGCCGCCGCGCGGGCGGCCTCCTCGCCTTCGCGCCCCAGGTTAGCCGCGCGGCGGGCGGCTTCCGTCTTGGCCGCCTCGGCGCCGGTTCCGGCGAGCGCGCTCACGGATTTCGCAAGCGCGGCGATGTCGGCCTTGATCGTATCGATCCGGTCCGAGAGGTCGGCCTGCGCGGCCGAGAGATCCTTCGACGCTTGGGGCGCCTTCTCGGCGACGGACTTGAGCTGGGTGGACATGTCGATCCTCCTTCCGGTGATTGCTTTGCGCCGATGGCGCGCACCGGAAGAACGCGTCGCGCGCCGGATCGTTCCTTGCCGAGGGTCAGAGCAGCGGGCGGCCTTGCCCGCCCGGCTCCTCGTCGGTCATCGCCGCCTCTTTCAGGCGCGTCTCGTCGAGGATCGTCATCGTCCCGTCCGCGATGCGGATCAGCCGCGCGGCGCGCAAGCTCTGAAGCATCTTGTTGGTGTGGACGAGCGAAAGGCCGGCTGCGTCCGCCAGATCCTGCTGGCGGAAGGGAAAGGGCGTCTCCAGCCGCGTGTCGGAGAAGGCGCTCTCCTCCGCGCGGCGGCCTAGATAGAGGAGCAGCGCCGCCACCCGCTCCCGCGCGTCCCGCCTGCCGGCGGAGAGAAGCATCTCCCCGAGGGAGCGTTCCTCCGTGGCGGCGAGCCATATCAGGTCATAGGCGCGGGCGGGGCTGCTCCGGAACAGCTCCCACAGCCGCTCCCGCGAGAAGACGCAGAGCCGCATGTCGGTGACGGCTTCGACGCCGTGCGCCATCTCCGTCAAGAGGCTCGACTGCAGGCCGACCAGATCGCCGGGGAAGACGAAGTTGACCACCTGGCGGCGCCCGTCCGCGAGCAGCTTCGTGCGCAACGCCGCGCCGGAGAGCACCGTGTGGAAATGCGGGGACTTCGAGCCCTCGATGACGACGGGCGTTCCCGCCTCGACATGAAGCTCGCCGGTCTTGAAGCGCTCCATGAAGGCGAGATCCTCGTCGGACAGGCTCTTGAACGCCTTTCGCGCCCGCAGCGGGCACTTCGCGCATCGAATGCTCACGGCGAAGACTCCGGTTAAGCCATCTTAATGACGGGTCGTCTGCAGCGAGTATGAATGCCCCTTCGCTTCCTCAATGCAACGCAACGCGATTCGTTTCGCATCTTCCCGTCGGGACAAGCCGGGTTGGAACGACAGATCGGATTTTGGCCATGAAGGACCATGCACCGCCAGCCCCCGCCGCCGCAGGCGGGAGGGGAGAGGCGGCCATCGCGTCGGCGGGGGCGATCCTGCTCGACATCGCCCCCGAGCCCGACATTCGCGCGCTCTGCCTCCGGCTCGTCGACGCGCTCGGCGAGGGTTTCGCCGGCGCGGGGGCGGAGGCGGCCGGGGCGCTTTCGCCGGGCGGGAAGGCGGCCTTCGTCGTCGCCTCGGACGCCGCGCCGCGGAACCTCAAGGTGGCGGGAGAGGTCGTATCCGCGGAAGGGCGTTTCGGCTTTCGCGGGCTCGCGTTCGACATCACGCCGGAACTCTCGGGCCTTGAGCGGCTGAGGTTGCGGCAGGCGGAACTGAAGCACCGGGCCGGCAATCTCTATTCCATTCTCGCCGGCCTCGTCTCTCTTCAGTCGCGGAAGGCCGAAAGCGCCGGGGCGCTGGCGGACGATCTCCGCACGCGGATGAGCGCGCTGGCCAATGCGCACCGCCTCACCATAGAGGAAGGAGCGGAGGGCGGCTCGTCCCTCGAGGCACTGGTGGGGGCGGTGGCTGCGCCCTTCGGCGACGCTTCGGGGCGGATCGTCGTGTCGGGCGCGCCGGCGCCGCTGACGGAGGCGGCGCACGAGGCCTTCGGGGTCGCGCTCTTCGAATGGCTCACCAATTCCGTGAAGTACGGCGCGTTGGGGCGGGAGGACGGGCGGCTCGACATCGCCTGGAGCGTCGATGGCGGGACGTTCAGGCTGCGATGGACAGAGACGGGCCGCGCGGGAGGCGCCGCGGGCGCGCGCAAGGGGGAGGGCTCCGGCGCCGGCCTAGGGATCACGGGCCGTGTGCTCGCCCGGCTCGGGATCGTCGCGACGCGCGACTGGCGCCGCGAGGGACTCGAGATCCGGATCGAGGCGCCGGCCGAGGCCGTGATCGCCGGTGACTTCGTCAATCGAGATTGATGTCGTCCTCGTCGGTCAGCGCGCCGGTCGCCGCGCCGGCCGCACCGCCGAGAACGGCGCCGCCGACCACCGATCCCCCGAGAACCGCGGCCCCGGCGGCTCCGGCGCCGGCCCCGATCGCGCCGCCCGAAAGCGCCCGATCGGTCGGGTTGGAGCCGCAGGCGGCGAGGAAAAGAAGCGACGCGGCGGCCGCGCCTGCAAGAAGCGGTTTCATGGCTTGTCTCCTTTCGGCCCCGTTCAGTCCGCGATCATCGCGCGGAGCATCCAGGCGGCCTTCTCGTGGAAGGCGGACCGCGCCGTCGCGAGGTCTTCGGTGACGGGGTCTCCGCCCTCGGCCGCCGCCTCGACAAGGTCGTGCATGAGCCGGGCCAGCGCCTCGTGATCGGCGATGAGCGCCTCGATCATCTCCCGCGCGGAGGCGTCGGGTTTCAGCGCGTCCGCCGCCGACGCGGAGACGGGGCTCGCCGGCGCGAGGCGCCCGAGCGCGCGGATGCGCTCGGCGATCACGTCCGCCGCCGCGAACATTTCCTTGTAATGTTCCTCCGTCAGCGTGTGCGCGGAAAAGAAGAGCGGTCCGACGATGTTCCAGTGGCACGCATGCGTCTTCATGATGAGCGCGTAGGTGTCGCTCAGCGCGGCGGCGAGGCCGTCAGCGATCTTGCCGATGTTCTCGACGCCGGTCTGGGGCCGGAAGGTCTTCGGCCGGGCGGCGAAGGGGACGGGTTTCACTTCGGTTTTCATGTCAGTCTCCTGTTCCTATGGGGTCGGACGGCGGCGCTGCTTCACTCGGTCGCCGCTTTCGCGGCGTCGTCGAGCGCCTCGCCGGCGCGTTCCAGCGGGCCTTCCCCGCCGATCTCCACGTTGATGGGCGCGTAGCCGCCGCCGAAGTCGATCGAAACGCCGGCGATGAACACCGCCACGATCGCAATCGCGACGACGACGCCTGTAGTAACCGGGTTCATTCTTTTTCTCCTGCGTTGTCGAACTTGATGCTGAAACGCGGAGGAGGCGGAATCGTTCCGGGTTCTGTCTATGGAACGATTTGCGTGGCGGGCCGTTAAGCCGGAAGTAGCCACTCAGGCACAGGCCATGAAAAGGAGACTGACATGCTCGGCTGGGCTCTCACATTTCTCGTCGTCGCGTTGATCGCCGGCGTTCTCGGTTTCGGCGGCATCGCGGCGGTCTCCGCGAACGTCGCGCAGATACTGTTCGTCGTCTTCATCGTGCTCTTCGTGATCGCGCTCCTCGCAAATGCGCTACGGGGACGCGCGCCGCGATAAGGGCGACACCGCGGCGATCGAAGGGAAGGGCCGGGCGGCGACGCCCGGCCCTTTTCGTTCCAGCCTTTCGGGAAGCGCCCTGTCGCCGCGGGCACCGCCGGCGTCAGGCGGCGCCTTTCCGTATGGAGAAGAGGCCGGCGCTCGGCTTCAGCGGGGCGAGAAGCGTGACGCGGTGGAACGCTCCGTCGATCTCCGTGTCCAGCGTCCCGCCGAGCTGCTTCGCGAATCCGGCCATCAGCCGCAGGCCGAGGCCGGCCGGCCCGCCATCGGGAGACTCCGCGCCCGCTACGAAACGGTTGGAGACCGAGAGCGTGATGGCCGTCTCGTCTTCCGAGAGCGAGACCGACAGGGCGGGCGACGCCGGATCGGCGTACTTGTAGGCGTTGCCGACCGCCTCGGACAGGAAGAGCGCGATCGGCGTCGCCATCGCCGTATCGACGACGACCGGCGCAAGATCGGTCGAGATGCGGCCGGCGAAGCCACGCGGTGCGAGCGAGGTCTGAAGGTGGCGGCAGATGTCTCCGATCAGCCGGTCGAGCGCGATCCGCTCGACATTCTCCGCCGCGTAGAGGTTCTGATGGACCAGCGCCAGCGCGTGGATCCTGTCCTGAAGCTGCCTGAGCGCGGATTGCGCGACGGCGTCGCTTGATCGCCTCATCTCGAGATTCATAAGGCTCGATATCGTCTGGAGGTTGTTCTTCACGCGATGGTGGACTTCGAGAAGCAGCCTGCGCTGCATCTCCAGCGTTTCCTGAAGGCGTGCGTCGCGGCCCGCGAGCCGCGCCGACATCGCCTTGATCGAATGCCCGAGCGCGCGCAGTTCCCGCGGCGCCTCGTCGAAATCGCCGACCGGCGTTTCGAGATCGCCCTGGCCGATTCGGAACGCCGCCGTCCTCAGCCGCTCGATATGGCGGGAGACGAGAAGATCGATCGCGAAATAGGTGACGCCGACCGCGATGAGCCAGAGCAGCAGGGGAATGAGCAGCGCGGTCGCCTGCGGCGTCGTCGCGAGTTCGAGGAGGCTGGGCGGCGTCCGCGCCGTGACCATCCAGAGCTGTCCGGTCTCGATCGCGCTGACGAAGTAGATGCGCTGAACCCCGTCCGCGCCCGCCGCGCGCAGCTCCCGGTCGCCGAAAACCCGCAGCGGCGACCGATCCTCTGGGAGCCAGGCGTAGGCCTCCGCCTTTCGCGACTCGCCCGGACCGGCGAAGATCGCCTCCCCGTCATAGCCGAGAACGACCGAGAGACTCTCGACCGGCCCTTCCCGCGAGAGGGTGGAGAAGTGATCAAGATCGACGCCGACCGCGATGGCGGCGATCCGGCGCGCCGGATCGGACACGGGATAATAGGCCGCGATGACGCGCTGGCCCGAGATGCGTCCGGTCCGTGCGCCGGAAATCGTGAAGTCGCGGCGCGACTTGAAGCGGCCCCAGTGCTCCGTATCTGCGACGGAGATCGGCGTGTCGGTTCCGCAGGTCGTCTCTCCATCGTCCGAGAAGAGCACGGCGGTCGTCATCCATCGGTTCTCCGCCGCGAGGCGGCGAAGAAATCCGTCGCAGGCGTCGAGCAGATCGGAGGACGATTGCAGCGTCAGCGCGGCCGTCTTTATAGTCTGGCGGATTTCGCCGAACATCGCCCGCTCCTGGTCGACGGCGGCGAGGCTCTTTGCGTGGAACTCGGCGTTCCGGCTTTCCTCGCCCGCCTTCAGCCCGTTCAGGGCCTGAACGAAGGCGAGAAGGCCCACCGGCGTCAGCGCAAGCCCGACGATCAGGGCGAGGCGCACCCTCAAGCGGCCAAAGGCGGCGAGGAAAGGCGTCATCAGCGGTCAGCAAAGCGCGGGGCGGAGCGGGGCCGTATCCGGCGGATCGAGCCCGGCGTCGCCGCTCTCGCCCATCAGCTCCGCGAGGCGCGCGCGGGCGCGGCTGACGCGGCTCTTGATCGTTCCCGCCGCGACGCCGACGATCTCTCCGGCCTCGTCATAGCTGAAGCCGGAGGCGCCGACGAGCAGCAGCGCCTCGCGCTGGTCGTCGGGCAGTTCCGCAAGCGCGGCGCGAAGGTCGAGAAGCGCCATGTGGCCCTGCTGCCGCCCCGCCTCCGAGAGCGCGCCGGTCAGCGCGCCGTCCGCGTCCTCGACCTCGCGGCGCTTCTTGCGCGCCTGGGAGATGTAGGTGTTGCGGAGGATCGTGAACAGCCACGCCTTCATGTTGGTGCCCGGCCGGAATTTCTCCCGGTTCGCCCAGGCCTTCACCATTGTCTCCTGCACGAGGTCGTCGGCCCGCGGGCCGTTGCGCTCGAACGTGCGGGCGAAGCCGCGGACGGCCGGCATCGCCGCGAGGAGCGCCTCCTTGAAGCCGCCGCTCATCGCTT
Organism: Pikeienuella sp.; assembly: GCF_046290545.1. Classification (NCBI taxonomy): domain Bacteria; kingdom Pseudomonadati; phylum Pseudomonadota; class Alphaproteobacteria; order Rhodobacterales; family Paracoccaceae; genus Pikeienuella; species Pikeienuella sp. The sequence continues at coordinate 126,013 of NZ_JBKAGV010000008.1, read as the reverse complement.
GCGCTCCGCCTCGTCGAGCTGCTGGAGCAATCGCATCAGGTCGTTCGGCAGCGGCTCCGCCGCCACCTCGTCGAACATGGTCCGCAGGCGCCCGATGAGCGGATCGCTCCGCAGGTCCGCCTCCGTATCCGCCGCGGCGCCGTTCGCCGGTTCGCGTTTCATCTTGTCCATCTTCAGCCCCGAATTTTTTCGCGCGCACATGGAACCAACGCCCGACCGGCGCGTTGGTTCCGCGTGGGACTGAAAAAATTGGAGTTCATGGAATGCAAGCTATGAAAGAGCGCGAGAACCTGTCCACGGTCATTGCGCCCCATCTTCCGTATCTCCGCCGCTATGCGCGCGCGCTCACGGGCGACCAGAGGGCCGGAGACGGCTATGTGGCGCAGACGCTTGAGGCGCTGATCGCGGACCGTGACGCGATGGACCACGATCTCGACCCGCGGGTGGCGCTCTATCGGTTGTTCTCCCGCATCTGGACTGCCGCGGCCGGAGCGGCCGACGCGGCGATGGAAGGCCCCGTCACGCCCCGATCCCGCCAACTCCTCCTTCTCGTCACGGTGGAGGATTTCAGCCCCGAAGAGGCCGCGCTCGTGATGGAAATCGACGCGGAGGAAGCGGGGATGCTCAACGCCGCCGCGGCCGACGAACTTTCCACACTCGCGCGGGCGCGCATCCTCATCATCGAGGACGAGCCGATCATCGCGCTGGACATCGAGAACATCGTCGCGGAAATGGGTCACGCCGTCGTCGGCGTCGCCGATACGCATCGCGAGGCCGTGGCCGCCGCGGCGGAAATGCGGCCCGACCTCATCCTCGCGGACATTCAGCTTGCGGACGGATCGTCCGGCGTGGAGGCCGTGGAGGAGATCCAGAAGACGTCCGATGTTCCGGTCATTTTCATCACCGCCTATCCGGAGCGTCTGCTCACCGGCGACCGGGTCGAGCCGCTCTTCCTGCTCACCAAGCCGTTCCGGCCGAAATCGGTTGAGGCGGCCATCGCCCAGGCGCTCTTCCACAAGAAGACATGGGCTTCGGCGGGCTGAGCGGCGTCGCCGCCCGATCATCCTTCGCAACGGCCGGCCGCCGGGTTGGCGGCCGGCCGTTTGTCGAACCGCCTCAGCGGCCGGAAAGCCATTCATCGACCTCGCGCTCGGCCTCGGCGCGCTCGCGTCCGTAGCGCTCCTGGATCTTGCCGACGAGCTCCTTGCGGTTGCCCTCGATGACGTCGAGATCGTCGTTCGTGAGCTTGCCCCATTGCTGCTGGGCCTTGCCCTTGACCTGCTCCCACGCGCCTTCGATCTGATCGCTGTTCATTTCATGCCTCCGTTCGGGTTGATTTCCGAGTCGCTCATGGCGCTCGGTTCCTCAACGCCCGAGGCGGGCGATCGTTCCTGAAGACATCGGAGCCGCTTCGCGCGAACGGCCTGTCGCCGCCGCTCACTTCAGGAGGGCGGCGACGTATCCCGGCAGCGCGAAGGCCGCCTTGTGGACTTCGGGCGTGTAGTAGCGGAGTCCCGAGACGCCGGAGGCGGCGAGCCGCCCTTCCAGCACATCCTCGACCGCGTCGCGCGCCTGCCCGTCCGTGCCCCAGCCGAAGGCCATCGGCCCGCCCGCATAGGTCGGAATCGAGGCGATGTAGCAGGTCGCATCCGCGAAGAGGGCGCGGAAGGCGCGCATCGTGTTCCGCAATTCGTCCGGCTGGAGGAAGGGGACGCCGTTCTGCGTGACGAGCACGCCGCCGGGCGCGAGCCGCCGCTTCGCATGGCCGTAGAACGTCTCGGTGAAGAGAACCTCGCCCGGCCCGATCGGGTCCGTCGAATCGACGAGGATGACGTCGAAGGACTCGCCCTTGCGGGCGATGTATTCCGCGCCGTCCGCGATCACGACCTCGAGCCGCGGATCGTCGAAGGCGCCGGCGGAGACGCCGGGGAGGAACTTGCGGGAAAACTCGATCACGCCCGCGTCGATCTCCACCATCACGACGCGGCGGATTCCGGGATGCTTCAGAGCCTCCCGCGCCATGCCCCCGTCCCCGCCGCCGACGATGAGGACGGAGCGCGCCGCGCCGTGGGCGAGGATCGGCGTGTGGGCCATCATCTCGTGATAGATGAACTCGTCCCCCGTCGTGACCTGCACGACGCCGTCGAGGGTGAGAACCCGGCCGAAGACCGGATTCTCGAAGAGCCGGAGCCGCTGATGCGCCGTCTCGCTGTCATAGAGCACGCGCCCCTCCCGGAGCCCCTGCCTGTATGCCTGGTGCAGCGTCTCGTCGAACCAGCCGCTCAAGGCGCGGCCCCGACGATCCCCTCGCCCCGCAGAAGCTCCTTCACGCGGACCTCGCCGGCGTCGAAGGCGCGGCGAAGCACCTCCACCGCGCGGCGCGGCTCGGCGTCCCCGCACATGAAGACGTCGAAGGCGCCGTAGCCGATTTCGGGCCAGGTGTGGACGCTGATATGGCTCTCCGCCAGCACGGCCACGCCGCTCACGCCCTGCGGCGTGAACTTGTGCGTGTGGATGTGCAGCAGCGTCGCGCCGCATTCCGTCACGCAGTCGCGCAGCGCCGACTCGATCCGCTCCTGATCGTCGAGCCCCGCGCCCTGCACCACCTCGATGATGAGATGCGTGCCGGCGTAGACCTTTCCATCGCGGCGGATGAAATGGTCTTCGCGGTCGCTGTCGAGCAGGTTGCTCGCCGCGAGCGTGAGTTTCGGCTTGTCGTCTTTCCGCACGGCTTCGCCGATGCGGCTCTCCGCGTCCTCATGGGTAGCGCCATATTCCAGGTCGGTCCCCAGTCGGATCAGGCTTGCGCTGTTCATGGCGCCTCCCTCCAACCAAAAATACCATACCCAGTGGCGCCTTAGCTGCCCCCCGAGAAACTCGCGGATGGGGTCGGCCGCCCTGTGGAAGCGGCGAGATAGGGGTGGGAGGCCGCAGATGCAAGATGTTTTTTCCTGCAGTGCGGCATTGACTTCGCAGAGCGCCGCCCCGTTGCCGGGGAGAGACGGTCAGGCGCCGCACTGTCGCTCAGGTCACTATGAAACGTCACATCGCCGCGCTATTTCTGCGCGCATGAGCCATTCCGCAGACGAGTCGGGGGCCACCCCGAGGGAAATCTCCTACGCATGGAGCGCCCGCTCCCGGGCCGGCCGCGCCGTGATCAGGTCCATCGAGAACCTGACCGGCCGGCCGAAGCTGATCCGGATGGCCCTCGGCTACGAGCGCGAGGTCTCGGCGGGGCGCAACTTCTGGGAGGTGATGACGGAGCGCTACCGCGTGACCGTCGATCTCGGGCCCGACGGGCTCGAGCGCATCCCGGGGGAGGGGCCGCTCGTTCTGGTCGCCAACCATCCGTTCGGGATTCTCGACGGCATGGCGCTGGGGCGCATCCTTTCCGCCCGCCGGCCGCATTTCCGCATCGTGGCGCACAAGATCTTCCACAAGGCGCGGGAGCTCGAACAGGTCATCCTTCCGATCAGCTTCGACGAGGACAAGGCGGCGCAGGCCACGAATATCGAGACGCGGCGCCGCGCGCTCGACTATCTCGCCGGCGGCGGCGCGATCGGCATCTTTCCCGGCGGCACGGTCTCGACCTCGAAGCGGCCTTTCGGCTCGCCGATGGACCCGGTGTGGCGCAATTTCACGGCGCGGCTCGTCTCCCGCTCCGAGGCGACGGTCGTCCCGGTCTATTTCCACGGCGCGAACAGCCGGATGTTCCAGATCGCCAGCCACCTGCACCCGACGCTGCGCGTCGCCCTCCTCATCAAGGAGTTCGGCGCCCGGGTCGGCGGGGCGATCCAGGCGACGGTCGGCGCGCCCCTGCCTGACGCGGAGATTCGCGCCCGCGCTGGGGATGCGGCGGCGCTGATGGACTATCTGCGGGACGAGACATACGCTCTTTCGCCCGAGCCGCTCGAGTCTCTCGACTACGGCTACGAGTTCGAGGCCGCCTATATCGGGCGGGACCGCAACGGAACCCGCCGGCGCTCCGACGCGGCCTGACGTTCAGGGCCTCTCCGCCCTCACGCTTCGGTGGGTGATCCGCGCTCCCGTCGTCTCATCGACAAGAATGGGGCGAACGGGTGCCCCCGTCTCCCTGTCCACGAGGCGGATGCCGCCCTCCGCGGGCCGGTGGGCCTCCGCCCATGAAACAAGTGTGACGATGACCGGGTGGAGCGCCTTGCCCGCCTCGGTGAGGCGGTATTCGTGCCGGAGCGGCCGTTCCTGATAGGGCCGCCGCTCCACCGCGCCCGCCGTCTCCAGCTTCCGCAGCCGGTCCGCCAGCACATGCCGGGCGCAACCGAGGCGGGACTGGATCTCCTCGAACCGGCGGAAGCCGAGGAAGAGATCGCGGAGCACAAGCATCGTCCAGCGGTCCCCGATCACGGAGAGGCCGCGGGCCACGGGGCAGGCTTCGTCCTTCAGTTCGGTCCAGCGCATGCGAGCAGCATAGCAGCGCTTGACAGGTTCCGAAAGGGAACGGAGTGTGGGTCAATTCCAAAACGGAACGGAGCCTTCGCGATGACCAGGGCGGCGGGGACGGCGGAGGCGGCGCGGGCGACGCGCACGAGGCTCCTGCTCGAAGGGCCTGTCGGCCCCACATTGGCGCGGCTCGCGGCGCCGAATGTCGTCGCCATGCTCGTCTCGGCGGCGACGAGCATCGCGGAGGGGTGGTTCGCCGCCGCTTCCGGCGTCTCCGCCCTCGCGGGGCTCGCGCTCGTCTTTCCGCTCGTGATGCTCACGCAGATGCTTTCAGCCGGGTCGATGGGCGGGGCGATCTCCGCCGCCGTCGCCCGCGCGCTCGGAGCCGGCGACGCTGCGCGGGCCGGCCGGGTGGCGCTCGCCGCGTGGATCATCGGGCTCGGCTTCGCCGCGCTCTCGCTCATCCTCGTGCTCGCCTTCGGGCGGCCGCTCTTTCTCCTGATCGGCGGCGGCGCGGCGGCGCCGGCGGCGGAGGGGATGGCCTATGCGACGGTCTATTTCGCGGGCGCGGCGGCGATCTGGCTCTGCCATGCGACGCTCTCGGTGATCCGGGGCACGGGGAACATGGGCGCGCCCTCGACGATCCTCCTCTTCGTCGCGCTCGGGTCCATCCCGCTTTCGGGCGCGCTGGCGCTCGGCTTCGGGCCGCTGCCGGCTTTCGGCATGGCCGGGATCGCGGCGGGCGCGGTGATCGCCCATGCCGGCGGGGCGGCGGCGGGGCTCTTCCTCGTCCTCTCCGGCCGCGCCGGGCTGCCGCTCCGCGGCGCGCTGGCCGCGCTCGCCTCGCGGGACTTTGCGGATATCCTGCGGGTCGGCCTCGTCGCCTCGCTCAATGCGATTCAGACCGTCCTGACCATCGTCCTCATGGTCGCCCTCGTCTCCCGCTTCGGGGAGGCGGCGCTGGCGGGCTACGGGCTCGGCGCGCGGCTCGAATTCCTCATGGTGCCGGTCGTCTTCGGGATCGGCGCGGCGCTCACCGCGATGGTCGGCGCCAATATCGGCGCGGGTAACCGGGCGCGGGCGCTTCGCATCGCCTGGACGGGCGCCTTCGCCGCCGCTGCGCTGGTGGGCGGGATCGGGCTCCTCGTCGCCGCCTTTCCCGCGCTCTGGCTCGGGCTTTTCCTCGACCGGGGGGCGGCGGCCTGGGCGGCGGGGGAGGCCTATCTGCGGATTGTGGCTCCGTTCTATTTCTTCTTCGGGCTCGGCCTCGCGCTCTATTTCGCGAGCCAGGGCGCGGGGCGGATGCTCTGGCCGGTGCTTTCCGGCCTCCTGCGCATGGCGGTCGCCTTCGGGCTGGCGCTGGCGCTGACGGGGTGGTTCGGCTTCGGGGTCGAGGGCGTGTTCCTCGGCGTCGCGGCGGGCATGGCCGTCTTCGGCGCGGCGACGGCGGCGGCGATCCGGCTCGGCGCCTGGGGCGGGGGCTTGAATGCGGCGCGGCCGGGCGAGATGGTTCCGCGCCGGACAGGAGAGACGGGATGAACGCCAGAGCCGATTCCGCGACGCCGGGCCTCTCAGCGGCGATTGCTGCGGGATGCCTGATTTCCTTTCTCGGCTTCGGCCTTTCGGTCGGCTTCGGGGTTTTCCTGCGGCCGGTGACGGAGGATCTCGGCTGGAGCCGGGAGATCTTCTCGCTCTCGGTCGCGGTGCAGCTCCTCGCCTGGGGGATCGCGCAGCCGCTCGCCGGGATGGCGGCGGACCGGTTCGGCGCCGCGCTCGCCATCGCCGCGGGCGCGCTCATGGCGGCGGCGGGGTTCGGGATCAGGGCGGTGACGGATTCGCCCGACATCTTCATCCTCGCCGGCGCGCTGGCCGGGGCGGGGACGGGCGCCTGCTCCTTCCCCATCGTCATCGTCGCGCTCGGCAAGGCGGTGACGCCGCAAAGGCGGGGGACGATCATGGGCCTCGGCACGGCCTCCGCCTCGCTCGGCATGTTCATGGCGGCGCCCGGCGCGATCTTCGCCATCGAGAGCTTCGGCTGGCGGCCGACGCTGAGCGCCATGGCCGCGCTCTTCCTGCTGATCCCGCCCGCCGCGGCGGTGATATCGCGCGTCTCGCGCCCGGGAGCCGCGGGGGTGCGGCTCGCGGATTACGGGCGGGCGCTTTCGGCGGCGATCGGGGAGCGGAGCTTTCCCTGCCTCTTCTTCGGCTTCTTCGTCTGCGGCTTTCATGTCGCCTTCATCCAGACGCATCTCGCGGCCTTCTGCCTCGACGCCGGGCTCGCCGCCTATGTGGGCGGCTGGGCGCTGGCGCTGATCGGGCTCTTCAACATCGCGGGCTCGTTCCTTTCCGGCTGGTCGGGGCAGATCTGGTCGAAGAAGCGGCTCCTTTCCGGCATCTATCTCGCCCGCGCGGCGGTGATCGCGGCCTTCCTGCTGGCGCCGCTCTCGCCCATGAGCGTCTTCATCTTCTCCGCCGCGATCGGCGTGCTCTGGCTTTCCACCGTGCCGCTGACGACCGCGCTGGTGGCGGAGACGCAGGGGCTGACCTTCCTTTCCACGCTCGTCGGCATCGTCTTCCTCGGGCATCAGATCGGCAGCTTCACGGGGGCCTGGCTCGGCGGGCGGCTTTTCGACATGACGGGGGGCTATGGCGCCGTCTGGTGGCTCGCGGTCGCGCTCGGGCTCTTCGCGGCGCTGATCCATCTTCCGATCCGGGAAGGGGCGCGGCCGGCGACGGCGTGAGGAGCGCGCGGGCGCAACGTCTGTTGCGGAAACGGGGCGGAAAGTCGAATTTCCGGGGCAGGTCGGACAAGCAACTGACTCTGTTGAGAAAATTGGCAGCGTTCGGATATTACAAGCGTATTACAAGCGTATTACAAACGTATTGCACTTGTCCGGACAATGGCGGCGATCCGGCTCCGGCGCGAAGCACGCCGCGCCCGTCGCGGACCGAAGAGAGATGGGGGCGGGCGCTGCCTGTTGCGCGGGCGAAATTCGACGCCGCGCCCGGCCCGAAAGCGTTCGCAGATGCAGGGCGCGCGGTGGATTTCCCCGTCTCCATGGCGTAAGAGGCCGCGCAACCGCAGCGTGAGCCCAGCCATGACGAAGACCTACAAGACCGCCATACTCGGCGCCTCCGGCTATACCGGGGCGGAGCTCGTGCGCCTGATCCACACGCATCCGGCGCTCGAGATCGTCGCGATGACGGCGGACCGGAAGGCGGGGATGAGCATGGGGGAGGTCTTCCCCCATCTCGCGCATATCCCGCTCCCGGCGCTCACGACGCTGGACGAGGTGGACTGGGAGGGCGTGGACCTCGCCTTCTGCGCCATGCCGCACGCCGCCGCGCAGGCGGTGATCGTGCGCGTGCCGGAGCGGGTGAAGGTGGTGGACCTTTCCGCCGATTTCCGGCTCAGGGACGTCGCGACCTTCGAGAAATGGTACGGCGGCAAGCACCTTTCCCCCGAGCTCCAGAAGATCGCCGTCTATGGCGCCCCCGAATTCTACCGGGAGGAGATGCGGACGGCGCGGCTCATCGCCGGGACGGGCTGCTTCGCGATCAACGCGCTGCTGCCGCTCGTGCCGCTGCTGGAGGCGGGCGTGATCGACCCGGACCATATCGTCATCGACTCGAAGACGGGCGTCACCGGCGCCGGCCGCGCGCCCTCGGAGCGGAAGCTCTATTCCGAGATCACCGAGGGGATCGACGCCTACAACGTCGCGAAGCACCGGCATACGGCGGAGTTCGACCAGGAATTGTCGAAGGCGGCGGGGCGGCCCGTCGTCGTCAGCTTCACGCCGCATCTCATTCCCGCGAACCGGGGCATCCTCGCGACGATCTATGTTCATGGCGAGGCGGCGAAGGTTCACGAGACGCTCGCGGCGCGCTATGCCGGGGAGCCCTTCGTGGACGTGCTCCCGTTCGGCGCGGACGCGCCGCAGACGCGGCATGTGCGGGGCTCCAACCTCAACCGCATCGCCGTCTTCGCCGACCGGCAGCCGGGCCGGGCGATCATCGTCTCGGTGCTCGACAACCTCGTGAAGGGCGCCTCCGGCCAGGCGATCCAGTGCGCGAACATCGCCCTCGGCCTGCCGGAGGCGACGGGGCTGGAGGCGGCGCCGCTCTTCCCGTGAGACTCTGGCGCGTCACCCTCGCCGCCTATCGGCGCTTCGACGCGCATGACGGATTCGCGATGGCGGGCTTCATCGCCTATTCGGTGTTCCTCTCGCTCTTTCCCTTCGCGATCTTCTTCTTTTCGCTCGCCGGCTTCCTGATCGGCCCCGAGGACAGCCGCGCCGTCTTCGACGCGCTGGCGGACCTCGCGCCGGAGCATATCGCCAAGACGCTGCTCCCGGTGCTCGACGAGGTGATCGGGCGAAGCCGCGGCGGGCTGCTGACCATTGCGGGGCTCGGCGCGATCTATGTCGCCTCCAACGCGGTGGAGGCGCTGCGCGTCGGGCTCGACCGGGCCTATGAGGCGCCGGCCTCGCGCGGGTTCCTGTTTCGCCGGGCGGTGGCGCTCGGCTTCGTGCTGCTGGCGGCGGTGACCTTCACGGCGCTCGGCTTCGTCATCATCCTCGCGCCGCTCGCGCTCCGGCTCGCGGAGGCGTGGACGGGCTTCACGCCGCCGGGCGGGATCGGCCCGGTCCGCTATCTCATCGGGGTCGGCGGATTCGCGCTTTTCCTCTCGGTCGTCTACCGGTGGCTGCCGAGCCGGGCGCCGCGGTGGAAGGCGATCCTGCCCGGCGCGATCATCGCCACGCTGCTCTGGATCGCGGGCGCATCCGGCTTTTCGTTCTATCTTGCCTTCGCGCCGGACTATGCTGTGACCTATGGCGCATTCGCGGGCGTCATAGTGACGCTACTCTTCTTTTATCTGACCGGCGCAGTTGTGATATTCGGAGCGGAAGTGAACGCGGCGATGGCCGCGCCTGAGGAGGAGACCTGACATGGCGTTGACCCGGAAGAAGCGGCGGATGGCGCTGATCGTGGCGGGGGGCGTTCTGATGACGGCGGCGACCGCGCTCGTCTCCATCGCCTTCCAGGACACGATCGCCTTTTTCGTCACGCCCACGGAGCTTGCGGCGGAGCCGCGCGGGCCGGAGGAGCGGCTCAGGGTCGGCGGGATGGTGGTGGAGGGCAGCCTCGAAAAGGGGGCGCTCAACATCTTCCGCCTCACCGATTTCGAGACGGAGGTCGAAGTCCGGTTCGAGGGCGTGCTGCCCGACCTGATCAAGGCGGGGCAGGGCGCCGTCGCCGACGGGCGGGTGGTGGACGGGGTGTTCATCGCCTCCGAAGTTCTCGCCAAGCATGACGAGAAATACATGCCGGCGGAGATCCGCGACCTGCACGAGAAGATGCCCGAAGGGACCGGGTCTTGAACCCTGTCTGGTGGATCGACGCCTTCACCGAGACGCGCTTCGGCGGCAACCCCTGCGCCGTCGTCTTCGACGCCGACGCGATCCCCGTGGAGGAGCGCATCGCCTTCACGAAGGAGACGGGGCTTGTCGAATGCGCCTTCGTCGTCTCCTCCGACAAGGCGGATTTCGGCGCGCGCTATTACATGCCGACCGGGGAAATCCCGCTCGCCGGGCATCCGACGGTGGCGACCGTCACGGCGCTGATCGCCGCGGGGCGCGTTGCGGCGCCCTCCGCCTTCACGCTCGAGGTCGGCGCGGGGGTGATGCCGATCGAGGTCAAGGCGCGGCCGGGGCGCCCCGCGCTCGTGACGATGACGCAGCCCGCGCCGGTCTTCGGGCGGAGCTATGACCCGGCCGCCATCGCCGCGCTCTACGGATTGAAGGAGATCGACGTGGCGGGGACGCCGCGGACCGTCTCCACCGGCTCGGCCTTCCTCGTCACGCGGCTCGGCTCGCTCGGCGCGCTGCGCGCGGCGCGGCTCGACCCGGCGGCGCTCGAAGCCTTCAAGGCGGCGGAGGATGCGGATTTCATGGAGCCCTTCCTCTGCGTCACCAAGGGCGCGACGGCGGACGGGGAGACCTTCGCCCGCCTGCTCCTGCCGCCGCCCTTCCCGCCGGAGGACCCGTTCACCGGCTCCGCGACCGGGTGCATGGCGGCGCTCCTTTTCTCGGAGGGGTTGATCGGGCGGCGGTTCACGGCGGAGCAGGGGCATGACATGGGGCGGCCCGGGCGCGCCTCGGTCGAGGTGCTCGGCGCGGCCTCCGCCATCGAGGGCGTGAAGGTCGGGGGCTCCGGCGTCGTGGTGATGAAGGGCGAGGTCGATTTTTCCGCTCCGGCGGTTATATAACGCCGGATGGATTGGCTCCTCTTCATCGTCTTCTTCGCCTCCTGCGCCGCTGCGGGCTCCACGGGCGCGATGTTCTCGCCCGGGGACTGGTATCGCAACCTCGCGAAACCCTCCTGGACGCCGCCGGACTGGCTGTTCCCGGTCGCCTGGTCGGTGCTCTATATCTGCATCGCCGCCTCGGCCGCGATGGTCGCGCCGCTGGAAGGCTCCGCGCTGGCGATGGCGTTCTGGGCGTTGCAGATCGCGCTCAACACGCTCTGGTCCCCGGTCTTCTTCGGGCTGAAGAAGATGATGGCGGGGATGATCGTGCTGAGCTTCCTCTGGCTCGCGGTGGCGGCGACGCTCTGGACGTTTCTCCAGCTCGACACGCTCGCGGGGCTGCTGATCGCGCCCTATCTGCTCTGGGTCACGGTGGCGGGGGCGCTGAACTGGTCCGTCATGCGGCTCAATCCGGAGCCGCGCCCGGCCTGAAGGTCCAGCCCGCGCGGCGGGGGACGCGCATTGCGAGCATGGGCATGAGCCAGGGGCCGCGGAAGCGGTCAAGGTCCAGCGCCTCGTGAACGCCGGTGAGGCGTTCCCCGCCGATCTCCGTCTCGACCACGGCGCGGGTGTAGAAGGGCGCTTCCAGCATCGACATGACCTGACGCGGGCGGAAGCCCGGGTCGGCCCGCGTCTCCCGCTTCACGGCCCAGAGCGAGCGGGCGAAGCGCACGGGGGGCGGGGCCTCGACGGCGCGGGCGGAGCCGTCCGCCCCGAAGGCGAAGGCGGCGTCGAAGCGGGATCCGTCCCGCATCTCCGCATCGTAGAAGGCGAGCGCGCCGCCCGAGGCGGTCGGGAAGCGGCCCCAGCACCAGTGCGAGAAATCCGCCTCCAGCGCGCGCGTGCCGAAATTCGCGTCGAGATAGCCGTGGCCGGACCATGCCCAGCCCGGGCGGTCCAGCTCGACCTCGATCTTCGCGACGGGCGCGAACGGGCGCCAGACATGGGCGCCGTCTTCCGTCAGCGGCAATTCGACATCGGTGATCGCGGAGGGGGTGAGGACGATGCGGCCGCGGAGGCGGGTGAGGTGCGGGGTGGAGATTTCGTCGATCTCGACGATCAGGCGCGCCCCGTCCCATCGCATCGATGAGGGGCCGACCTCGAACTTGCCGGGCGAGAGGCGGAGCGCGGCGCGGCCCCGGTCCGTCATCGTGAAGCGGCCGCCGGGGCCGTAGGTCGCGACGTTGATGCAGCAATGGTTCGCCGGGTCGCGCCGCCCGCTCCAGCGATACCAGGGCGAGAAGACCGAGCCTATGAAGCCGATGACGGAGACGGCGCGCGCCCCGTCGTCGCTGATCCCGTCGAGATACCACCAGGCGTAGCCGTCCGGGCCGACATGGATGTCGAAGAAGGGCCCGCCAGAATCGCCTCGGCCGCGCGCAGGCCGGAGCGCGCGGCCATCGGAACCCCCGCGCCCGGATGCGCGCCCCCGCCGCAGAGGAAGAGCCCCGGAACGCGGCTCCGCGCCGTCGGCCGCGCGAAGGCCGCCATCGCCCCGTGCGGGCTCCGCCCGTAGAGCGAGCCGTCCGATCCGGGGAAGAGCGCCGCGAAATCCCGCGGGCTGCTCAGGCTCTCCGGCCCCGGCGCCGGGGAGAAGGTCAGCCCGAAGCGGGCCAGCGTTCCGAAGGTCAGGTCCCTGCATCTTTCGCGCTCCTCGACGCGGCCGGGCTCGTCCGGCGCGCCGTTCATGATGATCTCGAACCGCTCCGGCCCGGCCGGCGCGGCGTTCTCGCCCCCGATCCCGCCTCTGTCGGCCGCGCAGACATAGAGCGAGGGGGAATCGGGCATGGCGCCCGCCTCGATGGGGCCGAATTCCCGCGCCGGGTCCGGCCCGAAGAAGACGTTGTGATGGGCGAGGTCCGGGCGGGACGGCTCCGCCGCGAAGCTCCAGACATAGGCGGAAAGGGAGCGGGGGGAGATTGCGGCCTTCGTGACCGCGCCCCCTGCGCCCGGCCCGAGGAGGCCGCGGCGGAGGGCCGCCGGGTCCCCGTTGAAGAGGATCGTTTTCGCCGCGATTCTCTCGCCGCCGGCGAGGCGGAGGCCGGCGACGGCGCCGCGCTCCGTCTCGATTTCCTCGACATGGGCGCCGAGGCGGAACTCGGCGCCCTGCGCCTCGGCCAGCCGCGCCATCGAAGCGGCGAGCGCGGCGACGCCGCCCTCCACGCGCCAGACGCCGCGCGATTCCGATTCCCAGATGAGGGAGAGGAGCGCGGGGCTCCGGCCCGGCGCGCCGCCGACATAGGTGGCGTAGCGGCCGAAGAGCTGCCGGAGGCGCGGGTCGGCGAAGCGGCGGGCGAGGGCCTGCGCGAGGGTCAGGTGCGGCGTCATCGCGGGGATGAGCGAGGGATGGCGGAGGACGTGAAGCGCGAGGGCGCCGAAGGTCGGCGCGGCGGCCTCCATCATCGGCTTCTCGAATCCGTCGTAGAGCCGGCGCGCATCGGCGGCGAAGCGGCGGAAGGCGGCGGCCTCGCGCGCGCCGGCGAAGGCGGCGACGGCCGCCTCGTTCGCCGCCGGATCGTCCGTCAGGTCCAGCGTCGAGCCGTCTTGCCAGAAATGCCGGGCGAGGAGCGGCTCGCGGTGGATGCGCACATGATCGTCGAGCCGCGCGCCCGCGGCGGCGAAGAGCCCGTCGAACACCGAGCGCATCGTCATCACCGTCGGCCCGGCGGGGGCGGGGCCTGCGGCCGTCTCCACATTCCGGGCCTTGCCGCCGATATGGGCGTGGCGTTCGAACACGGTCACGCGGCGCCCCGCGGCGGTGAGCGCGAGCGCGGCGGCGAGGCCGCCGATCCCGGCCCCGACGATCACGATGCGGTTCTCTGCGCGGTTCTCTGCGCGGTTTTCGGCCTTCAGCATGACGCCATCGTTGACTCGGCGGGGCCGACTGTCCATCATAATTTACACTGACTGTCCACTTCACTGGACGGTCGCGCAGGACAGGAGACGCGCATGGGCATCTCGGACCGTGTCGAGGCGGCGCTCGAAGCCGCGATTTCGCAAGGGCAGGGGAATGGCGAGGCGGCGCCGGCCAGGCTCGCCGCCGCGCTCGCCCATGCCGTATTCCCCGGCGGGGCGCGCATCCGGCCCACCATCCTCCTCTCGGTCGCCAAGGCCTGCGGCGACGACCGGCCCGCGCTGGCGGACGCGGCGGCGGCTTCGCTGGAGCTGATCCATTGCGCCTCCCTCGTCCATGACGACATGCCCTGTTTCGACGATGCGGACATCCGCCGCGGCAAGCCCGCCGTCCACAAGGCCTATGGCGAGCCCATCGCGCTCCTGACCGGGGACAGCCTGATCGTCATGGCCTTCGACGTGCTGGCCCAGGCGGCGGAGCGCGAACCGGCGCGGGGGATCAAGCTGATCCGCATCCTCGCCGAATCGACCGGCATGCCGAACGGCATCTGCGCCGGGCAGGGCTGGGAGAGCGAGCCGAAGGTCGACCTCCTCGCCTATCACCGCGCCAAGACCGGCGCGCTCTTCACCGCCGCGACGCGGATGGGCGCCGTCGCCGCCGGGCAGGAGCCCGAGGCCTGGACGGAGCTCGGCGCCCGGATCGGCGAGGCCTTCCAGGTGGCGGACGACCTTCGCGACGCGCTCTATGACGAGGAGACGCTGGGCAAGCCCGCGCATCAGGACGAGATCCACGCCCGGCCCAACGCCGTGGCGGAATACGGCGTCTCCGGCGCGATCACCCGGCTGAAGAACACGCTTTCGGGCGCCATCGCCTCGATCCCCTCCTGCCCCGGCGAGGCCGCGCTTTGCGCGATGGTCCGCGCGCAGGCGGAGCGGCTGACGCCGATCGCGCCCGCCGCCGCGCTGCGCCGGGCGGTCTAGCCTTGGCGGCGGCGGCGGAGCCGCCGGCGGGCATGAGCCTTTCCGCGCGCTGGCGGCGCTGGCGAAACGGACTCGTCTCCGACCCGCGCTTTCAGGCCTGGGCCGCGCGCTTCCCCCTCACCCGCGCCGTGACGCGGCGGGAGGGGGCGGAGATGTTCGATCTCCTGTCAGGTTTCGTTTACAGCCAGGCGCTGATGGCGCTGGTGGAGCTCGGGACGCTCCGCGCCCTTCGCGGCGGGGAGATGGAGGCCGCCGCGCTCGCCGCCCGCGCCGGGGTTCCGGCGGAGCGGATGGCGGCGCTGCTTCGCGCCGGGGTCGCGCTCGGGCTGATGGAGATGCGGGGCGGGGCCTTCGGCCTTTCGCGCAAGGGCGCCGCGCTGCTCGGCGCGCCGGGGCTCGAAGACATGATCCGGCATCACCGCGTACTCTATCGCGATCTAGAGGACCCGGCGGCCTTCTTCCGCGGGGAGACGGAGACGGAGCTGGCCGGGTTCTGGCCCTATGTCTTCGGCGCCGCCGCGGCGGAGGAGCCGGAGGCGGCCGCGCGCTATTCCGACCTGATGGCGAAGAGCCAGATCATGGTGGCGGAGGAGACGCTGGCCGCCGTTTCATTGGCCGATACGCGGCTTCTGATGGATGTCGGCGGCGGCACGGGCGCCTTTCTGGAGGCCGCCGGGCGGGCGAATCCCGCGCTGAAGATTCGGCTCTTCGACCTGCCCGCCGTCGCGCCCGCCGCCGCCGCGCGGTTTCGCGCCGCGGGCATGGAGGGGCGCGCGGAGATCGTTCCGGGGAGTTTCCGGGACGGGCCGCTGCCCGGCGGGGCGGATGCGATCAGCCTCGTGCGCGTGCTCTATGACCATCGGGACGAGACGGTGGCGGCGCTCCTTCGCGCCGCCTTCGAGGCCCTGCCGCCCGGCGGGCGGATCGTCGTTTCCGAGCCGATGACGGGCGGCGCGCGGCCGAACCGTTCGGGGGATGTCTATTTCGCATTCTACTGCATGGCGATGCGGACGGGCCGCGCCCGCTCGCAGGCCGAGGTCGCGGCGCTGCTCTCCGCGGCCGGATTCGCGGAGGTGCGGACCCCCCGCCCGCGGCGCGAATTCGTCACCTCGATCGTGACGGCGACGAAGCCCCGCTAAGGGGCGCCGATTTCTTGTCCAATTACATTGACAGTACAGACTGTCACGCTAGACTTACACATACGGCGCGAGAGAGAGACGCCGCGAGTCCCCGGAAGGGGCGCCAGGAAAGGGAGCCGAGCGCGTGGAGACGACAGAAGCCGTCATCCTCAAGGGACCGAAAGACCTCGCCCTCGGCGCGCTCACCCTCGCGGAGCCCGGGCCGGGCGACATCGTCGTCGACATCGCCCATTCGGGAATCTCCACCGGCACCGAAAAGCTCTTCTGGACGGGGGAGATGCCCCCGTTCCCCGGCATGGGTTATCCGCTCGTCCCCGGCTATGAGGCCGCGGGCGAGGTGGTGGAGGCGGGGCCGGAGAGCGGCTTCCGCACCGGCGACCACGTCTTCGCCCCCGGCGCGGCCTGCTATCGCGAGGCCAAGGGCCTTTTCGGCGGCGCGGCGCGGCGGCTGGTGACGGCGGGCGCCCGCGCGACGCGGATCGACGCGAAGCTCGGCGCCGAAGGCGCGCTCCTCGCCCTGGCGGCCACGGCTCGCCATGCGATGGCGGGTATGCGGAACG
This sequence comes from Pikeienuella sp., assembly GCF_046290545.1. Taxonomy (NCBI): domain Bacteria; kingdom Pseudomonadati; phylum Pseudomonadota; class Alphaproteobacteria; order Rhodobacterales; family Paracoccaceae; genus Pikeienuella; species Pikeienuella sp. Next base: position 109,754 of record NZ_JBKAGV010000008.1, on the reverse strand, counting down.
CGCCGCCCGACCTCATCGTCGGGCACGGCGTGCTCGGCCGGCTCCTGGCGCGGCTCACCGTCGCCGCGGGCGCGCCGGCGCCGACCGTCTGGGAGATCAACCCGGACCGCGCTTCCGGCGCCCTTGGCTACGAGGTGCTGAACCCCGAGGCGGACCCGCGGCGCGACTACGAATCGATCTATGACGCGACGGGCGACGCGGCCCTCCTCAACACGCTGATCGGGCGGATCGCGAAGGGCGGGGAGATCGTCCTCGCCGGGTTCTACCCCGCGCCGATCAGCTTCGCCTTCCCGCCCGCCTTCATGAAGGAGGCGCGGTTCCGCATCGCCGCGGAATGGAACGCCGACGACCTGAAGGCGACGCGCGCGCTGATCGAGAGCGGCGCGCTCTCGCTCGCCGGGCTCGTCACGCATCGCCGCGCCGCGAGCGCCGCCGCCGAGGCCTACGACACGGCCTTCGGCGACCCCGCCTGCCTCAAGATGATCCTGGACTGGAGAGCCGCATGACCCTCGACGTTCCGAACCTCAAAGGGGATTACGACGAGCGCCTGCGCGCGGAGGCCGCCGAGCCGACGCTCGAAGTGCCCACCGCGCCGCCGACCAAGAAGACGCAGATCATCGCGATCTACGGCAAGGGCGGCATCGGCAAGAGCTTCACGCTCGCCAATCTCAGCCACATGATGGCGGAGCAGGGCAAGCGGGTGCTGCTGATCGGCTGCGACCCCAAGAGCGACACGACCTCGCTCCTCTTCGGCGGCAAGGCCTGCCCCACGATCATCGAGACCTCGACCCGCAAGAAGCTCGCGGGCGAGGAGGTGAAGATCGGCGATGTCTGCTTCAAGCGCGACGGCGTCTTCGCGATGGAGCTGGGCGGGCCGGAAGTCGGCCGCGGCTGCGGCGGGCGCGGGATCATCCACGGCTTCGAGCTGCTGGAGAAGCTGGGCTTCCATGACTGGGATTTCGACTACGTGCTGCTCGACTTCCTCGGCGACGTGGTCTGCGGCGGCTTCGGCCTCCCCATCGCGCGGGACATGGCGCAGAAGGTGATCCTCGTCGCCTCGAACGACCTCCAGTCGCTCTATGTGGCGAACAATGTCTGCTCCGCGGTGCAGTATTTCCGCAAGATGGGCGGCAATGTCGGCGTCGCCGGGCTCGTCATCAACAAGGATGACGGGACGGGCGAGGCGGCGGCCTTCGCGGAGGCGGTGGGCATCCCGATCCTCGCCGCGATCCCGCAGGATGACGACCTCCGCAAGAAATCCGCGAACTACCAGATCGTCGGCACCGCGAAATCCCAGTGGGGCGACCTCTTCGCCGGGCTCGGGGACGCGGTGGCCGTCGCGCCGCCGGGCCACCCGCACCCGCTGACGCAGGACGGGCTGCTCGGCCTCTTCTCGGCCGAGGAGACGGGGGCGGACTTCGTGCTCACCCCGGCTTCCGACGAAGACATGCGCGGCAAGAACGCCGCGCCGAAGAAATCCCTCGAAGTGGTCTACGACGATGTTTGATCTCGACAGAATGGCGGAATGCGACCAGCGGCTCATCGCGCTCGAGGGGGGCGCCGTGAGCCGCCCCATTCCCGCCAGGGCCCCGGCGCCGGCGCGTGAGAGCGTGACGGCGCCGGGAGTCTGCCCCTTCTCCGGCCAGCGGCGGGAGGCTTCGGCATGAGCGACGGCCCCGAAATCAAAGAGGCCGTCGCGGCGCCGCTCGCCGTCGACCCCGGCAAGGGGGACGGCTTCGGCTGCCATGCCGGCGCTTCCGAGATGGAGGCGGCCGCGCGCAAGGCCGGGAATTCGGAACTCCTCGACGGGTTCCGGAAGGATTATCCGCTCGGGCCGCACGACAAGCCGCAGAGCATGTGCCCCGCCTTCGGGAGCCTGCGCGTCGGGCTGCGGATGCGGCGCGTGGCGACGGTGCTCTCGGGCTCGGCCTGCTGCGTCTACGGCCTCACCTTCGTGAGCCATTTCTATGGCGCGCGCCGCTCCGTCGGCTATGTGCCGTTCAATTCGGAGAGCCTCGTCACCGGCAAGCTCTTCGAGGACATCCGCGATTCGGTCTTCAAGCTGGCCGATCCGGAGCGCTATGACGCGATCGTCGTCACCAATCTCTGCGTCCCCACCGCCTCCGGCGTGCCGCTGCGGCTCCTGCCGAAGGAGATCGACGGCGTGCGGATCATCGGGATCGACGTGCCGGGCTTCGGCGTGCCGACCCATGCGGAGGCGAAGGACGTGCTCGCCGGCGCGATGCTCGCCTATGCGCGCGCCGAGGCCGAGGCCGGCCCCGTGCAGCGCCCGACGGGCGGGCGGGACAGCCGGCCGACCGTCGCGCTGATCGGGGAGATGTTCCCCGCCGATCCGATGATGATCGGGCGGATGCTGGAGCCGATGGGGCTTGCGGCCGGGCCCGTCGTCCCCTGCCGGGAATGGCGGGAGCTTTACGCCGCGCTCGATTGCGGCGTCGCCGCCGCGATCCACCCCTTCTATTCCGCGACGATGCGGGAATTCGAGGCGGCGGGGCGCAGCCTCGTCGGCTCCGCGCCGGTCGGCCATGACGGGACGGCGGACTGGCTCGCCAATATCGGCGCGGCGTATGGCGTGGCGGCGGAGAAGATCGCCGCGGCGCAGAACGCATTCCTCCCCGCGATCCGCGGCGCGCTCCAGGGCAGCCGGGTGAAGGGGACGATCACGCTTTCGGGCTATGAGGGCTCCGAGCTTCTCGTCGCCCGCCTCCTGATCGAGAGCGGCGCGGAGGTGCCCTATGTCGGCACCGCCTGCCACCGCACCGAGATGAGCGCGGCGGACCGGGACTGGCTGGAGGCGCGCGGCGTCAAGGTGAAATACCGCGCCTCGCTCGAGGACGATCTCGCGGCGATGGAGGCGATCCGCCCCGACCTCGCCATCGGCACGACGCCGGTGGTGCAGAAGGGCAAGGCGATGGGCATCCCCTCGCTCTACTTCACCAATCTCATCTCCGCCCGGCCGCTGATGGGCCCGGCGGGCGCCGGCTCGCTCCAGGAAGTCGTCAACGCGGCCATCGGCAACAAGGCGCGGATGGACGGGATGAAGGCCTTCTTCGAAGGCGTCGGCGAAGGCGACAGCGCGGGCGTCTGGGAAGGGTCTCCGAACCTCCAGCCGCAATACCGCGCGCTCCGGCAGAAGAAGCTGGAGAAGGCCGCGCGGGCCGCCAAGGCCGAGGAGATGATCTGATGCTCGTCACGGATCATGATCGCGCCGGCGGCTATTGGGGGGCGATCTACGCCTTCTGCGCCGCCAAGGGCCTTCAGGTCGTGATCGACGGCCCGGTGGGCTGCGAGAACCTGCCCGTCACGTCGGTCCTGCACTATACGGACGGCCTGCCGCCGCATGAGCTTCCCATCGTCGTCACCGGCCTCGGCGAGGAAGAGCTGGGGCGGGACGGGACGGAGGGCGCGATGAAGCGCGCCTGGAAGACGCTCGACCCGGCGCTGCCCGCCGTCGTCGTCACCGGCTCCATCGCGGAGATGATCGGCGGCGGCGTCACCCCGCAGGGCACGAACATCCAGCGCTTCCTCCCCCGCACGATCGACGAGGACCAGTGGGAGGCGGCGGACCGGGCGATGACCTGGCTCTTCACCGAATTCGGCATGACGAAGGGCCGCGCGCCCTCCACCAAGCCGCTGGAGGAAGGGCAGAAGCCTCGGGTCAACATCCTCGGGCCGATGTACGGCGTCTTCAACATGCCCTCCGACCTGGCGGAGATCCGCCGGCTGATCGAGGGGATCGGCGCCGAGATCAACATGGTCATGCCGCTCGGCGCGCATCTGGCCGAGATGCCGAAGCTGGTGAACGCCGAGGCGAACGTGGTCATGTACCGCGAATTCGGCCGCGGCCTCGCGGAGGTGCTGGGCAAGCCCTACCTCCAGGCGCCGCTCGGGCTCGACTCGACGACGAAATTCCTCCGCACGCTCGGGGAGATGCTGGGGCTCGACCCCGAGCCCTTCATCGAGCGGGAGAAGCATTCGACGATCAAGCCGGTCTGGGATCTCTGGCGCTCGGTGACGCAGGACTTCTTCGCCACGGCGAGCTTCGGCATCGCGGCGAACGAGACCTATTCCCGCGGCATCCGCCATTTCCTGGAGGACGAGCTGGGCCTTCCCTGCGCCTTCGCCGTCTCCCGCATCCGGGGCAAGAAGACGGACAATGACGAGGTCCGCGCGCTGATCCACGGGCGGCGGCCGCTCGTCGTCCTCGGCTCGATCAACGAGAAGATGTACATGGCGGAGATGGCCGGGGGCTTCGGCCCGAAGCCGGCCTTCATCCCCGCAAGCTTCCCCGGCGCCGCGATCCGCCGGGCGACGGGCACGCCCTTCATGGGCTATGCCGGCGCGACCTACCTCCTTCAGGAGGTCTGCAACGCGCTCTTCGACGCGCTCTTCCACATTCTCCCGCTCGGCTCCGACATGGACCGGGCGGAGGCGACGCCCGCCACGCTCCGCCGCGACCTCCCCTGGGACGGGGACGCGCAGGAGCTGCTGGAGCGGATCGTCGCCGAGCACCCGATTCTGACCCGCATCTCCGCCGCCAAGTCCCTCCGCGACGCCGCCGAAAGCGCCGCGCTGAAGGCCGGGGCGAGCCATGTGGGGAGAGAAACCGTCGCCGCGCTCCGGCCCGGCGGCGCAGTTCCGAAAGGAGGAACGGCATGACCGATCAAACCTCGAACGGCCCTGTGAACCACTCGGAGCGCAAGCCCCGCGCGGAGTTCTGGATCTATTTCGCGCTGATCTTCTTTGCGGCCCTGCCGGTCGCCTTCGGCTTCTGCGTCTACGCCCGGATGACCGGGCAGGGCGGGCCGGGGCCGGTGGCGCGGGCCTGGGCGAAGGCGTGGGAGATCACGCCGCTGATATTCTCCGTGTGAAGCGTCACGCGGGACACCCCATTCGCCGGCCCGACCGGGTCGGCGGATCGTCTGAGGGGCGAATGCCCCGAAAGACCCCGGCCGCCGGGAGGCGCGGCGTCAGTCTAACGATCCGGAGGAGAGTTTATGGCTGATCGTACCGACCTGTCGTTCACAGGTCTCACTGACGACCAGGCGCAGGAACTGCACTCGGTCTATATGAGCGGGCTCACGTTGTTCACCATCGTGGCCGTCGTCGCTCATCTGGCCGTGTTCATTTGGCGCCCGTGGTTCTGAGGAGAACAAGATGAGCAAGTTCTACAAGATCTGGCTGGTCTTCGACCCGCGTCGCGTCTTCGTGGCGCAGGGCGTTTTCCTGTTCCTGCTGGCGGCGATGATTCACCTCGTCCTGCTCAGCACCGACCACTTCAACTGGTTTGAGCTCGCCGCGCAGAAGGCCGCCGGGGGCTGACCCCCGAACGCTGACGCGCGGCGGCCTTGGCCAGGGTCGCCGACGACAAGGCTGCGGGCGGCAGGTTCGCCCGCAGCGATCCGGAAAGCCGGATGACGATCGAACGAGAGAGGCCGCATTCCAGCGGAGGCGAGAGACATGGCGCTACTGAGCTTCGAGCGAAAATATCGCGTCCGCGGAGGGACGCTGATCGGGGGCGACCTCTTCGACTTCTGGGTCGGACCCTTCTATGTGGGCTTCTTCGGCGTGACGACGGCGTTCTTCGCCGCGCTCGGCACGGTCCTCATCTTCTGGGGCGCGGCGCAGCAGGGGGAATGGAACCCCTGGCTGATCAACATCGCGCCGCCCGACCTTTCCTATGGCCTCGGCCTCGCGCCGCTGATGGAGGGGGGGCTCTGGCAGATCATCACCTTCTGCGCCATCGGCGCCTTCGTGAGCTGGGCGCTGCGCGAGGTGGAGATCTGCCGCAAGCTCGGCATGGGCTATCACGTTCCCGTCGCCTTCGGCGTCGCGATCTTCGCCTATGTCACGCTGGTCGTGTTCCGGCCCTTCCTGATGGGCGCCTGGGGGCATGGCTTCCCCTATGGCATCTTCTCGCATCTCGACTGGGTTTCGAACACGGGCTACGCCTATCTCCACTTCCACTACAACCCGGCGCACATGCTGGCGGTGACGTTCTTCTTCGCCACCTGCCTCGCGCTGGCGCTGCACGGGGGCCTCATCCTCTCCGCCGCCAACCCCGAGAAGGGGGAGGAGATGAAGAGCCCGGACCATGAGGACACCTTCTTCCGCGACTTCATCGGCTATTCGGTCGGCACGCTCGGCATTCACCGGGTCGGCCTCCTGCTGGCGCTCAACGCCGGCTTCTGGTCCGCAATCTGCATCGTGATCTCCGGGCCGGTATGGACCGAGGGATGGCCGGAATGGTGGAACTGGTGGCTCGAACTGCCGATCTGGCCGACGCCGAGCCCGACCGCGGCCGCCGTCACCGCCACCGCGACGGGAGGCATGTGAGATGCCCGAATATCAGAACATCTTCACCCAGGTGCAGGTTCAGGGCGTGCCCGAAATGGGCCTGGACGACAACGGCCGGATGACGCGGGAGCGGGTGGGCAAGCCCTTCTTCTCCTCCCTCGTCGGCTGGATGGGGAACGCCCAGCTCGGGCCGATCTATCTCGGCTGGACGGGGCTCATCGGCCTCGCCACCGGCACGCTGGCGCTCAACATCATCGGGCTCAACATGCTGGCGCAGGTCGGCTGGTCGATCCCCGAATTCCTGCGGCAGGGCTTCTGGCTCGCGCTCGAGCCGCCGAGCCCGGAATACGGGCTCCAGATGCCGCCGCTGCGCGACGGGGGCTGGTACATCATCGCCAGCTTCTTCCTGCTCGTCTCGGTCATCTCCTGGTGGCTGCGGGCCTATCTGCTCGCGGCCGAGCACAAGATGGGCAAGCATGTGGCCTGGGCCTTCGCCGCGGCGATCTGGCTCTTCCTCGTGCTCGGGCTCTTCCGGCCGATCCTGATGGGGTCATGGTCCGAAGGGGTGCCATACGGGATCTTCCCGCATCTGGACTGGACGACGGCCTTCTCCATCCGCTACGGCAACCTCTACTACAACCCGTTCCACGCGCTCTCCATCGTCTTCCTCTACGGCTCGGCGCTTCTCTTCGCCATGCACGGGGCGACGATCCTCGCGGTCACCCGCTTCGGCGGCGACCGGGAGCTCGAACAGATCGCGGACCGGGGCACCGCCTCGGAGCGGGCCGCGCTCTTCTGGCGCTGGACGATGGGCTTCAACGCGACGATGGAGGGCATTCACCGCTGGGCGTGGTGGTTCGCCGTCCTCACCCCGATCACCGGCGGCATCGGCATCCTTCTGACCGGCACCGTGGTCGACAACTGGTATCTCTGGGCGGTCGAGCACCACTTCGCCCCCGAATATACGGGCGACTACGGCTACGAAGCCTACAGCGCGGGAGGGAACTGAGATGTTTCCCAAATGGTTCACTGAATGGAACCGGAAGAATCCGACGGATCCGTTCCAGCCGATCTTCCTGATGGGCGGCGTGGGCGGGGCGGTGTTCTTGGCGGCGATGCTGGTGGTGTGGGGCTGGCCCTACATGACCGAATCCTCGCAGACCGGCCCGCGCGGCACCGGCATGTCGGTGACGAAGTTCCCCGCCGGGCCGGACCCGACCGCGGACGGCTACGCCGCCTCCATCGAGGCGGCGGCCGCCGATGAGCTGCCGATCGTCGACTCCCCCGTGAGCGAGGGTCTGACCCGCGCGATGCGGCAGTGGACCGGCATTCCGGACCTCTATTCCGGCAAGGAGGACAGCTATCAGGACGTCGTCGCCAGCCTGATGATCTCCATGACGCAGGTGCTCAACGACGACTGGGGCGGCCATACCGCGATCAACGATGTCGGCGTCACCTGCTATACCTGCCACCGCGGGGAGGTCGTGCCCTCCAACATCTGGTACCGCGTCGACCCGACCGTCGAGGCGATGGCGGGCTGGGGCGCGGTGCAGAACCGGGTGACGGCCGTTTCGGGCTCCACCTCGCTCCCGTCGGACATGCTGCAGAAGCTGCTGGTCGAGGAGGGGAACATCAAGGTCCATGACCTCGAACCCCGCGTGGAGAACGCCGGCACGGCCACCTGGCAGGATACCGAGCGCACCTACAGCCTGATGAACTACTTCTCCAACTCGCTGAACGTGAACTGCAATTTCTGTCACAACAGCCGCGCCTTCTATGACCCGGGGCAGGTCACCCCGCAATGGGCGAGTGCGCTCATGGGCATCGACATGGTGCGGGATCTCAACGTGACCTATCTGGAGCCGCTGGAGGGCGTGTTGCCCGCCGAGAGGCTCGGGCCGGTTCACGCCGACGCGCCGAAGGCCGCCTGCGCAACCTGCCACAAGGGCTATTCCAAGCCGATGCAGGGCCTGCCCATGCTGGCGGACTGGCCGGAGCTTTCCGCTCCCGGCGCGACGCTCGACGAATGAGGGGCGAAGGTGCGCGCACCAGCCCCCGGCAAGGTCCGGCCCCTCGCGGGGCCTGACGTCCGGGGGCCCTCCCAGGCCCCCGGTCTCCCCTCCTGTTGGATGCAGGAACCTGGCTCCGTGCGGCCCTCACCGGCCCACGGAGCTTTTTTCTGAGAGGAGCATGAAATGCCCCGCCCTGTCACGCCCGTTCTGGACCGCGTCGCCGGCCCCTCCGACCTCCGCGCCCTCTCGGACCGAGACCTCGCGCAGCTGGCGCGGGAGCTGCGGGCGGAGACGATCGACGCCGTTTCCGAGACCGGGGGGCATCTCGGCTCCTCGCTCGGCGTCGTCGAGCTGACGGTGGCGATCCACGCCGTCTTCAACACGCCGGTGGACAAGCTGATCTGGGATGTCGGGCACCAGTGCTATCCGCACAAGATCCTGACCGGGCGGCGGGACCGCATCCGCACGCTGCGGCAGGAGGGCGGGCTTTCCGGCTTCACGAAGCGGAGCGAGAGCGAATTCGACCCGTTCGGGGCCGCGCATTCCTCCACCTCGATCTCCGCCGCGCTCGGCTTCGCCGTGGGGCGGGACATGGGGCGCCCGACGGGGGATGCGGTGGCCGTGATCGGCGACGGCTCGATCTCCGCCGGCATGGCCTACGAGGCGCTGAACAACGCCGGGCACGAGAAGCGGCGGCTCTTCGTCATCCTGAACGACAACGAGATGTCCATCGCCCCGCCCGTCGGCGCCATGTCGAAATATCTCTCCGGCCTCTACGCCAACACGCCGCTGCACCAGATGGCGGAGGGCTTCGAGGCGGCGCTCCCGGGCCCGTTCCGCGAGGGCGCGCGGCGCGCGCGCCAGCTCGTGACCGGCATGGGAACCGGCGGCACGCTCTTCGAGGAGCTGGGCTTCACCTATATCGGCCCGGTTGACGGGCATGACATGAGCCAGCTCCTCCCCGTGCTCCGCGCCGCGCGGGCGCGGGCGACGGGGCCGGTGCTGATCCATGCGCTGACGGTGAAGGGCAAGGGCTACGCCCCGGCCGAAGCCTCGGCGGACAAGTATCATGGCGTCGCGAAGTTCGACGTCGTCTCCGGCAAGCAGGCCAAGGGCAAGTCGAACGCGCCGGCCTACACCGCCGTCTTCGGCAATGCGCTGACGGAGGAGGCGGCGCGGGATTCCCGCATCGTCGCCGTGACCGCCGCCATGCCCTCGGGCACCGGGCTCGACATTCTGGCGAAGCGCTTTCCCGCGCGGGTCTTCGACGTGGGCATCGCGGAACAGCATGGCGTGACCTTCGCCGCCGGCATGGCGGCCTCCGGGCTGCGGCCCTTCTGCGCGATCTATTCGACCTTCCTCCAGCGCGGCTATGACCAGGTGGTGCATGACGTGGCGCTGCAGGGGCTGCCCGTGCGCTTCGCCATTGACCGGGCGGGGCTGGTGGGCGCCGACGGGGCGACCCATGCGGGTAGCTTCGACGTCGCCTATCTCGCCAACCTGCCCGGCTTCACGGTGATGGCGGCGGCGGACGAGGCGGAGCTGGTCCACATGGTCGCCACCGCCGCGGCGCATGACGAGGGGCCCATCGCCTTCCGCTATCCGCGGGGCGAGGGCGTCGGCGTCGACATGCCGGAGCGGGGGGCGCCGCTCGCCATCGGCAAGGGCAGGGTGGTGCAGGAGGGGACTCGGCTCGCGCTCCTCTCCTTCGGCGCGCATCTCTCCGAATGCCGGCTGGCGGCCGAGGCGCTGGAGCGCCGGGGCGTCTCCGTCACGCTGGCGGACGCGCGCTTCGCCAAGCCGCTGGACGAGGACCTCATCGCCCAGCTCGCCGCGCATCACGAGGCGCTGATCACGGTGGAGCAGGGGGCGGCGGGCGGCTTCGGCGCCCATGTGCTGCATTTCCTCGCGCGGACGGGGCGGCTCGACAGCGGGCTCCGGATCCGGACGATGACGCTCCCCGACCGGTTCATCGAACATGCGAGCCCGGCGGCGATGTATGCGGATGCGGGTCTGACCGCCGCCGACATCGAGGCGCAGGCGCTTGCCGCGCTCGGCGTCGCCTCCCCGAAGTTCGGCGAAAAGCGGGCCTGAAACGCGAAAGGCCCCGGGCGACGCCCGGGGCCTTTCGAAATCCCGACCTTCGGCGACTTACTCCGCCGCCTCCACCCGCGGCCCGAAGATCGCGTTGCGGTGCTTTTCCATGTAGATGCAGAGCCAGGGCGTGAAGCGCGACGGGTCCTCGCCGATCTCGTCCGCGAGGTCCTCCACGTCGATCCATTCCCAGTCCATCACCTCCTCGGGGTCCGGGTGGATTTCCAGCCCTTGCGGCGCCTCGCCGATATAGAGGTCGACGACCTCATGCTCGATCAGCCCTTCGCCGACATCGGCGCGATATTCCACCCGGTCGGCGTGGCGGAGCGTCACGCCGGCGACGCCGAGCTCCTCCATCAACCGCCGGCGGGCGCAGTCGTCCGGGTCCTCGCCCCAGTGCGGATGCGTGCAGCAGCTGTTCGCCCAGAGGCCGGGCGTGTGATACTTGCCCATCGCGCGGCGCTGGATCAGGAGGAAATCCCCCTCCATGAGGAACACCGAGACGGCCTTGTGCCGGAGGCCGCGCTGATGCGCCTCCAGCTTCTCGACCGGCTGGAGCGCGCCCTCCACCCAGGCGGGGATCAGCGCCCGGTTGCTCATCTGGTTCATGTGGACACCGCGGGGATGAGCCGGGTCAGGTGCGCGATGTTCTTGATCGCGATCTTGATATGCGCGAGCGGGCGCGCCTTCACCAGCTTCTTGTTCATGTAGGCTTCGAAGGTCAGGCGCTGCACGTCCACATCGTGGCAGAGGGAGACGAACCGCTCCCGCCGCTCGTCCGACTTGTAATAGGCGTCCTGCATCGCGCGGAGCACGTTGAAGACGGTCTTGTGCTCCTTCATGAAGAGCTTGCGCGCGAGCTGAAGGTCCTTCACGCGGCCGCTGGCGAGGCAGGCGGCGGCGGCTGTGGCGGCGACGCGGCCGCCGACCATCGCGTAGTAGATCCCCTCGCCGGAGGAGGGGGCGACGACGCCCGCCGCGTCCCCGGCCAGCACCACGTCGCGCCCGTTGTCCCATTTGTCGAGCGGCTTGAGGGGGATCGGCGCGCCCTCACGCCGGATCGTCTCGCAGCCCGTCAGGCCGGAGGATTCGCGGAGGAGGGCGGTGGCCTTCTTCAGGTCCACCCCGTCCACGCCCGTGCCCATGCCGACCGAGGCGGAGGCGCCGTGGGGGAAGACCCAGCCGTAGAAATCGGGCGAGACGATCCCGTCATAGATCACGTCGCAGCGCGTCGCGTCATAGGCGCCGCCGGGCTGCGGGGCGGCGATGATCTCGTGATAGGCGATGACATAGGGGATCTTGTCGCCCCCCGGCACTTCCTGCCGGCCGACATCCGAGCGCGCGCCGTCCGCCCCGATCACGAGGCGGCAGGAAAGCTCCCGCTCCTCGCCGCTCGCCTTTTCGCGATAGACGACGCGGGGGCCCTGATCGTCCCGCTCGATCCGCTTGTAGGCGCCGGTGAAGCGCGCGGCGCCGGCAGCGACGGCGCGGGCGCGCAGGAACTCGTCGAAATGTTCCCGGTCCACCATGCCGACATAGCCGTTCTCGATCGGGATATCGACGGCGCGCCCGGTGGGGGAGATCATCCGCGCCGTCGCGATCTTCGCGACGATCTGGCTGTCGGGGATATGGAAATCCTGGATCAGCCGGGGCGGGACGGCGCCGCCGCAGGGCTTGATCCGCCCGGCACGGTCCAGCATCGCGACCCGGGCGCCGGAGCGCGCGAGGTCCTCCGCCGCCGTGGCGCCGGCGGGGCCGCCGCCGACGACGACCACATCGAAATCCCTGTCCTGCATCGTCACTCTCCCGGCAAGGCGGCGGCGCGCATCGCCATGCGCCCGCCTTCCATAACTCTCATGGCCATGAGCGCGGCGGCGAGGAAGAGCGCCGCCTCCGCCGCAAAGACGAGCCCGAAGGCCGGCGCGTCCGCGCCCACCAGGCTCCGCGAAAGATCGACGGCGACCGCGCCGAGGAGGCCGCCGAACCCGGCGGCGAGCGCCTGCGCCGCGCCCCAGAGGCCGACGCGCGTCCCCTCCCGCCGCTCCCGCCCCTCGCCGGCCAGCGCCATCATCGCGCCGATGGCGGCGACGGCGAACATGCCGTTGAAGAAGCCGAGTAGGACGACCGCGGGCACCAGCGGCGCGCCCGGCCCCATCGGCCCGAGCGCGGCGATGAGGCCGAGCGCGCCCGCCGAGCCGACGCAGCCCGCCGCGACCCAGGTGCGGAGCGCACCGATGCGGAACCCGGTGCAGGCGACGCCGACCAGCAGCATCCCCGCGAAGACGCCGGCGTGCTGCGCCCCCGAAAGGCCGGTGGAGGCGCCGGGCGAGAAGCCGAAGACGAGGCCGGCATAGGGCTCCAGGATCAGCTCCTGCATGAAATAGGCGGTCATCGAGAGAAAGACGAAGAGCGTGAACATCCGCGCCTTCGGCTCCGCCCAGACCTCGCGCAGAGCCTCCATGAAGGGCGCGCCTTCGGGCTGCGGCGGGGTCGGCGCGAGGCGGCGCTCGATCCCCGCGACGGCGAGGCAAGTGACGAGGAAGGCGCCGCCCGTCACCGCCGCGACGATGACCATGAGGCGGGCGTGGGAATACGGGTCGAGCAGGGCGCCGACCGTTCCGGCGGTGACGGCGATGCCGAAGATCATCATCAGCCAGGTGATGGAGGCCGCCGCGGCCCGCCGCCGCTCCGCCGCGCCGGCGGCGAGAAGCGCAAGAAGAGAGGTGCCCGAGGCGCCGACGCCGAAGCCGATCAGCGCATAGGCCAGAATCGAGAGCGCGAGGCCCTCCGCGAAGCGCGTCTCCAGCACGATGACGGAGAGCGCGGCGAGGGCGGCGCCGAGGCCGAGAAGGCCCATGCCCCGCACGATCCAGCGCGTCCGCCGCCCGGCGGAATCGGCCGCGAAGCCCCAGCGGGGGCGGCTGATCTGCACGCCGTAATGGAGCGCGACGAGCGCGCCGGGGAGCGCGGCGGGGAGCGCCAGCTCCACCACCATCAGGCGGTTCAGCGTCGAGGTCGTGAGCACGACGACGGCGCCGAGCGCCATCTGCACGAGGCCGAGCCGGACGATGGAGAGCCAGGAAAGGCCCATCACAAACCCCTCAGCGCGAAGGCGGAGACCATCATGCCCGAGACGTAGAGGACGACGCCGACGCCGTTATACCAGGGCGCCTTGCCCTTCGGGTCCCGCAGCAGGACGCGCATCGCGAAGAGCTGCGCGATGAGGAGCGCGAGGACCGCGGCGGCGAAGGCGGGGCGCTCCCAGAGGAGCAGGAGGCCCACGACGCCGACCTGCGGAACCGCCATCGCCCAGCAGGCGAAGCGCGCCGCCCGTTCGGGCCCGAGCGTGACCGGGAGGGAATTGACGCCCATCTTCCGGTCGCCCTCCAACGCCTTGAAATCGTTGAGAGTCATGATCCCGTGCGCGCCGAGCGCATAGAGCGCGGCGATGGCGACGACCTCCCATGCCGGGGCCCCGGCGGCGAGGACGGCGGCTCCGGTGAACCAGGGCAGCCCCTCGTAGCAGAGCCCGACAAGCCCCGGCCCCCACCATCCCGACCGCTTCAGCCGCACCGGCTCCGCCGAATAGGCCCAGGCGGCGAGGACGCCGAAGACGGTCGCGCCGAAGCCCCAGGGGCCGAGCGTCCAGCCGACGGCGAGGGAGACGAGGGACATGGCGAGAGCCACGTAGAGCCCCCAGCGGCCCGGCACGCGGCCCGAGGGAATCGGCCGGTTGGGCTCGTTGATCGCGTCCACATGCCGGTCGCACCAGTCATTCGCGGCCTGGCTCATGCCGCAGGTGATCGGCCCCGCGAGCGCCATGCCTACGAGGGCGAGGCCCCAGTTTTCCAGCAGGGGCTCGCCCGAGGAGACGGCGCCGCAGAGATAGGCCCAGATCGGCGGGAACCAGGTGATCGGCTTGACGAGTTCGAGGAGCGCCGCAGGGTCGGGCGCGCGCCGGAGGTGTATCGCTTGGTTGACGCTCATGACTGTCAGATATTACTGACAGTCAGGGCGCGTTCAACAGAAAAACGCCCCCGTTTGCGGGGGCGGGTTCCATCGGGGGGAATTGCGGAGGTAAGGCGGGGCAGGGCGCAGGTTGAGCCCCGCCGCGGAGCGGGGCGTCGCCGGCGAACGGCGGTTCAGCGTTCCAGGAGGCCGTATTTCCGCAGCTTCACATAGAGGCTCTGGCGCGAAAGGCCGAGCATGTCCGCCGCTGCGACGCGGTTGTTGTTGGTGAGGGAGACGGCCGTTTCGATGCACATCTTCTCGACCACTTCCGTCGTCTCCGCCACGATTTCGCGCAGGGTGGTGGAGCCCACGAGGTCCACGACGGAGCGTGACGGGTCGTCCATCGTTGCGGCGGCGCCCGCGCCGGCGGCGGCGCGCACGCCCTCGGCCCGCCCGGCGTCCCTTATGACGAAGGCGTAGGCGGGGCGCGTCCTGTCCTCGAGATAGGTCGCGGAAATCTCGACGGCGACCTCGGAGCCGAAGACGCCGGAAAGGCGCGTGGCGTAGAGGCGGATCTGCCCGGCGCGCGCGGCGTTCTCGGTCAGGATCCGCATGTCCACGCCGCCGCGGCCCAGGAAGTCGGAGAAGAGGCGGCCCTTGAGCGCGGCGAGGTCCGCCGCTTCGATCATCGCGAGGAAAGCGTCGTTCGCGGCGCGGATCACGCCGTCCGCCCCGGTGAAGGCGATGGCGTCCGGCCCTTCGCGGTAGAGGCCCTGGAGCCCCTCGCTCAGCTCGTCGCCGCTCCGCTCCGCCCCGCCGTCCCGGTCGATCCGGCAGACGAGCAGGCGCTCGCCGGCGGCGCGGAAGAGGGTGGGGCTGACCCGCACCTCGCGCCCGCCGCGGCGCGTGCGAAGCTCCGTCGGCCCGCGGTCCACCGCGCCGATCAGGCTTTCGATCACCTCGCCGCCCCGGCGCGACTCGAATTCCTGCGCGAAGGACGCGCCGATCAGCGAATCGCGCTGCGCGCCGAGCAGCGCGGCGGCGGCCTTGTTGAGGTCGGTGATCCGCCCGCTGCCGATGGCGACGAAGACGACCGCATCATGCGTGACGTTGAGAAGGACGCGATAGCGCGTGTCGAATTCCCGCTGCGCCTCATGGTCCCGCTCAAGCGCCAGCTGCGCCTTGGCGAGCTGCAACTGCACCTCGGCGATCGGCCGCAGGTCCCGCCCCAGCATGAGAATCGCCCCGTCCCGCCCGAGCGGGTGGAGCGTGTAGCGGATGGGGAATTCCCAGGTCGCGTTGTCGGAATGATTGAGCTCGATCGGCCCCGAAATGTCCCCGCCCGAGGCGGCCGCGGCCAGCTTCGCGTCGAGCTTCGGCACGCTCTCCGGCGTCAGGAAATCCCTGAGGTCGCGGCCCTGCCAATGGTCGAGCCGGCCGAAGGAGCGGTTGTTCGGGTTGATCAGCAGGGACATCACCAGCCCGCCGTCGGCGACGACGATGGCGATGTCCGAGGCGCGGGCCAGAATGTCGGTAAGGATTTCCGGCGCGATCTGGGGAAGCGTCCGGCCGGGCCAGAGGGAACCGTCCCGCGCGCTCACGGCGCCGACGCTGACTGGGGCGGCTTGCGGCCGCCCGCTTTCGTCCTGTCGTCTTTCGACCTTGTCAGTTCGCACAGCCGCAGCGCCTCTCGCGGATCGCAGGTCGCGATGTCTGCGCCGACGCGCGCCGCGAGGTCATCGCAGGACATGAGCGCCGATCCGCCGACGGCCACGACCGGCGCGTCCTCTCTCTGCTTGAGTTTTTCCACCAGTCTCGCAACGGAATCAAGATTTTCTCCGCTCGAAGCCGAAATCGCCACAATGTCCACCCTGGAGTACAGGGCTTCCGCGAGAATTTCACTGTCCGTCACGCCGAGCGCGATGCGCGTCTCCGCCCCGGCGCGGCGGAATTGCGTGGCCGCGATCAGCGCGCCGAGCGTGTGGTACTCCTGATCCCTCACCACGATGAGGACTTCCAGCGCATCCGCCGCGCCCGGCCGCTCCTGCGCCCAGTCCACCGCAATGTCATGCAGCATGGACTGGAGCCGCGCCACGGCGATGGAGACCTCGGCGAAGCTCCGCCTGTCATCGCACCAGTCCTCGCCGAGCCGCCTGGCGAGCGCGGGGATGTAGAGATCCACGATGCTCTCGTCGCTGACGCCGCGGCCCTGCAGATCGTCGAGCACCTTCAGCCTGCGCCCGCGATCCTGCTCGAAGGCCGCCGTCTCCAGCAGCGCAAGGAGCGACGGCTCCGCCGCTTCCCCGCTCCGCGGAGACCGGGCGGCGAGAACGGCGAGCGCGCGGCTGGCGAGCGAGTTCACCTCGCTGCGATGCGGCGCGGCCCGCTCCCGGACTGACGAACGTGCGTCTTTCTGCATGACCCGCATCTCCCGGGTTCGGACCCGTCTGCAAGCGCCCGGCGCATCGTGGCCGAACGACTCGCAGCGGCATGGGCACACTCTGCCGCCTTCGCGCGCGATTGTCAAAAAAACCTGACAACGATTTTCGCATCGTGAACATCGCCCGCGGATTTTTCCCGCTCAGGTTGAGGGAGATTTTCGGAAATCACATGATTTCAATGAGTTGTCATCTTCTCGCTGCCTGCGGGCGCCTGTCTCCGCCTCCTGACGGCGCGGCGAAAAACTGTAAGTTTCAATTGACAGTCCTTCGCACGGACACATATCGTTCATCGAAGGCCGAAAGGCGGGAGGCGACAGGATGCCGAGAGGCGAAGACAGGCGGGAAGGGTTGACGGGAAAAGCCCGCGCCCGGCCGCTCTATACGGCGGAAGAGCGGCGGCGGCGCGACGGCACGGTCTGGACCCTGGTTCAGGGCGTTCTCGCGCCGGCGCAATTCCTCGTCTTCCTTGTCTCGCTCGCGCTGGTGCTGCGGTTCCTCGCCACGGGCGAGGGCTATGCGGCGGCGACGGTCTCCATCGTCGTCAAGACGGGCTTTCTCTACGGGATCATGGTCACCGGCGCGATCTGGGAAAAGGTCGTGTTCGGGCGCTGGCTCTTCGCCCCGGCCTTCTTCTGGGAGGATGTGTTCAGCTTCCTCGTGATCGCGCTCCACACCGCCTATCTCTGGGCGCTCTGGTCCGGCGCGCTGGCGCCGTTCGATCTGATGGTTCTCGCGCTCGCCGCCTACGCGGCCTATGTGATCAACGCCGGGCAGTTCCTCTGGAAGCTGCGCATGGCGCGGCTTCAGGGGGGCGCGGCGTGAACCGGCCCTTCGCCCTTTCCGACACGCCGGCCAAGGGCTGCCGCGAGGCGCCCGTGCTGAAGGAGCGCGGCCAGCGCGAGGTCTTCTGCGGGCTGACGGGAATCATCTGGCTGCACCGGAAGATGCAGGACGCCTTCTTCCTCGTCGTCGGCAGCCGCACCTGCGCGCATCTCCTGCAGTCGGCCGCCGGCGTGATGATCTTCGCGGAGCCGCGCTTCGGCACGGCGATTCTTGAAGAGAAGGACCTCGCCGGCCTCGCCGACGCGCATGACGAACTCGACCGGGAGGTGGAGCGGCTGCTCGCGCGGCGCCCCGATATCCGCCGGCTCTTCCTCGTCGGCTCCTGCCCCTCCGAGGTCATCAAGCTCGATCTCAGCCGCGCGGCGGAGCGGCTGACGAAGAAATATGCGCCGCATGTCGCCGTGCTGAACTATTCCGGCTCCGGCATCGAGACGACGTTCACGCAGGGCGAGGACGCCTGCCTCGAATCGATGGTCCCGGTCCTGCCCGAGAGCGCGGAGCGCCAGCTCCTTCTCGTCGGGGCCCTGCCCGACGTGGTGGAGGACCAGGCGCTTTCGCTTCTCTCCGCGCTCGGGATCGAGACGGTGCGCGTTCTTCCCTCGCGCCGCGCGGATGCGCCGCTGGCGGTGGGGGAGGGCACGGTCTTCGCCCTGACGCAGCCCTTCCTCGGGGAGACGGCGGCGGCGCTCGAACGGCGCGGGGCGCGCCGGATCGACGCGCCCTTCCCCTTCGGCGAGGAGGGCACGACGCTCTGGCTTCGCGCCGTCGCCGCCGAGTTCGGCGTGTCGGACGAGCGGTTCGAGGCGGTCACCGCCGCGCCCCGCGCCCGCGCCCGGCTCGCCGTCGCCGCGGCGGCGGAGACGCTGGACGGCCGCTCGATCTTCTTCTTCCCCGACAGCCAGCTGGAGATCCCGCTGGCGCGGTTCCTGACCCGCGAATGCGGGATGCGCGCGGTGGAGATCGGCGCCCCCTATATCCACAAGGGCCTCGTCGGCCCCGATCTGGACCTGATTGCAGAGGGTCCGCTCCTCTCCGAGGGGCAGGATGTCGACAAGCAGCTCGACCGGGCGCGGGCCGCGCGGGCGGACCTCACCGTCTGCGGCCTCGGCCTCGCGAACCCGCTGGAGGCCGAGGGGCTGGCGACGAAGTGGGCGATCGAGCTCGTCTTCACGCCCGTCCATTTCTACGAACAGGCCGGCGATCTCGCCGCGCTCTTCGCCCGCCCGCTCCGGCGGCGGGAGATGCTGAAGGCGCTCGCGCCGAAAACCGGGGAGGCGGCGGGATGAAGCTGACCGTCTGGACCTATGAGGGCCCGCCGCATGTGGGCGCCATGCGCGTCGCCACCGGCATGAAGGGGCTCCATTACGTCCTCCATGCGCCGCAGGGCGACACATATGCCGACCTTCTCTTCACGATGATCGAGCGGCGGGACCATAGGCCGCCCGTCACCTACACGACCTTCCAGGCGCGCGACCTCGGCTCCGACACGGCGGACCTCTTCAAGGACGCCTGCCGCGACGCCTACGAGCGGTTCAGGCCGGAGGCGATCATCGTCGGCGCCTCCTGCACGGCGGAGCTGATCCAGGACGATCCGGGGGGGATGGCGGCGGCGCTCGACCTGCCCATCCCGGTCATCCCGCTCGACCTGCCGAGCTATCAGCGCAAGGAGAATTTCGGGGCGGACGAGACCTTCCTCCAGATCGTGCGGCATCTCGCGAAGCCGATGGCGCGGACGGAGCGGATCAGCTGCAACATCATCGGGCCCACGGGCCTCGGCTTCCGCCACCGGGACGATGTGGAGGAGCTGACCGGGCTCCTTTTCGAGCTTGGCGTCGCGGTCAACGTCGTCGCGCCGCTCGGCGCCAGCCCGGCGGATGTCGCGCGGCTCGGCGCGGCGCATTTCAACGTGCTCCTCTATCCGGAGACGGGCGAGGGCGCCTGCCGCTGGATGCAGCGCGAGCTCGGGCTGCCCTTCACCAAGACGGTCCCCATCGGCGTTTCCGCCACGCGGGATTTCATCTGCGAGGTCAACGGGCTGACGGAGATGGACGCCTCGCCGGACGAGGGGCGGCTCAGGCTCCCCTGGTATTCGCGCTCGGTCGATTCGACCTACCTGACCGGCAAGCGCGTCTTCATCTTCGGCGATGGCACGCACGCCGCCGCCGCCGCGCGGATCGCCTCGGAAGAGATGGGTTTCGCGGTCGTCGGCCTCGGCTGCTACAACCGGGAATTCGCCCGCCCGATCCGGGCGCTGGCGAAGTCGATGGGGCTCGAGGCGCTCGTCACCGACGACTACCTCGAGGTCGAGGCGGCGATCCAGGAGGCGCAGCCGGAGCTGATCCTCGGCACGCAGATGGAGCGGCATATCGGCAAGCGGCTCGGCATTCCCTGCGCCGTGATCTCCGCCCCGGTCCATGTGCAGGACTTCCCCGCCCGCCGCTCCCCGCAGGTCGGGTTCGAGGGCGCGAACGTCATCTTCGACACCTGGGTTCATCCGCTGGTGATGGGGCTGGAGGAACACCTCCTCCACATGTTCCGCGACGATTTCGAGTTCCGGGACGAGGCGGGGCCGAGCCATCACGGCGGCCATGCGCCGCGCGCGATGGACGCGGCGCCGGAGCCCGAGCCGGCGCTCGCCGCGGCGGTGAACGACAATGTCACCTGGCTCGCCGACGCCGAGAAGGAGCTGCGCAAGATCCCCTTCTTCGTGCGCGGCAAGGCGCGGCGGAACACCGAGAAATTCGCGGTGGAGCGCGGCGTCTCCGCGATCTCGGTCGAAACCCTCTACGAGGCGAAGGCCCATTATGCGCGGTGAAGCCCCCGGAACGGCCGCCTATCGCGTCGTCATCGTGACGCTGGACAGCCATGCGGCTGGCCCGGCGGCGCGGGCGACGGCGCGGCTGGCGGGGGATTTCCCGGGTCTCGTCGTCGAGGTCTTCGCCGCCGCCGAATGGGGCGAGAGGCCGGAGCGGCTGCTGGCGGCGAAGGCCGCGGTGGCGGAGGCGGACATCGTCGTCGCCAACCTCCTCTTCCTCGAAGAGCATGTGCAGGCGATCCTCCCCGACCTTCAGGCGCGGCGGCCGCATTGCGACGCGATGGTGGGCATCGTCGCGGATCGTTCGGTGATCCAGCTCACGAAGATGGGCGATCTCGACCTCTCGAAGCCCGCCTCCGGCATCATGGGCTTCCTCAAGAAGCTGAAGGGCTCGAAGCCCAACTCCGAATCGGGCGAGCGGCAGATGGCGATCCTCCGCCGGCTGCCGAAGATCCTCCGCTGGATCCCCGGCAAGGCGCAGGACCTCCGCGCCTGGTTCCTGACGATGCAATACTGGCTCGGCGGGTCGGACGACAATGTGGAGGCGATGGTCCGCTTCCTCATCTCCCGCTACGCCTCCGACAAGGCGCTGCGGAAGGGTAAGGCGCCGCTCCCCGTGGAATACCCGGATGTCGGGCTCTACCACCCCGACGTGAAGGGCCGGATCACGACGAAGCTTTCCGACCTTCCCGCCCCGGCGAAGCCGGTCGGCACGGTCGGCCTCCTCCTCATGCGCTCATACGTCCTCGCCTCCGATTCCGCGCATTACGATGCGGCGATCCGGGCGCTGGAGGCGAAGGGGCTCCGGGTCATCCCCGCCTTCGCGGGCGGGCTGGACGGGCGGCCGGCGATCGAAGCCTATCTCAAGGGCGAGGTGGACGCCTTCATCTCCCTCACCGGCTTCTCGCTGATCGGCGGGCCCGCCTATAATGACAGCGCGGCGGCGGAGCGCGTGCTCTCCGCGCTCGACGTGCCTTACATCTGCGCCCATCCGCTGGAGTTCCAGACGCTCGGGCAATGGTCCGCGAGCCCGCAGGGCCTCGGCCCGGTCGAGACGACGATGCTCGTCGCCCTGCCGGAGATCGACGGCGCGACGAACCCGACCGTCTTCGCCGGCCGGCACGGCGAGGAGGGCTGCGAAGGCTGCGCCCATCGCTGCAGGGGCGGCGCGGGCAAGACGATGGCGCCCTGCCCGGAGCGTATCGAGCGGCTGGCGGAGCGGGCGCTGCGCCTCGTCCGGCTCCGCCGCTCGCGCGCCGCGGAGCGGAAGGTGGCGGTCGTCCTCTTCGGCTTCCCGCCGAACGCAGGCGCGGTCGGCACCGCGGCCTGGCTCGGCGTGTTCGAATCGCTCTTCAACACGCTTCAGCGGATGAAGGCGGAGGGCTACCGGCTCGACCCGCCGGAGAGCGTGGACGCGCTCCGCGCGATGATCCTCCAGGGCAATTCCGGCGCCTTCGGGCAGCAGGCGAACGTCGCCGCGCATGTGCCGGCTGACCGGCTGGTGGCGGAGAACCCGCATCTGAAGGAGACGGAGGCCGTATGGGGCGCGGCGCCCGGGCGGGCGCAGGCGGACGGGCGGGGAGTCTTCATCCTCGGCGCGCAGCTTGGCAACGTCTTCGTCGGCGTCCAGCCCGCCTTCGGCTGGGAGGGGGACCCGATGCGCCTCCTCTTCGAGAAGGGCTTTGCGCCGACCCACGCCTTCCAGGCCTTCTATCGCTGGCTGCGGGACGATTTCGGGGCCGATGCGGTGCTGCATTTCGGCATGCACGGCGCGCTCGAATTCATGCCGGGCAAGCAGGCCGGGCTCGGCGCGGCGGACTGGCCGGACCGGCTGATCGGCGACATGCCGAACGTCTATCTCTACGCCGCCAACAACCCCTCCGAGGCGACGCTGGCGAAGCGGCGCTCCGGCGCGGTGACGATCACGCACCTGACCCCGCCGCTCGCCGCCGCGGGGCTCTACAAGGGCCTGCTGGAACTCAAGGACAGCCTGACGCGCTGGCGCGGCCTCGCGCCCGACGCGCCGGAGCGGGCGGACCTTGGCGAACTCATCGCCGCGCAGGCCGCGGCGGTGGACATGGACGGCGCCGCGCCCGACGCGCTCTGGCTCAAGCTGATCGAGACGGAGGAGGCGCTCATCACCGACGGGCTCCACGTCGTCGGCCGGCCGCTCTCTCCCGAGACGCAGGCGGCGCATCTCTCCGCCATGGGCGAGGTGGACGCCGAGACGCGCGCCAAGGTGGAGGCCGCGCTTTCGGGCGATGACGAGGTGCCCGCGCTGCTCCGCGCCCTTTCGGGCCGCTACATCGCGCCGGTGCCGGGCGGCGACCTGATCCGCAATGTCGAGATCCTGCCGACCGGGCGGAACATCCACGCCTTCGACCCGTTCCGGATGCCCACCGCCTTCGCGATGGCGGAGGGGGCGAAGCAGGCCGCCGCGCTTCTCGCCGCGCAGGGCTCCACGCCGCGCACGGTGGCGATGGTCCTCTGGGGTTCGGACAACATCAAGTCCGACGGCGGGCCGATCGCGCAGGCGCTGGCGCTGATGGGCGCGACGCCGCGCTTTGACAGTTTCGGCCGCCTCGCCGGCGCCGACCTCGTGCCGCTGGAGACGCTTGGCCGCCCGCGGATCGACGTGGTGATGACCCTTTCGGGCATCTTCCGCGACCTCCTGCCGCTCCAGACCCGGATGCTGGCCGAGGCCGCCTTCAAGGCCGCGACGGCGGAGGAGCCCGAGGCGCTGAATTACGTTCGCGCCCATGCGCTCGCCTATGCCGCGGCGACGGGCGCGACGATGGAGGAGGCCGCGCTTCGCGTCTTTTCCAATGCGGAAGGCGCCTACGGCTCCAACGTCAATCAGATGATCGACGGCGCCTCCTGGGGCGAGGAGGACGAGCTGGCCGACGCCTACGAGGCGCGGAAATGCTTCGCCTATGGCCGCGACGGCAAGGCGGCCAAGAACCCCGCGCTGCTGCAGGAGACGCTGAAGACGGTCGACCTCGCCTATCAGAACCTCGAAAGCGTGGAGCTCGGCGTCACCACGGTGGACCATTACTTCGACACGCTGGGCGGCATCGCCCGCGCGGTGAAGCGTGCGACCGGGGCGGAGACGCAGGTCTTCATCGGGGACCAGACGCGCGGCGGCGCCAAGGTCCGCACGCTGAAGGAGCAAGTGGCGCTGGAGACGCGGACCCGCGCGCTCAACCCCAAGTTCTTCGAGGGCCTGCTGAAGCACGGCCACGAGGGCGTGCGCCAGATCGAGGCGCATGTGACGAACACGCTCGGCTGGTCGGCGACCACCGGGCAGGTCGACCCCTGGGTCTACCAGCGGCTCACCGAGACCTTCGTGACGGACGAAGCGATGCGCCGCCGGCTCGCCGCGCTGAACCCCGCCGCCTCCGCCCGCATGGCGAACCGCCTGCTGGAGGCGCACGAACGCAACTACTGGACGCCCGACGAGGCGACCCTGGCCGCGCTCCGCAACGGAGCCGACGAACTCGAGGATGCTCTCGAGGGCGTGACGATGGCCGCGGAATAGGAGGACGAAGATGAGCCCGCTCGATGCAAGACCGCCCGTGCTGAAAGGCGAGGATGGCGAAGGCTCCGTCCAGGTTCGCCTCGACCCCTCGATGAAGATCGAGGGCGCGAAGGTCTTCGCCGTCTACGGCAAGGGGGGGATCGGCAAGTCCACCACCTCCTCCAACCTCTCCGCCGCCTTCACGAAGCTCGGCAAGCGCGTGCTGCAGATCGGCTGCGACCCGAAGCACGACTCGACCTTCACGCTGACGGGCCGGCTGGTGCCGACGGTGATCGACATCCTCAAGGAGGTGGACTTCCACCCCGAGGAGTTGCGGCCCGAGGATTTCGTCTTCGAGGGCTATGGCGGCGTGAAATGCGTGGAGGCGGGCGGCCCGCCGGCCGGCACGGGATGCGGCGGCTATGTCGTCGGGCAGACGGTGAAGCTCCTGAAGCAGCATCACATGCTGGAGGACACCGACGTCGTGATCTTCGACGTTCTCGGGGACGTGGTGTGCGGCGGCTTCGCGGCGCCGCTCCAGCACGCCGACCGGGCGCTGATCGTCACCGCCAACGATTTCGACTCGATCTACGCCATGAACCGCATCATCGCCGCGGTTCAGGCCAAGTCGAAGAATTACGGCGTGCGCCTCGCCGGCTGCGTCGCCAACCGGAGCCGGGAGACGGACGAGGTCGACAAGTATTGCGCCAAGGTCGGCTTCAACCGCATCGCGCACATGCCCGACCTCGACGCGATCCGCCGCTCCCGCCTCAAGAAGAAGACGCTCTTCGAGATGGACGACTCGGAGGACGTGGTGATGGTCCGCAAGGAATATGTCCGCCTCGCGGAGACGCTATGGAACGGGACGGAGGCGCTCGCCCCCGCGCCGCTGGAGGACCGGGACATTTTCGAGCTTCTGGGATTCGATTGATGAGCCACTACGCCGCCACCCGCGCCCGGCTCGAGACCTATTTCGACCGCACCGCCTCCGACACCTGGGCGCGGCTGACCTCTGACGCGCCCGTCTCCCGCATCCGCCAGACGGTGCGGGAGGGGCGGGACCGGATGCGCGCCGCGATGCTGGAGCGCCTGCCGGCGGACCTGACCGGGCGGCGCGTGCTCGATGCGGGCTGCGGCGCCGGGCAGATGGCGATCGAGCTCGCGCAGCGCGGCGCCGAGGTGGTGGCGACCGACATCTCCCCCTCCCTCCTCGACGTGGCGCGGCGGCGGACGCCGCCGGAGCTGGAGGGGCGGATCGAGTTCGTCGCGGGCGACATGCTCGACCCCTATCTCGGCCGCTTCGACCATGTGATGGCGATGGACAGCCTGATCCATTACCGCGCGGAGGATATCGGCGCGGCGCTCGCGACCCTCGCGGCGCGGACGGAGCGGAGCCTCGTCTTCACCATCGCCCCCTCCACCGCCTTCCTGCGGACCTTCTGGCTGATGGGGCAGGTCTTCCCCCGGTCGGACCGGTCGCCCGCGATCATCCCGCATTCGGACGCCGCGATCCGGCGCGAGGCGGCGAAGCGGCCCGCGCTCTCCCCCTTCCGCCTCTCCCGCGTCGAGCGGGTGAGCCGCGGCTTCTACATCTCCCAGGCGATGGAGCTTTCGCGTTGAGAAAGACGCCGGCATATCTGAAGCGGCTGACGGCGGAGATGCTGCCCTTCTCCGACGCCGCCTCTGCGGGCCTGCCGCTCGGCCAGCTCCTGCGGCTCTCGCTCTTCCAGGTTTCGACCGGGATGGCGACAGTGATGCTGCTCGGCACGCTGAACCGCGTGATGATCGTGGAGCTTCAGGTCGCCGCGATCATCGTCGCGGCGATGATCGCGCTGCCCGTCCTCTCCGCGCCGTTCCGGGCGCTGCTCGGCTTCCGGTCGGACACGCACCGGAGCGCGATCGGCTGGAAGCGCATTCCCTATCTCTGGTTCGGCTCGCTCTGGCAGTTCGGCGGGCTCGCGATCATGCCCTTCGCGCTGATCGTGCTTTCGGGCGACCAGACGCTCGGGCCGTCATGGGCGGGGGAGGCGCTGGCCGCGCTCGCCTTCCTGATGACCGGCCTCGGCATCCACATGACGCAGACCGCCGGGCTCGCCCTCGCCGCCGACCGGGCGGACGAGGAGACGCGGCCGCGGGTCGTCGCGCTGCTCTATGTCATGCTGCTTCTGGGCATGGCGGGCTCCTCGCTCGTCATCGGCTGGCTGCTGAAGGATTTCTCGCAGCTGGCGCTGATCGAGACGGTGCAGGGCGCCGCGCTTGTCGGCATCCTCCTCAACCTCGTCGCGCTCTGGAAGCAGGAGGCGCCGAGGCCGATGAGCCGGGAGGAGCGCGCCGCGCCGCGCCCCCGCTTCGCGGACGCCTGGGCGGATTTCGCCGCGGGCGGGCCGGCGGGGCGGCTGCTCGTCACCGTCTTCCTCGGCACGCTCGCCTTCAACATGCAGGACGTTCTGCTGGAGCCCTATGGCGGCGAGATCCTCGGGCTTTCCGTCGGCTCGACGACGTTTCTGACGGCGATGTGGGCCGCGGGCGCGCTCTTCGGCCTCTTCCTCGCGGCGCGCTGGCTCCGCGCGGGGACGGACCCGGCGCGCATGGCCGCGCGGGGGCTCCTCGCCGGGCTTTGCGCCTTCTCCGCCGTCATCTTCGCCGCGCCGATGCATTCGCCCGCGCTCTTCTTCGCCGGCGCGGCGGGGATCGGCTTCGGCGGCGGGCTCTTCGCCGTCGCGACCCTCACCGCCGCGATGACGATGCCGGTGGCGGGCCTCGCGGGCCGGGGCCTCGCGCTCGGCGCCTGGGGCGCGGCGCAGGCGACGGCGGCCGGGCTCGCCATCGCCATCGGCGGCGGGCTCCGCGACCTCGTTAACGGCCTCGCGCTCGACGGGAGCCTCGGCGTCGCGCTCAACGACCCGGCGACGGGCTATTCCGTCGTCTATCACCTGGAGATCGGCCTGATCTTCCTCACTCTCGTCGCGCTCGGCCCGCTTGTCCGCGCCGGCGCCCGCCAGACGCAACCGCATTGGGACCAGTCGCGCAGGATCGGCCTCGCCGACTTTCCCACCTGATCGCCGAGCCAAAGGGAGGACCCTCTCATGATCGAACCCATCATCGGCACCCTGGACCTAGCGTCCCTGTCGCTTTACCTTTTCTGGGGCTTCTTCGCGCTCCTGATCTACTATCTCCAGACGGAGAACATGCGCGAAGGCTACCCGCTGGAGACGGACCAGGGCGACCCTGCGCCGAACCAGGGCCCGTTCCCGCTGCCGAAGCCGAAGACCTTCCGCCTCATGCACGGGCGCGGCGAGGTCACCGTGCCGGACTACAAGCCCGAGAACCGCGAGGTCGCGCTGCGGCAGACCTCCGTCGCCGCCGGCTCCCCCTTCGAGCCGACGGGCGACCCGATGGTGGACGGCGTCGGCCCGGCCTCCTGGGCGCCGCGGCGCGACGTGCCGGAGCTTGACGGCCACGGCCATCCCAAGATCGTCCCCATGGCGGGCGCCTCGCAATTCGCCGTCTCCGCCGGGCGCGACCCGCGCGGCCTGCCGGTGATCGCCGGCGACGGAGAGACGGTCGGCGAGATCGTCGACATGTGGATCGACGAGCCCGAGCAGCTCGTCCGCTATCTGGAGATCGCGCTCGACGACGCGCATGGCGGCGGGCGGCGGCTCGCGCCGATGCAGCTCTGCGTCATCCGCTCCTCCGGCGTGAAGATCCGTTCGATCTTCGGCAAGCACTTCGCGAACGTGCCGAAGACGGCCTCGCCGCATCAGGTGACGCTGCTCGAGGAAGACAAGATCTGCGGCTACTACGCCGGCGGCAAGCTCTACGCCTCCGCCGAGCGGCTTGAGCCGCAGCTCTGAAAGACGCGACTGCGGACGAACGATAAAAGGGGAGGCCGAAATGGGCCACGACGATTTCGCAACCGAGCCCGTGCCGGGCCTGCCGGAGAGGCCGCCGAAAGACGAGGCGATCCTCTGGCAGGGGCGGCCGGACCCGTGGGCGCTGGCGCGGGATGCGCTGCTGATCCGCCCCGTCGCCGCCTATTTCGCGGTTCTCGCGCTCTGGCGCGGGATCGTGGCGGGGGACGAGGGCGGGTTCGTCGCCGGGCTCGCCGGCGCCTCCTGGTATGTCGCCATCGGCGTCGTGGCCTGCGGCCTTCTCTACGCCGTCGCCTGGGCGCAGGCCCGCGCCTCGCTCTACACGATCACCAACAAGCGGGTGGCGATGCGCGTCGGCGCGGCGCTGACCGTCACCTTCAACCTGCCCTACAGCCAGATCGAGACGGCGGGCCTCGCCCTCGCCAAGGACGGGACGGGCAGCATCGCGCTGAAGCTCAAGGGCGCGAACACCGTCTCCTACCTCATCCTCTGGCCGCATGTGCGCCCCTGGCGCATCGCCAAGACGGAGCCGACGCTCCGCGCGATCCCGGACGCGGCGAACGTCGCCCGCATCCTCGCCGAGGCGGCGGAGAGCCGGCTCTCCATGCCGGTCGTCACAGCGAAGCAAGGCGCGCGCGCCGGCGCCGCCACAGCCTTCGCAGCGGAATAGGAGGCGGCCATGGCCCATGCCGAAACCACGTTGCAGCGGCGGGAGCGGGAGAAGATCCCGGTCGTCCTCCTCCGCGCGGTGCTCGTCCTCGTCCTCTCCGCCCTGCTCATCGTCTCTTACGCCGTCGTCACGGACAGGCCGCTCGAAGCCATGCCGCCGACGGACACGCCGGTGTTCAAGGAGCGGGAGATCATCCTTTCCGGCTCGATGAACGGATCGGCGGAGGTGATGGACGTCAACGGAACGGTGATCGCAAGCCTCACGCCCGACAAGGGCGGCTTCATCGCCGGGGTCTATCGCGTGCTCGTCCGCGAGCGCAACAAGCATGGGGTCGCCATCCACGCCCCCATCCGCCTCGTCCGCTTCACCGACGGGCGCCTCTCTCTGAGGGACGCCCATACCGGCTGGCGGGCGGAGCTCATCGGCTTCGGCCGGGACAACGAGGCCGCCTTCTCGCGGCTTCTGGACTGAGACGGGACTGCCAATAAAAGGGGAGTAAAAAAACCATGGGAATACTGAAGAGAAAGGTGGAGACGGCGCCCTGCACCGTCGAGGTCAGCCACAAGTTCGAAAGCCTGCACGCCCATGTCCGCTTCAACAACGGCGCGGTCGTGAACCCGGGAGACAGCGTGATCGTCGAGGGGCCGCCGATCATGGCCGCCTATGGCGAGGTGGTGACGGAAGACCGGATCGCGAAGATCACGCGCGCCACGGCGCTGGAGCGGGCCTGGACCCGCGCGACCGGCGATTTCGAATTCATGGAGCTCTGTGAATTCTCGTTCTCTGAGGAGCGGCTGTCATGAACGCGCAAAGCCCGATCGAGGCGGCGAACGCCCTCGACACCAACGCGATGGCGCAGGAGACGACGCTCCTGAACCCGCGTTTCTACACCACCGATTTCGACGAGATGGACAAGATCGACGTCTCCCCCGTCCGCGAGGAATGGGACCGGCTGATCGCCCAGATGCGCTCGGATCCGAACAAGAACCATTTCAAGAAGACGGCCGACTGGGACGAGGTGGACTGGGAGAACATGGAGCCGGGCCTGAAGGCCGAGGCGATCGACTTCCTCGTCTCCTCGCTCACCGCGGAATTCTCCGGCTGCGTGCTCTACAAGGAGATGAAGCGGCGGGGCACGAACAAGGACATCTGCGAGCTCTTCGGCTTCATGTCCCGCGACGAGGCGCGCCACGCCGGCTTCATCAACGACGCGCTCCGCGAGGCGGGGATCGGCGTGAACCTCGGGTTCCTGACCAAGGCGAAGAAGTACACATACTTCAAGCCGAAGTTTATCTACTATGCGACGTATCTGTCCGAGAAGATCGGCTATGCGCGCTACATCACCATCTACCGGCATCTCGAGAAGCATCCGGAACATCGGTTCCACCCGATCTTCAAGTGGTTCAAGGAATGGTGCAATGACGAGTTCAGCCATGGCGAGGCC
The DNA here is from genome assembly GCF_046290545.1 of Pikeienuella sp. Classification (NCBI taxonomy): domain Bacteria; kingdom Pseudomonadati; phylum Pseudomonadota; class Alphaproteobacteria; order Rhodobacterales; family Paracoccaceae; genus Pikeienuella; species Pikeienuella sp. The sequence continues at coordinate 79,777 of NZ_JBKAGV010000008.1, read as the reverse complement.
TTCGCCCTGCTGATGAAGACGGACCCGAAGCTGACATCCGGGCTGAACAAGCTCTGGATCAAGTTCTTCCTCGTCGCCGTCTTCGGCACGATGTGGGTGCGGGACCATGCGCGCCATCGCTTCCACGAGGCGCTCGGCATCGATATCGACTGGTACGATCAGGAGGTGTTCCGCGTCACGACGGAGATCTCCAAGCAGATCTTCCCGCTCGAGCTCGACATGGAGAACCCGCGCTGGCGGAAGGGGCTGGACCGGCTCAACACCGCGTTCATCGCGATGGAGAAGGCGCACAAGAAGGGCGGTCTCATGGGGCGCATCGGCAAGACGCTCGCCGGCGCGCACGCCGGGCTCGCCTTCGCCGGGCTCTACTTGATCCCCTCGAAGCCCTCGACGCCGCCGGCCGACCCGCGGCTGGTTCCCGCCTACTGATGGGCGGAACCTGGACATGGGTCGTCGCGGCCCTGTTCCTCTGGTGGTTCTCCACCGGGGCGATCCTCTGCCGGGTGCGGATCGCGGACCGGAAGGGCGGGGCGGCGCATCTGCGCTCCGTGCTCTACGGCCTGCCGATCCTGCTCGGCGGGGTCTGGGGGTTCTACGCGACCTTGCAGGGGGAGGGGGCGGCGGCGGCCTTCGGCGCCTTCCTCTCCGCCCTTGCGATCTGGGGCTGGATCGAGCTCGCATTCCTCTCGGGGATCGTGACGGGACCGAACTCGCGCCCGCTGCCGGCGGGGACGCCGGAATGGGAGCGGTTCATCCGCGCCTGGGGCACCATCGCCTGGCACGAATTCCTGCTTGCGGCGGCGCTCGGCCTGATGGCGCTGGCGGCCTGGGAGGCGACGAACGCGGTGGCGTTCCACACCTTCCTCGTGCTCTTCCTCGCGCGGATCAGCGCGAAGCTGAACCTTTTCTACGGCGTGCCGCGGATCAATCTCGAATTCCTGCCGCGGCCGCTCGCCCACCTTGCGAGCCATTTCCGCATCCGCCCGCTCAACTGGGTCTTCCCGATCTCCGTCACCGCCCTCGCCTTCGCCTCCGCGCACTGGCTGGAGCGGCTCCACGGGGCGGAAAGCGCAGGGGCGGAGGCGGGATATGCGCTGCTTGCGACACTGACTCTTCTGGCGATGCTCGAACACTGGTTTATGATTCTACCGGCGCCGGATGCGAAACTCTGGCGCTGGATGCTTCCGGCCCGGAAGGACACGGAAGATACAAGACGAAGCGAGGACGCTCATGGACTATGATCAATTGTTCGAGGCCCAGCTCGACGCCCTGAAAAAAGAAGGCAATTATCGCGTCTTCGCCGATCTGGAGCGCCAGAGGGGCGCCTTCCCCGTCGCCAAGAACCGCCACGGGGCGGGCGAACGGCACGTCACGATCTGGTGCTCCAACGACTATCTCTGCATGGGCCAGCATCCGGACGTGATCGACGCCATGGTCCGCACCGTGGAAAGCTGCGGCGCGGGCGCCGGCGGCACGCGGAACATCTCCGGCACCTCGCACCATCATCACCTGCTGGAGCGGGAGCTGGCGGACCTGCACGGGAAGGAGGGCGCGCTCCTCTTCACCTCGGGCTATGTCTCGAACTGGGCGGCGCTCGGCACGCTCGGCTCCCGCCTACCGAACGCGGTGATCCTGTCCGACAGCCTCAACCACGCCTCGATGATCGAGGGGATCCGCCACAGCCGGGCGGAGAAGGTGATCTGGAAGCACAACGACGTCGCGGACCTCGAAAGGAAGCTCGCGGCCATCGACCCCTCGCGGCCCAAGATCGTCGCCTTCGAGAGCGTCTATTCGATGGACGGGGACATCGCGCCGATCCGGGAGATCGTCGAGGTTTCCGAGAAATACGGCGCGATGACCTATCTCGACGAGGTGCACGCCGTCGGCCTCTACGGGCCGCGCGGCGGCGGCGTCGCGGAGCAGGAAGGGCTGATGGACCGGATCACGCTGATCGAGGGGACGCTGGGCAAGGCCTATGGCGTCGTCGGCGGCTATATCGCCGGGTCCATCGCGCTCTGCGACTTCATCCGCAGCTTCGCCTCCGGCTTCATCTTCACCACGGCGCTGCCGCCGGCGGTGGCCGCGGCGGCGACCGCCTCGATCCGGCACCTGAAGACGAGCGACTCGGAGCGCCAGATGCAGCGCCTCCGCGTCCGCCAGCTTCGCGCCGCGCTGGACCGGGAGGGCATTCCGCATCTCCCGAACCCGAGCCACATCATCCCGGTGATGATCAAGGACCCGGTGAAGTGCAAGATGATCTCCGACATCCTGATGGACCAGTTCGGGATCTACGTGCAGCCGATCAACTATCCGACCGTGCCGAAGGGGACGGAGCGGCTGCGCTTCACGCCCTCGCCGCTCCATTCCGAGGCGGATATCGAGCGGCTCGTCTCCGCGCTCTCCTCGCTCTGGAGCCAGTGCGCGCTGGCGCGCCGCGCGGCCTGAGCCGGCGGCGAAGCCTGACGGCGCGGGGCCTTCGCGGGCTCCGCGCCCCGCATTTTCAGACTGTTTCCGCTCCGACCGGATCGGTCGGAGCGGAAACCGGAAAAAACGCGCGTTTCGCGCTGTTGCGTTTTCCGCCCGGACCGGTGATCCGGTCCGGACCGAAAACGCTCAAGGCGTTCGCTTGAAGCGCGCGGGGCGAGCCCCTAAGACTCGCTCAGACCCACCGAAAGGCCCCCCGATGAGAGACCCGATCGACACCTACATGAACACCCTCGTTCCGATGGTGGTCGAGCAGACGGCGCGCGGGGAGCGCGCCTATGACATCTATTCGCGCCTCCTTAAGGAGCGGATCATCTTCCTTTCCGGGCCGGTGCATGACGGCATGTCCACACTCATGGTGGCGCAGCTCCTCTTCCTCGAGGCCGAGAACCCGAAGAAGGAGATCGCGATGTACATCAACAGCCCGGGCGGCGTCGTCACCTCCGGGCTCTCGATCTACGACACGATGCAGTATATCCGCCCGAAGGTTTCCACCCTCTGCGTCGGCCAGGCGGCCTCGATGGGCTCGCTCCTCCTCGCGGCGGGGGAGAAGGGAATGCGCTTCTCCCTGCCGAACAGCCGCATCATGGTCCACCAGCCCTCCGGCGGCTTCCAGGGCCAGGCCTCCGACATCCAGATCCACGCCAGGGAGGTTCTGGAGCTGAAGGAGCGGCTCAATAACATCTACGTCAAGCATTGCGGGCAGGACTACGAGACGGTGGAGCGCGCGCTCGACCGCGACAACTTCATGACCGCCGAAAAGGCGAAGGATTGGGGCCTTGTGGACGAGATCGTCAGCAGCCGCGACGTTCCCGCGGCGGAAGCGTGACGAACCCGCGGCGCGCCGTTCCCTAGAACCTGTGACGTTACGCACGCCCGGCGCCCTTGCGCCGGGTGGGCGGACCATGCACAACTGTTGCAAAGCGGGATTCGAACGTGCGGATGCGACTGGCGATCTTTCGTTAATCCCCGCTGGTTACGTATTTTGAAGCCCCACCCCCCGGGGCCGGGAGAGCCGAATGAGCAAGTCCGGAGGGACCGAGTCCAAGAACACGCTCTACTGCTCCTTCTGCGGCAAGAGCCAGCACGAGGTGCGGAAGCTGATCGCCGGGCCGACCGTGTTCATCTGCGATGAATGCGTCGAGCTCTGCATGGACATCATCCGCGAGGAGACCAAGTCCGGCCTCGTGAAGTCCACCGACGGCGTGCCGACGCCGCAGGACATCTGCGAGGTTCTGGACGATTACGTGATCGGCCAGAAGCGCGCCAAGCGCGTGCTCTCCGTCGCGGTCCACAACCATTACAAGCGCCTGAACCATGCGGCGAAATCCACCGATGTGGAGCTGGCCAAGTCCAACATCCTGCTGATCGGCCCGACGGGCTGCGGCAAGACGCTGCTGGCGCAGACGCTGGCGCGCATCCTCGACGTGCCGTTCACCATGGCCGACGCGACGACGCTGACGGAGGCCGGCTATGTCGGCGAGGATGTCGAGAACATCATCCTCAAGCTCCTCCAGGCCGCGGACTACAACGTGGAGCGGGCGCAGCGCGGCATCGTCTATATCGACGAGGTCGACAAGATCTCCCGCAAGTCCGACAATCCCTCCATCACGCGGGACGTGTCGGGCGAGGGCGTGCAGCAGGCGCTGCTGAAGATCATGGAGGGCACCGTCGCCTCCGTGCCGCCGCAGGGCGGGCGGAAGCATCCGCAGCAGGAATTCCTGCAGGTGGACACGACGAACATCCTCTTCATCTGCGGCGGCGCCTTCGCGGGGCTCGACAAGATCATCGCGCAGCGCGGCAAGGGCTCTTCCATAGGCTTCGGCGCCGACGTCAAGGACGCGGAAGAGCGCAAGACGGGCGAGCTTCTCTCGGAGCTGGAGCCGGAGGACCTGCTGAAATTCGGCCTCATCCCCGAATTCGTCGGCCGCCTTCCGGTGATCGCCACGCTGGAGGACCTCGACGAGAAGGCGCTCGTCACGATCCTCTCGAAGCCGAAGAACGCGCTGGTGAAGCAGTATCAGCGCCTGTTCGAGATGGAGAGCTCCAAGCTCACCTTCACCGAAGAGGCGCTGAACTCCGTCGCGCGCAAGGCGATCGACAGGAAGACCGGCGCGCGCGGCCTCCGCTCGATTCTCGAGAACGTTCTGCTCGACACGATGTTCGAACTTCCGGCGCTCGAAGGCGTCGCAGAGGTGGTCGTCAACGAGGACGTGATCGAGAACGGCGCTCACCCGCTGATGATCTATTCCGAGAAGAAGCGTGGCGACGCCTCGGCGAGCTCCGCCTGACCTCGCCGCCCCGGCGGCTCGCTTGAAATCGGGCCGCCGCCGCTCCATTTCGAATGTTACCCCTGTGATCCGGGAACCTGCGCGGAGCCGCCTGCGGGCCGCGCCCGTTCGCCGCAAGTAGAAAGCAGACACATGACCGATCACTCGCCCGAAGCGGCCACGCTTCCCGTTCTGCCGCTTCGCGACATCGTCGTCTTCCCGCACATGATCGTTCCGCTCTTCGTGGGGCGGGAGAAGTCCGTGCGCGCGCTCGAGGCGGTGATGAAGGACGACAAGTCGATCCTCCTCGCCTCGCAGAAGGACCCTTCGGAGGACGAGCCCGGCGCCGACTCGATCTACGGGATCGGCACCGTGGCGAGCGTGCTCCAGCTCCTGAAGCTGCCGGACGGGACCGTGAAGGTCCTGGTCGAGGGCAAGGCCCGCGCGCGGATCGACAATTTCGGCGACCGCGAGGATTATTTCGAGGCTTCGGCCACGATCCTGCCGGAAACGGCCGGCGACAAGGACGCCGTCGAGGCGCTGAGCCGCTCCATCGCCGCCGAGTTCGAGAAGTACGTCAAGCTCAACAAGAGCGTGCCGCAGGAGGCCGTCGGCACCGTCTCCCAGATCAAGGAGCCCGCCAAGCTCGCGGACACGATCGCCGGCCATCTCGGCGTCAACCTCTCCGAAAAGCAGGCGCTGCTGGAGATGACGGATGTCGCCAAGCGGCTGGAGCGCATCTACGGCCTGATGCAGGGGGAGATTTCCGTCCTGCAGGTCGAGCGGAAGATCAAGACGCGCGTCAAGTCCCAGATGGAGAAGACGCAGCGGGAATATTACCTCAACGAGCAGATGAAGGCGATCCAGCGCGAACTCGGCGACGGCGAGGAGGGCGCGGACGCGGCGACGGAATACCAGGAGCGGATCGAGGGCACCAAGCTCTCCAAGGAGGCGCGGGAGAAGGCGCTCGCGGAGGTCAAGAAGCTCCGCCAGATGTCCCCCATGTCCGCCGAGGCGACGGTGGTGCGGAACTATCTCGACTGGATGCTCTCGATCCCGTGGGGCGTGAAGTCCCGCGTCAAGAAGGACCTGAAGAAGGCCGAGGAGATCCTCGATGCGGATCATTTCGGGCTGGAGAAGGTCAAGGAGCGGATGGTCGAGTATCTCGCCGTCCAGCAGCGCTCGAAGAAGCTGAAGGGCCCGATCCTCTGCCTCGTCGGCCCGCCGGGCGTCGGCAAGACCTCGCTCGGCAAGTCGGTCGCGAAGGCGACGGGGCGCGAGTTCATCCGCATCTCGCTCGGCGGCGTCCGGGACGAGGCGGAGATCCGCGGCCACCGGCGGACCTATATCGGCTCCATGCCGGGCAAGATCATCCAGTCCATGAAGAAGGCCAAGACGACGAACCCGCTCATCCTGCTCGACGAGATCGACAAGATGGGGCAGGACTTCCGCGGCGACCCGGCCTCCGCGATGCTGGAGGTGCTGGACCCGGAGCAGAACGCCACGTTCATGGACCATTACCTTGAGGTCGAATACGACCTCTCGAACGTGATGTTCATCACCACGGCCAACAGCTACAACATGCCCCGGCCGCTCCTCGACCGGATGGAGATCATCCCGCTCTCGGGCTACACCGAGGACGAGAAGGCCGAGATCGCGCGGCGCCACCTCATCGAGAAGCAGATGAAGGGCCACGGCCTCACCAAGGGCGAGTTCAGCCTGACGGACGAGGCGCTGATCGACATCGTCCGCTATTACACGCGGGAGGCCGGAGTCCGGAATCTCGAACGCGAGATCGCCAAGCTCTGCCGCAAGGCGGTGACGGAGATCGTCAAGGGCGCGGAGAAGAAGGTCGTCGTCACGCCCGAGCGGCTGGAGAAGATGCTCGGCGTCCGCCGCTTCAAGTTCGGCCTCGCCGAGGAGAAGGACGAGGTCGGCGTCGTCACCGGCCTCGCCTGGACGGAGGTGGGGGGCGACCTCCTCTCCATCGAGGCGCTGAAGCTGCCCGGGAAGGGCCGCATGAAGACGACCGGCAAGCTCGGCGACGTGATGAAGGAATCGATCGACGCGGCCTCCTCCTATGTGCGGAGCCAGGCGATCTCCATCGGCGTGAAGCCGCCCGAGTTCGAGAAGATCGACATCCATGTCCATGTCCCCGAAGGCGCGACGCCGAAGGACGGGCCCTCCGCCGGCATCGGCATGGTGACCTCCATCGTCTCCATGCTCACGGGCATCCCCGTCCGCCGCGATGTGGCGATGACGGGGGAGGTGACGCTCCGCGGCAATGTCCTGCCCATCGGCGGGCTGAAGGAGAAGCTCCTCGCGGCGCTTCGCGGCGGCGTCACGACGGTTCTGATCCCGAAGGACAACGCCAAGGACCTGCCGGAGATTCCGGACAATGTGAAGAACGGGCTGGAGATCATCCCGGTCTCCACCGTCTCCGAGGTGCTGCGGCGCGCGCTCGTCCGGGCGCCCGAGCCCATCGAATGGGACGAGGCGGCGGAGGCGGCGGCGCTCGCCGCCAAGGGCGGCCAGGAATCGGGCGCCTCCGCCCATTGACCTGCCGCGCGGGGCGAAAGGCGCTTTGCCTTTCGCCCCGCGCTCGTCTAAACCCGCCGGCGAAGGGCGGTTAGCTCAGCTGGCAGAGCGCCTCGTTTACACCGAGGATGTCGGCGGTTCGATCCCGTCACCGCCCACCACCGCCATCGTGACAATTTCGGTTTCCACGCGCTTGACGCGCCCGCCCGGCTTGAATAGAGAAACGCTCACGCCGGCGGCGACGCTGGCGGGAGAGATGCGCGGTTGTAGCTCAGTCGGTTAGAGTACCGGCCTGTCACGCCGGGGGTCGCGGGTTCGAGCCCCGTCAACCGCGCCATCTCCCTCCCCCCTCCGAAGCCGTCTTTCGAATGCGCCGGAATCGCGCGGGATAACGGTTTTTTCACGCCCCCGATGCGATGCCGGAGCCGCCGACGCGCTGCGCCCCGTCCACCCGGATGCTCATGCGGACAGGCGCCGGAGCGCGGAATCGCCCCCCGGTCTCGGTTGACCGGAAGGGGGGGCGGGAGTAGAGACGGGGCGACGTGCGCTGCACTGCAAGATAGCGCAGGGGAGACCGGACGCATGGATGATCTGCTGCGGGAATACCTGCCGATCCTGATCTTTCTCGGGCTGGCGCTGGGGCTCGGATTGCTGCTGATGATCGCGGCTCTCGTGCTCGCCGTGCGGCGGCCGGACCCGGAAAAGATCTCCGCCTATGAATGCGGGTTCAACGCCTTCGACGATGCGCGGATGAAGTTCGACGTGCGATTCTACCTCGTGTCGATCCTCTTCATCATCTTCGACCTCGAAGTCGCGTTCCTGTTTCCCTGGGCGGTCGCCTTCCAGGATATCGGGCTCTTCGGATTCTGGTCGATGATCGTGTTCCTCGGCGTGCTGACGGTCGGCTTCGCCTATGAATGGAAGAAGGGAGCCCTCGAATGGGAGTGACCGCAGGACCGGTCGCCGCGGGCGCCGACAAGGATGTGCTGGCGCGGAACGTCTCCGCCGAGCTGGCGGATCGCGGCTATCTGCTGACGACGGCCGAGGATCTCGTGAACTGGGCGCGCACCGGCTCGCTCTTCTGGATGACCTTCGGCCTCGCCTGCTGCGCCGTCGAGATGATGCAGACCTCGATGCCGCGCTATGACGCGGAACGCTTCGGCTTCGCGCCGCGCGCGAGCCCGCGGCAATCCGACGTGATGATCGTCGCCGGCACGCTGACCAACAAGATGGCCCCGGCGCTCCGCAAGGTCTATGACCAGATGCCGGAGCCGCGCTACGTCATCTCCATGGGCTCCTGCGCCAATGGCGGCGGCTACTACCATTACAGCTATTCCGTCGTCCGCGGCTGCGACCGGATCGTGCCGGTGGACATCTACGTTCCCGGCTGCCCGCCGACGGCGGAGGCGCTGCTCTACGGCATCCTGCAACTGCAGAAGAAAATCCGCCGGACGGGAACCATAGTCCGATAGGAGGGCGCATGAGCGAGGCTCTCAACGAGCTCAGCGAGCAGATCGAGGCGGCGAAGGGCGCCGCGCTCGTCTCGTCGGCGGTCGCCAACGGCGAGCTGACGGTGGAGACAGGCCCGGGCGCGCTGATCGAGCTGCTGACCTGGCTGAAGACGAACGGCGCCATGCAGTTCACCACGCTGGTGGACATCTGCGGGGTGGACTGGCCGGGGCGGGAGGCGCGGTTCGACGTCGTCTATCACCTCCTCTCGATGCGGCAGAACCAGCGCCTGCGGGTGAAGGTAGCCGTGGCGGAGGATCAGTTCGTCCCCTCCTGCGTCTCCGTCTTCCCCTGCGCCGACTGGTTCGAGCGCGAGGTGTTCGACATGTACGGCGTGATGTTCTCCGGCCATCCGGACCTCCGCCGCATCCTCACGGATTACGGCTTCCGCGGCCATCCGCTCCGGAAGGACTTTCCGACGACCGGCTATGTCGAGGTCCGCTACGATGAGGAGCAGAAGCGGGTCGTCTATGAACCCGTGAGCCTCGTGCAGGAATACCGCCAGTTCGACTTCATGAGCCCGTGGGAGGGCGCCGACTACATCCTCCCCGGCGACGAGAAGAAGGGAGCCGCCTGATGCTTGACGATTCCGCCCTCGCCGAGGTCGAAGCCGCCGCCGTCGCCTATTGCGTCGCGCTCCATGAGGGCGACGTGGCGGGGCTGGAGGCGCTGTTCCATCCGCGCGCCAACCTCTACGCCGCGCAGAACGGCGCGCTGATCGAGAACAGCAGGCAGGTGTTCCTCGACCGCGCGAAGGCGCGCGGCGCGATGCCGGGCGCGCCGGATTACGCGATCCACGCCGTCCGGTCCGAGGGGCCGGAGATGGCGCATGTGACGCTCTCGGTGGCCCTGCCGCCGCGCCGCTTCACGGATTATCTCAACTTCCTGAAGCTGGACGGCCGCTGGGTCGTGATCTCCAAGGTCTTCCGCGTCGCGGAAGGCCCGGAGCTCTGACGATGGACGGAGACTTCAAGACGCCGGAGCAGCGCATCCGGAACTTCAACATCAACTTCGGCCCGCAGCACCCTGCGGCGCATGGCGTTCTCCGCCTCGTGCTGGAGCTGGACGGGGAGATCGTGGAGCGGACGGACCCGCATATCGGCCTCCTCCACCGCGGCACCGAGAAGCTGATGGAGAGCCGCACCTATCTCCAGAACCTGCCCTATTTCGACCGGCTCGATTACGTCGCGCCGATGAACCAGGAGCATGCCTGGTGCCTCGCCATCGAGCGGCTGACGGAGACGGCCGTGCCGCGGCGCGGCTCGCTGATCCGCATCCTCTATTGCGAGATCGGGCGCATCCTCAACCACCTCCTCAACGTCACGACGCAGGCGATGGACGTGGGCGCGCTCACCCCCCCGCTCTGGGGGTTCGAGGAGCGCGAGAAGCTCATGGTCTTCTACGAGCGGGCCTGCGGCGCGCGGCTCCACTCGGCCTATTTCCGCCCCGGCGGCGTGCATCAGGACCTGCCGGACGCGCTCTGCGACGACATCTGGCAGTGGACGGAGGAGTTCCCCTCCATCCTCGACGATCTCGAAGGGCTGCTGACGGACAACCGCATCTTCAAGCAGCGCAATGTCGATATCGGCGTCGTGAGCATCGAGGAGGCGCAGGCGCTCGGCTTCTCCGGCGTCATGGTCCGCGGCTCGGGCTGGTCATGGGACCTGCGGCGCGCGCAGCCCTACGAGCTTTACAACGAGTTCGACTTCCTGATCCCCGTCGGCAAGCACGGCGACTGCTATGACCGCTATCTCTGCCGCATGGAAGAGATGCGGGAGAGCGTGAAGATCATGCGCCAGGCGCTTGAAAAGCTGGACAAGGTGAAGGGCGAGCCCGTCATCACCCGCGACGGCAAGATCGCCCCGCCGAAGCGCGGCGAGATGAAGCGCTCGATGGAGGCGCTGATCCATCACTTCAAGCTCTACACCGAGGGCTTCCGGGTGCCGGAGGGCGAGGTCTACGCCTGCGTCGAGGCGCCGAAGGGCGAGTTCGGCGTCTATCTGGTGGCGGACGGCACCAACAAGCCCTGGCGCGCGAAGCTCCGGGCGCCGGGCTTCCCGCATCTCGCGGCGATGGACCATATCTGCAAGGGGCACCAGCTGGCGGATGTGAGCGCGATCCTGGGCTCGCTGGACGTGGTGTTCGGGGAGATCGACCGGTGAGATGCCCGTCCTCGTCCGCCTCAAGTACTGCGTGATCGCGATGTATTTTCGTGACCACAATCCGCCGCACTTCCATATCGTCACGCCGGACTCCGAGGCGCGGATGACCATCGCCTCCCTCGCGATCCTGGAAGGCGCGGTGGACAGACGAGCGGAGCGGGAGGCGCGTGATTGGGCCGCCGCCAACCGCGCAACGCTCGAGGCGAAATGGCGGGAGTTCAACCCGTGAGCCGGCTTCCGAAGCTCCTCTCCGTGCGCGCAGCGGCGCCTGGCCTGCTCGACATCGTCTGGTCGGACGGGGAGCATCGCAGGGTCGACGTGTCCGAGCTTTTGCGGCGGCATCACCTGCTCGAAGCCCTGAACGATCCGGACCTTTTCCGCCGCGTTGCGATCGACGAGTTCGGCTCCGGCGTCGCATGGCCGAATGGCGCCGATTTCTGCGCCGACGCGCTGCGCCTCCGGGGCGACGCGCAACTCTCCGACTACGAGAAAGCGACCGCCTGATGCTCCGCCGCCTCCATCACGAACAGCCCGCCTCCTTCGCCTTCACGCCGGAGAATCTCCGCTGGGCGGAGTCGCAGATCGCGAAATATCCCGAGGGGCGGCAGGCATCCGCCGTCATTCCGCTCCTCTGGCGCGCGCAGGAGCAGGAGGGCTGGGTCTCCCGCCCGATCATCGAGACGGTGGCGAAGATGCTCGGCATGGCGGAGATCCGCGTGCTGGAGGTCGCGACCTTCTACTTCATGTTCCAGATGAAGCCCGTGGGCTCCGTCGCGCATTTCCAGATCTGCGGCACGCTTTCCTGCATGATCTGCGGCGCGGAGGATCTTGTGGCCGTGGCGAAGGACCGGATCGCGCCGGAGCCGCACATGCTCTCGCCCGACGGGAAATTTTCCTGGGAGGAGGTCGAGTGCCTCGGCGCCTGCGCCAACGCGCCGATGGCGCAGATCGGCAAGGACTATTACGAGGACCTGACGGCGGAGGGCTTCGCCGGGATCATCGACGATTTCGCGGCAGGCAAGACGCCGAAGCCGGGGCCGCAGAACGGCCGCTTCGCCTCCGAGCCGCTGGGCGGGGAGACGAGCCTGAAGGTTCCCGCGAAGGCGCGCGAGGCGGCGAACGGCTCCGTCGCGCTCGCCCTCGCGCTCGGCGATACGGTCTCCCGCATCACGGACGGGCGCGGCATGTCCCGCCCCTCGGTCGCCCCCGCCGCGCCGAAGGGCGAGGCGCCGACGCCGAAAGCCGAGCCCCGGCCCGACGAGGCGGAGAAGATCGCGCGCCCGGCCGCCGAACCGGCGGCCCCGACTGTCGAGGAGCTGGAGCCCGAGACGCTCTCCGCCCCCCGCGGCGGCGCGGCGGACGACCTGCAGAAGATCGACGGCGTCGGCCCGAAGCTTGAGGCGCTGCTGAACGAGATGGGATTCTGGCATTTCGACCAGATCGCCGCGTGGGGCCCGGCGGAGATCGCCTGGGTCGACGCGCGGCTGAAGTTCAAGGGGAGAATCGAGCGGGACGGCTGGGTCGAACAGGCCCGGAAACTGTCCGCCGGATAGGGAGGAAAGCGAATGTCCGCCAGCATGTGCAGGGTCGTGTCCTACACGCTCGCGATCATCGTCGCGGCGGTCGCGGCGCGAATGATCGTCGGGGAATTCGCGGTCGCGACCATCGTCCTCTTCGTCCTCTTCGCCATCGGGCTCTGGACATGGCTGCCGAAGCTGATCTGCCGCCAGCCGGCCCACGCCGCGGGCGCCGCGGCGGCGCCCTTTGCGCCGAAGCCCTCGATCCCCACGTCCACCTTGCCGCGGCCCGCGCCGCCGGCCCCGCGGGCGCCCGCGCCGAAGGAGCCCGAGCCGGTCGCGCCTGTCGCGGCGGAGCCCACGGCCCCGGTTGCAGGCGGCCACTGGTCGTCCGGCGTCCGCGCCGACAGCGGCATGGCTGCGAAGACCGGGGGCCAGACTGCGATCAGGCCGAGCGCGCCGCTGGCCGAGGAGGCGACGCTGCGCGACGGCGTGGGTTCCTGGAAATACGAGGCCCCGAAGCCGGCGCCGGAGGGCGCGGACGACCTGAAGAAGATCAAGGGCGTCGGCCCGGTGCTTGAAGGCAAGCTCCACGCGCTCGGCGTTCTCACCTATGCGCAGATCGCCGGCTGGTCGGCGGAGGACGTGGCGCGGGTGGACGAGCAGCTGAACTTCAAGGGCCGGATCGAACGCGAAGGCTGGATCGAGCAGGCGAAGGCGCTTTCGGGCGCCTGAACCCCCGAAGAGACGGGAAGAGAGAGACATGCTGGACGACAAGGACCGGATCTTCACCAATCTCTACGGGATGCGCGACCGCAGCCTGAAGGGCGCGATGGCCCGCGGCTGCTGGGACGGGACGGCGGGCATCATCGCCCGCGGCCGGGACGCGATCGTCAGCGAGATGAAGGCCTCCGGCCTCCGCGGGCGGGGCGGCGCGGGGTTCCCGACCGGGCTCAAATGGTCCTTCATGCCGAAGGAATCGGACGGGCGGCCCTCCTATCTCGTGGTCAACGCGGACGAATCCGAGCCCGGCACCTGCAAGGACCGGGAGATCATGCGCCATGATCCCCACACGCTGATCGAGGGCTGCCTCATCGCCTCCTTCGCGATGAACGCCCATGCCTGCTACATCTACATCCGCGGCGAATATGTGCGGGAGCGGGAGGCGCTGCAGGCCGCCATCGACGAATGCTATGACGCCGGGCTGCTGGGGAAGAACGCCGCGAAATCCGGCTGGGATTTCGACCTCTATCTCCACCACGGCGCCGGGGCCTATATCTGCGGGGAGGAGACGGCGCTTCTCGAATCCCTCGAAGGCAAGAAGGGGATGCCGCGGCTGAAACCGCCTTTCCCCGCGAATACCGGCCTCTACGGCTGCCCGACGACGGTGAACAACGTCGAGTCCATCGCGGTGGCGCCGACGATCCTCCGCCGCGGGGCGGACTGGTTCGCCTCCTTCGGGCGGGCGAACAACGCGGGCACCAAGGTCTTCGCGATTTCCGGCCATGTGAACCGGCCCTGCGTCGTCGAGGAGGCGATGTCGATCCCGTTCGACGAGCTGATCGACCGGCATTGCGGCGGCATCCGCGGCGGGTGGGACAACCTGAAGGCCGTGATCCCCGGCGGCTCCTCCGTGCCGCTTCTCCCCGGCGAGATGATGCGCGACGGCGCGATCATGGATTTCGACTGGCTGCGCGAGCAGCGCTCCGGCCTCGGCACCGCCGCGGTGATCGTGATGGACAATTCGGTGGACGTCATCAAGGCGATCTGGCGTCTCTCCGCCTTCTACAAGCATGAGAGCTGCGGCCAGTGCACCCCCTGCCGCGAGGGCACGGGCTGGATGATGCGCGTGATGGAGCGGCTGGTGACGGGCGATGCGGCGCTCGAGGAGATCGACATGCTGCAGGAGGTCACCAAGCAGGTGGAGGGCCACACGATTTGCGCCCTCGGCGACGCCGCGGCCTGGCCGATCCAGGGCCTCATCCGCCATTACCGCGGCGAGATCGAGGACCGGATCAAGGCGAAGCAGAGGGGCCGCGTCAGCGCGGTCGCGGCGGAGTGACAGGCGGCGCCCAGCACCTCGCCGAGTTCAACATCGGCATACTGCGGCACGACTGGGACGACCCGCGCGTGAAGGATTTTGCGGAGGGGCTCGACCTCGTGAACGGCGTCGCCGCGCGGAGCCCGGGCTTCGTCTGGCGGCTGTCGGACGAAGAGATGGACCGGGCGCAGAACGATCCGGAAGGGCCGCTCGGCGGAAACCCGCGCACGGCGTCCACCCTCTCGGTCTGGGAGAGCGTCGAGGCGCTCGAAGCCTTCGTCTGGAACACGGTCCATCGCGCCTTCTATGAGCGGAAGGCGGAATGGTACGACCTGACGGATGCGCTCCGCTTCGTCATGTGGCATGTGCCCGCCGGGCATCGCCCGACCATCGACGAGGCGATGGCCCGGTTCCGTCACCTTGAGGCTCACGGCCCCTCCGACCACGCCTTCGGGTGGGACTGGCTGGAGGAGGCGCGGCTCTGGAAGAGCCGGGCCTGCGACGGCGTGGCGGCGGAGTAGCGCGATGGAGCTGGCGGATATCAGGGAGCGGCTGGAGATCCGGCGGGCGGCCATCGCCGGCTCGGTCTTCGACGATGTGGACATGACGGGCGCCGCGTTCACCAACGCGCGCCTCGCCGCGGCGTCTTTCGCGGATGCGGACATGAGCGGCGCGCGGTTCGGCGACGTGAACCTTTCGGGCGCCTCCATCGAGAACGCGAACATGACGGGGATGACGATCAACGGCGTAACGGTTTCGGCGCTGTTCGCGGCCTATGAAGCGGCGGGGAAGGGCTGAGCCATGTGCATGGGCGACAACCCCGATCATCTCCGCCACATGCTCCGCGAGGCGGCGGCGCGGACGGAGGGCGTGAGCGCGCCGGAGGCCCCCCGCGCGGCGGGCGCCCTGGCGCGGCTCCTCGCCGGACTGAAGACATGGATCGCGGGCGCGCCCGCGATCAGCGAGGCGAAGCGATGAGCACCCTGAAGAAGATCAAGGTCGACGGGATCGAGGTCGAGGTCGAGGGGGCGCTGACGCTCCTTCAGGCCTGCGAGGCGGCGGGCAAGGAAATCCCCCGCTTCTGCTACCATGAGCGGCTCTCCATCGCCGGCAATTGCCGGATGTGCCTTGTCGAGGTGAAGGGTGGCCCGCCGAAGCCCGCCGCCTCCTGCGCCATGCAGGTGCGGGACCTCCGGCCCGGGCCGGAAGGGCAGCCGCCCGAGGTCTTCACCAACACGCCGATGGTGAAGAAGGCGCGGGAGGGGGTGATGGAGTTCCTCCTCATCAACCACCCGCTCGACTGCCCGATCTGCGACCAGGGGGGCGAGTGCGACCTCCAGGACCAGGCGATGGCCTATGGCGTCGACTTTTCGCGCTACCGCGAGCCGAAGCGGGCGGCGGACGACATCCATCTCGGCCCGCTTGTCGGCACGCAGATGACGCGCTGCATCTCCTGCACGCGCTGCGTCCGCTACACCACGGAAATCTGCGGCGTGACGCAGATGGGGCAGACGGGGCGGGGCGAGGATTCGGAGATCGCCTCCTATCTCAACGCCGCGCTCGATTCTGAGATGATCGGCAACGTGGTCGATCTCTGCCCGGTCGGCGCGCTGACGAACAAGCCCTACGCCTTCAACGCCCGGCCCTGGGAGCTGAAGAAGACCGAGAGCATCGACGTGATGGACGCGCTCGGCTCCAACATCAGGGTCGATGCGCGGGGGCGCGAGGTCATGCGCATCCTGCCGCGCAACCATGACGAGGTGAACGAGGAGTGGATCGCCGACAAGGCGCGCCATATCTGCGACGGCCTCCGCCGGCAGCGGCTGGACCGTCCCTATATTCGCGAGAACGGCAAGCTCCGCCCCGCCGCATGGCCCGAGGCGCTGGCGCTCGCCGCCGCGAAGCTGAAGGGCGGCAGGGTCGCCGCGCTCGCGGGCGATCTCGCGCCGGTCGAGGCGATGTTCTCGCTGAAGGCGCTCGTCGAGGGGCTCGGCGGCAAGGTGGAATGCCGGACGGACGGCGCCGCGCTCCCCGTCGGGAACCGTTCCGGCTATGTCGGCACGGCGCGGGTCGCGGATATCGACGCGGCGGAGATGATCCTCCTCGTCGGGACCAATCCGCGCATCGAGGCGCCGGTGCTGAACGCCCGCATCCGCAAGGCCTGGCTCAACGGGGCCTCCGTCGCGCTGATCGGGGAGCCGGCGGACCTGACCTACGAGTATTTCCACGCCGGCGCCGGCCCCGAGAGCCTCGCCGCGATGATCGCGGACGGCGTCTCGGAGGAGACGAAGGCGAAGCGCACGCTTGTCATCCTCGGGCAGGGCGCGCTCCGCAGGCCGGACGGCGCGGCGGTGCTCGGGAACGCCATGAAGATGGCGGAGGTTTCGGGCTCGGGCTTCCTCGTCCTCCATACGGCGGCGAGCCGGGTCGGCGCGATGGACCTCGGCTTCGCGACCGAGGGCGGCATGGCGGCGGCGCTCGAAGGGGCGGAGGTGGTCTACAATCTCGGCGCCGACGAATGCGAGATGCCGGAGGGCGCCTTCGTCATCTATCAGGGCAGCCACGGAGACCGGGGCGCCCACCGGGCGGACGTGATCCTGCCCGGCGCGGCCTATACCGAGCAATCCGGCCTCTTCGTGAACACCGAGGGGCGCGCGCAGATCGCCAACCGCGCCGGCTTCCCGCCGGGCGAGGCGAAGGAGGATTGGGCGATCCTCCGCGCGCTTTCCGGGGAGATGGGCGCCGCGCTTCCGTGGAACAGCATGGACCAGCTCCGCGCCGCGCTCTTCGCCGCGCATCCGCATCTCGCGCGGGTCGACCAGGTCGAACCGGCGGAGTGGAAGGCGGAGCCGGCGGGGGCGATGGAGAAGGCGGCGTTCCGCCCCGCGATCGAGGACCATTACCTCACCAACCCCATCGCCCGCGCCTCCGAGATCATGGCGGCGCTGTCGCGGGACGCGAAGGCGCGCCGCGCGGCGCGGATGGCGGCGGAGTGAAGCGCGCTTTCCTCCTCCTCGGCCTCGCGGCCTGCGCGCCGCCGGGCGGCGGCGGCGGCGCGGTCGGCGCCCTGCCGAAGCCGGAGGCGCCGCCCCCGGCTCCTCTCACGGTCGCCTCGGTCGAGGGCGGGGTGATCCGTGTGACGGGTTTCGCCCGGAACGAGGATGCGCTGGAGGCGCATCACTGCCTCGCCGCGAAGCGCGCGCGGGGCGAGGGGGCCGGCGCGCTCGAATGGGTCGGCGGGGTCGCGCAGCGGGAAGAGGAGGGGGATGCGGTGACCGCCGATCTCGTCTATCAGACCGCCGCGACGGCCGCGCGATCCGCCGGGGCGGCGCCGGCGGAGGGGCGCGCCGCGCCCGTGGCCGACTGGCTGATCTATTGCGATGAAGCGGGCCTGCCCCGCGAAGGCGAGGCCTGATGGACTTCTTCGACACCAATGCGGGGACCTTCCTCATCATCCTCGGGCAATGCCTGCTGGTGACGGTCTCCCTCCTCGTCTCGCTGGCCTTCCTCCTCTACATGGACCGGAAAGTCTGGGCCGCGGTGCAGCTCCGGCGGGGGCCGAACGTCGTCGGGCCGTTCGGGCTCTTCCAGTCCTTCGCCGACTTCCTGAAGTTCATCGTGAAGGAGGTCGTGATCCCCGCGGGGGCGGACAAGGCGGTGTTCCTGCTCGCCCCGCTCATCACCTTCACGCTCGCCGCGATCATGTGGGTGGTGATCCCGTTCGCGGACGGCTGGGTGATTTCCGACCTCAATGTCGGCATCCTCTACATCTTCGCCATCTCCTCGCTCGGGGTTTACGGCGTGATCATGGGGGGCTGGGCCTCCAACTCGAAATACCCGTTCCTCGGCGGCCTCCGCTCCGCGGCGCAGATGGTGAGCTACGAGGTCTCCATCGGCTTCATCATCGTCGGCGTGCTGATCTCCACCGGCTCGCTGAACCTCTCGGAGATCGTGCGGGCGCAGGATGGCTCGCTCGGGTTCTTCAACTGGTACTGGCTGCCGCATCTGCCGATGGTCGTGCTCTTCTTCATCTCCGCGCTGGCGGAGACGAACCGGCCGCCCTTCGACCTTCCGGAGGCCGAGTCGGAGCTCGTCGCCGGCTATCAGGTCGAGTATTCGTCGACGCCGTATCTCCTCTTCATGATCGGCGAATACATGAACATCGTGCTGATGTGCGCGATGACGACGATCCTCTTCTTCGGCGGCTGGCTTTCGCCGATTCCGGGCCTGCCGGACGGCGTTCTCTGGTTCGTCCTGAAGGTGGTGTTCTTCTTCTTCATGTTCGCGATGGTGAAGGCCATCGTCCCCCGCTACCGCTACGACCAGCTGATGCGGATTGGCTGGAAGGTGTTCCTGCCGCTCTCGCTCGGCTGGGTCGTCATCGTCGCCGCCTTCGCGCAGTTCGGCGTGCCGGGCTACGCCCGCTGGGCCGTGGGGGGGTGAGCATGGGGGTGGATTGCGCCCTGTTCGAACGGCTCCTGGAGCTTGGCGCCCGCGCGGATGTCGCGCCGGGGCGCGGGCTGATGCTCGGTCGGCAGGGTTTCCACTTCCAGGGGCGCTATCGGCGCCGCTACCGGCTCGCGCTTGCGCGGGCGGGCGTGGCGGCGGAGGCCGAGGCGTTGGCGGGGCCTGACGGCTTCGCCGAGCCCTTCTTCCGCGCCGCCGGCCTTGGCGAAATGGAGGCGATGGATGCGAGCGCCTATGAGGGCGCGGCGCATGTCCACGATCTCAACGAGCCCGTCCCTGCGCATCTTCACGGCGCGTTCGACTTCATCTTCGACGGCGGGACGATCGAGCACGTCTTCGACGCGCCGCAGGCGCTCTCCAACGTGTTCGCCATGCTGAAGCCGGGCGGGATCTTCGCCTCGGCCAACGGGATGAACGGCTGGCCCTTCCACGGGCTCTACCAGTTCAACCCGGATTTCGCCTGGTCCTACTGGAAGCGGGCGGCGGGATGCGAGGTTCTGCGCGTCCTCGCCCTTCCCGCGAACCCGGCCGAGCCGCCGATCCCCCTTCCGGATGCGGCGGAGACGGGGCGGCGGCTGCGGCTTTCGCGGCCTTTTCCGGAAGGCAGGGTTTACCTCTACTACGAAGTGCGCAAAGGAGCGGGCGCGCGGCCCGCGCGCGCGGCCTGGCAGAGCGACTATCAGGCGCGGTGGCGCGAGGCGGCGCCGGAAATGACGGAGGCGTGATGGGCATCCCGTTCGACAGGGCGTTCCGGTACTTCATGCTCGCCGATTTCATCGGCGGCTTCCGGCTCGGCTTCAAATACTTCATGAAGCCGAAGGCGACGCTGAACTATCCCTTTGAAAAAGGGCCGCTTTCCCCCCGCTTCCGCGGCGAACACGCGCTCCGCCGCTATCCGAACGGGGAGGAGCGGTGCATCGCCTGCAAGCTCTGCGAGGCGATCTGCCCGGCGCAGGCGATCACCATCGAGGCCGAACCGCGGGAGGACGGCTCGCGCCGCACCACGCGCTACGACATCGACATGACGAAGTGCATCTATTGCGGCTTCTGCCAGGAAGCCTGCCCGGTGGACGCCATTGTCGAGGGCCCGAATTTCGAATTCGCGACCGAGACGCGGGAGGAGCTGTTCTACAACAAGGACAAGCTCCTCGCGAACGGAGACCGGTGGGAGCGGGAGATCGCCCGCAACATCGAGCTTGACGCGGCGTATCGCTGAGCGCCGCGAGAGGGGATCATCATGGGGCTGACCGCCGTCGCCTTCTACGTCTTCGCCACGGTCGCCGTGGTCTCCGGCGCGCTCGTCACGCTCGCGCGGAACCCGGTCCATTCGGTGCTCTGGCTGATACTGACCTTCTTCTCCGCGGCGGGGCTCTTCGTCCTCCTCGGGGCGGAGTTCGTGGCGATGCTGCTGATCATCGTCTATGTCGGCGCGGTCGCCGTCCTCTTCCTCTTCGTCGTGATGATGCTGGACGTGGACTTCGCGGAGCTGAAGAAGGGCATGGCGGATTATCTGCCCATCGGCGCGCTGATCGGCGTCGTCCTCCTGCTCGAACTGTCGCTTGTCATCGGCGCCTGGGTGATCGCGCCGGAGGCGCCGATCCAGCGCATGGCGGAGACGCCGGCGCCGGAGGACGTGACGAACACGGTCGCGCTCGGGCGGCTGATCTACACGAAATACGTCTTCTTCTTCCAGCTTTCGGGCCTTGTCCTCTTCGTCGCCATGGTCGGCGCCATCGTGCTGACGCTCCGGCATCGCGAGGGGATCAAGCGGCAGGACGCGACCGCGCAGATCTGGCGGCGGCGCGAGGAGTCGGTGGAGCTCAAGGACGTGAAGCCGGGGCAGGGGATCTGAGATGGAGATCGGGCTTTCCCATTACCTGACCGTCGCGGCGATCCTCTTCGTCATCGGCGTCTTCGGCATCTTCCTGAACCGCAAGAACGTGATCGTGATCCTGATGTCGATCGAACTGATCCTGCTCGCGGTCAATATCAACCTCGTCGCCTTCTCCGCCCATCTCGGCGATCTCGTCGGGCAGGTCTTCACGCTCTTCGTGCTGACCGTGGCGGCGGCCGAGGCGGCGATCGGCCTCGCGATCCTCGTCTGCTTCTTCCGGAACCGCGGCTCCATCGCGGTCGAGGATGTCAACGTGATGAAGGGCTGAGCCTTGTTCCAGATCCTCCTCTTCGCGCCGCTGCTCGGCGCCTGCCTCGCGGGCTTCTTCGGCCGGTCGATGGGCGAGCGGATGGCGATGCTCATCCCCACGGGCCTCCTCTTCCTCTCCGCGCTGCTCTCCTGGGTCGTGTTCTTCACCTATGCGGGGGAGCCCTCGCAGTCGATCACGCTCTTCCGCTGGCTCGATTCCGGCGCGATGCAGGCGGACTGGGCGATCAGGGTCGACACGCTGACCTGCGTGATGCTGGTCGTCGTCACCACCGTTTCCTCCCTCGTCCATCTCTATTCCATCGGCTACATGGAGGAGGATCCGTCGAAGGCGCGGTTCTTCGCCTATCTGTCGCTCTTCACCTTCGCCATGCTGATGCTGGTGACGGCGGACAACCTCCTCCAGATGTTCTTCGGCTGGGAGGGGGTGGGCGTCGCCTCCTATCTCCTGATCGGCTTCTGGCATCACAAGCCCTCGGCCAACGCCGCGGCGATCAAGGCCTTCGTCGTCAACCGGGTCGGCGATTTCGGCTTCGTTCTCGGCATTTTCGCCATCTTCTTCATGGTGGACAGCATCGCCTTCGACGATGTCTTCGCCGCCGCGCCGATGCTGGCGGAGCGCTCCATCTCCTTCATCGGCATGGAGCTGAACGCGGCGGAGCTGATCGCCTTCCTCCTGTTCGTCGGCGCGATGGGCAAATCCGCCCAGTTCCTTCTCCACACCTGGCTGCCGGACGCGATGGAGGGGCCGACGCCCGTCTCCGCCCTCATCCATGCGGCGACGATGGTGACGGCGGGGGTCTTCCTCGTCTGCCGCATGTCGCCGCTGATGGAGTTCGCGCCGAACGCGCTGATGTTCGTCGTCATCATCGGCGCCTCCACGGCCTTCTTCGCCGCGACGGTCGGCCTCGTGCAGAACGACATCAAGCGGGTGATCGCCTATTCCACCTGCTCGCAGCTCGGCTACATGTTCGCCGCGGCGGGCGTGGGCGCCTATGAGGCGGCGATGTTCCACCTCTTCACCCACGCCTTCTTCAAGGCGCTCCTGTTCCTCGGCGCGGGCTCGGTGATCCACGCCATGCATCACGAGCAGGACATGCGGAATTACGGCGGGCTCCGGAAGAAGATCCCCGTCACATTCTGGATGATGATGGCGGGCACGCTCGCGATCACCGGCGTCGGGATACCGCTCACCTATATCGGCTTCGCGGGCTTCCTCTCGAAGGATGCGATCATCGAGAGCGTGTTCGCGGGGCAGGGCGTTTCCTATGCCTTCGTCCTCCTCCTCGTCGCCGCCTGCATGACCTCCTTCTATTCGTGGCGGCTGATCTTCCTCACCTTCTTCGGGGAGACGCGGGCGGACCATCACACCTATGACCACGCGCACGAGAGCCCGATGGTGATGATGATCCCGCTCTACGTCCTCGCCTTCGGCGCCGTCGTCGCCGGCATGGTCTTCTACGGGGATTTCTTCGGCCACCACGAGAACGAGTTCTGGGGCGCCGCGATCTTCTCCGGGCCGGGCAACACGGTCGTGCATGACGCGCACGAGGTTCCCTCCTGGGTGAAGGTCTCCCCGTTCGTCGCCATGCTGATCGGGTTCGGGATCGCTTACCTGATGTACATCCTGAAGCCGGGCTCGGCGGAGGCGCTCGCGCGCAACCAGCGGCCGCTCTACCTCTTCCTGCTCAACAAGTGGTACGTGGACGAGATCTATGACTGGCTCTTCGTCCGCCCGGCCAAGTGGGCGGGCCGCTTCCTCTGGAAGCGGGGCGACGGGTCGGTGATCGACGGGGCGCTGAACGGGCTCGCCATGGGGGTCGTTCCCTGGCTCACGGGCCTCGCCGGGCGGGCGCAGTCGGGCTTCATGTTCCACTACGCCTTCGCGATGATCCTCGGCCTCGCCGCGCTCATCACCTGGTATGCGGTCGTCGGAGGCTGATGATGCTGCCCTATCTCTCCATCATCATCTTCCTGCCGCTGATCGGCGCGCTGATCGTCATGCTCCTCGTGAAGGGGAATGACGCGCAGGCGGCGCAGAATGCCCGGTGGACGGCGATGTTCACCACGATCTTCACCTTCATCCTCTCGCTCCCCGTCCTGATCGGCTTCGATCCGACGAACCCGGGCTTCCAGTTCGTGGAGAAGCGGGAATGGCTTGGCGCGCTTTCCTATCATGTCGGCGTCGACGGCATCTCGATCCTCTTCGTGATGCTGACGACCTTCCTCATGCCGCTGGTGATCTGGGCCTCCTGGGGCGTCGAGACGCGGGTGAAGGAATACATGGTCGCCTTCCTCGTGCTCGAGACGCTGATGATCGGCGTCTTCTGCGCGCTCGACATGATCCTCTTCTACCTCTTCTTCGAGGGCGGCCTGATCCCGATGTTCCTCATCATCGGCATCTGGGGCGGGAAGGAACGGGTCTACGCCGCGTTCAAGTTCTTCCTCTATACGCTGATCGGCTCGCTCCTGATGCTCGTCGCGATGATCGCGATGTACTGGGATGCGGGGACGACGGACATCGCGGCGCTGCTGAAGCACCAGTTCGCCTCCACTCCGGTCGATTTCCTCGGCTGGCAGGTCCTCGGCGGCTTCCAGACCTTCCTCTGGCTCGCCTTCTTCGCCTCCTTCGCGGTGAAGATGCCGATGTGGCCGGTCCATACCTGGCTGCCGGACGCGCATGTGCAGGCGCCGACGGCGGGCTCGGTCGTCCTCGCCGCGATCCTGCTGAAGATGGGAGGCTACGGCTTCCTGCGCTTCTCGCTGCCGATGTTCCCGGTCGCCTCCGACCTGATGGCGGATTTCGTCTTCGTCCTTTCCGCCATCGCCATCGTCTACACCTCGCTGGTGGCGCTGATGCAGGAGGACATCAAGAAGCTGATCGCCTATTCCTCCGTCGCGCATATGGGCTTCGTGACCATGGGCATCTTCGCCGCGAACCGGCAGGGGGTGGACGGGGCGATCTTCCAGATGATCTCCCACGGCTTCATCTCCGGCGCGCTCTTCCTCTGCGTCGGCGTGATCTATGACCGGATGCATACGCGGGAGATTTCGGCCTATGGCGGGCTCGTCGTGCGGATGCCGCTCTATGCGGCGATCTTCCTCCTCTTCACGATGGGGAATGTCGGCCTGCCGGGCACTTCGGGCTTCGTCGGCGAGTTCCTGACGCTCTCGGGCGTCTTCCAGGTCTCGACATGGACGGCCCTCTTCGCCACGACGGGGGTGATCCTCTCCGCCGGCTACGCGCTCTGGCTCTACAAGCGCGTGGTGTTCGGGGAGCTGATCAAGGGCGGGCTGAAGCAGATACAGGACCTGAACCGGAGAGAGGCGGCGATCTTCGCGCCGCTCGTCGCGGGCACGGTGATCCTCGGCGTCTATCCCTCCCTGGTGACGGACATGATCGGCCCCTCGGTGGAGGCGCTGCTCGCCTCGGTGGACGCGGCGCACGAAGCCACGCAACTGGCGTTGAAATGAAGGCGGGGAAGTGAGAACGGCATGACCGGCGCAGATATCGACCTGATCCTGCCGGAGCTGATCCTCGCGGTCGGCTCCATGGCGCTCCTGATGTTCGGGACCTATGGCGGCGGGGATTCCCGCGCCGGGCTCATCAACGGGCTGATGGCCGCGCTGATGGCCGGCCTCGCCGCGATGATCGCCTTCGACCCGGGCTCGGGCCGCGCCTTCGACGGCGCCTTCGTCTCGGACGCCTTCTCCCGCTTCGCCAAGGTGCTGATGCTCCTCTCCGCCGCCGCGATCCTGATCCTGGCGCAGGATTATCTCGCGAAGCGGCGGCTGATGAAGTTCGAGTTCCCGGTGCTGATCGGCCTCGCCGTGCTCGGCATGATGGTGATGGTCTCGGCCGGGGACCTGATCAGCCTCTATATGGGGCTGGAACTGCAATCCCTTGCGCTCTATGTCGTCGCCGCCTTCCGGCGCGACAGCCTGAAATCGACGGAGGCGGGGCTCAAGTATTTCGTGCTCGGCGCGCTCTCTTCCGGGCTCCTGCTCTATGGCGCGTCGCTCGTCTACGGCTATACCGGCTCGACGAATTTCGAGCGGATCGCGGCGGTGGTGGCGGCGGAGGAGGTCTCGCTCGGGCTTCTCTTCGGCATCGCCTTCCTCGCCGCCGGGCTCGCCTTCAAGATCTCGGCCGCGCCCTTCCACATGTGGACGCCCGACGTCTACGAAGGCGCGCCGACGCCGGTGACGGCCTTCTTCGCCTCGGCCCCCAAGGTCGCCGCCGGCGCGCTCTTCGCGCGGGTGATGTATGACGCCTTCGGCGAGGCTGTTTCGGATTGGCGGCAGATCGTCGTCTTCATCGCCATCGCCTCGATGTTCTGGGGCTCGATCGCCGCGATCGGGCAGAAGGACATCAAGCGCCTGATGGCCTATTCCTCGATCGGCCATATGGGCTTCGCCCTTGTCGGCCTCGCCGCCGGCACGGTGCAGGGCGCCGAGGCGCTGATGACCTATCTCGCCATCTATGTGGTGATGAATCTCGGCATGTTCGCCTTCATCCTCTCGATGGAGCGGGGCGGGCGGCCTGTGACGCAGGTGGCGGATCTCTCGGGCCTCGGCAAGACGCATCCGGGGCAGGCGATGGCGCTCGCCGCGCTTCTCTTCTCGCTTGCCGGCATTCCGCCGCTCGCCGGGTTCTTCGCCAAGTATTTCGTCTTCGTCGCGGCGGTGGAGGCGGGGCTCGCGCCGCTCGCCGTCGCCGGCGCCGTCGCCTCGGTGATCGGGGCCTTCTACTATCTCCGCATCATCAAGATGATGTATTTCGACGAGACGGAGGAGGGGCTGGACGGTCGCCTGCTCACGCCGCACCGGATCGCGCTCGGCGGCGCCGCCCTCGCGATGAGCGTGGGCTGGCTCCCCTTCGTGGACGGGTTCGGCCTGATCGAGGCGAGCCGCGCCGCCGCCGAAGCGCTTGTCCGCTGAGCCGCCCGGCTGGCCGCCGGGCGTCGGCCTCGTCATCCTCGATGAGACCGGCAGCACGAATGACGAAGCCCGCCTCCGCGCGGAGGCGGGGGAGCCCGGCCCTCTCTGGATCATGGCGCGCCGGCAGGTGAGCGGCCGCGGCCGCGGCGGGCGGGCCTGGGGCGAGGCGCAGGGCAATCTCTACGCCACGCTTCTCCTCCGGCCGGAAGGCGGCGCGACGGAGGCCTCGCTCCTCTCTTTCGCCGCCTGCCTCGCCATCGCGGAGATTTTCGAGAGCGCGGGCGGGCGCGCCGCGCTGAAATGGCCGAACGATGCGCTGCTGAACGGCGGCAAGGCGGCGGGCGTCCTCCTCGAAGGGTCGGGCCGCGGCGCGGCGATGGACTGGCTCGCGATCGGTTGCGGCGTGAATCTCGTCTCGCATCCGCCGGCCGCGCCGGAGGCGGCGCATCCGCCGACCGACCTTCTGGCGGAGACGGGGCGGCGGCTTGAACCGGAGGCGGCGCTGGCGATCCTCGCCGCGTCGCTCGAACGCTGGCGGCTGCGCCTCGCGGCGGAGGGCTTCGCGCCGCTCCGCGACGCCTGGCTCGCCCGCGCCGCCCGGCTCGGCCAGCCGATCGAGGCGCGCCTGCCGCGGGAGAGCGTGAAGGGCCTGTTCGAGGATGTGGACGCGGAGGGCGCCCTTGTCCTAAGAACCGCCGCGGGCCTTCGCCGTATCCACGCCGCAGACATCTACTTCCCCTGAAAGGGCCGACGGCCATGCTCCTCGCCATCGACGCCGGCAACACGAACACCGTCTTCGCCGTGTTCGACGGGGAGCGTCTCGTCTCCTCCATGCGCTGCTCGACCTACGGGCCGCGGACTTCGGACGAATATTTCGTCTGGCTCAACCGGCTGATGGACCATCACGGCGTCGCCCTCGCGGACATCCACGACGCGATCATAGCGACCGTGGTTCCCCAGACGCTCTTCAACCTGAAGCGCCTCTGCCGGGATTTCTTCGGCTGCGACCCGCTGGTGGTGGGCGAGCCTTCCTGCCGCCTCGGCGTCAAGGTGAAGGTGCGGCGGGAGCGGGAGGTCGGCGCGGACCGGCTCGTCAACACCGTCGGCGCCTTCGACGCCTACGGGCCCAATCTCATCGTCGTCGATTTCGGCACGGCGACGACCTTCGACGTCGTGGATTTCGAGGGCGCCTATGCCGGCGGGCTGATCGTTCCCGGCATCAACCTCTCGCTCAAGGCGCTGCACGAGGCTGCGGCGAAGCTGCCGAATGTCGATGTCGCCAGGCCGCAGAGCGTGATCGGGCTCGACACCGAAAGCTGCATGCAATCCGGCGTCTACTGGGGCTATGTCAGCCTCATCGAAGGCGTCTGCAGGCGCGTCGCCGATGAGGTGGGCGCGCCGATGAAAGTGATCGCGACGGGCGGCCTTTCCCCCCTCATGGCGGAGGGAACGACCGCGATTAACCATGTCGACGGGGACCTGACGATGCGGGGCCTCGTGAAAATCCATAAGGAAAACAGACCCTAAATGGCTGATACTGCAAATCTCGTCTATGTCGCCCTCGGCGGCGCGGGCGAAATCGGAATGAACATGTATCTCTACGGCTTCGGCCCGGTGAAGGACCGGCGCTGGATCATGGTGGATTGCGGCGTCTCCTTCGGAGACATGGACTCGGCGCCCGGCGTCGACCTCGTGATGCCCGACGTGAGTTTCGTGCAGGAGATCGGGGACCGGCTGGAGGCCGTCTTCATCACCCACGCCCATGAGGACCATGTGGGCGCGATCGGCCGGCTCTGGCCGCGGATCAAGGCGAAGTTCATCGCCGCGCCGCGCTTCACGGCGGAGATCATCCGCCGGAAGATGCAGGAGGCGGGGCAGCCCACGCAGGTCGTCAAGACCGTGAAATGGGACAGCCCGGTGGAGGCCGGCCCGTTCCGCGTCACCTTCCTGCCCGTCACGCATTCGATCCCCGACCCGGCGATGCTGGTCATCGACACGCCGGGCGGCCGGCTCGTCCATACCGGCGACTTCAAGCTCGACCCGGACCCGGTGATCGGCGAGCCGACGGACATGGAGCGGCTGAAACGGATCGGGGACGAGGGCGTGCTCGCGCTCATGTGCGACTCGACCAACATCTTCGAGGAGGGCGAGTCGGGCGGTGAGCAGCCGCTGCGGCCGCATCTGAAGCGGATCATCACCGGCGCGAAGGGCGCCGTCGCCGCCACGACCTTCGCCTCCAATGTCGGCCGGCTGAAGACGCTGGCCGAGGTCGCGACCGAATGCGGCCGCTCCGTCGCCCTCGCCGGGCGCGCGATGAGCCGGATGATCGAGACGGCGCTGGAGACCGGCGCGCTCAAGGGCTTCCCGCCCATCGTGCCGGAGGACCGGATCAGGGACATTCCGGCGGAGAACCTCTTCTACCTCATAACCGGCAGCCAGGGGGAGGGCCGCGCCGCGCTCGCCCGGATCGCGGACGGGAGCCACCCGACCGTGAAGCTGAAGGCGGGGGACCTCGTGATCTTCTCCTCCAAGACCATTCCGGGGAACGAGAAGGGCGTCTACGGCCTCTACAACCGGCTTTCGGAGCAGGGGATCGAGGTCATCGACGACGACATGGAGCCGGTCCATGTCTCCGGCCACGGCCGGCGGGAGGAGATCGAGAAGATCTACCGCGCGCTTCGCCCGCAGGTCGCCGCGCCGATCCATGGCGAGCATCGCCATCTCGTCGAACATGCGGGGCTCGCGAAGGACTGGGGCGCGGCCTCCATCGTCGCGCCGAACGGCTCGATGGTCGCGCTCGACCTCAACAAGCCGAAGATCGTCTCCCATGTGGAGACGGGGAAGCTCTTCCTCGACGGCGAGGTCCTCGTCGGCGCGCTCGACGGCGTGATCCGCGACCGGCTGAAGATGGCGCGGCAGGGCCATGTCGCCGTCTCCGTCGTGATCGACGAGGACGGGGAGCTTTTCGCAGACCCGCAGGTGAAGGTCACCGGCGCGCCCGTGAAGCCGCGGGGCGAGGCGCTGGACGCGCTGATCTCGGACCGGATCGACCACGCGATCTCCACCGCGTCGAAGCGCGAGCTTCGCTCGGACGACAAGGTGCAGGAGCTGGTGGAGCGCGTCGCGCGCCGCGCGGCGCATGAAGTCTGGGGCAAGAAGCCGGTCACCAGCGTGATGGTCACGCGGCTCGAAAGCGAGTGATTGCTCGTGGCGTAACGAACCGTTAACCGCCGCGGGGGCGCCGGAAAGCCGGCGTCCCCCATACATGCGTCTGCGGAACCCAACCGGAGACGCGTCAGATGATCCGCAAGCTCGCCGTTGTCGCCCTCGCCGCCCTCGCGCCGTTCGCCGCTTCCGCGACGACGGTCTCGCTCGATCTCGGCCGCTCGGTCGATCTCCTTCAGAATGTGCCCTTCCAGACGATCACCTTCGAGCCGGTCCCCGTCGCCTTCGGCGGCGGGCTTGTCTCGGTGTCCGCGTTCGGCACGAGAACGAACGGCTTTATCCCCCAGCGACTGGTGGTGACGGCGAACGGGGGCCTCTCCATTGACGGGGGGCTCAGCTCGCAGCCGGACGGGGAAGAGCGGGTCATCGACCCCCCCGAATTCCTCCGCTTCGATTTCACGACGCCGGTGACCGGCGTCACCGTCGGCGTCAACCTCGCCGGCGGACCTACCGGCGGGGGCATCGGATCGCGGTTCGTGGAGGTTTTCTCGCCCGAGGGCGCGCTCATCGCCAATGTCTTGCAGGACAGGCTTCAAACCTTCACCTCCGACAATTTTCTCGCCCCGGACACGCTGATCAGCGCTCTGATCGTGCGGGCGGTCAGCGGCAATTTCAGGATCAACAGGCTCGGCTTCACGCTTCAGCAGATCATCGAGCCCGAGCCGCCCGTCGTCATCGAGCCGCCGCTCTCGCCGCCCACGACCCCCGTCGCCGCCGTTCCGCTTCCGCCCGCCGCGCCGCTCCTCCTCGCCGCGCTCGCAGGGCTCGGCCTTGTCTCGCGGCTCTCGGTCAGGCGGAGTGGGCCGTCGGCCTCGCGGATTGCGGCCACGCCATCGTCCGTGCGGCTTCGAGCGCCTTCGCGACCGGCGGCGAATGGCGGCGCCCGGCGCGGGTGACGATGCTGATCGTACGATGCACCTCCGGCTCCACGATGGGCCGGAGCACGATCCCCGGCAGGACGGGCAGGTATTCCGGCATCAGCGTCATGCCGAGCCCGGCGGCGACCATGCTCTGCACCCAGTCTTCCCGCTCCGTCGCATAGCGGACGCGCACCGCGCCATAGGGCTTCGCGAGCCCCAGCTTCACGAAGTTGGAGGGGAATTCGCAATGGAGCCGCTTCACGTAGTCCTCGCCCTCGAATTCCCTCATCGGCACGGCGTTCATCGCCTCGAAACGGTGGCCCGGCGCGAAGGCGACGAAATACGGTTCCCGGAAGAGCGGGGCGGGGCGCATCGTTTCGGGATAATCCGGCAGGGACATGAGCGCGACGTCGATCTCCCCGGCCTCCAGCGCGGCGCCGAGTTCGGCGCAGTGGCTTTCCCAGATATCGATGTCCAGCTCCGGAGCCTTCTGGCGTAGATGCGTCAGGAACGCCACGAGATGCGCGGCGGGCATCGTCGCGATCACGCCGAGGCGGAGCCGTGTCTCGGTCGCGGCGTAGCGCCCCGCCTCGGCGAGAGCCTCGTCGGTCGCCTTCTGCGCATCGGCCAGGTGGCGCTGCACGAGCCGGCCGAGATCGGTCAGATGCGTGAGCCGCCGTTCGCGCCGGAAGAGCTGCCCGCCGAACTTCTCCTCGAGCTTCTGGATGGAGCGTGTGACCGTGGGCGTCGAGACGCCGCAGAGCTCCGCCGCGCGCGTGAAGTTCAGGGTCTCGCAGGATGCGAGAAAATAGCGGATATCGTTGAGCTCCATGGCCGGTTTCTCGCTCTTGCGCCGCAGATGTTGAAGCGCGGGTGCGAGGCGGCGGTCAAGCCGGGTCACGAAAATGCGAAGAGCCCGTCAGAGATCTGGCGGGTTGCCATCGCCGGTTCGACCGTCACACTGGGCCGATGCAGCAGGGAAGCAGGAGGCCGCCGATGAGCATGTCCGTCTATCTCTCGGGCGAGATTCACACAGACTGGCGGGATGAGATCGTCGCCGGCTGCCGGGAGGCCGGGCTCGACATCCGGTTTTCCGCCCCGGTGACGGATCACGAGGCGTCGGACGATTGCGGCGTCGCGATCCTCGGCGCCGAGCAGAACAAGTTCTGGCATGACCACAAGGGCGCGAAGCTCAACGCCATCCGGACGCGACAGGGGATCGAGAAGGCCGATGTGGTGGTCGTCCGCTTCGGAGAGAAATACCGGCAATGGAACGCGGCCTTCGACGCCGGCATGGCCGCCGCGCTCGGCAAGGCGCTGATCGTCCTGCACGGGCCGGAGCATCAGCATGCGCTGAAGGAGGTGGACGCCGCCGCCCTCGCGGTGGCCGAGACGCCGGCGCAGGTCGTCGAGATTCTCGCCTATGTCGAAACGGGCGCGCTGCCCCGCTGAGGGGCGGCGCGCCGCGCCGGGTCAGGCCGCCGCTTCGGCGTCGCCGCCCTCCGCCTCGGGCTCGTCCGCCTTCGCGCGGGCGGAGAGTTTCGGCAGCGGGATCATCATGAAGGCGGGCATATGGTCGCCGAGCCCGACGACGGGCGCCCCGCCGCCGCCGTTGCGCCGCTCGCCGCGGTCGCCCCGGTCCCGCCGGCTGTCCTCGCGCCGCGGCTCGGGGCGCGGGCGCTCCGGCGCGGGCGTGGGCGCGGGGGCCGCGGCTGCGGGTTCCTCCGTCTTCGGCGCAGGCTCCTCGCGCCGCGCCTCTTCCCGGCGCGGGCCGCGCGCGCGGCGCGGTTCGGCCTGCGGGCGCTCTTCCCGCTCGGGGCGGGCGGGGCGCGGGGCGAGGCCGGGCGCGTCCGCGCGCGGAATCGTGGCGCCGATCATCGCCTCGATCTTCTCGAGATATTTCTCTTCATGCGGCAGGCAGAGCGTCAGCGCGTCGCCGGAGCGCCCGGCGCGGCCCGTCCGCCCGATCCGGTGGACGTAGTCCTCCGAATGGATCGGCACGTCGAAGTTGAAGACATGGGAGACAAGCGGAATGTCCAGCCCGCGCGCCGCCACGTCCGAGGCGACGAGGATCTTCAGCTCGTTGGCCCGGAACGCATCCAGCGTCTTCATCCGCACCTTCTGGTCGAGGTCGCCGTGGATCGGCGCGGCGTTGTAGCCGTGCTTGGCGAGGCTCTTAGCCACCACGTCGACATTCGACTTGCGGTTGCAGAAGACGATGGCGTTGGTGAGCTTCTCGCCCTCGCCGTCGATCAGGGCGCGCAGCATGTCCCGCTTCTCGGCGTCGGCCCGCTCCTTCGAGGAGGCCTTCCAGGCGATGATGCGCTGGGTGATGTTCTCCCCCGTCGTCGCCTGCTTCGCGACCTCGACGCGCACCGGATCGTTCAGGAATTCCTTCGTCAGCCGCGTGATCTCCGGCGGCATGGTCGCCGAGAAGAACAGCGTCTGCCGGGTGAAAGGCGTCAGCTTGAAGATGCGCTCGATGTCGGGGATGAACCCCATGTCGAGCATCCGGTCCGCCTCGTCCACCACCATCACCTCGATGCCGGTGAGCATCAGCTTGCCGCGCTCGAAATGGTCAAGGAGGCGCCCCGGCGTCGCGATCAGCACGTCCACGCCGCGGTCGATCAGCTTGTCCTGGTCCTTGAAGGAGACGCCGCCGATCAGGAGCGCCATGGTCAGCTTGTGATGCTTGCCATAGGTCTCGAAATTCTCGGAGACCTGCGCCGCCAGCTCCCGCGTCGGGCAGAGGACGAGCGTGCGCGGCATCCGCGCGCGCGCCCGGCCCTTGGCGAGGCGGCAGATCATCGGCAGCGTGAACGCCGCCGTCTTGCCCGTTCCGGTCTGCGCGATGCCGAGCACGTCCCGCCCTTCGAGCGCATGCGGGATCGCCTGCTCCTGGATCGGCGTCGGGGTCGTATACCCCGCCTCGGTGACGGCCTGGAGGACTTTCGGGTCGAGGTTCAGCTCGGAGAAGGTGGTCATGCGGCCCTTTCGCGTTTCAGTGGCGCCAGTGTCTCGGCCGCCATTTCCGAACGCGGCCAGCGAGCGACCGTATTGCCGCTCTCCTTCTTGTGCGCCGCAAAATACGCGCGAAGGTGTAAATGTCAATCTTCGCGTGCTGAATGAGTCGCCGGAGGAGCACGACATGCGAATACTGACCGCCTTCATCATCGCGCTGGGCGCGGGCGCCGCCGCGGCGCAGGATCTGTGCGAGGGCTACGGCCCCCAGACGCCGCGGGACATCTCTGCGCGGGAAGGGGCGAACCCGGTCCGCTTCGCGACCGCGCCGGCGCCGGAGGCGATGAGCCTCTGCAACATCCACGGGCATGTGCAGGCCGAGCATCGCGGGCCGGGCTTCATGCGCCTCGCGCCCGGCGGCGCCGGCTTCCTCTGCGACGAGGAGCCGAGTGCGGCGGAGCTCGCTCCGCTCGAAGGCGCGTTCGAGGGGGTGGAGCCGGGCGACGCGTTCGAGGTCCACTGGGTCTATTCGACCTGCGACGTCGCCCCCGGCCCCGGCCTCGGCGCCTGCCTCTCGCAGGCCTGCGGCAACCCGCAATTGCGGGTGGAGGCGCAGGTCTTCCTTCTCGTGAACGATCCCGCAGCGGCCGACATCCGCGATTTCGACTGGCCGGGGCAGGGGCGCCAGCCGCGCGCGCTGCCGGGCGGCGCGCCCGTCGTCTTCGCGGGCTCGACGACGGGGCCGAGCTATTCGGAGAGCGTCTGCTCGCCGCTCCAGGTCACCTGGTCCGTCCGGCCCGGCTGCGTGAAGCTCCATATCGGCTCGCTCCACGAATGGGCGGAGGGCAACGTCTTCGGGGAGGAGGAGGCGCACGGCGTCCGCCCGCTGGTGACGGCGCCGGCGCTGCTCTCGCGGATCGAATAGGGCGAGACCAACCGGCCGGGCGGGAGCATAGCGCTCCCGCTCGCCCCTTGGCCCGGGCGACCAGACCGGGCCGCGGCCTCCCTCCCCCCAGGGAGGCCGCATCGTAACGGCGCAAATAGCTCAGCCGCCAGAGTATCTTGCGCCATAAACCGCTTGGCCCGGTCGTTCCGAGGCGGCCCCCCGAGGGAGGCCGCGCCCCTCCGTGCGCCGCTCGCAGGGCGGCCGGCCTGTTAGAAGCGCCGCGCATACTTACTCCTGCGCGTCCTCGGCGGCGTCCTCAAGCGCGGCGCCGCCGGACTGCACATCCTGCCCGAACCCCTCGACGGTGTTGCACGCGGCGAGCGCCAGCAGGGCGAGCGGGGCGAGGGCGATGAGACGGAACGACATGGCGATGATCCTTTCAGGTTCGGTCGCCATGAAACGCGGGGCGCGGGGATGCGTTCCCGCGCCGCTTCAGATCATCATCTCCTTCGTCATCGCCAGCGTCACATCCGGGAAATCCTTCTCCGCCCGGTCGATGTCCCACTGGATGCGGGTGAGGAAGACCGGGTCTCCGTCATGGTCCCGCGCCATCTGCCCTCGATGCGCCTTCACGAAGGCCTCCACCGCCTCGCGCTCCCCCCGCACCCAGCGGGCGGAGGAATACTGCGTCGGCTCGAAGCGCACCGGCATGTCGTATTCCGTCTCCATCCGGCTCCCCAGCACGTCGAACTGGAGCGCGCCGACGACGCCGACGATCCAGCCCGCGCCGATCTCCGGCTTGAAGAGCTTCGCCGCGCCCTCCTCGGCGAACTGGGTCAGCGCCTTGTCGAGATGCTTCGCCTTCATCGGGTCGCCCGCGCGCACCGATTGCAGCAATTCCGGCGCGAAGGAGGGGATGCCGGTGAACCGGAGGTCCTCCCCCTCCGTCAGCGCGTCGCCGATGCGGAGTTGCCCGTGGTTCGGCACGCCGATGATGTCCCCCGCCCAGGCGTCGTCCGCGATTTCCCGGTCATTGGCGAGGAAGAGGACGGGGTTGGAAATCGCCATCGGCTTGCCGCTCCGCACATGCCGGAGTTTCGCGCCGCGCTTGAAATGCCCTGAGCAGAGGCGGACGAAGGCCACCCGGTCCCGATGCTTCGGGTCCATGTTCGCCTGCACCTTGAAGACGAAGCCAGAGACCTTGTTCTCCTCGGCGGAGACCTGCCGCCGGTCCGTCATCCGCGGCTGCGGGGCGGGGGCGTAGGCGCCGAGCCCCTCCAGCAATTCCTTCACGCCGAAGGAGTTGATCGCGGAGCCGAACCAGATCGGCGTCATCGTTCCCTGCAGGAACGCCTCCCGGTCGAAGGCGGGGAGGAGCCCACGCGCCATCTCCACCTGCTCGCGGAGCGTCTCCAGCAGATGCGGCTCGACATGGTCTGCGAGCTTCGGATCGTCGAGCGAGGAGAAGGAGAGGGAGCGGCCCTTCACGTTCCGCTCCGCCCGGTCCATCAGCTCCAGCCGGTCGTTGACCATGTCCCATGCGCCCACGAAATCCCGCCCGACGCCGACCGGCCAGGAAAGCGGGCAGACGTCGAGCGCCAGCGTCTCCTGGATCTCGTCGATGATCTCGAACGGGTCCCGGCTCTCCCGGTCCATCTTGTTGCAGAAGGTCAGGATCGGCATGTCGCGGAGGCGACACACCTCAAAGAGCTTCTTCGTCTGGCTCTCCACGCCCTTCGCGCCGTCGATCACCATCACCGCCGCGTCCACCGCCGTCAGCGTGCGATAGGTGTCCTCCGAGAAGTCGGCATGGCCCGGCGTGTCCACGAGGTTAAGCCAGTAGGGCCCGTATTCGAAGGACATGGCGGAGGCGGAGACGGAGATGCCCCGGTCCTGCTCCATCTTCATGAAGTCGGAACGCGTGCGCCGCGCCTCGCCCTTGGCGCGCACCTGCCCGGCCATGGTGATGGCGCCGCCGAAAAGCAGCAGTTTCTCCGTCAGCGTCGTCTTCCCGGCGTCGGGATGCGAGATGATCGCGAAGGTCCGGCGGCGGGCGATTTCCGGCGGGAGGGCGGGGGCGTTGTCGAGCATCGCCGCCATATAGCGGGGCGCGCGCCGCGGCGAAAGGCGCCGCCTGGGCCCCGGCGCGCGCATTGGCCGCTCGACAGGGCTGCGCGTTCGCGGCATGAAAACCGTGGAATTCAAGGGAGAGCGCCGCATGCCGGAACGAAGGGCCGGGTTCGGGAGAGGAGCGGGGCTGGCGGCGCTGGCCCTTGCGGCGCTGGCGGCCCTCTGGTTCGGTTTCGGGCGGGAGGCCGGGGAGGTCTCCGCGCCGCCCGTCGCCGGGATCGCGGATGCGACCGTCGCGCCCGCCTCTCCGCCGTCGCCCGAACCCGCCGCGCCGGAAACCGCCGCCGCGCCGGAGCCGGAACAGGCGGCGCCCGCGCCCGCGCCTCAGCCCGAAGCCGCCGCGCCGGATGCGCCCGAGCCCGTCGCGGCCCCGGCGCCCCCCGCGCTCGACCTCGTGCGCGTCGAGCCGGACGGGGCCGGGCTCGTCGCCGGGCGGGCCGAGCCGCGCTCCGAGGTCGAGATCGTCGTGGGCGGCGCGGTCGTCGGTGAGGCGCGGGCGGGCGCGGACGGCGCCTTCACCGCCTTCGTCCGAGTCGATCCCGACGTGGAGGCGCAGAGCGTCACGGCGCGCGCCGCCCTCCCCGCGCCGGCGCCGTCCGAAGCGGCGGAGGCCGCGGCGCCGCCCGTATCGGAGCCTGCGCCCGTCCTCATCCTCGGCGGGGAAGGGGAGGGCGCCGCCCCCGTCGTCGCCCGCGCGACCGAAGCCGGCGCCGAGATCCTCCAGCCCGCGCCGCGGCCCGAAGGCGGCGTCGCGCTCGATGTCATCTCCTATGACGCCGAGGGGCGCGTCCGCTTCTCCGGCCGCGCGGACCCGGGCTCCGAGGTGCGGCTCTATCTCGACGACGCGCCGCTCGGCGCCGCGCGGGCGGACGCGGCCGGCGCCTGGGCCTGGGAGAGCGCGGGCGTCGCCGCCGGCGCCTATCGCCTGCGGCTCGACGAGGTCACCCCGGCGGGCGTGAAGAGCCGGATCGAGACGCCGTTCCTGCGCGAGCCGGCCGAGGCCGCCGCCGCGGCGCCCGGCGCCTTCACCGTGCAGCGGGGGGACAGCCTCTGGCGTATCGCCGCCTCGGTCTATGGCGAAGGCATACGCTATACGCTGATCTATGGCGCGAACCGAGGCGCGATCCGTGATCCGGACCTGATCTATCCGGGCCAGATCTTCACGCTCCCGGCGCCGGGGGAGTAGGGGAGAGGCAGATCCGGCGGAAGCGTGGCGCGCTCCGGCGAGGCTGGCCGGCATGCGAACGGAGCGTGTAGGGTCGCAGCCTCCCTCGGGGGGCCGCCTCGAGCGGATTGGCCCTTGTGGTTTATGTCGCCACTAACTCGAACGATTGCACGTCTTGCGCCGTTGCTATGCGGCCTCCCTGGGGGGAGGGAGGCCGCGGCCCGGTCTGGTCGCCCGGGCCAAGGCGCACGGGGGGAGCGCCGCGCCTCCGCCCGGCCGGGTTCATCGGCCATGCTTCGCCCCCAAATCAGCCTTCGCTCCGCCCGCCATGGCGTCGCCCGCCCGCCCGCGCTAAGTGGAGGGGGAAGGAAGGACGATCCGATGAACGACATGCGCAGCCGCAGCCATAGCGGCGGGGAGGTGGATTTCCGCGTCATCCGCCGCGTCGCCCCCTATCTCTGGCCGGACGGGGAGCGGGAGGCGAAGATCCGCGTCGTCGGCGCGATGGCCGCGCTGATCCTCGCCAAGATCGCGACGGTGCTGACGCCCGTGGGCTTCATGTATGCGGTGGACGGGCTCGCCGCGGACGCGCCGGCGCCGGCGACCTGGCTCATGGCGCCCGTCGCGCTCGTGCTCTTCTACGGCTTCGCGCGCGTCGCCTCCATCGCCTTCGCGCAGCTTCGGGACGGCGTCTTCGCCAAGGTCGGGCAGCGAGCGCTCCGGCGGCTCGCGCTGGAGACGTTCCGCCATGTCCACGCGCTGAGCCTCCGCTATCACATCACGCGGAAGACGGGCGGCCTCTCCCGCATCATCGAGCGCGGGGTGAAGGGCGTCGATTTCCTCCTCCGCTTCATGCTCTTCTCCATCGGCCCGCTGATCCTCGAGCTCGGCATGGTCGCGGCGATCTTCTTCTTCGCCTTCTCGGGCTGGTATTTCCTCGTCATCGTCGTGACCATCGCGATCTATGTCTGGTTCACGTTCAAGGTGACGGAATGGCGGGTGAAGATCCGCATCCGCATGAACGAGCGGGATACGGACGCGAACCAGAAGGCGGTCGACTCCCTCCTCAACTTCGAGACGGTGAAATACTTCACCGCGGAAGCGCGGGAGGCGGCGCGCTATGACCGCTCGATGGAGGGCTACGAGGAGGCGGCGGTGAAGACGGGCGTCTCCCTCGCCTGGCTCAATGTCGGGCAGACGGTCATCATCACCGCCGGACTCGTCATCGTCATGGCGATGGCGGCGATAGGGGTGCAGGCGGGGCAGATGACGGTGGGCCAGTTCGTCGCCGTCAACGCCTACATGATCCAGCTCACCATGCCGCTCAACTTCCTCGGCACGGTCTACCGCGAGATTCGCCAGAGCCTGGTGGACATGCGGGACATGTTCACGCTGCTCGACCAGCCCGCCGAGGTCTCGGACCGCGCGGACGCGAAGGCGCTCGACCCCGGAACGGGCGAGGTGCGGTTCGAGACTGTCGAGTTCGCGTATGAGGGCGAGCGGCCGATCCTGAAGGGGGTGGATTTCACCGTGCCGGGGGGCAAGACTCTCGCCGTCGTCGGCCCGTCCGGTTCCGGCAAGTCTACGCTCTTCCGCCTCCTCTTCCGCTTCTATGACGTGCAGAAGGGCCGCGTGCTCGTGAACGGGCAGGATGTTCGGGACGTGACGCAGGCGAGCCTCCGCGCCGCGGTCGGCGTCGTCCCGCAGGACACCGTGCTCTTCAACGACACGATCCGCTACAACATCGCCTATGGCCGGGAGGGCGCGACGGAGGAGGAGATCGTGGAGGCCGCGCGCTCCGCCCAGATCCACGACTTCATCTCCGCCCTGCCGGAAGGCTACGAGACGATGGTGGGCGAACGCGGGCTGAAGCTTTCGGGCGGGG
Organism: Pikeienuella sp.; assembly: GCF_046290545.1. Lineage (NCBI taxonomy): Bacteria > Pseudomonadati > Pseudomonadota > Alphaproteobacteria > Rhodobacterales > Paracoccaceae > Pikeienuella > Pikeienuella sp. The sequence goes on along the minus strand of NZ_JBKAGV010000008.1, from coordinate 40,575 downwards.
AGAAGCAGCGCGTCGCCATCGCGCGCACGATCCTGAAGAACCCGCCGATCCTGATCCTCGACGAGGCGACCTCCGCGCTCGACACCGGCACGGAGCAGGAGATTCAGGAGAGCCTGAAGCGCCTCGGCGCGAACCGCACCGTCCTGATGATCGCGCACCGCCTCTCCACGGTGGTGGAGGCGGACGAGATACTCGTGCTGGAGGAGGGCCGCGTGGTGGAGCGCGGCGCCCATGCCGACCTCATCGCCCGCGGCGGCCGCTATGCGCAGATGTGGCGGCGGCAGGAGGCGGAGCGGGAGGAGGAGGCGGCCTGACCGCCCCGGCCGGGCGGGAGCGCAGCGCTCCCCCACTTCCCCTGGCCCGGGCGACCAGCCCGGGCCGCTTCCTCCCTCCCGCCAGGGAGGCCGCAACGCAACGCCGCAAATGGCTCAATCGTCAGAGTATATTACGCCATAAATCGATAAGCTCGGCCGGTCCGAGGCGACCCCCCGAGGGAGGCCGCGCCCCTTCGCGCGCCGCTCGGACGACGGCAGGCCTCGCCGGATCGCGCCGCGTTTCGAAACATCGGTATTCCCGCTGCTCCCGCCCTAAGGCCGCGCCTACTCCGCCGCGTCCTTGAAGGGCCGCGCCGCAGCCGGCAGGAAAGGCGGCTCGGTCTCGTCCGCCCAGGTGAACTCCGGGGCCTCCGCCTTCCGCATCGCGCGCCGCCGCGCGGCCTCGGCGAAGAAGCGCCGCCGGCGCGCGCCGAAGACGGTCGCCCGCACGAGCGCCCGATGCGCCGCGCCGTAGCGGCCGAAGAGCCCGTCATTGACCCAAACGCGGATCGCCAGCGCTGCGGGCGTCACCATCAGCGTCAGGAAGGTCGAGACGCCGAGCCCGAAGACCACCGCCGTGGCGAGCTGCACCCACCAGAGCGCGGTCGGCGCGCCGACATCAAGCACGCCGGCGGCGAAGGCGGACCAGGCCGCGGCGTTGAGGAGCCCCCCGGCGAAGAGCGGGCCGAAGGCGGAAAAGTCGAGCGATGTCGCGAACATCATCGGCGCGAGGCCCGCCATCGTCGTGACCGTGGTCAGGAGCACCGGCCGGATGCGCTGCTCCGCCGTCCGAATGATGGCTTCGAGCCGCGGATGCTCCCGCGCGTATTCCTGATAGGTGTCGATCAGCACGATGTTGTTGTTCACCACGATCCCGGCGAGCGCGACGATTCCCGTCCCGGTCATGATGATGGAGAAGGTCTGCCCCATCACAACCATGCCGAGAAGGACGCCGGAGATCGACATCACCACCGCCGTCAGCACGAGGACGGAATTGTAGACCGAATTGAACTGCGCCAGCAGGATCGCGAACATGAGGCCGAGCGCGCCGATGAAGGCGAAGCCGAGGAAGGCCATGCTCTCCGCCTGCTCCTCCTGATCGCCGCGGAAGCTCCAGGTCACGCCGGGCGGGAGGGGGTTCGCCTCCAGCCAGGCGGTGATCTCCGCAATCTTCTCGTTGGCGTTGACGCCGGGCGCGAGATCCGCGCGCACGTCGATATAGCGCACGGTGTCGAAGCGCGCGATCTCCCCGATGCTCGGGGAGGGGCGGATCTCGATGAAGTTGGAGAGCGGGACGAGCCCCTGGCTCGTCCGCAGCTTCAGCTGTTCGAGCGTTGAGAGAAGCCGGTCCTGCTCGGGGAAGCGCACGCGGATGTCGAGCTCGTCGTCGCTGTCGTCAGGCCGGATCGTGTCGAGGAGCGCGCCGCGCGTGACGAGCTGGACGATGGTGCCGATGGTCGCGATGTCGGTCCCGAAGCGGCCCGCCATCTCCCGGTCCACGTCGATTTCCCAGTCGATGCCGGGCAGGGGGCGCGTGTCGTCCACCGCCACGAGCCCGTCCACCTGCTCGAACCCGGCGCGCGCGGCGGCGGCGACCGCCATCAGCGTCTCCCAGTCCGGCGTCGAGAGGCGGAGCTGGATCGGCTTGCCCTGCTGCGGCCCGTCCTTCTGGATCGAGAGTTCGGCGATCACGCCCGGCACCCGCGCGACGCGGCGCGCCGCCTCCTCGATGATCTCGTCGCCGTGCGGCCGCGTCCCCCAGGGCGCAAGTTCGAGCTGCACCTGCCCGACCGCGTCGGAGGGCGCGTCGTTGCCCTGCTGGTCGAGCCCGCCCTTGCCCGCGAATGCGAAGACGGCGGAAACGCCCTCGATCCCCTGCACCTCCTGCTCGACCTGCCGCACCAGCCGGTCCTTCTCCGCCAGCGAGAGATTGCCGCGGGCGCGGACATGGATGATCGCCCGCTCCGGCTCCGTCTTGACGAAGAACTCGACGCCCTTGCCGTTCGTCTGGAACAGCATCACGGAACCGGCCATGAGAGCGACGGCCGCGAAGATCGCGACGAAGGGCATGACGGGGTTCCCGACCACGGCCTGGATCACCCGTCCGAAGGCGGTGCGGCGATAGCCGTACTCGACCGGCTTCGGCTTGGGCCGCCGCCGGAGGCCGACGGATGCGAAAATCCGCCCGACCGCCGCGAAACCGCGCGCGAGCACCGAGCCGATCACCGGCAGGAAGATCAGCGCCACGATCAGCGAGGCGGAGAGGACGAAGATCAGCGTGACCGGAAGCTGCCCCATGAACTGCCCCGGCATCCCCGGCCAGAACAGCATCGGCAGGAAGGCGCAGAGCGTCGTCGCGGTGGAGGAGACGATGGGCCAGAACATCCGCCGCGCCGCCTCGCCATAGGCTTCGCCCGGGTCCGCGCCTTCCGAAAGCCGCCGGTCCGCGTATTCGGCGACGACGATGGCGCCGTCCACCAGCATGCCCACGGCGAGGATCAGCCCGAACATCACCATGTTGTTCACGCTCATCCCGAACACGGCGAGCAGCGCGAAGGCGAGGAGGAAGGAGAAGGGGATCGAGACGCCGACGAGGAGCGAGGAGCGGAAGCCGAGCGCGGCGACGACGACGAAGACGACGAGCAGCACCGCGGTTAGGACCGAGCCCTCGAGCTGCCCCACCATGTCATAGACGCGCTGGCTCTCGTCCATCGACATGTCGATGTCCACCGAGTCGCGCAGCGCCTGCGGCCAGCGCGCCTCGGCCGCTGCGACGGCGGCGCGCACGGAGGCGACCGTCTCGATGATGTTCTCGCCGACCCGCTTCTTGACCTGGAGCGCGACGGTCGTCTCGCCGTTGTAGCGCGCCGTCCCCTCCGCGTCCTTGAAGGTGCGGCGGATCGTGGCGATGTCGCCCAGCGTCACCATCCGGTCGCCCTGCAGCCGCACCGGCAGTTCATAGATCTCCGCCGCCGTCTCGAAGGAGCCCGGCAGCTTGACGGAGAAGGCGCCCGTTCCCGTCTCCAGCGCGCCGGCGGCGACAAGCGCGTTGTTGGCGGAGACGACGTTCAGGAGCTCCTGCGCCGTGACGTTGTAGGCCTCCATCCTCAGGGGGTCGATCAGCACTTCCAGCATCTCGTCCCGGTGGCCGGCGAGCCCGACCTCCAGCACGGAGGAGAGCGATTCGATCTCCCGCTGCATGTCCTTCGCCGCGCGCAGCAAGGTTCGCTCCGGCGCGTCGCCGGACAGGGAGATGACGAGGACAGGGAATTGCGAGAGATTGACCTCGATGACCTGAGGTTCCTCGATCTCGCCCGGCATCTCGGACCGCGCGCGGTCCACCTTGTTGCGAACCTCGGCGAGAGTCGCGGCCTTGTCCCAGCCGAAATCGAACTTGAGCAGCACCGCGCCGTGGTTCTCGGTCGCGATGCCGGTCATCTCGTCCAGCCCTTCGAGGCCGCGCAGCTCGGATTCGAGAGGCTTCACGATGAGCCGCTCCGCGTCCGAGGCGCTGACGCCGGGGAGGGGGACGGAGACATAGAGCACCGGCACGTCGATGTCCGGGCTGCCTTCCTTCGGAAGGTTGACATAGGCGGCGAGCCCGGCGGCGACCGTGATGATCGCCAGCGCCAGGATCATGCGGCTCCGCTGCACCGCCCAGGTGACGAGCCCGGTCACTGCGTGCGCTCCGCCCCGGTATATTCGACCGCGAGGGCGTGCCCGTCCGTGACGAATTCCTGCCCGACCACGATGATTTCCGCCCGCTCGGGCAGCCCCGAGAGCCAGACGCCGCGCGGTTCGTCCTTCAGGACCTCGACAGGAACGAAGCGGGCGACGCTATCTTCGTTGAGCCGCACGCCGAGCCGCCCCTCGTCATCCAGCGTCAGCGCCGTCTGCGGCGCGAGATGCGCGTCCCGCGGCTCGAGCTTCACCTCGATCTCCGCCGTCATCCCGTCCCGGATGGCGAGGTCGGGGTTCGGCGTATCCGCCTCGATCAGGTAGGTGCGCGTGTCGCGGTCGGCGGAGCGGGAGACATAGCTGATGCGCCCCGTCGCCTCCCGCCCGGTGATGAGCCTGGCGGAAACCTCGGCGCCGACCTCAAGCTGGTCCACAGACCGCTCCGGCGCGAAGGCGACGAGCTTGATCGGGTCGAGCGCGATCAGCGTCGCGCAGGTCGAGCCGCCCATGAGGAGGGTTCCCAGTTCCGCCGTGTCGCTGTCCAGCACGCCGTCGAATGGCGCCTGGATCGAGAGGCGCTCGATGTTCAGCTCCGCGCGGAGAACGCGGGCGCGGGCCTGCGCGAGCTCCGCGATCATGGCGTTCGCCCGCGTCTCCGAGGTGAACCCCTTCTTGGAAAGCTCGCGGGCCGCCTCGAAGTTCAGCTCCGCCTCGACGAGCCGCGCCCTCGCCTCCTCCAGTTCCGCCGTCCGGTCTGCGTCCGCGAGGCGGCACAGCGTTTCGCCCGCGCGCACGAAGGTTCCCTTGCGGAGCGGCTCCGAGTCGATCAGGCCGGAAATCTCGGCCTTCAGCTCGACATGGCGGTTCGCCTCGGTCCGGCCCCGAAGCACCAGCGTCTCGGTATAGGGCTGCGCCGTCGACACGGTCGCGACGACCGAGACGGGCGCGCGCGCCCCCTCTGCGGCCGCCCCTGCTGCGAGTGCGAGCGAAATGGCCCAGGAAAGCGCGATCTTCATCGTTCGGCCGCCTTGTCCCGCGTGGACGCCCTGCGACCACGCAACAGAGGTATAACATAGTCCTTTCCGGACAAGACCTCCATCGGGCCCGCCCGCGCCTCTTGGGCGCATGCCGTGGCGTCACCCGGGCGGTTTTCGGCTATGGGCTTTTCCGGGCGGCTTGAATATTGTCCGCCGCGAAGGGTCGAGGGGCCGCGGAGGCGCATGTGAGCGACAGGGACAGTTTCATCGACGAGGTGAGCGAGGAGGTCCGGCGGGACCGGATGTTCGCGCTCTGGCGGCGCTTTGGCCCCTTCGTGATCGGCGGCGTCGTCCTCGTCGTGGCGCTGGCCGGGGCGAAGGCCTGGATGGATATCGAGGCGGAGAAGGAGGCGCAGCGCGCCGGCGCCGCGATGATCGCCGCGGTCGAGACCGCGCCGACCGAGGCCGCCGCCGCCCTCGCCGCGCTGGCCGACCAGACGGGGAACGAGGGCGCCGCCGCGCTGGCGCGGCTTCGCGCCGCCGGCGTTCTCGCCGCGGAGGGGAAGGCGGCTGATGCGGCCGAGGCCTACCGCGCCGCCGCGGCCGAGCCGGGGATGGACCCGCTCCTGCGCGACTTCGCCGCGTTCCGCGCCGTGATGGCCGATGCGCCGCGCCTGCCGCCAGAGGCGCTGGTCGACGCGCTCGCGCCCATCGCGGAGGGCGCCGGCCCGTTCCGGCTGCTCGCGCTGGAGGCGCGGGGCGCCGCGCGGCTCGCGCTCGGGCAGACGGCGGACGCAATAGCCGATTTCCGCGCCATCGCGGAGGATGCGGAGACGCCGCAGGGCCTCCGCCAGCGGGCCGAGGCCGCGCTCGTCGCGATCGGCGCGGATGACGAAGCGGCGGAAGGGTGAGCCCGGCATGAGCACGCGCATTCTCCTCGCCGCCCTCGCCGCCCTCGCCGGCGTCTTCGCCCTCTCCGCCTGCTCCCTGTTCGAGGATGACGAGGAGCGCCTGCCCGGCGTCCGCATTCCCGTCCGCGCGGTGGAGGAGGAGCGCACGGCGCCGCCCGCCCTCGTCGCCGAGATCGGCGGCATCGGCGCGCCCGTCCGCAACGCCTCCTGGACGCAGGTGAACGGCGACCCGACGCATGGCGGCGGGCATTTCGCCGCCGGCGCCTCCCTCTCCGTCGCCTGGCGCGGCGATATCGGCGTCGGCGGAGACAGGCTGACCGCGGCGCCCGTGGTGGATGGCGGGCGCGTCTTCACCCTCGATTCCGAGGCGCAGGTCAGCGGCTTCTCCACCTCCGGCGGGCGGCAGTGGAGCGTCGATCTCTCGCCCGGGAACGAGGGCGGGGAGGTCGGCTTCGGCGGCGGGCTCGCCATCGACGGCGGACGGCTCTTCGTCACCACCGGCTTCGGCGAGGTCGTCGCGCTCGACCCGGCGAGCGGCTCCGAGATCTGGCGGCAGAAGATGCCGGCCCCGATCCGCGCCGCCCCGGCGGCGGCGGGCGGCGTCGTCATCGCCGTCGCGCGGGACAATACGGCGATGGCCTTCGGTGCGGAGGACGGGTCGGTGCGCTGGCGCGTCGGCGGCGCGAGTTCGGGCGCCGGGATCTTCGGCGGCGCGAGCCCCGCAATCTCCCCCGGCGGCGTCGCGATCCTGCCCTTCGGCTCGGGCGAGCTCATCGCCGTGCGGGCGGCGACGGGGCAGCGGCTCTGGTCGGACGTCCTGAGCGGCGGGCGCCGCGGCCTCGCCCGCGCCGTGATCTCGGACATCTCGGCGGACCCGGTCATCATCGGCGTCGCCGTGATCGCGGGGAACCAGAGCGGCCGGCTCGGCGCCATCGACGGGCGGAACGGCCGCCGCGGCTGGACCCGCGATTTCGGGGCCCGCGGCCCGGTCTGGGCCGAGGGGCAGACGATCTGGCTGGTGACGGACACGGCGGAGCTGAAGCGGCTCTCGGCGCAGGACGGCTCCACGCTCTGGTCCGTCCCGCTCCCCGAATATGACGACCCGGACGACCGCACGGGCGCCTTCGCCTATGGCGGGCCGGTGCTCGCCGGCGGGCGGCTCCTGCTGACAAGCTCCGACGGCGCCCTCCTCAGCTTCGACCCGACGACGGGCGCGGCGGGCGCGAGCGTGCCGATCTCCGGCCTCTCCGGCGTCCCGCCGGTGGTGGCGGACGGGACGGTCTATGTCGTCACCACGGGCGGGCAGCTGGTCGCGCTCCGCTGAGGCGGGGCGCGCGCACACGCTGTGCAGAGGGTGCAGGCCCTTGGCGCAGAAGGATTTTCTGCATCGCGATGATTGAGGCCTGCGCGCGAAGGCGGCGCTGCCCTCCCATCACCCGGCATTCGGCCTTGATGGCGCGGGAGAGCGTTTCCTTGCTGGCGGGGCTTCGGCGGCCCGACCGGATTTCGGGGCCGATCCGAGCTTGCGCGGTGGCCGGATGCGCCTTTCCCGCCACGCGGGCGCGGGCGCGGGCGGGATCGTGCGGGGGATCGAGGTCGCGCCGGCGAATGTCGTGGATGGGCGGGGCGCGGGGAGGCCGGGTCGCTCCCGCCCGCGATCAGGGCCAGCTACGCCATTCGACGGAGGATTATCTACGGATGCCGGAGCGCGCCGCCGCAGGCCGCCCCTTTCGCACCGGAAACCGAGGGAGCGCATCGCCGGGGGCGTCGCAACCCCCGCCTAAACAGCGCTGAAACTGCGCCGGGCGAGGCGCGCCCCGGCGCCCTCCTGCCCGCCGCCCGCGCCGGAGCCGCACCGGCCGGTTCAGGCTTTCAACGTCTCGAACAGCCGCCGCAACAGCAGCATCCGCGGAACGAGCGAGGAGACGAGGAGATGCTCCTCCATGGTGTGCGCTCCCGCCCCGTCGACGCCGAGCCCGTCCAGAGTCGGCGCGATGGAGGCGGTGAAGTTGCCGTCGCTGCCGCCGCCGGTGAACGTGTCGTGAAGTTCGAAACCGATCTCTGCGGCCAGCCCCCGCGCATGTTCGAACAGCGCGGCGACGGAGTTCGACTTGGCGTAGGGCGGGCGGTTCATCCCGCCTGAAACGGTCAGCCTGATTTCGGGATTGTAGGGCCTGATCCCCCGGATCCTCGCGATGGCGGCTTCGCCTTCGGCGAGGTCCGTCATGCGGATGTCCAGCTCCGCCTCGCAATGCTCGGGGACGACATTGACGCCGCTGCCGCCGTGGACAAGGCCGACATTGAGCGTCAGCCCCGTCTCGTAGCGGGTCATCGCCTCGAGATCGACGATCTGCCGCGCCATTTCGAGCACGGCGCTCTCCCCGTCCTGATGCCGGACGCCGGAATGGGCCGGCTTCCCCTGCGCTGCGATCTTCATCCGTGCTGCGCCCTTTCGCGCGGTGACGACCTTGCCGCCGTCACGGGCCGGTTCGGTGACGAGCACATGGGCGGCGTTCGCGGCGGCGGCGCGGATGTGGGGCTGCGATGTCGGGCTGCCGATCTCCTCGTCGGACACGACCAGAAAACGGATCGGCAGCGGCGTCCGGACGTTCGCCCCGATCAGCGAGCGCGCCGCCGCGAGCGCCAGGACGACGCCCCCCTTCATGTCGTACACGCCCGGGCCGAAGGCGCGGTCGCCCTCGGTGCGGATCGGATTGCGCCTGAGCGAGCCGGCCGGGTGAACCGTATCCAGATGGCAAAGCACGAGGACGGACGGACCCTCCCGCCCGCAGGGCGTGCGGGCGTGAAAATGCGGCCCGAGGCCTTCGGTTCCCGCGATGGGCTCCACAAGCATGCCAGCCGCTTCGAAATCGGCCATGGCGCGCTCCATCATCCTCGTCACGCCCTGAAGCTCCTCCGACTTGCTCTCGATGGCGGCCCAGCCGTTGATCTCTTCCAGAAGGGCTTCGGCGTCGGGCGTATTCATCATGGTCTCCTGCCGGGCGAGGCGTCTCGGCGTTCACCGCCACGCGCGGCCGCCCGATCCCCCCGAATCCTCGCTCGCGACAATCTGCGCCGCCGAGGCCGGACGCAACATGCGCCGGAAGCGGCGGAAGCGGGCGCGGCGCTGCGGAACGTTCCGGGGGGCCTTGCGCGCGGGCGCGACTGGCGGTCTTCTTGACCGGGAGGACTTGGCGAGGAGAGGACATCATGGACGGACGCGCAAACGAGAGAACCGTCTGGATGAACGGCGAGTTCATGCCCGAGAGCCAGGCCGTCGTGCCCTTCCGCGACCGGAGTTTTCTCTACGGCGACGGCGCCTTCGATCTGACGCGGACGTTCCAGGGGCGCATCTTCAAGCTCGACGAGCATATCGAGCGGCTCTATCGCTCGCTGAAGGCGCTCCACATGGACGCGACGATGCCGCCGGAGCGCATGGCCGAGATCACGCGCGAGGTGGTGGACCGGAACAGGCATCTGCTCGGCGAGAACGACGATTACTGGGTCGGCCAGCGGCTCAGCCGCGGGGTTCTCAAGGTCGAGGGCGACAACTGGGATCACTACGGCCCCAACGTCATCATCGAATGCTCGCCCATGCCTATGGCCGAGCGCGCGCACATGTATCGCGACGGCATCCAGGTCGTGACGCCCTCGGTGCGCCGCATCCCTCCGGAATGCCTGACGCCGCGGGCGAAAACCCACAACTATCTCAACCTCATCATGGGCGACCTTGAGGTGAAGGCGCAGAACCCGAAGGGCTGGGCGATCCTCCTCGACATGGCGGGGAACCTGAACGAGGGGCTCGGCTCCAACATCTTTCTGGTGAAGGACGGCGTGATCCGCACGCCGCGAGAGAAATTCGTGCTGCCCGGCGTGAGCCGGGCCACCGCCATGGAGCTCGCCGCCGATCTCGGCGTCGAATGCGTCGAGGACGATCTGGACCTTTACGACGCCTACAACGCGGACGAGGCCTTCATCACCTCCACTTCGCTCTGCATCTGCCCCGTCGCCTCGATCAACGGCGCGGCGATGCCGCACGGCGCCTATGGGCCGGTGACGAAGCGGCTGATCGACGCCTATGTCGAACTGGTCGGCTGCGACTTCGTCCAGCAATATCTGGATCGTCTCTAGCCCCCGATCTGGCCCGACGACAGGCTGTGGGCGATCAGGCAGGTCAGTTCGAACATCAGGTTGGCGGCGGTGACGGCGGTGATCCCGGTCGGGTCGTAGCAGGGCGCGACCTCGCAGATATCGGCGCCGACGATGTCGAACCCCATCAGGCCCTGGAGGATCTTCTGCACGTCGCGCGGCGTGATCCCGCCGATCTCCGGCACGGCGGTTCCGGGGCAGAAGGAGGGGTCGAGCCCGTCTATGTCGATGGTGATGTAGACCGGCCCCTCGCCGAGCGTTTCCCGGATCTTCGCGATCGCCGCGGCGCGGCCGATCTCCTCGTAGTCGTCCATCGTCATGATCGTGAAGCCGGCGTCGTAGCCGTACCGGATGTCCTCCGGCACGAAGCGGGAGCCGCGCAGGCCGAGTTGCACGGTGCGCGACGGGTCGATCAGCCCCTCCTCGTGCGCGCGCCGCATGAAGGTGGCGTGATTGACCTTCGTGCCGCACATCTCGTCCATCACGTCCGCATGGCTGTCGATCTGCAGCAGGCCGACCGGCCCGTCCTTGGCGAGCGCACGGAGGATCGGCGTCGGGATCGTGTGGTCGCCGCCGATGGTCACGGGGCGGATGTCGAGCGCCTTCAGGTTTGCGTAGAACGCCTCGATCATCTCGATGGAGGCGTCGAGGTTCATGGGGTTCACGGGCGCGTCGCCCAGGTCCGCGACGTTGCAGAGCTTGTAGGGCTCCACATTGGTGGAGGGATGCGCCGTCCGGATCAGCCGGCTCGCGTGCCGCACGGCGCCGGGCGCCTCCCGCGGGCCGGACCTGTAGTTCAGGCCGATATCGAACGGGACGCCCACGAGCCCGATGTCTATGTCCCGAACCGGATCAACCCGGCGCGTGCGCATGAACGTCGCCACGTCCGAAAATCGCGGCACCTTCGTCGCGTCCAGCGGCTGATACTTCGGATCGACCATGCCTCGCCTCTTTCCCCGATCTGCTCGGAAACTGCGGGCCAAGCGTAGCGCGGCTTTTCGCAACGCGCCAACTGCATTGACGCCCCCGTCCGCCCTCGATCGAAGCGCCCGGATCAGAGCCCGGCCGGACCTGGAGTTCCCCCCGGTTTCGCGGACGCCCCCTGACTGGAGGGGTAGGGTGTTCGCATGCCACGAACAAGAAACCCGCATCCGGCGGCTTTTCGGGAACAGATTGTCGAGCAGCATGGGGCTGGGCGGAGTTCCGATGACCTCGCGCGGGAGTTCGAATCTCGCGTCGCTCGGCTGCAGGCGCGTGGAGCGGCTGATGAAAGCGGCAGGGCCGGCTGGCGTCAGCCGTCGCCGGAGCGCGCCGACAACCATTCGGGGCCACCGCGTGCGCCCACCTGCCGATCTGGTCGATCGCAAGGTCTACGCTGACGGACCGAACATGCCCTGCGTGGCGGACATTGCCCATGTGCCGGCCTGGGCGGGCTTCCTGCATCTGGCGGTGGCGCCCGATGCGTTCTCGCGACGGATCGTCGGATGGGCCATGGGGACGAAGCTGAAGACGCAGCTCGTTCTCGACGCGATGAACGTGGCGGCCGGTCAGCGCAAGCCGCCGGACGTGATCCACCACAGCGACCAGGGTTCGCGGCACACGTCCGTGGCCTTCGGACTCAGATGCAATCGAGGCCGCCGTCACTCGGCTCCGGGATATCTCGCACCCATCGACTAAGGAAGGAGCGCCCTCGAGACGCCAGAGATCTCTGGCCCGCAACCGTCAACAAACCCGGGGGAACTCCAACTCCAACTCCGGTCGAGCGCCCAACGCCGCTTCGCGCAAGCGGATGATTCTCACCCCCCGCTCCGGTTTCAGCCGGATGAACGCGCCGGGGGCGGAACAACCTGTCCTCCATCGCGCCAGTGAGGGCGGCGAGACGGCGCGTACAGCAGGCGCGCGCGATTTGGGCAATCAGGGCGGGAAGCCGCCGTTCGTTGCGAACCGCGCGAATGGCCGCTGCGCGCCGCCTCTAGCTGCGCGCCGTCAGGTGGACAGGGCTGTGCCGGCGGGGCGTCGCGCGTCTTGCCCGACCGCCGGATTCGCCGCCTGCGATTGACAGTTTCACGAATGTAGGCAAGCTTATAATATGCATGCTAACTTCATCGATGCCGAGTCGAGCGTCGGCTTCCTCTTCAGCGACGTCTCGCGCCTGATGCGCGCATGGTTCGACGTGCATGCGCGCGAGCTGGGGCTGACGCGCTCGCAATGGCGCGTGCTCGTGCACCTCGCCCCGCGCGAAGGCGTCAACCAGCGGGCGCTGGCCGAGATCCTTGAGCTCGACGTCGTCACGCTGTCGCGCCACGTCGACCGGCTGGAGGCGGCCGGGTTGGTGGAGCGGCGCCGCGACCCCGAGGACCGCCGCGCCTGGCGGCTGCATATGGGCGAGGGCTCGCGCCCGCTGCTCCCGCGCATGCGCGCGCTGGCCGAGCAGACGCAGGACGCCGCCCTCGCCGGGCTGAGCGCGGACGAGCGGGAGAGGCTGGTCGCCATGCTGCTGCGCATCAAGGCCAACGTTTCGCCCGAGGCCCGAACGACGGCCGCCGCGGCGGGCGAAGCTCCGCGGGACGCGACCGCGCCCCGGGCGGCGGAGTAGGGCCGCGGCGATGGCCCGCATCGGCCGCCTCTTCGCGTGGCTGCGGCGCGCCCTGACGCGCACGCTGCTCATGGTCGTCGGCCCGGTCGCGATCGCGGTTGGCGGCTACCAGTTCTGGATGGCGTCAGGACGGCACGTCACGACGGAGAACGCCTACGTGAAGGCTGACATCATCATTGTGGCCTCCGAGGTTTCGGGCCTCGTCGTGGAAGTCGGGGTCGTCAACAACCAGCGCTTCGCCAAGGGCGAGGTGCTGTTCCGGCTCGACCCGACGCGGTTCGAGATCGAGCGCGACCGCCGCGCCGCCGATCTCGCCGCCGCGCGGCTGCGCGTCGAGGCGCTCAAGGCCCGTCACCGCATGGCGCTGGCGCAGCTTCAGGCGGCGACGCGCGACGGCGTCTTCCTGCACGAGGACCTTGATCGCACGCGGGCGCTGGCGCAAGGAGGCGCGGTCTCCAACGTCCGCCTGCGCGACGCCGAGCGCGCGCTGGCGCAGGCCGAAAGCCGCTCGCGCCTCGCCGTCGAGGAGATCGGCGAGGCGCTGGCGGAGCTCGCCGGAGACCCGGACGGATCGGTCGACGCCCATCCGGAGGTGCGCCGGCACCTGGCGGCCCTGCGCGAGGCCGAGCACGACCTCGCCGCGGCCACGGTGCGCGCGCCCGCGGACGCCTTCGCCGCCAACGTGCGCCTGCAGCCGGGCGAATACGTCGAGGACGGCGCCGCGGTGATGACCCTGATCGACGCCGAGCGCTTCTGGATCGAAGCGAACCTCAAGGAGACGGACCTGACCCATCTGCGCGAGGGCCAGTCCGCGGTCTTCGAGGTCGACGCCTATCCCGGCCTGACCTGGTCGGCGACAGTGGCCAGCCTCGCGCCCGCCACGGGGGCGGAGTTCGCGCTGCTGCCGCCGCAGAACGCGTCGGGCAACTGGGTCAAGGTGGTGCAGCGGGTGCCGGTGACGTTGGAGATCGAGCCTGCGCCCGATCAGCCGACGCTGCGCGCGGGCATGAGCGTTGCGGTCTCGATCGACACCGGGTGGGCGCGACCGACGCCCCAGCTGATCGACGCCGCCACCGCCTGGATCCGCGGCGAGCCGCAGTGACCGGCGCCGCGCTCGCCGCCGCGCCGGCGGCCGCGGCGCCCTCGGCGATGCGCCAGGCGATGCTGCTCGGCACGCTGACCTTCGTGACGATGCTCTACGCGATGACGGTGACCATCGCGAACGTTTCGCTGCCGCAGATGCAGGGTTCGCTCTCTTCGACGCCCGACCAGATCGCCTGGATCGTCACCTTCAACATCGTCGCCACCGCGGTGGTGACGCCCATCGCCGGCTGGCTGGCCGGCTGGCTGGGGCGGCGGCGGCTGATGGTGTGGGGCATCATGGGCTTCGGCGCGGCCTCGGTCGCCTGCGGGCTCGCGAACTCGGTGCCCGAGCTGGTGGTCTACCGCATCGCCCAGGGCGCCTTCGGGGCGCCGCTGGTGCCGCTCTGCCAGGCGATCGTGATCGAGGCCTTTCCGGAGGAGAAGCGCCAGAAGATGATGTCGATCTGGGGCACGGGCGTGATCCTCGGCCCGATCATCGCCCCCGCCCTCGGCGGCGCGCTGTCGGAGGCGTACGGCTGGCGCTGGGTCTTCTTCATGCTCGTGCCCTTCACCGCCGTCGCGCTGGTCGGCGTGCTGGCGATGATCCCCGCCGGAGACGCGAAGAGCCACCCGAAGCTGGACTGGACGGGCTTTGGCGCGCTGGCGGTCGCGATCACCGCGCTTCAGCTGGCGCTCGACCGGGGCGAGCGGGCGGGCTGGCTCGAGTCGTGGGAGATCCTGATCTACCTCGCCGTGTGCCTCTCGGCGCTGTGGGTCTTCGGGGTCCGCAACGCGATCTCCCGCACGCCATTCCTGAACCCGGCGCTGCTCCGCGACCGAAACTTCGTGGTCGGAACCGTGCTGATCTTCATCTTCGGCATGCTGAACTTCACGCCCATCACCCTGCTGCCGACGCTGCTGCAGACCGTCTCCGGCTTCCCCGACAGCATCATCGGCCAGATCCTCTCGGCGCGGGGGGCGGGCACGCTGGTCGGCTTCGCGGCGATGTTCGTGATCGGCGGACTCGACCCGCGCATCCCGATGATGACCGGACTGGCGCTTCAGGCCTGGTCGGGCTGGCTGATGGCGGGCTTCAGCGTCGACGTCTCGATCGGGCAGGTGCTGTGGGCCTCGGCGCTGCAGGGGCTGGGCGTCGGGCTGATGTGGATCCCGCTCAGCGTCGTCACCTTCGCGACGCTGCCCAAGCCGCTGGTGCCCGACGGCACGGCCATCTTCCACCTGCTGCGCAACATGGGCAGCTCGATCTTCATCTCGATCACCGTGGCGCTGGTGATCCGGCAGACCGCGGTCAACCGGTCGGAGCTGAGCGCGGCGGTGACCCCGTACCGCGAGGCTTTCTCCCAGCCCGGCATCGACGGGGCGCTCGACCTCGACGACCTCGCGGCGGTGGGCCGGGTCGCGGGAGAGATCGGGCGCCAGGCGACGATGATCGGCTATATCAACGCGTTTCTGTTCTTCGCCGTGTGCGCCGTCCTCGCAGCGCCGCTGGTCTTGATTGTGCGGACGCGTCGTAGCTAGAGCGCGGACCCGTCGGCGCGCCCTAGTGCCCGGAAGGTCCGTCCTGGCCGATCACGCCCGCTGCACCCTCGCCGCCGCAAAAGCGGCTGGAGCCTGGAACGGCGGCTCCCGGCCGTTCTTGCCTTCATACAGACAGCGCGGAAAGCGGACTTTCGCTGCGTCCAGCCTAAAGGTCCGTTTTTCCAACGACGATGTCATCCGCGAAACGAGAGACGCCCGTCGCGCACCTTGTCCCCGTCGACGGGTGAAGCCAGGGCCGGGAGTGAGCGGCCCGAAGGACAAGGGGAGGACGGACCGGAACCCGGCTTCTTGACCCTTCACCGGGTCTCCAGCGCCACAATCGCATCGACTTCCACGGCGGCGTTTCCGGGAAGCCCCGCCACGCCGACCGCAGTCCTCGCATGTCGTCCCGCTTCACCGAAGACAGCCAGGAACACGTCTGTCGCACCGTCCACCACGTCGGGGCTCCGGTCGAAGCCGGCGACGCAGTTGACGAAGCCGCCGAGCCGCAGGACCGTCCGGACCCGGTCCAGATCGCCGTCGCACGCCAGCCTGAGCGTGAAGAGAAGATTGAGCGCGCAAACCCTGGCGGCCTCGCGGGCGACCGCGACATCGGCCCCGCCGCGGCCCACGGGTCCTGCGCAGACCACTCGCCCGGCCCACTCGCAGGTCTGACCGGCGAGGTAGACGATATCGCCGTCCCGCCGGAACGGCAGGAAGTTCCCCTGAGGCGTCCATGGCGGCGGCAGCGCCAGTCCAAGTTCCGCGAGCCTGCGGTCGATCCGTCCCATGGCGATCCTTTCGTCACGCCGGCCGAAGCCGGTCATTGGGCCGGCCGAGCCCGGAAAGATCGGGGATGAACTCCACCTCTCCGCCCCAGTCGGCGACATGTGTAAAGCGGGACGTGGCCCCTTGCCCCGCCGTCTCCAGCTCCGCCTCGGTCTCGGCGTCGGACAGCAGGACAAAGGACGCGCCCCGCGGGTCCAGCGGGTAGGACGGCGAATGCCAGCACTCCCGCGCGATCAGGATGGCCGTCGCGCCATCGACGAGGAAGCCTCGCACGTCCCCTGGCGCCGGCGCCGCGCCGGGGGCCGCGACGAACACGATCGAGGCGCGGGGTTCAAGCGGCACCCGCAACTCCGTCACCTGCGTGTGTCGCTCCATCGCATGACAGGCGATCCGGT
This sequence comes from Pikeienuella sp., assembly GCF_046290545.1. Lineage (NCBI taxonomy): Bacteria > Pseudomonadati > Pseudomonadota > Alphaproteobacteria > Rhodobacterales > Paracoccaceae > Pikeienuella > Pikeienuella sp. Next base: position 24,144 of record NZ_JBKAGV010000008.1, on the reverse strand, counting down.
CGAACGGATGGCGCAGCAGCGTGAGGTCGGGGAGGCCGCCAAGCTGCAGCGGAAAGCGCGTCGTGGAATAGCCCGGGCCGACATAGCCCGGCATCGCCGTCGCCGGGTCCAGGACATGCCCGTAGGGCGCGAAGCTTTCGGGCGTGGCGAGCGTTACGGGAACAGGCACGGTGCGCCGCATGGGTCTCTCCTGCGTCTCACGTCATCACGGCGCCGCCGTTCGGGCCAAGGCACTGTCCGGTATAAAAGTTCCCGCCCGGTCCGCACAGGAATACGCAGGTGGCGGCGACCTCGGCCACCGTCCCGATGCGGCCCATCGGGTTCGCGGTCTCTTCGGCCCGCCGTTCCGGCGGCAGGCGGTCAAAGCCGAGAAGCGGTGTGTCCGTCGGCCCCGGGGCGATAGCGTTGACCAGGATGCGCGGCGACAGTTCGCGCGCCCAGCTCCGGGTCAGCGCGATCAGCCCCGCCTTGGTCGCCGCATAGACGGACCCGCCTGCGCGTCCGAGATGGGCGAGTTCGGAGGCCACGTTTACGATGCGCCCGCCCTCGCCCATATGCGGCAGCGCCGCTTGCGACACGAGGATCGGCGCGCGCAGGTTGACGGCGATCAGGCGGTCGAGATGGCCCGCGTCGATATCGCCGAGAACGCGCCTTTCGTTGACGCCGGCGTTGTTGACGATGATGTCGATGCGCCCCATCCGGCGCACGGCTGCGGCGACCGCTCCAACGATGTCGTCGCCGCGGGCCAGGTCGCACACGATCCCGCCGTCCGGGGTCGGCTGCCGGTCGATACCCGTCACCGTTGCGCCCTCTGCGCGGAGTGCGGCCACGATTCCTGCGCCGATTCCCTGCGCGGCGCCCGTGACGATCGCGAGACGCCCGGTCAACACTCCCGTCATGCAGGAAGCCCGATGGCCTGGTTGAGCGCCGCCTGCGCCGCCCGGATCTCGCCCGACAGGATCTGCTCCATCCGCACCGGCGCCCCGGCGTGCGCGGCTTCCATCATGGCGCAGCAGAGCGCGACCGCGCGCCGCGCCCGGTCGGCCGGGATTTCGGGCGCGGTCCCTGTCCGGACCGCCCGCGCGAAGTCGTGGATCGCCACGCCCACGCCATAGCTGAGCGGTTCCGTTGCGACGGATCCGTCGCGTCCCCGCGTCCACACGCCCTCGGGAAGAAGCCGCTGGCGTGTGTCCGGCGCCAAGCTCCCGAGCCATGCGGCCACGAGGTCGTCCGATGACTGCCGCGTCCCGTCCGCCCGCGCCACCGCGCCATTCTGCCATTCGTGCCAGGCGGCGCTCGACAGGACCGCCGCCTGCCCAATCAGCAGTCGGTCCGCGATCTCGAACCCGCGCATGGTCGAGGCGAAGGCGATGTTCGAGACGAACCCGCTTTCAAACCGGAAGGTCGCCGTCAGAAGATCCTCGGTCACGTCGGGCGAGACCGAATGCCCGAAGGTTCGCATCTCGGCCGAAACGGATGCGACCGCACCGAACCAGAACTCCTGCAGGTCCGCTTCGTGCGCGCCCATCTCCATCGCGTGGTAGCCGCCTGCATGGGTGCGGGCGCGGTACCATCCGGGGCTCTCCACCGGAGCTTCCCCGCGCTTGACCGGCGGTTCGGGCGGGGCGAAGTTGCGGACGAACATTGCATCAAGGGGCCCGAGCGCGCCGTCAGCGATGAGTGCGGCCAGCGCGCGGTTGCCCGGCAGGCGGCGGTAGTTCTCGGAGCTCGCCACGACCTTGCCGGCCCGCGCCGCCGCCGCGACGATCAGGTCGCAGGCGGAAACCGTGAGCGCGAGCGGTTTCTCCACCAGCACGTGCATCCCTGCCGACAGCGCATCGAGCACCGTCGCATGGTGAAGCGAGGTGGGCAGCACCACGTCCACCGCCTCGACCCTCCGGTCGTCGAGCAGCGTTCCGGTAGAGACGTGCTGCGCCGGCTGCCGGCCCGTCCGCTCGGACAGCAGCGCCGCCACGCGGGCGCGCTTTCCCTCGTCGGTGTCGCAGATGGCCACGATCTCGACAGGGCGGCGCCCGGCCGCGTGCATGTCGGCCACGGCGAGCGCGTGGCGCAAGCCCATGCCGCCGCATCCGATCAGGCCAAGGCGCAAGGGTTCGAAATCGGGCATCTCAGTATTCACTCCTGCGGGGCGCACTGCACAGCACCGTCTCGATCAGCCCGAGATAGCCCTCCGCCCCGGCCTGCAGGTCCGCCAACGCGATGCTCTCCTCGTCCGAGTGCCAGAGTATCGTCTCTCCGGGGCCCCACAAGGCGGCCTCCGCGCCCTTCGCGCAGAAGAGCCCCGCATCGAGCGCCCCGTGCGAGTAGAAGGGCGCAGGCGGCGACAGCCCGCGCGCCAGGCAGCCCGCGGTCACCGCGCGGGCAAACCTGCCGTCGGCGGCGATCTCGGCGGGGAACATGTGCGGCCCCCGCCGGCAGTCGACCTCCCACGGCGGTCCGATGTCGGCGGCGCGGGCAATCGCGGCGAAGGCCGCCTCAGGGTCATCGCCCGGCAGGAGGCGACGGTCGAAGACCAGCCGAACCTCGTCCTGGATCGTGTGGGTGGCTTCCGGCCATGACCGGATCGACGTGGCGGCCAGCGTCGCCTGTCCAAGGCCCGGATGCGCCCGCGCGCCCATGTCGAGCGCCAGCACACGGTCTAGCACCCGTCGCGCGCCCTCGATCGCGTCGATTCCGGCCGACGGCGTCGAGGAATGCGCCGCGCGCCCGCGCACGGCGACCTCCACGTCGATCCGTCCCTTGTTGGCCAGCGCGAGCCGGCCCGAGGTGCCCACGACGATCACCGTCATGTCCGGCACAAACCCCAGCACGTCCAGCACCGACGCCGCGGCGTCGTGCCGCCCCGTCTCGCCCGCGCTGGTGATCGCGAGGACAAGCCGTCCGCCGAGTGCGCGGTCCTGCATGGCCGCGACGGCCGCAAGGGCCGCGGCCAGCGCGCCCTTCTGCTCGGCCACGCCCCGGCCGCGCAGGCGCGTTCCGCCATCGACCAGCGTCGCCCCGAAGGGATCCGCCATGCGGTTCGCCGGATGCGTCATCGCATAGGCCATGAACATCAGAGACGGCCCGCCCTCGGGGCCGATCTCCACGATCACGCTGCCCATACCGTCCCGCCGGTGCGGCAGTCCGATCTCATCCAGCAGCTCCACAACCGGCCCGGCAAGAAAGCCCTGCACGGCAGGCTCGCGTTCGAACAGATCCGTCTGCGGGCTGGGCGCGGCGACAAGGCGTCGCGCCCAGTCCGTCAGCCGTGCGGGCGGGACGAGGGTGGTTCGGGTCATGAGGGCCGCCGTTCTTGCGGCGCCCCGGCCGAAAGGGCCGGGGCCTCTCCTGGCTCAGTTCTCGGCGCCGCAGAGCGTGGTGCGGTCGGTCTTCGCGGTCACGGTCGGATCGAAGCCGTAGGACGTGAGGATCGCGGCGAACTCGCCGCTCGCCTGAAGCTCCGCGAGGCGCGCGTCGAAGAAGTCGCGAAGGTCCGCGTTCCCCTTGGCGAAGGCCGCCGCGGAACACTGGATCGGCTCGCCCGCGAGCCCGGTCAGAAGATCGTACTCGCCCTCGGGCAGCGACTTCATCGCCTCGATCAGCGTCACGTCCGGGAACCCGATGACGTCCACGCGCCCGCTCTTGAGCAGGTCCACCGAGCCAAAGATGTCGGGCGCCACCATGATCCGTTCGGGCGGCACGCCGACTTCCAGAGCCCGCTTTTCCTCGGCCCCCGCGACGGTGGAGAACATGACACCGCTGGCCGCGAGTTCGGCATAGGTCGTGATGCCGTTCGGATTGCCCGCGCGCACGATGAAGGCTTCCGATGCGCAAAGCACGGGCTGCGAGAACAGGACCGCCTCGCAGCGCTCGGGGCGGATGAAGAGGCCGGTGGCGACGGAATCGAACCGCCCGGCCAGAAGGCCCGGGATCAGCGCGCCCCAGTCGACGACGTTGGCCTTGAGGTCCACATCGCCGAGTTCGGAGAAGACCGCGCGCAGCACGTCGGGATCGGCTCCGGTGAGCTTTCCGTCGGGTTCGAGAATGGAGTACGGCGGCTCGAGCGCGACACCCATCTGGATGACGCCGTCTGCCTTGATCTGGTCGAGCTTGCCTTGCGCCGCCGCAGGAAGCGCCACCGTGGCGAGAAGGGTTGCCGCGATCAGGCTGCGGGTGTGGAGGGACGGTCTGGACATGGGAGACTCCTTGGCTGATGTCATCTGAGGGTGGCGTGGATCATTGCGAGGGCGTGACGTAGCGCCGTTCGAGCCCGCGAAGCGCGGCGGCGACGGGCAGGCTTATGGCGAGGTAGAGGAGGCCCACGACCGTCACCGCCTCGAGGTAGCGGTAGGTCTTGTTGCCGATCGACAGCGCGGTCTGCATCGCCTCGGGAACGGCGATCACGGACAGGATCGCGCTCTCCTTGAACATCAGCAGGATGTAGTTGCCGAGCGCGGGGATCATCATCGGCACGGCCTGCGGGAGCACGATCCGCACCCAGATGTCACGCCGCGAATAGCCGAGCGACCGCGCCGCCTCCCATTGCCCCGCGGGCACTGCGTTGATGCCCGACTGGTAGACCGCCGACATGTAGGACCCGGTGTGAAGCCCGAGCGCGAGGATGCCCGCGGCCAGGGGCGACAGGACAACGCCGAGGTCCGGCAAGGCGAAAAAGAGGATGTAGAGATGCACGAGAAGCGGCGTGCGGCGGAGAAGCTCGGTCACCGCTTGCGCCCCCTGGCGCAGCGCGGCCTGCGGGGCGTAGGCGAAGAGCGCAAGCACGAGGCCGAGCAGCAGCGCCAGCACCGTGCCCCCCGCCGTCGCCTGCACCGTGATCAGGAAGCCCTTGAGCAGCAGCGGCAGGATCGACAGGGCGAACTCGTTGCTCCAGCTCATGCGGCCGCCCCGACCGGCGTCTCGGCGCGCCGCGCTGCGCGCCTGTGATGGAGCCGCGCCTCGAGCCGGTTCATCACGGCATAGATCAGCGAGGCGAGCAGGAAGTAGAGCGCGAAGATGACGAGAAGCGTGACGAGCGTGCTCCCCGTCTGAGTCCGCATGATCATCGCATTGCGCGTCAGGTCCGAGACCGTCACGAGCGAAGTGAGCGGCGTCAGCTTGAGAAGGTCGACGAGCAGGTTCGCCGCGGGCCGGATGGCGATGCGGCCCGCCTGCGGCGCAAGCACGTGGACGAAGATGCGGAAGGGCGAATAGCTGAGCGCCCGCGCCGCCTCGGTCTGCCCCTTCGGCACGGCCTCAAGCGCCCCGCGCACCACCTCGGACCCGAAGCTGCCCGAGTTTAGACCGAGCACGATGACCGACGTCACGAAGGGCGAGAGCGTGACCCCCAGCATCGGCAGCGCGTAGAAGCACCAGAAGAGCTGCACGAAACAGGAGGTGCCGCGCAGGAATTCCACCACAGCGCCCACGGGCCAGCGCAGCCAGGCGGGCCCCGCAAAGCGCACCACGCCCGCGAAGATCGCGAATGTCACCGACGCCACCACGGCGCAGGCGTAGATGGCGAGCGTGACTTTCAGCCCTTCGAGGAGGAGAGGCGCGTAGGGAAGGAAGCGCTCCATGCCCTGCCCCTCAGCGCGTGTGCGGCAGGATCTTGCGCAGAAACTGCCGCGTACGGTCCTGCGCAGGGGCGATGAACAGCGTCTCGGGCGTGGCGTCCTCCACGATCTGCCCCGCCTCCATGAAGATCACCCGGTCGGCGAACTCGCGCGCGAAGCCCATCTCGTGCGTGACGAGGAGCATGGTGAGGTCGGTGCGGTTCGACAGTCCGCGCAGGACGCTCAGCACTTCGTCGACCAGTTCGGGGTCGAGCGCCGAGGTGATCTCGTCAAACAGCAGGATGTCGGGGTCCATCGCGAGCGTCCGGGCGATGGCCACGCGCTGCTTCTGCCCGCCCGACAGCTCGTCGGGCCAGGCCCGCGCCTTGTGCGCCAGCCCGACGGAATCGAGAAGCTCCATCGCCCGCGCCTCGGCTTCCGCACGGGAGCGCTTCAGGTTCAGCCGCTGCGGCTGGGCGATGTTCTCGATCACCGACAGATGCGGGAACAGGTTGAAGCTCTGGAACACCATGCCCAGATGCCGCCGCTGTCGCCTCTGGTAGGTCTCGGACGCCGGGATGAGCGCGTCGCCGCGCGCCTCGTGGAACAGCGGCGCGCCGCCGATCCAGACCGACCCGCCCTGGATCGTCTCGAGCGTCATGAGGATGCGAAGGATCGTCGTCTTGCCCGACCCGCTCGGCCCAATGAGCGCGAGGCGCTGGCCCTTCGGCACCGTGAGGCTGAAGTCCTTCAGGACCGTGGCCGCGCCGAAGGACTTCAGGACCGAACGGAACTCGACATAGGCGGCGGCAGCCTTCGGCGTTTCGGCGGTCCCCGGCTCCCATCCCGACACGCGCAGTTCAGTCATGGCGACACCCGCATGCCATGGCGCTGTAGCCAGGCCGCGGAAGGCGGTAGCGATCGATGGGCAGCGGATAACCTTCGGCCCGGCGATAGGCCGCGAGAAGCGGCTCGAGCAGTTCCGCGTTGCGGAGGGTTACATCGCGGATCGCGGGCGCCATGCGCGCGCGCACCTCCTCCGCCGCGTCGCGCAGCGCATCGGAGCGATGTCGTGCGAGTTCACCGTTGCGGACGACGATCCGCCCGTTCACCACGACCGCGCGGATCGCCTGGCCGGTCTCTGCATAGACCACCTGCCGCAGCGCCGAATGGAGCGGCCGATAGGACGGCCCGGAAAGCTCGAGAAGAACCGCGTCTCCCCGGAACCCAGGCCGGAGCGCCCCCACCTCACCTTCGAGTCCCAGCGCCCGCGCGCCCCCCAACGTCGCCGCGTGAAAGGCGCGCCGCGCCGCTCCCGTCTCGCCAGCGTCGGATTGCATTCCCCAGTAGAGTGCGAAGAGCTTCATCGACTGGAAAAGGCTCTGCACGTCGTTGCCGCTGCAGTTGTCGCAGCCAAGCGCCAGTCCGGCGCCGCTGTCGGCATAGCGCCGGACCGGTGCGAAACCATTCAGGAGCTTGAGGTTGCTCGCGGGATTGCAGGCAAGATTCGCGCCCGCAGCGCCGAAGCGGGCGACCTCGTCGTCGTCGATCCAGACGCCATGCGCGATGGTCAGTCGCCGGGACAGAAGCCCGAAGCGGTCGAGCCGCGACACAAGAGACCCCTCCGCCGTCCTGATCCGAGCCATGACGGCCTGATTTCGCGCCTCGTAGAGATGGGTGAAGACCTGAATGTCTTGTTCCCGCGCAAGTCCCGCGACCCAGTCGAGAAGCTCGTCAGAGGCCCGTTGCGGCGCGGATGGCGCAAGCGCCCATGTGATCCTGTCGTCCGGCCGCGTCTCGATCGTCGCCTCAATCAGGGCCCTGAGCGCGCTCACATCGACCGGCTGGCGCAGCCGGGCGCCGACGGCGCCGCCGATTTCGTCCCAGTAGGGCACCGTTTCGGCCGCAACCCGGTCAGCGATCTGCAGGCCGAGCGAAACCCGGATGCCTGCGTCTGCGTATCCCGCCAGCACGGCGTCGACCTGTTCGCCAAGCGCGCCTGTGACCGTCACCATGTCCTGCACGGTGGTGATCCCGTTCACCAAGCAATCCGCCGCGCCCAGAAGCGTCCGCAGCCGCACGTCGGCGGCGCTCGCCGCCGGGTAGTTGCCGGGTCCGCTATACATGCCCCAGACATCGAGGGGCATCTGCTCGAACAGCCCGCGCAGGAGCACGTCGTGCGAATGATAGTGGGCGTTCACCAGGCCCGGGATCACCAGATGCCCCGTCGCGTCGATGGCTGGCGTCCCGGCGTCGACGGAAATGTCGGCGCGCACGTCCGTGATGCGCCCGCCCCGGATCAGCACATCCGCAACCTGCGGACGGTCCACGTCGCCGTCGAGGTCGAGCACTCGCCCGCCCCGGATAAGGAGGTCGCCCGCCGCGTTCATGCAGCGAGCCCGAAGAGCCGCCCCTCGCCGCGCGCAAGTTCCCGCTCGCCCGCATGGCGCAGGCAGTCCCATACGATGGCCTGGTTGCTGGTTACGACCGGGACGCCAAGCGCGTCCTCCAGCGCCGCGATGATCCCGCTGGTGCGCAGCCCTGTGCACGAGATGAAGAGCGCGTCGCTTTCGGGGTGCAGCGCCTGCGCCGCCCCCGCCTTTAGCGCGGCGCCCGACAGACGGTTCATCTGAAGGTCGCCGTCGAGATCGAAGGTCGTGCAGCGGTCGAGCGTGAAACCCGCTGTCTCGAAATGCCCCGCGATCAGGTTGCAGGCGTCCTCGTGATAGGGCGCGAGGATAGACAGCCGCCGAGCGCCAAGGCGTTCGAGACCCTTGGCAGCCGCCTCGAGCGGAGTGACGACCGGCACGCCGGGGCGCCCCGCCGCGATGGCGCGGTGAACGCGTTCGGCCCCGATCGCGACAAGCCCAGACGTGCAGGCGAAGGCCACGGCATGCAGTGGGCTTTCGGGGACGAGAAGCGCCGCCGCGGCCGCGAGGTGGTCCGCCATTTCGGCCAGCGTGGTCGGCGTGCAGACGGGACTCATCGGCACGCGGGTCACGAACAGGTCGCTTCCGGGAAACGGTGCGAGGAAGGCGCCGCAGTCCAGCACGCTCGCGCGGTCCACCGACAGTCCGATCACCCCGATCGAAGCCCGCGCGCCCGGCCCGTCGTCAAAGCCGTGCGCGTCGCCCGGAATGACCCGCCAAGTCCGCGACATCGCTGTTTCCTTTCGCTTGTCAGCGAGTTAGGCGCGGAATTCTGCTTCATTCCAGCTGGACTTTGGCGCACCTTACTTTGGCAGAATCAGAAGTTTGGTGACAAATGGGCCGTCTTGCCGACGTGGACATCCGCCTGCTGCGCGTTTTTCGGGCAGTCGTGGAAGCCGGGGGGCTTTCCGCAGCACAAAGCGTACTGGACACCTCGACCTCGACGATTTCGCTTCACATGACCGAACTGGAAAAGCGGCTCGGCTTCCGCCTGTGCCAGCGCGGCCGGGCGGGATTCGCACTGACCGACCGTGGGTATCTGACCTACCAGCAGGCCAAACGGATGCTGAACACGATGGACGACCACTTCGACAGCATCCTGTCCCTGCGCAAGCGCCTCACCGGAAAGATCCGCCTCGGCATCGTCGATTCGCTCATCACCCATCCCCACAGCCCGCTTACCGAGGCGCTGAGGAAGTTCAACAGGCTCGACAACGAGGTGGAGATGCAGCTGCTTGTCAACGAACGCTCCGAACTCGAGCGCCGGGTGCTTGCCCACGATCTTCACGCAGCGATCAGCCCCTTCGTGCGGCCCGTGGCGGGGCTCGACTTCCACCGGCTCTTCATTGAACGCCACCGGCTGTATTGCGGCCGGGATCATCCGCTTTTCGGGCGCGAGGGCGCGATCTCCCGAACCGCGCTCGCACTGCATCCCTTCGTCCTGCGCAGCCATCTCGGCCGCGCCGACGAGGAGCGGTTTCTTGACATGAACGTGCGCGCGACCGCCAACAACATGGAGGCGATGCTGACACTCGTGCTGACGGGAACCTATATCGGGCTGGTCCCCGACCACCTCGCCCGGCCCTGGGAAGAGGCGGGCGACCTCTGGGCGATTGCGGCGCCGGAACTCGAACAGGTCTCGCACCACGCGCTGGTGCTGCCCCGCTCACTCGACCTGTCCACCGCGGCCGCGACGCTTGTCCCGCTCATTCTCGCCGAGGTGAACGCGGCCGCGCTGACCGAAGAGCCGCCGCTTCCGATGAAGCAGTCAGCGCTCAGGCGTCGACCTTAGACAGGATGTACTGCGCGAATTCGTAGTTCGGCAGTTCGAGGTGGGACAGGTGCCCGGATCCTGCGACGGCGCCCATCAGCCCCTTGAACACCCGCTCCGTGCACCCCTTGTCCTCGGCGTTGACCTCGTCGATCAGGGCCTTGAGCGCGGCAAAATGCATGGGCGCGTCGGGGTCCTCCATGAACTCGGGGGCAAGACCGCCGCCGTAGATCACGTCCACCTCGCCCGGCGCGCGGGGGTAGAGCGACAGGTACCAGAAGTAGCCCGGCGACAGCGAGATGAAGAGGCCGGGATAAACGCTGATGATATAGGTCCGCCGCCGGTCATCCCCCGACAGGCGCGTATTGCTCGGATGGGCGAGGGCGAGGTACTGGTCCTCGCTCTTCAGCGCGCAATGGTAGTTGAAGGTGGCGGTCCCCGGCACGCACTCCACCTCGTCAAGCGATACCTGTGGCCCGATGGTGCCGTTGTGGCAGACCGGCACATGGTAGCTTTCCATGAAGTTCTCCGCCAGCACCTTCCAGTTGGTGTTCCACGTCAGCGTCTCGCGGAAGGACTCGACGTAGTTTTCCATCCCGTAGTGCTTCACGAGCGATCCGAGTTCCGACAACTGCTCGGCCACCGGCGGGGCGTCCGGGTTCACGGTCACCATGATCCAGCCCAGCCACTCCTCGCAACGGAACGCCGGCAGGCGGTAGTCGGCCTTGCAGAAGTCTTCGTTCGCCGCCATCCCCGGCGCCCCGCGCAAGCTGCCGTCGAGGTTGTAGGACCACGCATGATAGGGGCAACTGATGGCGCGGATGTGGCCCTGACCTTCAAGCAGCGTGGACATGCGGTGCAGACACACGTTCGAAAGCGCGCGCAGGCCGCCCTCGCGATCACGGAGCACAATGATCGGGTAGCCTGCAATCTCCATCGTGAGGTAGTCGCCAGGAGCCGCGAGCGCAGACGCTCGTCCCGCGCAGAGCCATTCGCGCGCGAAGATCCGCTCGATCTCGAGCGCCATGAACTCGGGCGAGGTATAGACGCTGCGCGGCATCGCGCGGGCGCGCCGGAACGGAACGGCGACATTCGCCCGGAGGTCGTCCAGCGCTTCGATGCGGTCGAATCTGGTCATCTCGAATCCCTCCGTTTCGCGAGGCGCAAACGGCACTCCTGCAGGGTCTATTTGGAAGGGCCGGCAAGCAGGGAACATGTGTAATGGTGAGCCCCTCACTTTGACAGGCGTCAAACATCCCGGCGGGTCCGGAGGCTGCATTCGCCGTCGCCGCTCCTCTCCACAGGTTTGCACGGGCCGTCTGCGATCCGCCGCGCCGAAACTTTGGTTTCGATCAAACTTCCCACGACTTCATTAATGATTTTTCCGTGGCTGCGCCCGCTCAATTCTTGACGATGACAATCCTTGCCGGAGCGGACCATGCGCATCCCCGCGCCCACCCTTCACGCGCTTTACGACGGGCTCGCCCGCGCCCACGGCGCCGCCGATGACGAGGCGCGCCTCTTTGCGGACAGCCTGCTCGACGCCGACCTGCGCGCCCACCAGACGCAGGGCTTGGGTCTCGTGGGCTACATGGACGAACTCTTCGGCGCAGGCGTCGCCCGCTTCGGCGCGCCCTTCGCCATCATCGAGGACAGCCCCGGCACGGCGGTCGTCGACGGCAATGGCGGCTCCGGCCACGTGATCTCCGCCCGCGCGATGGACCTCGCGATCAGCAAGGCCCGCGATACCGGAATCGGCATGGTCACCACGCGCAACTCGGGCGATTGCGGAATGGTGGCGAGCTTCGCGCTCCGCGCCGTGCCGCACGACATGATCGGCATCGCGATGAGCACCGGCCCGCTTCTCGTCGCGCCCTGGGGCGGGACGGAGGTGCAGTTCTGCACGAACCCGTTCTCGGTCGCCGTCCCGGCCGGGGCGGCGGACCCCATCGTGATAGACATGGCGACCAGCGCCTATTCCATGGGAAACGTCGTCCTCGCCGCACGCGACGGGTGCAGGCTCGACGGCGCGTGGCTCGTCGATACGGCCGGGCGCTACACCGACCAGCCGCGCGACGTCATCCTGAACCCGATGGATCGCGAAAGCCCCATGAAGGGGGCGCTCCTGCCCGCAGGCCCGAAGGGCTTCGGGATGCTGCTGATCGTGGAGATGCTGGCCGCCCTTCTCAGCGGCGAGCGCAGTTGGGGGGCGACGCCGCAGACCGAGGCGCCGAAGGTGGCCGATACACGCGACCGCGCAGCCTACTATTCACAGACCTTCATCGCGATCTCGATCGCCCATTTCCAGGAGCCCGCCGCCTTCCATGCCGCCGCCGAACGGATGGTGGCGACGCTCACCTCCTCTCCCCCCGCGCAGGGCTTCAGGGCCGTGCGGATGCCGGGCGGCGGCGCGCAGGCCCGCAAGGCGGCTTGGCTTGCAGAGGGCGTCGAGGTCCGGGACGAGGAATGGGAAATGGCGATTTCGCTCGCGCGCCGTCTCGGCTTCGCGGACGCCCTGCCGCCGGTCGTCTCCTGACCTCATGCCCGCACGCACCCTTCTCGCCAGCGCGCGCGGCGACGTCCTCGGCGGGGAGGGGCGCGCCCTTGCGCTGGAAATCTTCGATCATGTCAGGGCGCTCTCGCCCGACGTGCGCGGCGTCTCGCGTCCCGCATGGTCGCCGGTGGAAACGGCGGTTCTAGACTACCTCGGAATGGTCGCCCGCCGACACGGCCTCTGCACCCGGCTCGATGCGGCCGGCGGGCTCATCATGTCCCGCGCGGACGATACAGACCACCACGCGCGTCATGGCCTTGTCGGCAGCCACGTGGATTCCGTTCCCCAGGGAGGCAATTTTGACGGCCTCGCGGGCACGGTCGCGGCGATGCTGGCGTTGATCTCACTCGACCGCGATGGGGTTGAGACCGTTCTGCCCGTCCGCGCGATCGCCATGCGCGGCGAGGAAAGCGCGATCTTCGGCCATGCCTATACCGGCTCGCTCGCGATGTTCGGCCGCCTCGTTCCCGGCGCCCTCGCCGCGCGCAGCGTCCTCGACGGCGTTCCGCTCGCCGATGCCATGTCGTCCTGCGGCGTCGACACGTCCCGCGTCGCACGCGGCGAACCGCTGGCGGATGCGTCCCACATGGCCTTCTTCCTCGAACTTCACATCGAGCAGGGTCCCCTGCTGCTTGCGCGCGGCTGGCCCGTCGCCACCGTCACCGGCATCCGCGGCAACGTCCGCCACCGCGAGATCCGCTGCCTGGGCGAAGCAGGACATTCCGGCGCCGTCCCTCGCTGGCTCCGCCGCGATGCGGTGATGGCGACGGCGGACCTGCTCATACGGATGGATGACCACTGGTCCGAGATCGAACAGCAGGGCGGCGACCTCGTGCTGACCGCCGGCGTCATCCACACCGATGCGTCCCACAACGCGATGTCGCGCATCCCGGGAGAGACCACCTTCAGCTTCGAGGCTCGCAGCCAGAACGCGGCGACCATCAAGGCCGTCGAGGGCCTGCTTCACGCCGAGTGCGCCGATATCGCGCGGGACCGCGGCGTGCGTTTCGTCTTTGACGCGCCGGTTCACTCCCCCGGGGCGATGCTCGACGCGGAGGTGACGGCGGCCCTCGCCGCCGCCTGCGCGGCCGAGGACATGCCGACCGAGACGGTTCCGAGCGGCGCAGGCCATGACGCGGCGATCTTCCAGCTTGCCGGCGTTCCTTCGGGAATGCTCTTCGTGCGGAACGAGAACGGCTCCCACAACCCGGACGAGGACATGGACATAGACGACATGCTCATCGGCGCCCGCGTGCTTCGCCGCGCGGCCGAGGCGCTGGCCGGGACGTCCGGATGACCGACTTTCCGGACCGCGCCACGATCGCCGACCTGACTGCGCGCATGCTGCTCGAGGTTGGTGCAGTCCAGGTCCGCACCGACACGCCCTTCCGCTTCACGTCCGGCTGGGCGAGCCCGGTCTACATCGACTGCCGCAAGCTCATCTCCTACCCCCGCATGCGGATGACGCTTATGGAGTTTGCAGCCTCCGTCATCCTGCGAGAGATCGGCTTCGAGCAGCTCGACGCGGTCGCCGGAGGCGAGACGGCGGGCATCCCTTTCGCGGCCTGGCTCGCTGACCGGCTGATGCTGCCGCTGCAATACGTGCGCAAGAAGCCCCGTGGCCTTGGCCGCGACGCGCAGATCGAAGGCGAATACGCCCCGGGCGCACGTGTTCTACTCGTGGAAGACCTCACGACCGATGGCCGCAGCAAGGTGCGGTTCTGCGAGGCGATGCGGAAAGGCGGCTTGATCGTGGAGAACGCGTTCGTCGTCTTCAACTACGGCATCTTCCCACAGACGGATGCAATGCTGAAGGAGAACGGGATCCGCATCCATTCGCTCGCGACCTGGGCCGACATCCTGCGCATCGCGACGGCAAAGGGCCACTTTCCGCCCCGTGACCGGGTCGCCGTTGAGGCCTTCCTGGCCAACCCGATGGGCTGGTCTGCGGCCCATGGCGGCGTGGGGACGTTCCCGGAATTGGGAGCGTCGCGGGCAATATAGTTCGGGCCCTGCCGCTGAGAGCCGGCCTCCTTGGCCTTCATTGTCGTGCAGACGCTCCGAATGGCCGAGACAAAGGGGGCGGCCCAGCCAGGGCGGCGGCCCCGAACGTCGCTCGCTTCGTGACGCCGCCAAGTCCGGTATCGCGGTTCAGACGTTCGCTGCGCAGTGAACGAGCGTCGGCCCTGTGCCGTGAGCAACGCAAACCTGTTGCAGGAACTACCGGTGCTTCTACTCGACCAGGAGCGCCGGCCATCTGAGCCTTCACGCGACGTCGAAAGCGACGCAGCGGGCAGTCTATGACGCGCCGCGCCTCGAAGAACCCTTGCCGACACATCGATACACGAGCCGAGCGGCCATGGTGATCTGCCTGCTTTCTCACTCTCCGGCGCGCAAGTTAGTCATGTCGCGCCGGGTCAGGCGATCGACCAGGCCGGGAACCGCGTCGTGAGCCGCCTTGACCGAGGCCTCGTGCCGATCATCGCGGAACTCCTGGTACTCGATCGCCAGGTGGTGTGTGTCGCTGACGCCCAGATAGTGGGCGACCGTCCGGATATGCGGGTCGAGATGATTCCAACCCTCGCGGACGCCTCCGGGGGCAAAGCCGAACTCGCCGCTGGCCGTCAGCAGCACCAGCGTCTTGTCTCCCATCACCGGCTCGAGCGGCCAGTCTCCTCGGTCGAGATCGAAGGTGAAGGTCCGGTCTATCCGCACGATCTGGTCGATCCATGCCTTGAGCGCCGCCGGCATGCCATAGTTATGCATCGGCGCCGCCATCAGGATCACATCCGCCGCCGCCAGCTCGTCGATCAAAGTGTCAGATAGCGCGAGCAGCGCGCGTTGCGCCCCGTCCCGCTCCGCCTCGGGCGTGAAGGCCGCGGCGATCCATGCCTCGCTCACTGCCGGCGGCGGTTCGAGACCGACGTCGCGGGCGATCACCCGGTCGCCGGGGCGCGCCGTCAGCCATGTTTCGATGAAGCGGTCTGCCAGTCGCCGGGTGAGCGAACGCTCCCGCCGCGGGCTGGCGTCGATCCGCAGAATGGTCGTCATTGGACTTCTCCCTCTCAGGCCGCGGCGCGCAGGCTGGCGGCGGTGACTGCCAGAGCGCGTCTGGAATGGTTGCTCATGGATGCGCTCTCTTCTTCCGTCAGTTTCCTTTCCGTGCCGGGCTTGCTCCCGCCACGAGGCTGGCTACCAGACCAAACGGTTCCATCGCCGAGCCTTGCTGGAAGAGATGGAAAAGGACGGGTCACGAGACAAAGGAGAAATTCTGACTGACAGATGAAGAGGATTGATCCATGTTGAGTCATGTTCGCGCGCATACCCTCGCCCGCCGCCCTTCGAACCTTCGAGGCCGCCGCGCGTCTCGGCAGCTTCAAGGAAGCCGCTGCGGAGCTTGGCGTGACCCCGACCGCGGTCTCGCATCAAATCCGCGCGCTCGAAGACATGCTGGACACGCCGCTCTTCGTGCGCCGCACGCGCGCAGTCGACCTGACGGAGGCTGGCGCCCGGCTCTCGCCCGCGGTGCATGAGGGCCTCCTCGCGATGCGAACGGCGCTGGAGGAGGTCGTTGAGGCCGAGCAGAGCCTTACGATCACGACCACCGCAGCGTTCGCCGCCCTCCGTCTCATGCCGCGCCTGCCTGCCTTCCAGGCGATGTGGCCCGGACTGCGTGTGCGCGTCGAGACCGGCGCAGATCTAGTGGATCTGCGACGCGACCGACGGGTCGACGTGGCGATCCGCTATTCCGCGGAAGCGCCACAGGGCGACCATGTCGTGCCTCTGATCACCGAGCGTTTCGGCGCCTACGCCGCGCCGGACCGGTTCGAAGGGGGGCCGCAGGGCGCCGACACGCTGATCGAGACCGGCTGGCAGCGGCCGGTGCTGGCCAATGTCACGTGGGGCGCCTGGTTTGCGGCGAGTGGCGACGCGCCGCGGCAGGGCGTAAGGCTTCTGCGCTACGAAGAGGAGCTCTTTGTCTTGCAGGCGGCCATCGCGGGACACGGCGTCGCGCTGATGAGCAGCGCGTTGGTAGGCGACGCGCTTGAGCGCGGGTTGCTAGTCCAGCTTCGTCCCGACGTGATCCTGCCTGGCGCCGCAGGGACCTACACGGCGATCTGCGCGCCAGGTCGGCGGCGCGAACGCAAGATCGTCCGGTTCATGGACTGGGCGCAGAGCACGTTCCGGGACGAGAGCTGATTCATCTTGGTCGCGACAGGGTTGCCGGAGCGGCTTCATAGTGCAATCGTATACGCCGTCCGTTTCGTTCGCATCATTTCGGCGGCACAGCCAGCCCGCCATTGCCGGCGGCTCGCCTGCATGGGCAGCTGTTTGATGAGCCCGCGCACCGTCACCCATACGCAGGATCAGAAATGCCCACCGTACTCGTCCAGGGACGGATCGCCGCCCCTAAAGCCGATCTGATGCGCCGATACGCTCCCGAGGGCTGGAAGGTTCGCGTGTGGAATCCGGATACGGATGAAGTCGCTGTCTTTGCGCCGCTCGCGCAAGAGGCCGACGTCATCGTCGGCGGAGCGATCCCGGTCCCGTGGCCGGCGACGCCGAAGCTGAGACTGTTTCAGATTCCCTGGGCCGGTTACGACTTCACGTCGCCCGAAAGGATGCCCGCCGGCGTGCCCGTCGCCAACACCTTCGAACATGAAACCGCCATCGCGGAATACGTGCTCGCCGGGATGCTCGAATGGGTGATCGGGCTGCGGCGGCTCGACGAAGAGTTCCGGAGTTCGGGCTGGGGCGGCCATGCAACCGGGCGCGCGCCCTCGCATGGCGAGCTTCGCGGGCGAACGCTCGGCATCGTCGGATACGGCCATATAGGGCGCGAGACCGCGCATCGCGCCAAGGCGTTCGGCATGCGCTGCGTGGGCGTGCGCCGAAGCGCGGCTCCGCGCCCGCCGGAGCTGGACTGGCTCGGCCAGAACGACCGGCTCGACGAGCTGCTGGCGGAGGCGGATTTCGTCCTGATTGCCTGCGACATGAACGAGGAGACGATCGGACTGATCAACGCGGAGCGCCTCGCGCTGATGAAGCCGACCGGCGTTCTGATCAACGTGGCGCGCGGGCGGATCGTGGACGAGGATGCGCTTTGGTCGGCGCTCTCCGAGCGGCGGATCGGCGGCGCGGTCCTGGACGTCTGGTACGCCTACCCGCAGCCTGGCGGCGAAGACGTGTGGCCCTCCAAGCGCCCGTTTCAGGATTTGGACAACGTCATTCTCTCCGGCCACCGCAGCGCATCGACCGAGGAGATGCACCAGCGACGCTGGCGGTTCGTGGCCGAAAACTGCGCGCGGATCGGGCGCGGGGAGGCGCCGCGTAACGTGGTCTTCCTGGGCTCCGGACAAGGCGGCTGACGATCGGCGGCCGCAGGGAACCGAGAGAAAGGGCTGGGAGCAGCCATTCGCAGCGAGGCCATCGTCCACAATCACAGCGGGGACTGGCTGAGGCTTCGCCTCGAGGAGATCGAACGGCGCATGGTAGTCCACTGCCTGCGACATGCCGGCGGCGAACGATCTCAGTGTAGGGATCATGGCGCTCGTCGCCGAGGCCGAGCGCGACCTCATCTCCCGGCGCACCCGCGAGGCGCTGGCAGTCGCCAAGGCCCGTGGCGTTAAGCTCGGGAACCCGGACGGAGCCGCAGCCCTTCACCCCGCCGGCAAGGGCGGAACGCTCCTCCGCATGGCCGTCTCCCGCAACGCCGGCGCCTTCGTGCGGGATCTCGCGCCGGTGCTGACCGAGATCGGGGCTGCGGGCGCCACCACCCTCCGGGGGATCGTTGCGGAGGGGCGTGCTGACGCGGCGCGGCGGGGCCCGGGGCGTCTCCAACTTCCGGAACTTGATCGAAAGGTTGGAGGGGGCGAGCGGCAGCTCCGACGCGCCTTGCCAATGGCGCGGCTCACGCCGAAGTCCTCCGATGGTCCGTTCAGAAGCTTTCGCCCCGCGCTGGCTCGAAGCGGGAGCGTCGGCGATCGTCATTCGCATGACCAAGGGCTGGCGACACATCCGGATCGACGATCACGGCACGGTGACGATACCGGGCCCCGTTTCGTAAGCGGCGCGCGACTGGCTGCAGGAGAATTTGGGCGAGCCCCGAGAGGGCGGCGTGTGGCGGTGCGAACTCGCATGGCGCAGGACATCCTTCAGGCGGCGGCGCGGTCGCTGCTGGCCATAAACTGAGAGCCGCCGCCCGGCGCACCATACGGCGGCGAGGGCGCGGAGCCATGCGCGCCCGGTGCGGCTCGGCGCAGACATGGCTTGTCGCCTCGCTCCGCACTGTCGCCATCGGCGGAGTGAGCAAGCCTGAGGCGACAAGAGACCGGGCGTTCGGGCACGGGCGTGGCCTGAAGATGGCTCGTGCCCGTTTTGTGCGCGCCGAGATGAAGGGCGAAGGTCGCCGTCGGGCGGTTCACAGCGCGAGCCTGGCCATGCCGCAGGGGAGGGGAAGCCTTCGCGCGCCGTCACGAAAGCGTCACGTCATGGTGAACCAATAGTTAAGGAGCGCGGCGAATTTGCCGACCGTCTCGGGCTGTGTCGCCCGACTTGATTCCAACGTACGGGGCCCCTCCATGAACGCCTTCATCAACGAGTTTCACTACGACAATGACGGCGCGGACGCCGGCGAGTTCATCGAGGTCGCGGGCCCGGCGGGGACGGACCTGACGGGCTGGAGCATCGTGCTCTACAACGGCTCGAATGGATCAGCCTACGACACATTCATGCTTTCGGGCGAGATCCCGAACCTGTCCAACGGCTTCGGCGCGCTCGCCTTTCCGCGCGCGGCCATCCAGAACGGCGCGCCGGACGGCTTCGCGCTGGTCGACGACGCGGGAGCGGTGATCGAGTTCCTCTCCTATGAAGGCGCGTTCACGGCGGTCGGCGGCCCGGCGGACGGGATGACCTCCACCGATGTCGGCGTCTCCGAAGCCTCCAATTCGCCCGTCGGCTTCTCGCTCCAGCGGGCGGGGACGGGAACCGAGGCGGCGGACTTCACCTTCCAGCCGAGCCAGGCCGAGACCCCGGGCGCAGTGAACACGGGCCAGACCTTTGCGGCGCCGGGGACCTTCGACCTTCAGATCACGGAAATCTGGCCGGGCAACGAGCCGGGCGCGAACCTGACCGAGGACTGGTTCGAGGTGACGAATTTCGGCACGGTCGCCTGGACCATCGCGGACGGCGCGCTCTTCTTCGACGACGAGAGCGCGGCGCCGGGCGACGCCGACATGCTGATGGGCGTGACCGAGATCGCGCCGGGCGAGAGCGTCGTATTCGTGGACGACGCGAGCGCGGACGAATTCCGCGCAATCTGGGGCGCGGTGATCGAGCTTGGCCAGGTCGGGACCTATGCCGGCGCCGGGCTCGGGCAGGGCGGCGACGCGGTCGCGCTCTTCCTTGATGACGAAGGCGACGGGGTGGATGCGGGTGACCTGATCGACCTCGAAGCTTATCCGGACGCCGAGGGAGATGGCGGCCAGAGTTACGAGGTCGGCCCGGGCGACTTCTCTTCCGACGCGGACAATTTCGGCGAAGCGGATACGGACGGCGTTGCGACGACGAACGCCCGAAATGACGAAAACCAGCCGGCGATCGGCTCGCCGACGGACGGGGTCGTCTTTACGCAGCAAGTCGCCGTCTCCGCCTTCACCCTCGAAATTCTCCATGTGACGGACCAGGAGGCCTCCTCCGGCGCCGTATTCGACGCGCCGCGGCTCTCCGCCGTGATGAACGCGCTCGAGGCGCAGGACCTCGGGAATGACGGGATCGCGGACAACACGCTCCGCCTCTCATCGGGCGACGCGATCCTGCCCGGCCTCTTCTTCCAGGCCTCCGCGGCGGTGTTCGGCGTCGCCGGCCTCGCGGACATGATCATCCAGAACGAACTCGGATTCGACGCCATCGCATTCGGCAACCACGAATTCGATTTCGGCTCGGGTTTCATCGCCGACCTGATCGACGGGACCTTCGACCTCGACGGAAACCCTGCGACGCCGGAGACGCCGGCGAGTTACAGCTTCGAGGGCGTGCCGGACTTCATGGGGACGGACTTCCCCTATCTCTCCTCCAATCTCGACTTCTCGACCGAGCCGAGCCTCGCGCCGCTCGAAGTTCCGGGCGGCGGCGCGCCGATGCCGAACACCGTCACCTCCTCCGTCGTGTTCGAAATGAGCGGCGAGCTGGTCGGCGTCGTCGGCGCCACGACGCCGACCATCGACTTCATTTCCAGCCCCGGCCTCCTCGGCGTGCTTCCGGAGGATTTCGACTCTGCGCCGACGCCGGAGCAGATCGACGCGCTCGCGGCGATCATCCAGGCGGAGGTGGACTCTCTGCTCGCCGCCAACCCGACGATGAACAAGGTGATCCTGCTCGCCCACATGCAGCAGATATCAATCGAGCAGGAGCTGGCCAAGCGCCTTACGGACGTCGACATCATCGTCGCGGGGGGCTCCAACACCCGCCTCCTCGACGAGACGGACCGGCTGCGCGACGGCGACACGGCGCAGGGCGTCTATCCGCTTGTGGAGACGAACGCCGGCGGCACGCAGACGCTGATCGTGAACACCGACGGCTCCTACAAGTATATCGGCCGCCTCGTCATCGACTTCGACGCCGAGGGCAACATCATCGCGGAGAGCTATGACGCGGAGATATCCGGCGCCTATGCGACGGACGATGCGGGCGTGGCGGCGCTGGGCGCCGAAGGGCTCATCGACCCGGAAATCCAGGCGGTGGCGGACCTGATCGGAGCGCAGATCGAGTTGACCGAGGGCAACGTCTTCGGCGTCTCCGACGTCTATCTCGCCGGCCTCCGCCCCGAGGTGCGGCAGCAAGAGACCAATCTCGGCAACCTCACCGCCGACGCCAACCTCTTCGAGGCGAAGAAGGCGGACGCCTCCGTGCTCGTCTCCATCAAGAACGGCGGCGGCATCCGGGACGATATCGGGCAGATCATCGTTCCTGCCGGAGGGACGGAGGCCGTGCGCATCCCGAACGAGGAAATCCTCGACGGCGAGGGGAACGTGATCAAGCCGGAAGGCGGGATCAGCCAGAACGACATCATCGGCGCGCTCCGCTTCAACAACTCCCTCACCATAGTGACGCTGACGGGAGAAGAGCTGCGCGCGGTGCTGGAGCACGGCGTCGCGGCCTCGACCTATGACGAGAACGGCGGCGTGAACCAGCAGGGCCGCTTCCCGCAGGTGGCGGGCGTCTCCTTCTCCTTCGATCCGGACCTTCCGGGCGGCGCCCGCATCGTCAACGCCGCGATCCTCGGCGATGACGGCGAAGTGCTGATCGAACTGGTGCGGGACGGCGAGACCGTCTCCCCCGACACGCCGATCCGCGTGGTGACGCTCGGTTTCCTCGCGGATGGCGGCGACGGCTATCCGTTCCCCGAGGGCGGCGGCGCGGACCGCGTGAACCTCGCCGAGGCCGGCGTGCGGAGCGGCGAGGCGACCTTCGCGGATGACGGCACCGAGCAGGACGCCTTCGCCGAATTCCTCCTCGCGAATTTCCTCAATACGCCCTTCGCCGAGGCGGACACGCCGCTCTCCGAAGACACGCGAATCCAGAACCTCAACTTCCGCGCCGACGCGGTGTTCGGGGAGGTGATCGAGGGGCCGCAGATCGTCATCTCCGAGATCATGTACAACCCGGCCTCCGCCGAGGACGATTGGGAGTGGATCGAGATCGTCAATGTCGGCTCCGAAGCCATCGACACGTCCGGCTGGGTTCTCGATGACGGCAACAACGCGTTCCACAGCGCGGCGAATGTTGGCGGCGGCCTGATCGAGGCGGGCGCCTCCGCCGTGCTCTACAACGCGGACGACGTGACGGCGGAAGAGTTCCTCGCGGCCTGGGGGCCGGGGCTCAACCTCATCGCCGTGACCAACTGGTCCGCGCTGGCGCTCAACAATGGCGGCGATATCGTCGGCCTCTGGTCGAGCTTCGCGGAATATCAGGGCGACGAGACGACCTTCGCAAATGTCATCGACGTGGTGGACTACAACCCGATCGGCAATCTCGACGACGGTAACGGCTCGATCTTCCTGACCGACCTCGCCGCTGACAACAACGACACCGCGAACTGGGCGCTCTCCACAATCGGCGGCGAGACGCCGGTCGGGACCGGGCGGGTCTCCGAGGCCGAGGCGGGCAATTCGGGCGCGGATGTGGGCTCGCCGGGGGGCGACCCGGCCGTCACGCCGGATGGCGCGCCGGACCCGCTTAACGAGCTCTCCATCGCCCTCGCCGGCACGATCACGCTCGGCGGGGCCGAGATCGTGGACTTCGACGCGGCGACGGGCCGGGCCTTCGTCACCTCGGGCGGGGGGCTGATCGTGGTGGACGCCTCCGACCTTTCGAACCTCACGGTCGAGACGACGCTGGCGGCGACCGATTTCGGCTTCGCGACGGACGACGTGACGTCGGTCTCCGTCCGGAACGGGATCGTCGCTGTGGCGCTGCCGGCGGCGGTCGTCACCGATAACGGGCAGGTGCTCTTCTTCTCCGCCGAGACGCTGGAGCTGCTCGGTTCGGTCGATGTCGGCCCGCTTCCCGATGCGGTGAAGTTCAACGCGGCGGGCACGCATCTCGTCGTCTCGAACGAGGGCCAGTCGGCGGGCTCCGACAACGAGCCGGACGCGCTGCCGAACCCGGAGGGCTCTGTCTCCATCGTCGCGCTGAACCTTGAGGACCTTTCGGCCTCGACCGTCACGACGCTCGGCTTCACCGACGCTTCGATCACGGCGGAGGCGCTGGAGGCGAAGGGCGTGCGGATCAATCCGAGCGCCCCCTCCGTCGCCGCCGATATCGAGCCGGAATTCGCGACCATCGTCGGGAACACGGCCTATATCGCGCTGCAGGAGAACAACGCGGTGGCCGTGATCGAGGACATCACGAACCCGACCGCCTTCACCATCGACTCGATCCTGCCGCTGGGACTGAAGGACCATTCGGTCGTCAACCAGGGCCTCGACGCCTCCAACCAGGATAGCGCGATCAACATCGCCAATTACGACATCTTCGGCATCTTCCAGCCGGACGGGATGGACAGCTACGAGGTCGGCGGCGTCCGCTACTTCCTCACCGCGAACGAGGGCGACACCCGCGGCGTGGACGAGGCGCGGGGCGCGCAGCTGGTGGACGGCAACCTCGCCAACGGCGAGGTGGACCCGGATATCGGGGCCGAACTCCTCGCCCAGCTCGCAGACAACACGCAGCTCGGCCGGCTCCTCTTCTCGACTGTGGACGGGGATACGGACGGCGACGGCGACATCGACGTGCTGCACAGCTTCGGCGCCCGCTCCTTCTCGATCTTCGACGAGAACGGAACCCTCGTCTTCGACTCGGGCGACGATTTCGAGCAGATCACGGCGGTTCAGGTTCCCGGCAATTTCAACGGCAACCAGAACGCCTCCTCCTTCGACAGCCGCTCCGACGACAAGGGGCCGGAGCCGGAGGCGGTCGTCCTCGGGGAGATCGACGGCAAGACCTACGCCTTCATCGGGCTGGAGCGGGTCGGCGGCGTCATGGTCTATGACGTGACGAACCCGGCGGCGCCGGTCTTCGAGCAGTATCTCCAGACGCCGGGCGATTTCGGGCCGGAGGGGCTGCGGTTCATCACGGCGGAAGAGAGCCCGACGGGCAATCCGCTGCTCGCCATCTCCTCCGAGGTCTCCAATACGCTCAGCTTCTACGAGATCGACCTCGAAGAGGCGGAGATCACGCTCATCAGCGCGATCCAGGGCTCGTCCGCCGGGGTCACCCAGGTGGGCGTGGACGACCGTGCGGCGCTTGAGGGCCAGATCGTCATCATCGAGGCGATCG
>NZ_JBKAGV010000007.1:0-238357 GCF_046290545.1 Pikeienuella sp. | reverse complement strand
AAGGGCTTCGCGTCTCCGGCGGTTGCTCAACCCGCGCCCTACGGCGTAACAGAAAAGGCCAAGGCTCCAATCGCCGCTGGATGAAAGTTCAGTGGCAGGTCAGCATCGCCCGCGAGATCGCGGCAGCCCCGGCCCTGAAGCCTTACGTAGTTGCGGAAATCGCGCCGGGCCGCGAACTGGCGGGCGAGGAACTGACCCAGTTCATCCGCAACGGGGCCACAACCTATTTCCACGCCTCGGGAGCCTGCCGGATGGGCGCGGATGACGGGGCGGTCGTCGACCCGGAACTCCGCGTGAACGGGGTCCGGAACCTGAGGATCGCGGACAGCTCGATCATGCCGCGCATCGTCTCGGTCCCGACCATGCCCGCCTGCGCGATGATCGGCGTCAAGACCGCGGACCTTCTCGCGAAGGCCTGATCGCTCCGGCCTCGCTGACCTCGCATAGCGGACGGGCCGCGATCCTTCGGGATGCGATCCGTTCCGAAACAGCAGGCGTACCTCAGCGGCTCAATGGATGTGGCTGCCGCCGTTCACGTCGATAACCGCGCCCGTCACATAGGCTGAGAGTTCGGATGCGAGGAAGAGGCAGGCCCCGGCGATGTCCGACGGCCGGCCGGCCCGGCGCAGCGGGATTTGCGCAACAACGCGCTGGAACATTTCGTCGTCGACATTGCCGTCGAGCATCCCGGTCTCCGTCATGGACGGGCAGATGACGTTGGCGCGCACGCCCTTCGGGCCGTATTCCCGGGCGATCGCCTTCGTGAGGCTGATCACGCCGCCTTTCGAGGCGGCGTAGTGCGCGCCGCCGACCAGGCCGCCGCCCCGCTGCGCCGCGACCGAAGCGAGGTTGATGATCGAGCCGCCCTCCTTCTCCGCGAGGATTGCGAGGACGCTGCGGCAAATGTTGAACGCGCCCTTGAGGTTCACCCCGATCATGCGGTCGAACTCGGCTTCGGAGGTCGAAAGCAGGTCATGCGATGCGACGATGCCGGCGCAGTTAACGAGGCAGTCCACGGTCCCGAAGCGATCCGCGATCTCCGCGACGACCTTGTCGCATTCCTCGGTTTTCCGGATGTCGCAGCGCCAGGCGGCGAGGCGCGGGGCGGCGCCGGCGCGTGCGGTGATCCGCTCCGCGAGTTCGATCTCCGTTCGGTCGCCGACGGCGACGTCGAGGACGGCGATGGCCGCTCCATTCGCGGCGAAGAGCTCGGCGACAGCGAAGCCTATGCTTCGCGGCGACGCCGCTCCTGTGACGACGCAAACCTTGTTCTCGAGGAGCATTGTCTCATTCCCTTCCGATTGGCGGCGGCGCGCCCGGTTCAGGTCGCGCCTTCATGAACGTGCGCCGCGCCGGACCGGAGCAGGCGCTCGATCTCTTCGTCGCTGAAGCCGAGGTCCCGGAGGATCGGCCCGGTTTCCCAGCCGATCGGCTGCGCGGGGGCGCCGTCGGGCGGATACGCGTCTCCGAACTTCGTCGTCGGCCGGATGGCGACGACTTCGCCCTCGGTCGGGTGCATCTCGGACCGGAGCAGGCCGACGGCGCGCAGGTGCTCGTCTCCTGCAAGGCTGTCGAGCGTGTGACAAGGCATCGCCGCGATGTCGGCGGCGGTGAAGATCGCCAGCCATTCCGCGCTGGTCCGGCCCGTCAGCGGCGCCCCGCGAACGACGAACCACTCCGAAACGTGCTCGGCCCGCGCGGCCACGGTCGCGAAGCGAGCGTCGTCCAGAAGGTCATGGCGCCCCACGGCCTCAAGGAAGGCCCGCACCTGAGCGTCGGTATTGACCGTGAAGGAGATCCACCCGTCCGAGGTCCGCACCGGGCGATTGTGCGGGCTGAGCAATCTTTGGTCGCCCGGCGGTCCCACAGGTGGCGCAAAGCTCGTCTGCGCCATGTGTTCCTGCAGCACAAAAGCGGCCATCGTCTCGAACATCGGGACCTCGACAAGGCCGCCGCGGCCCGAGACGCCGCGCTGGATCAGGGCTGCGAGGATGGCGCCCACCGCGATCTCGCCCACGACATGGTCGCAGATCAGCAGCGGGACGTAGGCCGGAGCGCCCTCGCGGGCAAGCGCAAGGCCGGCGAGCCCGGCCGCCCCCTGAACGACGCTGTCATAGGTCGGGCGCCCGGCATAGGGGCCGTCCGTCCCGTAGCCGGTGATCAGGCAGTAAACGACCTCCGGCCTCGCGGCGAGCACGGTCTCCGCGTCCAGTCCGAGGCGCTTCAGCGCCTCGGGGCGCATGTTCGCCACGATGACATCCGACGTCCCGACGAGCCGATCCATGACCTCGCGTGCGTGAGGCGCCTTGAGGTTGAGGCAAATGTTGCGTTTGCCGCGATTCATATGGAGGTAGGCGCCCGAGTGCCGGCCGGTCGGCGACAGCCCGCCGAGGCCGCGCATCAGGTCGCCCTGCGGGCTCTCGACCTTCACGATCTCCGCGCCGTACTGCGCCAGCCGCCAGGTCGCGACCGGGCCGACGACAACGCTGGTCAGGTCGAGAACGCGAACGCCGCTCAAGGGGGAAAACGTCATCGAACCTCGACCTCCATTTCGGCTGCAAGCCTCGCGTGGTCGTCCATCGCCGCGACCCGCCATCCGTCGCTCGTGCGAAAGGCAGCGAGCGTGACCGGACGCCCGCAGTAAAGCGGCGCCAGGTGCTTGATGCGCCACGCGGTCGGCTGCACGCCGATCTCGCCTCGCACGAGTTCGGTCATCAGGAGCGCGACGAGCCCGCCGTTAACGACAAGGTCCGGATGGCCCTCGACGCCGGTCGCATAGCTCCGGTCGAGATGAATCCGGTGAGAATTGAAGCCGAGCGCCGAGTACTGGAACAGCATCGTCTCGTCCGGCACGACCACCTTGCGAAACGTCGCGCCCGCCGCATCGAAGGCCGTCGGCCCTGCCGCGGCTTGCGACGACGCGCCTTTAAGGACGTACGTCGCCGACTCGACGATCGCGGCGACGCCGCCGGGCTCCGGGCTCAACCGTGTCTCCACCGTCGCGATCGCGATCGGGCCGGAAGCGGTCGTCTTGTGCTTGAGGTCTTTCAGTGAACTTTTCCGATAGACCTCCGCGCCGATCAGGATGTCCGCGAGAACCGTCACCGAGCGGCCGGCGAGAAGAAGCCGGGGCAGGCCAAGATCCGGCAACGGCGTTCCGAACCCCGGGAAGCCGTCCACCCGGAGGGCGGAGCGCGGGGTTTCCGCGGCGAGGAGCGCGAAATGCCATCCGCGCGGCAGGTGATGCGCGTCGGAGAGCGTCGCCGCGTCGATGTCGAGCATCGCGGCGATACGGCGGAGCAGCCCGCGCCCGCATGGCTCCGATCCTGAGGCGACTTCGTCTGCTCCGAGGCTCACTGGGCCCTCCCCGAACGTGTGATCGTCCACATTAAGCGAGATATCATATGTGATTTTTTAATTCCATATATGAATTCGCCTTGCATACGCCCGTGAGGCGCGCTAGGCATTCTGAGAAGCGAGCACGCAAGACAGAGTGTGCCTGCGGTCAGG
The DNA here is from genome assembly GCF_046290545.1 of Pikeienuella sp. Lineage (NCBI taxonomy): Bacteria > Pseudomonadati > Pseudomonadota > Alphaproteobacteria > Rhodobacterales > Paracoccaceae > Pikeienuella > Pikeienuella sp. Next base: position 234,847 of record NZ_JBKAGV010000007.1, on the reverse strand, counting down.
GTCGACGCTGCGTTTCGAATCGTCCCGCCCCTTGGGTGTGTTCGATGGCCCGGGTCGCTGAAATAACGGTCGCCAGTAGAAACGTCGGGCCATGCCGAGCGAACGGAGACGAACATGAAGCTCACCTATCACCACATGAACATCTGCACAGAGAATGTGAAGCGCTCGTCCGAATTCTATCGGTCGATTTTCGATCTTTCTTCCGTTGATTACGCTAGGGTGAACACGGACGAGGGCTATAGCGGTAATGTCGACTTCGTCACTGACGGCGCCGTCGAGTTTCATATCGCTCGCCGCGACGTCGATCTCGGCTTCAAGATGAAGCACGCGATCAATCCGCTGGACCGCGGCCATTTCTGCTTCCGCACCGACGACATCGAGGGCTTCAAGCGGCGGCTCGAGGCCAGGCAGATCCCGTATTCGGATTATGGAACATGGGCGATGGCGGGCTGGTACCAGATCTTCTTTCACGACCCCGACGGCAACATCATCGAGGTCCACCAGACCGGAAAGTGACTGCAAGAGAGAGTAATGCGCAGACGTCGTCATGGGCGGGGAGACCGGAGCGATGGGAAGACTGACTTCCAAAGTGGCCTTCATCACCGGGGGCGGGGGCGGGATCGGCCGTGCGACGGCTGAACGCTTTGCGTCCGAGGGCGCAAAGGTCATCATCGCCGAGATCGACGGCGCGCTCGGCGAGGCGGCGGCCGCCGCGGCGGGCGCAAGTGCGAAGGACGGCGGCGACGCAGTTTTCCTCCCTTGCGACGTCACCGACGAGGCCAGCGTCAGGAGCGCCGTCGCCATGACGCTCGATCACTTCGGTCGGCTCGACATCCTGCACAACAACGCGGGCGGAGCCACACCGGCGGATGGCCCGGTGACGGAAGTCTCTGCGGAGGAATTCTGGCGGGCGATCCGGCTCGACCTGTTCGGCACGTTCCTCTGCTCGAAGGTCGCTATCCCCGAGATCGCTCGGACGGGCGGCGGATCGGTGATCAACATGTCCTCGGTCGTCGCGATGATCGCGATGCCGGGCCGGGATTGCTACACGGCGGCCAAGGGCGGGATTCATGCGCTGACACGCTCGATGGCGGTCGAATATGCGCCGGCCGGCATTCGCGTGAACGCGATCGCGCCTGCGGTTACGCTTTCGGATCGGGTGAAAAAGCAGCTCGAAGGCAACCCTGCGACCGAGGCGATGGCGAAGCAGCACCTGCTCGGTTTGATCGAACCGGTCTACATCGCCGAGCTCGCAGTCTATCTCGCCTCCGATGAATCCGCGAGGACAACGGGCCAGATCATCCCGATCGACAGCGGGGTCACGGTCCAATAGCGCAGGATCGGTTCGCAAGCGGCTTGAGAGAGGAGTCCGATGGACGCAAATGAAGCCGAGGCCGACCTGAGCGGCAAAGCGAGGCATAGGTCCAGCGGCTCGCACGCAGCCGCAACTCGCGCCGCCCCCGCGCTTGAAAAGGGGCTCGATATCCTGGAACTCCTCTGCCAGAGCGCCGCCCCGATGTCGCAGAAAGAGATTGCTCAGCGCCTCGGCCGCAGCGTCAGCGAACTCTACCGGATGCTGCTCTGCCTCGTGGAGCGCGGGTATGTCGTGAGCACCGACGAGAGATACGCGATCACCACGAAGCTCTTCGAACTCGCGCATGCGAGCCCGCCGACGCGGCGCCTGCTGATCGCCGCGGAGCCGATCATGCAGCGGCTCTCGGACGCGCTGGACCAGTCATGCCATCTGACCGTCTATCACAAGGGCAGGCAGATCGCGCTGGCGAAGGTGGATAGCCCGAGCGGCATCGGCTACAGCATCCGGGTCGGGGCGGAGCTGGATGTGATCGTCTCGGCGTCAGGCAGGGTGCATCTCGCCTTCCAGGACGAAACCACGACGCGGTTCCGCATCGAGGAGGCGCTCCGCCGGCGGCCCGATCATGCCGTTGCGGACATCGCGGCGATCCTTGAGGCGGTGAGGCGGCGGGGCTTCGAGTCGATCCCGAGCATCCAGGTCCGCGGCCTTCATGCGGCCAGCTTTCCTGTCCTAGGCGCAAACGGCTACGCGATCGCCGCGCTGACCGTGCCCTTCGCGGAACGCATCGACCAGCCGGACGGCGTGACAATGATCGACGTAGAGCGCGAACTGCGCGCGGCGGCCCATGACTTGTCCATCCGCATGGGGGCCAGCGTAAGCGAGGGGCATTGACCGCTCGTACGGCCTGCGCGGGGGAAACGGCCGTCGTCGCGGCGGCCGCTTCACCTCAGTCCGCATCCGCCACGCCCCGCCGAATGTCGCGACGCATCTGCATCGTATAGGTGGCGTAGTCCACTTCCAGCGCGTAGCGCTCGCTTCCCAGATAGGTCGCGCGCTGCGTATCCCGGTGTCGCGCGACCTCGGCCCGCTGCCGCGACGGTTCCGGCAAGCGCATCCGGCCGGATAGTAGATCGCCAATCCACTTCCCCTGAACTTCGACGAGTGAGGTGGTCCCTATTTCCTGGACAGTGTGGCGGCTCTGCTGCCCTTGACCCTGTTTCCCTTACGCCGCCAGTCTGAGCCCGTCTCCGCCGCCATGGGAGAGGTGGTTCGGTTTGTTTGAACAGCTTCCGGGCTGCCGTTAAGTGGATATCCGCTCTGGTTACGCCGCCGCCGGGATTGGCGTCGGCTGGTTGAGATGGGCCTGGTCGTGATTGGCCAGAAGCTCGGTCAGGTCCATGGTCGTCTTGGTCATCCGCTGGCCGGCAGGGCATTGCGCAGCAATGTCCCGAGAGGCGGGGTCCTCTGTGGTCCGTGGTTGAAGTCGCCAAACTCCACCTCGACCATACACCTCGATGGCCACCCGGGATCACACCGCCGATGGCGATGAAATTACACCACGTGCTCGGACGCTAACCTGAACGGCATCTTCTGGCGCTTGCGAAAGGGGGCGCCCTCGCCGGACATACCGGAGCGCTGTGGCCCTCATACGACCTGCGTGAACCGCTTAACCGATGGCGCCGGGCGGGCCATTGGGCGCACATTCTGGATGCGGTGTCAGCGGCTTACGATGGCGACATCCAGATTATCGATTCCTCGTCTGTCCGCGTCCATCAGCACGCCGCCTACGGTTAAAAAAAGATCTCCGATCCCGTTGCATGGGTCGCTCACGCGGCGGCCTGACGACGAAGATCCATGCGCTGGTCGGCGCCAAGGGGCGGCCGATCCGGCTCAGACTCACCGAAGGTCAGGCCCATGACCGCCGCTCGGCGGCGGACATGTTCGACACCGTGCAGGCCGGCGGCGTCCTGCTCGGCGACCGCGGCTACGATAGAGAAGTGCTCCGCGCCGACCTGACAGCGCGGCTCCTGGGCCAACATCCGGCCGATGCCGAACCGCGTGAACGTCCCGTCCTTCAGTCCATGGCTCTATCGGACGCGCATCGCCGTCGAGCGTTTCTTCAACACGCTCAAGCAATTCCGCGTCGTCGCCACGCGATACGACAAGCGCGCCGACAATTTCCTCGCCTCAATCCAACTCGCTTCCATCCGCATCCGGCTGCGGAGTTACGAGTCGGTCGGTGACCTAGTGGCCCGAGGCGTCTAGCTGAAGACGAAGACCTCCGGCGCACGTCGTCTCAGTATCGCGCTGATCGCCGTGGCGAGCTCCTGGAACTCGGCCTCCCGCGCCGTGCTGCGCCGCCACGCCATGCCGATCGTGCGCGATGGCGGCGCATTGCGGAACGGGCGCGCCAAGACGATGTCCTGATGTGCGACCTCGGACTTGACGTAGAGCGCGGGAAGCAGCGAGAGCCCCATGCCCATCGCCACCATCTGGCGCAGCGTGTCCAGCGACGTGCCCTCGAAATCGTGCGAGAGATGCGCGCCGCACTGATCGCAGATGCGCCGCACCTGTTCGTAGAGCCTGTGCCCTGGCTCGAGGGCGAGGATCGTCTCGCCTCTCAGCATTTCGGGCACGATGGCGTCAACGGCGGCGAGAGGATGATCCGCCGGCATCGCGACGAGGAGGGGCTCCCGGAAGAGCGAGAGCGAGTCGAACTCTGCGCCGCGGACCGGCATCGGAAAGAGAAGCAGGTCGAGCGCGCCCGACGAGAGGCCCTGGAGCAGATGGTCCGCAAGCCCTTCGCGCACATAGAGCTTCAGGCTCGGATGGCTCTCGTGCAGTTCCGGCACGATCAGGGGGAAGAGATAGGAGCCCAGCGACTGCACGACGCCGACCTTGATCGTGCTCCGCAGCGTCCCGTGGTGGAGCGCCGCGAGGGTCCGGATTTCGTCGACCTCTCGCAGCGCGCGTCGCGCATGCGCGGCGACGCTCTCGCCGAGCGGAGTGATGACCACGCGCGAGCGGTTTCGCTCGACCAGCACCGCTCCCAGCCGGGTCTCAAGCTCCTTCAATTGCGCGCTGAGCGTCGGCTGGGAGACGTGGCACGCCTCGGCCGCCCGGCGAAAGTGCCGGGTCTCGGTGACGGCGACGAGATAGCGGAGCTGCTGCAGGCTGGGCACGTGACCTCCTTATAGTGAATCTCTATCACTATGGATCGAACTTTTCATTGGATCGATCAAGCCGCCGACCCAGATTCTCGCTTCGAGGGGAGAAGAGCGGATGCATCGTTTCAGGAACATACTGGTCGTCGTCGATCGCGACGGGGCCTCGGAGGCGCTGTTGGCGCGCGCGTCCGAGATTGCGCGCGTGAATGGCGGCGCCCTGACACTGGTCGATGCGCTCGATTCAGCGCCCGGAGAGCTCGCGAAGATCTTCGCCGCCTTGCCGGGCGTGCGCGCGAACGCTCTCGAGGAATCGGTGGTGCGCGCGCATCGGGACCGTCTCGACGAGGTCGCCGAACCCCTTCGTGCAGCGGGCCTACCGGTCGGGGTCGAGGTTCTCCTCGGCGTCGACTTCATCGAAACGATCCGCCATGTCCTGCGGAACGATATCGATCTCGTCCTGAAGGACGCCTATCAGTCGCCGGACCGCCTTTCGCTCCGCAGCGGCGACCTGCACCTGCTGCGCAAATGCCCGTGCCCTGTGTGGATACTGAACGGCGTGAAGGAGCCGACCGTGCGGCGCATCATGGCGGCGGTCGATCCCGACCCGGACGATCCGATCCGCGACGCTCTCAACCATACCGTGTTGGAAGTGGCCACGTCTCTCGCGCGACGAGACGGCGCCAAACTCGACGTGGTAAACGCGTGGCGGCTCCCGGAGGAATCAACCTTGCGCTACAGTCGCGCGCGCCTGCCCGAAGAAGAAGTGGACGCGCTCGTGGCGGAGCGCGAGCGCCAGAGCGCCTGGCGCCTGAACGCGCTCGCCCGCGATTTCTGCGCTTTTTCCGACCTGATGAGAGTCATCCACGCGCCGGGCGCGGCCGCGGATGTCCTGATCGAGCACGCCGCCAACGAGCGCGTCGACCTTCTCGTTCTGGGCACGCTGGCGCGCACGGGGCTGGCGGGGCTGGTCATCGGGAACACCGCCGAGACCGTGTTGAGCCGCGTCGATTGCTCGGTGCTGACGGTCAAGCCGCGCGGCTTCGTCTCGCCGGTTACGCTCGAGGATAGCTGAGCAATGGGCGTTGCGGCTTCGAAGGGCGGAAAGGGATCCGCCGGGTGGATCGGTCTCGCCCCGGCGGCGTTGTCCGCAGCCCTGTTCGTCTGGTTCGCTTCGCTCGCCCCGTCCGTCGCCGACGGCGAGACGCTGCGGGTCGCGTGGAGCTGGGCTCCGTCGCTCGGCGTCTCGCTGAGCTTTCTCGTCGACGGGCTGAGCCTGACCTTCGCGCTCCTGATCACCGGGATAGGCGCGCTCGTCTTTCTCTATTCGAACACCTATCTCGCAGGTCATCCGCAATTCGGCCGCTTCGCCCTGTTTCTCACGGCTTTCATGCTGTCGATGCTTGGGCTGGTGCTCGCCGACAACCTGATCGCGCTCTTCGTTTTCTGGGAGTTGACGACGGTCACGTCCTACCTCCTGATCGGTTTCGGACACGAGACGGCGAAGGGCCGCCGGTCCGCCCTTCAGGCGCTCTTCGTCACCGGCGCGGGCGCGCTTGCGCTGCTGGCCGGCTTCATCCTCCTCGGCTTCACGGCGGGCACGTTCGAACTCTCGGAGATCCTCGCGCAAGGCGACGCGCTCAAGGCCCATGCGCTCTATCTGCCGATCCTGATCCTGATACTGGCCGGAGCTTTCACGAAATCCGCCCAGTTTCCGTTCCATTTCTGGCTGCCGAACGCGATGGCGGCGCCGACGCCTGTCTCCGCCTTCCTCCATTCCGCGACGATGGTGAAGGCGGGGGTCTATCTCATGGCGCGCCTCCATCCCGGCATGTCGGGGACAGACGCCTGGCTTTGGACGCTGACTGTCGCCGGGGCGTTCACCGCCGTCTTCGCAAGCCTGATGGCGCTGCGGCAGACCGACCTGAAGCAGGCGCTCGCCTACACCACGCTGATGGCGCTCGGCACGTTGACCCTCCTGCTCGGGCAGGAATCGGGTTATGCGATGACGGCCTTCGCAACGTTCCTGATCGTGCATTCGCTCTACAAGGCGAGTCTCTTCCTGATGGTCGGCTGCATCGACCATGCGACGGGCACGCGCGAGGCGGGCATACTTGGCGGGCTGGCGCGGGCGATGCCGGTCACCTGCTTCGCGGCGGGACTCGCGGCCCTTTCGATGGCCGGATTCCCGCCCTTCCTGGGCTTCATCGGAAAGGAGCTGAAATATGCCGGCGCGCTGGCCGTGGGCTCAGAGCCGATCCTCGTCGCCGGCGCCATGCTGGCGGCCAATGCGCTGATGTTCGCCGTAGCCGGCGTGGTGGCCTTCAAGCCGTTCTGGCGCCCCGCCGGAGGCGCGCTGCCGCATGCGCCGCACGAGGCTCCCTGGCCGATGCTGGCGGGGCCCGCGCTTCTGGCCGTGCTCGGCGCGATCTTCGGGCTCTACCCCGATATCTTGCAAAGGACTCTGGTCGATCCGACGGTGGCGTCGCTTCTCGGCGCGACCGGGGACGCCAAGACGTTGCAGCTCTGGGCCGGGGTCAACCTGCCGCTGATCCTGTCGATCGCGACTGTTGCGCTCGGCCTTGCGCTATACCTCGCGCATGAACGAATCCGCGCGGCCCTGGCGCGCGCGGTCGAGGCCGCGCCCGGCTTCGACGCAGGATGGGACCGCTTCCTCGACGGGCTCAAGGCCTTCGCGGCCTGGCAGACCCGCCTGATTCAGGGGGGCGTCCTGCGAACCTATATCTTTGCGACCTTCGCGACGGTTCTTGTCGGGCTCGCCGGAACGATGGCGGCGAAGGGGCTCTGGCCCTCGGCGCCGGACCTCTCGCTGGCGAACTGGCGGATCCTCGCCCTTGTCGCGCTGATCGTCGCCGGCGCGCTCCTGACGGCGATCACCACATCGCGGATCGCGGCCATGGCCTCGCTCGGGGTGGTGGGGATCGGCGTCGCGATGATCTTCATCACCTTCGGCGCGCCGGACGTGGCGATCACGCAGCTCCTGGTCGAGACGCTGGTCATCGTTCTGGCGGCGGTCGCGCTCCTCCGCCTCCCGGTGCTGGACGGGCCGGGCGAGCGCGACCGTCGCCCGCGGGACGCCGCGCTCGCCCTCGGCGTCGGCTCTGTCGTGACGGCGATCCTGCTTCTGGTCCTGGAAACGCCGCTTGATCGCCGGCTCACCGACTTCTTCGAGACGGCAAGCTGGCCCGAGGCATTCGGCCGCAACATCGTGAACGTGATCCTTGTGGATTTCCGGGCGCTCGACACGTTCGGCGAGGTCGCGGTCGTGATGGTCGCGGGGCTCGCGGCCTACGCGCTGCTCCGGACGACGGCTGAGCCGCGCGAGACCACGGCGGACAAGGGGGATCCGAAGTGAACTCGATCATTCTGCGCGCGGGGACGAGGGCGCTTTCCGGCCTTCTGCTGCTCTTCTCCGTCTACATGCTCCTTCGCGGCCACAACGAGCCGGGCGGCGGCTTCATCGGCGGGCTGATCGGCGCGACGGGCTTCGTGCTCTACGCCATTGCGATCGGCGCCACGGAGGCGCGGACGGCGCTGCGCGCGCAGCCGCAGAACATCGCGGCGGTAGGGCTCGGGATCGCGCTGCTGTCCGGCCTCGCCGCGGCGCTGTTCGGCGACGCGTTCTTCACCGGGCAGTGGCTCTTCCTCGGCGCCACGGAGACCGACAAGGGGCTGCCGCTCTCGACGGTTCTGGTGTTCGACATCGGGGTCTATCTCGTTGTGTTCGGCTCGGTCCTGACCCTCGCCTTCGCCATGGAGGAGGAGATCTGATGGAAGCGCTCCTCGCCCTTGCGATCGGCGTCCTTGTGGCGGCCGCAGTCTATCTGATGCTTGCGCGCAACCTTCTGCGCTTCATCTTCGGCCTCGTGCTCATCTCAAATGCCGCGAATCTCACGATCTTCACGGCCGGCCGTCTGGTCGAAGGCGCGCCGCCGCTCGTGCCGGTGGGGCTCGACGCGCCCGCCGGTACTGTCGCCAACGCGCTTCCGCAGGCCCTCGTGCTGACCGCTATCGTGATCGGCTTCGGGCTCTTCGCCTTCGCGCTGACGCTGATGTTCCGCGCCTACACGACGCTCGGCACCCTTAACGGCGACGAGATGCGCGTGGCGGAGCCGCGCGAGCCCGGAGAAGGGAGCGCGCTGCGATGAGCTGGCTTCTTGCGGCGCCAATCGCGCTGCCGTTCCTGACGGCGGTGCTCGCCTTCCTCTTCCGCTCCGGCCCGGCCGGACGGCGGATCAGCGTCGCCGGAAACGCGGCGCTGCTCGCCGCCGCCGTCGCCCTCATGGCCGAGACGCTGCGCGAGGGCGTGATCGCAGTGCAGGTCGGCGAATGGGCGGCGCCCTTCGGGATCACGCTCGTCGCGGACCTCCTGAGCGCCGTCATGGTCGTCATCACCGCGATCACCGCGCTTGCGGTCTCCGTCTACGCGCTCGAGGATATCGGGGAGCGGGCGGAGCGGCTCGGCTATCACGCGCTCTTCAACGTCCTGATCGCCGGCGTCTGCGGCGCCTTCCTGACGGGCGACCTCTTCAATCTCTACGTCTGGTTCGAGGTGATGCTCATCTCCTCGTTCGGCCTCCTCATCCTCGGCGGCAGCAAGGCGCAGATCGACGGCGGGGTGAAGTATGTCGCCCTCAACATGATCTCGACAATCCTCTTCCTGTCGGGCGTCGGCCTTCTCTACGGCATGACGGGAACGCTCAACATGGCGGATCTGGCGCGAACGGTGCCGGCGCTGGAGGATCAGGGGCTCGTCACCCTGATCGCCGTGATGTTCATGATCGCCTTCGGCGTGAAGGCGGCGGTCTTTCCGCTCTTCTTCTGGCTTCCGGCCTCCTATCACACCCCGGCCTTCTCGGTTTCCGCGGTGTTCGCGGGCCTCCTCACCAAGGTCGGGGTCTACGCGCTGATACGGATGTTCACGCTGGTCTTCGATGGCGATGTCGGCTTTACCCACCAGATCCTGCTCTGGGTCGCGGCGCTGACGATGCTGACCGGCGTTCTGGGCGCGGCGGCGCAGAACGACATTCGTCGCATTCTCTCGTTCCACATCGTGAGCCAGATCGGCTACATGATCATGGGCCTCGCGCTTCTCACGCCGTTGGCGCTCGCCGGGGCTGTGTTCTATCTCGTGCACCACATCATCGTGAAGGCGAACCTCTTCCTGATCGCGGGCGTCGCCGAGCGTGTCGCAGGATCGACGGAGCTTTCCCGCATCGGCGGGCTCTACAAGTCCGCTCCCTTGCTGGCGGTATTGTTCCTGGTCCCGGCCTTTTCACTTGCGGGCTTCCCTCCGCTTTCCGGCTTCTGGGCGAAATACATCCTCGTCGCCGCCGCCATCGAGATCGAAGGCTGGGTCATCGCCGCAGTTGCCCTCACGGTCGGCCTCCTCACGATCTACTCGATGACAAAGATCTGGGCCGAGGCGTTCTGGAAGGCGCACCCGGAGGGTCTGGAGCCGGCGCTGACCCGCCTCTCGCCGGGCGCCCGCGTGCGGCTTCTCACGCCTGTCGCGGCGCTGGCGGGCCTCACGCTTGTCATCGGCTTCTTTCCGGAGCCCTTCGTCGCCTTCGCCGAACGCGCGGCCGGTCAACTTCTTGACCCTTCAGCCTACGTGACGGCAGTGCTCGGAGCCGACTCATGACCAACTTCGCCGCCAATCTCGTTCTCGCCGCCGCCTGGTCTATCTTTTTCGGCGGCTTCACCTGGCTGACCCTGTGTTCCGGCTTCGTCGCGGGCTACGTGGTTCTGTGGCTGCTTCAGCCGTTGACCGGAACGCGGTCGAGTTACTTCCTTCGCGTCTGGTACTGGGTGAAGCTGATCGTCCTCTTTCTCTACGAGCTTGTCGTCTCGAGCCTCGAAGTGTTCTGGGATGTGATCACGCCGACCCATCGCTCGCGCCCCGCGATCATCGACATGCCGCTCGACGTGCGGTCCGATACCGGCATCCTGCTCGTGACGAACCTGATCTCGCTCACGCCGGGCACGCTCAGCATCGATGTGAGCGAGGATCGGAAGACGCTGAAGGTGCACGCAATGTTCGCCGACGACCCGGAAGAGGTTCGCAGGACCCTGAAGACCGGGATGGAGAAATGGGTGATCGACGCCGTGGAGGAGAGGACATGACGGACCTGCTGGATCTGGCGGTGACGGCGGGCTACGTCGCCGTTCTCATTTCCGTAGGCTTCGCGCTCTGGCGCCTTGCCGCCGGCCCGAGCCTGCCGGACCGGGTCGTGGCGCTTGACATGATGACGGTGGCGATCGTTGCCTATTGCGGCCTCGCCGCAATTGACACCGCCGACGCGACCTTCCTCGATGTCGGGCTGGTGCTCGCGCTGGTCGGCTTCCTCGCGACAGTGGCGCTTGCCCGGTTCGCGGAACGTCAGGCGCTCAGACGGGGCGCGACGCCCGCCGCTACGGGGCAGGAGGGCGACAGATGAGCGAACTCGCGGTTCTCGCGCTCCTCCTGCTCGGGAGCGTCTTCACGATCGTCGCCGGGATCGGCGTCGTCCGACTTCCGGACGTGTTCACGAGGATGCATGCCTCGACGAAGGTAGGTACGCTCGGCTCCGGGCTGATCCTCGCCGGCGTCGCAGTCCATTTCGCTGATTCCGCCATCGTGTTGCGCTGCATCCTGATCGTGGTGTTTCTCCTGCTGACAGCTCCGATCGGCGCGCACATGATCGGCCGCGCCGCTTTGCGCATCGGCATTACGCCATGGGGAATCGCCTCACGCGGAGATGGCTCCAAGACCAAGCTGGACGCCGGTTAGACCGCGGCGCACGATAGAGAGGATTGTCGAGCGCAATCGCCAAACATGTCGATGCTCGGCGTTTCCCGAGTTAGACGCCATCTCTTGGGATTGGCGATAATCGGACAGGGGAGGGGGGTGGCGGAGACGATGGGATTCGAACCCACGAGGGCCTTTTGAGCCCTACTCCCTTAGCAGGGGAGCGCCTTCGACCACTCGGCCACGTCTCCGCCGACGCTTAGAGCGGGGCGGGGCGGGAAATTCAAGTGGAAATCGGGCGGGAGATCGGGGAGCTCCGGTCAGCCCGTCATCCCGCCCCAGAAGTTCTTCACGCGGGTGAAGAAATCCGCCGTCTCGGGGCTGTTCTCCTTCCCCGCCTCCTCGAAGAGCTGCAGGAGCTCCTTCTGGTGGGACGTCAGATTCACCGGTGTCTCGACCGCGAGTTCAAGGTAGAGATCGCCGAACCGGCCGCCGCGGAGCTGCGGCATGCCCTTTGCCCGAAGCCGCAGCTGCTTGCCGGACTGGCTGCCCGCGGGGATCTTGACCCGGGTGCGGCCGCCGTCGATCGTCGGCGCCTCGATCTCGCCGCCGAGCGCGGCGGTCGTCATCGGGACGGGGATGCGGCAGAAGAGATCCATCCCTTCGCGGGTGAAGATCGGATGGTCCGCGATTTCGAGGAAGATGTAGAGGTCGCCGGGCGGGCCGCCGCGGCGCCCGGCCTCGCCCTCTCCGGCGAGACGGATCCGGGTGCCGTTCTCCACGCCCTCGGGAATGCGGACGGAGAGCGTCCGCTCCTTCGCAACGCGGCCCTGGCCCTGGCAGGTCCGGCACGGATTCTTGATCGTCTGGCCACGGCCGCCGCAGGTGGGGCAGGTGCGCTCGATCGTGAAGAAGCCCTGCTGCGCCCGCACCTTGCCGAGGCCCGCGCAGGTCGGGCAGGTGACAGGTTCCGCCCCGCCATCCGCACCCGTGCCGTTGCACGCGTCGCAGGCGGAGGAGCCGGGAACGGTGATCGTCGTCTCCTTGCCGAGGAAGGCGTCCTCAAGGCTGATGCGAAGATTGTAGCGGAGATCGGAGCCGCGGGACTGCGCGCGGCCGGGGCCTCGGCCCCGCCCGCCCATGAAATCGCCGAAGAGATCATCGAACACGTCCGAGAAGGCGGAAGAGAAATCGCCATTCGGTCGCGCACCGGCACGCGCGCCGGCCGCGCCCATCCCGCCTTCGAAGGCCGCATGACCAAACTGGTCATAGGCGGCTTTCTTCTCGGGGTCCTTCAGGACGTCATAAGCCTCGTTCACGGCCTTGAACTTGTCGGCGGCGGACGGGTCGTCCTTGTGCCGGTCCGGGTGCATGTCACGCGCGAGCCTGCGGTACGCCTGCTTCAGCTCCGCCTCGGAGGCGCCGCGCTTGACGCCCAGCGTTTCATAGTAGTCGCGCTTAGCCATGAGCCACCATCCGCATCGGAGACGGACCTGAATAGGGGAAGCCGCGGGGAAGGGAAAGCGCCGCGCTGCGCCCGAATGGCGGGGGCGGCCTCAGCCGCCCCGCGCCGTCTTTCGCATCCGTCGCCATGTTCCGCGCCGGATCAGGACTTCTTGTTGTCCTTGACCTCTTCGAAGTCGGCGTCGACCACGTCGTCCTCGGCCTTGCCCTTCGGCTTGTCGGCCTCGGCGTCGTCACCGGAGGAGGCCTCCGCCTCCTCCATCTGCGCCTTGTAGATCGCCTCGCCAAGCTTCATCGCGGTTTCGGTCAGGGCCTGGGTCTTGGCCTTGATCGCCTCCACGTCGTCGCCCTTCGCGGCCTCCTTCAGTTCGTCAATGGCGGACTGGATCGCCGCCTTCACCTCGGGGCCCACCTTGTCGCCATGCTCGGCGAGCGACTTCTCCGTGGAGTGGACAAGGCTCTCGGCGTGGTTCTTCGCCTCGACGGCGGCGCGGCGCTGCTTGTCCGCCTCCGCATTCTCCTCGGCCTCCTTCACCATCTTCTCGATGTCCTGGTCGGAGAGCCCGCCCGAGGCCTGGATGGTGATCTTCTGCTCCTTGTTCGTTCCCTTGTCCCGCGCCTTGACGGAGACGATGCCGTTCACGTCGATGTCGAAGGTCACCTCGATCTGCGGCATGCCGCGCGGGGCGGGCGGGATGTTCTCGAGGTTGAACTGGCCGAGCAGCTTGTTGTCGGCCGCCATCTCGCGCTCGCCCTGGAAGACCCGGATCGTCACGGCGGACTGGTTGTCTTCCGCCGTGGAGAAGGTCTGGCTCTTCTCCGTCGGGATCGCGGTGTTCCGGTCGATGAGGCGGGTGAAGACGCCGCCCAGCGTCTCGATGCCGAGGGAGAGCGGGGTGACGTCGAGCAGCGTGACGTCGGTGACGTCGCCCTGCAGCACGCCGCCCTGGATCGCCGCGCCCATGGCGACGACCTCGTCCGGGTTCACGCCCTTGTGCGGCTCCTTGCCGAAGAAGGCCTTCACCGTCTCGATCACCTTCGGCATGCGGGTCATGCCGCCGACGAGCACGACCTCGTCGATATCGGACGGCTTCACGCCCGCGTCCTTGAGCGCCTTCTTGCAGGGCTCGAGCGTGCGCTGGACGAGATCGTCCACGAGGCTCTCGAGCTTGGCGCGGGTGAGCTTGAGCGTAAGGTGCTTCGGCCCCGTTGCGTCCGCCGTGATGTAGGGCAGGTTGATCTCGGTCTGCGTCGAGGAGGAGAGCTCGATCTTCGCCTTCTCGGCGGCCTCCTTGAGGCGCTGGAGCGCGAGCTTGTCCTTCCGCAGGTCGATCGCGTTGTCCTTCTTGAACTCGTCGGCGAGGTAGTCGACGAGCCGAAGGTCGAAATCCTCGCCGCCGAGGAAGGTGTCGCCGTTGGTGGACTGCACCTGGAAGAGCCCGTCGCCGATCTCCAGCACGGAGATGTCGAAGGTGCCGCCGCCGAGGTCATAGACTGCGATACGCTTGTCGCCGGACTTGTCGAGCCCGTAGGCGAGCGCGGCCGCCGTCGGCTCGTTGATGATGCGGAGCACTTCGAGGCCCGCGATCTTGCCCGCGTCCTTCGTCGCCTGCCGCTGCGCGTCGTTGAAATAGGCGGGGACGGTGATGACGGCCTGCGTCACCTTCTCGCCGAGATAGCTTTCCGCGGTCTCCTTCATCTTCTGGAGGATGAAGGCGCTGATCTGGGAGGGGGAGTACTTCTCGCCCCGGCTCTCGACCCAGGCGTCGCCGTTCGCGCCCTTGGCGATGGCGTAGGGGACCATCTTCTTGTCCTTCTCCACCGCCGGGTCGTCATAGCGGCGGCCAATCAGGCGCTTGACGGCGAAGAGGGTGTTCTCCGGGTTGGTGACGGCCTGGCGCTTCGCGGCCTGGCCGACCAGCCGCTCTCCGCCCTCGGTGAAGGCGACGATGGAGGGCGTGGTGCGCGCGCCTTCGGCGTTCTCGACGACCTTGGGCGTCGTCCCGTCCATGATGGAGACGCAGGAGTTCGTGGTCCCGAGGTCGATTCCGATGACTTTGGACATGTGTGGCGTTCCTTCTCGGCGATGTTTGGCCTTCGGGTCCTGACGGCCCCCGCGGCCTATCCCTTGGATGAGCGGCGCCCGGGTCCGGCCCGCGCGTCGACGGCTATATAGTTGTGACTTTTTTGCCTCGCAAGGCGGCGTTTCCACTCTTTCGGCCGCCCGGCGCGTCGCCGGCATCTGACGCCGGGGGATTGAGCAAAGCGTTAACGGCGGGCAAGCTTGCGCCATGCTTCCCGAAGGGCTTGTCCTCCATCACGGCCATCTCGACGTCGCGGCGCAGGCGGCGCTTGTCTCCGCGCTCCGCGAGGTGGCGAGGGCGGCGGCGCCGCGGCGGATGGAGACGCGGGGCGGGCGGCGGATGTCCGTCGCGATGACCTCGGCGGGGCGGCTCGGCTGGGTTTCGGACGCGCGGGGATACCGCTACGAGCGGCGCCAACCATCGGGTGAACCCTGGCCGCCGATCCCGGAGGCGGCGCTTGCGGTCTGGCGCGCGGTATCGGGCTGGAAGGAGCCGCCCGATTGCCTCCTCCTCAACCATTACGAGGAGGGCGCGCGGATGGGCCTGCATCAGGACCGGGACGAGAACGCCTATGACGCGCCCGTCGTCTCCGTCTCGCTGGGGGACCCGGCGCGGTTCCGCTTCGGCGGGCTGGAGCGGAGCGAGCGGACGCGGAGCTTCGAGCTTCTCTCGGGCGACGTTCTCGTCATGGGCGGCCCCTCGCGGCTCATCTGGCACGGGGTGGACCGCATCCGTTTCGGCGTCTCTCCGCTGCTGGAGAAGGGCGGCCGGCTCAACCTCACGATGCGGGTGGTGCGGGAAGGGTAGGGGGCCCGGCAGGGTGATTTCCATGGAAATCGGCCTCGGAGCATTGTTTTTGCTCAATAAAAACCGTGATCGCCCTGAAACATCGCTGCTGACCGGCGCGGCCGTCGGTCAGTAGAGCTGCGACCGCGACCGCGCTTCCTGCGCCTCCGGGCTCTCGACAGGCCCGTCATCCCCGCAATGCGCCTTCAGGATTTCCCCCATCGTCGGCAGGGAGGACCGCTCCGGCCAGGTCTCCGGCTCCCAGAGATGCGAGCGCATGAAGGCTTTCGGGCAGTGCATGAACACTTCCTCGACCCGGATGCGGGTGACGGTGATGGGCAGCTTGCCCCGCGTCTCGAACCGCTTGCGCAGCGCCTCGTCCGCATGGATCGTCGCGCGACCGTTGATCCGCAGCGTCTCCTTCACGTTCGGGATGATCGCGATGAGGCCGATTGCGGGGTTGGCGAGGATGTTCTTCAGCCCGTCGATCCGGTTGTTGCCGGGCCAGTCGGGGATCAGGAGGTGATGATCGTCCTCCACCAGCAGGAACCCCGGCGCGTCGCCCTTCGGCGAGACGTCGAGCCGCGCGCCGTCCGTCGTCGCCAGCACGGCGAAAGGGCAGGCGGCGAGCCATTGCCGGCAGATCGCGTCCAGCCGGTCGATCACCTTGATCGCGGCCTTCGGATGGACGGGGCCGTAGAGGGCGAGGAGGTCGGCTTCGGTCTCGATCATGGTCACCCCGCCCGGTTTCAGGTCCAGAACGCATCCGGCGCGACGGGCGCGCCGATCCATTTCGCGAAGGCCGCGAAGAGCCACAAATACCGGCTCCCCGCCTCCGGGGCCAGCGTGATCAGGATCTCGAAGCTCGTCGCCGCGATCAGCACCGGGAGCAGCAGCGCAACGCAGGCGAAGATCGAGAGGATGAGCGGCGCCCAGACGGCGCGCATGTCCCCCTGTCGCTCATCCTCGATCATCGCGATCACCGGGCGGCGCAGGGCAGGGGGGATGATCGTCACGAGGCAGAAGAGCGACAGCGAGTAATGGAGGAAGGTCGGCGCGAGGGTGGAGAAGAAAGAGAGGTAGAGCCACCAGTAGCGGCCCGGCTGCGCGCCGATATCGGCGATGGTCTCCTGCAGGTCGATCAGCTGGGCGCCGGCGACGAAGTTCAGGAGGTGGATGGCGGCGATCAGCGTGCAGCCGAGCAGGGTGAAGAGAAGGGCGGCGGCGGCGAGGTCCAGCGCGCCGAAGACGACAGTCCAGAGGTTGCGCGCCTCGGCCCCCTTCGCGATCAGCCAGCGCGTCACCCCGAAGGAGAGCCAGTCGAACACCCCGTTCACGAGCGGCAGGAGGCCAATGAAGATCAGCAGCGTGCGCCCGCGCGCATCGTCTCCGCCACCAAGCGCGGCGGCGAGGGCTAGGAGGCTATAAATCGCGAGGGCGAGGCCGAGATAGACGAGGCGCCCGTCCGCACCGCGCCGCAGAAGCGATGCGAATGCGCCTGCGCCTGCGAATGCGCCTGCGAATGCGCCTGCGCCTGCGAATGCGCCTGCGAATGCGCCTGCGACTGCGAATGCGCCTGCGAATGCGAATGCGCCTGCGAATGCGCCTGCGACTGCGAATGCGAATGCGCCTGCGACTGCGACTACGACTGCGAATGCGACTACGACTGCGAATGCGCCTGCGAATGCGCCTGCGAATGCGAATGCGCCTGCGAATGCGAATGCGCCTGCCAGCCACCGGCAGACAACTGCGTAGCCTTGTCTGCCGGTGGCTGAATTGTAGATCGAGGCTGTATATAGCCCTGCGGCGAGGGCAAGGCCGCCTTTCGTCGCATCGCCGCGCCATCCTTCCGGCAGGGCCGGCAGAACCTCGAAGCCCCCGATCACGCCGGGCGCGCCCGTCCATGCCCAGACGGCGACGAGCAGCGCGATGGGATAAAACACCGCCAGTTTCAGCGCCAAGTCGAAGAGCGGCCAACCGAAGGCCGCGCCCGCCGCCCGCTCCGCCGCGGCCTCGTCGGGCGCGAGAAACTCGGTCATGTGATCGAGCCGCGCCCGGAGGCCGCCCGCGGGCGGTGGAAGCGTCTCCAGGCTCTTCGGCCTCAGCCCGGCGGAGACCCGCGCCAGCGCTCGGCCAACGAGCCGCTCATAGAGCTTCGTGCCCCGCCGGGATTTCAGCCAGCCGACAATCTCCTGCCGCGAAGGCTCCGTCTTCAGCCGCGCGGCGAAGACGAGAAAGACGATCCCGCCGCCGGGGGCCAGAAGCCAGCCGGAGGAGAGAATGCGCAAGGCGAGGTCGAATACGAAAAGGTCCCCCATGAGGGGGAGTTAGCCTCAGCGGCGCCAGCCTTGCCAGCGGTTTCTCCCGTTAGCCCGCCTTCGCGACGCCGACAAGGGCGGGGCGGAGGAGGCGGCCCGAGATCGTGAAGCCGGCCTGCATGACCTCGATCACCGTTCCGGGCTCGAAGCCGGGGACCGGCGCCTCGAACATCGCCTGATGGAGGTTCGGGTCGAACTTCTCCCCCGGCGCGGGCTCCACCGGCTCGATCTTGTGCTTGGCGAAGGCGGAGAGAAGCTCCCGCTGCGTCAGCTCGATCCCCTCGATCAGGCTGGCGGCGGCGGCGCGCGCCGACTCGTCCGCCGCGGCGAGGGCGCGGGCCATGTTGTCATGGACGGAGAGAATGTCCCGCGCCAGCTTCGTGCCGCCATAGGCTTCCGCATCCTTGCGGTCACGCTCGGCCCGGCGGCGGACATTCTCCGCCTCGGCCAGCGCGCGCATCAGCTTTTCCCGCAACTCGTCCCGCTCGGCGATCAGCGTGGCGACCTCCTCGCTCGCCGGCGCCGCTGCGGACGCAGGCGCGGCCTCAAAGGCGGGCGTCTCGAAGCCCCCCGACTCGAAGGCGGAAGCATCGTTCGGCGTCTCGAAGCCAGGCGTCTCGAACCCGCCTGTGTCGAAGGCCGGAGGGTCGTTCGGCGGCGGCGCGTCCGGCGTCTCGAAGGCGGGCGCCTCGAAATCCGGGGCGTCGAAGGCCGGCTTGTCGAAATCCGGAGTCTCGAAAGCCGGCGCGTCGGAGCCGCCCGCCGCCTCGTCCATGGAGAACCCGAAATCCGGCGCTTCCCATTCGTCGGCGCCCGCTTCCTTCTTCTTCCCGTTCATCACTTCGCCTTTCCGCCGGCGGTCAGGGCTTGCCCCGGCCCGCCAGCACTTCGCCCATCATGCGGGCGGTGTAGTCCACGATCGGCACGATGCGCCCGTAATTGAGCCGCGTAGGCCCGATCACTCCGATCGCGCCGACCAGCTTCCGGTCGGCGTTCATATAGGGAGAGATGACCAAAGTGGAGCCCGAAAGGGAAAAGAGCTTGTTCTCCGACCCGATGAAGATGCGCACGCCCTCTCCCTCCCGCGCCAGGTCGAGAAGCTGCGCGATGTCCCGCTTCCGCTCCAGATCGTCGAGAAGCTTGCGCATCCGGTCGAGATCGGCGGCGGCGCCGGAGAGGAGGTTGGCGCGGCCGCGGACGACGAGTCGGTCCGGCTCCACGGCGCCCTCGCCGCTCCAGACGGCGACGCCCGCCTCCACCAGAGCCTGCGCCGTGTCGTCAAGCTCCCGGCGCCGGCGCTCGATCTCCCGCGCCACCACCTCTTTCGCATCGGAGAGCGTGCGCCCGACGAGCATCGCGTTGAGGAAATTCGCCGCCTCCCGCATCGCGGAGGGGGTGAGGCCGGGCGGCGGCTGGATCATCCGGTTCTCGACCGCGCCATCCTCCGTCACCAGCACGACGAGCGCGGCGGCGGGGTTGAGCGAGACGATCTCGAGATGGCGGATCGGCGCCTCCCGCTTCGGCGCGAAGACGAGGGAGGCGCACTGACTGAGGCCGGAGAGCATGGAGCCCGCATGGTCCAGCGCGCGGGTGATGTCCCCGTCCCGGTCGTCGTTCAGCTTCTCGATCTCCGCCCGCTCCTCGGCCGAGATCTCCCCGATCTCGAGCAGCCCGTCCACGAAGAGCCGGAGGCCCGACTGGGTGGGGATGCGCCCGGCGGAGGCGTGCGGGCTTTCGAGGAAGCCGAGCTGCTCCAGGTCCTGCATCACGTTGCGGACGGAGGCGGCGGAGAGCGGCTGGTCCAGCCCCTTCGCGATGGTGCGGGAGCCCACGGGCTCGCCCGTCTCGATGTAGGTCTCCACCAGCCGGCGGAAGATGTCCCGGCTGCGTTCGTTGAGATCGGAGAGCGGCGCAGCGTGCATGGCGACGAGAGGTAGAAAGACCGGGGGGCGCGGTCAATGGCCCGCGTCGTCGCCGGCGCGGACGACGGAGACCGCAAGCCGCCGGAACCAGGCATGCGCCGGGTCGGCCTGCCGCCTCGGATGCCAGAAGAGCGAGAGCGGAAAATCCGGCAGCGCGAGCGGCGGCTCGAAGAGCGAGAAGCCGGGGCCCAGCGCCTCCGCGAACCGGCGGGGCAGGAGGCAGACAAGGTCGGAACCGGCGAGAAGCTGCGGCGCGAGGAGGAAGGATGGCACGGAGGCGACCACCCGCCGCGCGCGGCCGAGCCGCTCCAGCGCCGCATCCGCCGCCCCGCGAAATCCGCCGCCCTCGGTCGAGACGAGGAGATGCGGGAGGGCGCAGAAGCCTTCAAGATCGGGCGGGCCCTCGCCGCGCGGATGCCCGCTTCGCTGCGCCATCAGGAAGGTCTCGCGATAGAGCGGCCTTCCCACCGCGTCGGGCGCGGGCGGCGCGGCGAGAACGGCGAGGTCCGCCGCGCCGGTTTCGAGCGAAGCCCAGGCGCCTTGCGGGCTGAAAGGAAGGAGCGCGAGGCGAAGCCCGGGCCCCGCCTTCGCCAGCGCGGCGACAAGCCCTGGCGCGAAGGCCGCGGCGAAGGAATCCGGGGCGATCAGCCGGAAGGTCGCCGACGCCGTTTCCGGCTCGAAAGCCGCGCGCTCCCGCACGAGCGCATCGAGCGCGGCAAGCGCCTCGCGGAGCGGCGCCTTGAGCCCGGCGGCGAGCGTGGTCGGCGCAAGGTCGCGCCCGGCCGGGATCAGCAGCCGGTCTCCGAAGAGGGCGCGGAGGCGGGCGAGCCGGGCGGACATCGCCGGCTGGCTGATGCGGAGGCGGCGCGCGGCGCGGGTGACGCTTTCCTCCTCCAGCAGCGCGTCGAGGGCGATCAGGAGGTCGATATCGGTTCGGTTCATATCCATGCGGTGGATGGCTCCCATAGCCGTCATCGATTTTTCTTATGCCTCAACGGCGCCCATCTGGCGAGACAGGCCGCGCGGATGGCGCCCGGCGCAAAGTGAAGGGACCAGACATGAACAATCTCGATGGCCGGCGCGTCGTCGTCCTCGGCGGCGGGAGCGGGATCGGACGCGCCGTCGCCGCCGCGGCGAAGGCGGCGGGCGCGGAGGTCGCGCTCGCCAGCCGCAACCGTGCGGCGTTGAGCGCCGCGGCGGAGGCGATCGGCGGGGCCGGAATCTTTCCCCTCGACATGACGGACGCGGCGGCGGCGGAGCCCTGGGCCGCCTCCGTCGGCGCGGCGGACTATCTCGTGATCTCCGCCTCGTCATCCGCGCACGGCCCCTTCGCCACGCTCGACCCGGCCGCGGTGGCGGCGATGTTCGAGGCGAAGTTCCACGGCCCCTATCGTGCGGCGAAGGCGATGCTTCCGCATCTGCGGGCGGGCGGCTCCGTCACCTTCTTCTCCGGCGTCCTCTCCCGCCGCCCCTCGGCGGGGACGACCGGGCTCGGCGCGGTCAACGCCGCGGTGGAGGGGCTGGCGCGGGGCCTCGCGCTCGAACTCGGGCCGAAGCTGCGGGTGAACTGCCTCTCCCCGGGCCTCGTGCGCTCGGACGCCTATGCCGGGATGCCGGAAGAGGCGCGGGAGGCGATGTTCGCGGCGACGGCGGCGAGCCTCCCCGCCGGGCGGGTCGGCGCGGTGGAGGACCTTGCGGCGGCCGCCCTGTTCCTGATGGCCAATCCCTATGCGACCGGGATCGTGCTCGATGTGGACGGCGGCCATCTCGTGAAGGCCTGAGCGCGGTGGACGAAGCCGGGCGGACGGACTAAGCCTCCGCCCGAACGCTTCGAAAGGACCCCCATGCGCCCCTCCGGCCGAGCGCGCGACGAGATGCGCGCCGTCATCATCGAGCCCCATGTCTCCCGCCACGCGGAGGGCTCCTGCCTCATCCGCGTCGGCGACACGCATGTGCTCTGCACCGCCACGATCGAGGAGCGGGTGCCGCCCTTCATGCGCAATACGGGCCTCGGCTGGGTGACGGCGGAATACGGGATGCTCCCGCGCGCCACCAACACCCGCATGAAGCGGGAGGCGAAGACGCAGCAGAGCGGGCGGACGCAGGAAATCCAGCGCCTGATCGGCCGCGCGCTCCGGATGGGGGCGGACCGGGTCCTGCTCGGCGAGCGGCAGATCACCATCGACTGCGACGTGATCCAGGCGGATGGCGGCACGCGCTGCGCCTCCATCACCGGCGGCTGGGTCGCGCTCCGGCTGGCGGCGGACCGGCTGATGAAGGCGGGCGAGCTGAAGGAAAACCCGGTCACGGAGCATATCGCCGCGATCTCCTGCGGCGTGCATGAGGGCTTCCCGGTGCTCGATCTGGACTATCTCGAAGACTCGGCGGCGGGGACGGATGCGAATTTCGTCCTCACGGGCTCGGGCGGGATCGTCGAGGTGCAGGGCTCGGCCGAGGGCTCGCCGTTTTCCGAGGCGCAACTGCTGGAGTTGCTGAAGCTGGCGCGGAAAGGCGCGGGCGAGCTCGTCTCCGCGCAGAAGGCCGCGATCGCGTGAGCCGGCGGCTAGAACCCGGGCGGCTCGTCGTCGCCACCCACAATGCGGGGAAGGTGCGGGAGATGGGGGCGCTCCTCGCGCCCTTCGGGATCGAGACGATTTCCGCCGGCGAGCTTGGCCTGCCCGAGCCCGCGGAGACGGAGGAGACGTTCGAGGGCAATGCGCGGATCAAGGCGCACGCCGCCGCGAGGGCGAGCGGCCTGCCCGCCCTCTCTGACGACAGCGGCATCGAGGTCGAGGCGCTGGGCGGCCAGCCAGGCGTCCATACCGCAGACTGGGCGGAGACGGGCAGGGGGCGCGACTTCGTGATGGCGATGACCCGCGTCTGGCGCCTCCTCGAAGAGGCGGAAGCGCCGGAGCCGCGCCGCGCGCGCTTTGTCTCCACGCTCTGCCTCGCCTGGCCGGACGGGCATGACGAGGTGTTCCGTGGCGAGGTTCCGGGCCGCATCGTCTGGCCGATGCGGGGCCGCGCGGGCTTCGGTTTCGACCCGATCTTCCTGCCGGAAGGCGAGACGGAAACCTTCGGGGAGATGGACCCGGAGCGGAAGAACGCGATGAGCCACCGGGCGCGGGCCTTCGCGCTTCTGGTCGGCGCCTGCCTCCGCTGAGCGCCCCGGATTGCCGCTTGACCTCGCTTCGCTGCGCCGCAATAGAGCGGAGCAAGGCGAAGCCGGGCGGAGAGGGACATGACCGCTTTGGAGAAGGCCATGCACGCTCCGCGCGCGCTCGGGGCGCTTGTCGGCGTGATCGACATCGGATCGAACTCCGTGCGCCTTGTCGTCTTCGAGGACGGGGTGAGGAGCCCCGATTATGTCTTCAACGAGAAGGTGATCTGCGGCCTCGGCCGCGGCATGGCCGAGACGGGGCGGCTCAACCCCGCGGCCAAGCCCGCCGCGCTTTCCGCGCTCCGCCGCTTCGTCGCGCTCGCGCGGCGGATGGAGGTGGGGGAGCTGCTCGTGATCGGCACGGCGGCGCTCCGCGAGGCGGATGACGGCCCGGCCTTCCGCGACGAGCTTTCGGATGCGCTCGGCGTCACCGTCCGCGTCGTCACCGGGCGGGAGGAGGCGCGGCTGGCGGCGGAAGGCGTGCTCTTCGGCTGGCCGGCGGCGGAGGGGGTGGTGGCCGATCTCGGCGGCGCCTCGCTCGAACTGGCGGCGGTGAAGGGCGGCAAGGTCGGCGCCGTCGCCTCCGTCTCCGCCGGGCATCTCGGGCTCACGGAAGCGGACGCGCCGCTGACGCGCCGGGCGCTCCTCTCCCTCGGCGCCGCCGCCGCGCCGTTCCGGGAGCAGGCGGGGCGGCTGATCCTCGTCGGCGGCGCGTGGCGCGCGCTGGCGAAGGCGGAAATGGCGCGGGCCGGCTATCCGTTCCACGTTCTCCAGGGCTACGAGATGACGCCCGCGCAGGCGGAGGAGGCCTGCGACTGGGCGATTTCGGAGAGCGTCGCCAATGTGAAGAAGATCGCGGGCGTTTCCGCCTCCCGCGTTGGCGCGCTGGTGGGCGGGGCGCGGGCGCTGAAGCGGCTGCTGGCCGATCTTTCGCCGAAAAGCGTGGACATCTCCGCCTTCGGCGTGCGCGAGGGCGTTCTCTACGAGCGGATGGGGGAGCGGCTGCGCAAGCAGGAGCCGCTGATCGCGGCGGCGACGGCGATGGAGGCGCGGCACGCCCGCAAGCCCGGCTTCGGCGAGGAGCTGTTCGGCTGGATGCGCCCGATCCTCGGCGGGCTGACGGCGGACCGGATGCGCCTCGCCGAGGCGGTGTGCCTGCTCCATGACGTGAACTGGCGCGCGCATCCGGATTTTCGCGTCACGGCCTGTTTCGGCACCGTGAGTCGCGCCAATCTCGGCGGGGTCGGGCATCGGGGGCGGCTGTTCCTCGGCGCGGCGCTGATGCACCGCTACAAGGGTTCGCTCCAGCCGCATGAGGCGGCGGCGGTCGCGCGCCTTGGGGACGATGCGCGCCGCGATGCGGAGATCGTGGGGCGCGCGGCGCGGCTCGGAGCCATGGTCTCCGGCTCCGCGCCCGGGACGCTCGCCCATTGCGCGCTGCGGCTGGACGGGGCGCGCCTCATCCTCAGCTTCGCGCCGGAGGCGGCGGATTTCAGCGGCGAGCGGGTCAAACGCCGGCTGGATGCGCTGGCGGATGTGATGAAGCTGGAATCGGTCCTGGTCGGCTGAGAGCGGCTCAGAGCCTGACAGTCTCGCCCGGCGCGGCCTCTCCGGCGACGATCTTCGCGACGAGCCGCTCCGCGACATCGGCGGTGGGCGCGAGAGTCGCGCGGTCCTCGCCCGGCCGGAACCGGGCGCGCACGGCGGTCGGCATCGGCGGCGGGGCCGCCAGCCAGATGCGCGGCCCGCGCCGGGCCTGCTCCGCGGCGTATGAAAGCGCGAGCGTGCGCGCCGCCGCCTTCGCCGCGCCATAAGCGCCGAGAAAGGCGGCGCCGGCCGTATCGGGATCGTCGACAAACACCGCCTGTGCCGCCGGCGCCGCCTTCAGGAGCGGATGGAGGACGCGGATCAGCCGCTGCACGGCGCGGAAATCCACCGCGATGGCCTTGTCCAGATCGGCGGCGGCGACATGCTCCGCCGGCGCCATCGGCGCCGCCTCCGCCGCGCAATGGACGAGAAGGTCGAGCCGGCCCCAGCGCTGGTTGAGCGCGGCGCCGAGCCGCTCCAGCGCCGGATCGTCCCTTATGTCGAGCGGCGTCAGCGTCGCCGCGCCGCCGGCTGCGGAAATGGCGTCGTCCAGCTCTTCGAGCGCGCCCTGGGTGCGGCCGAGGGCGACGACATGCGCGCCCTGCGCCGCGAGCGCGCGGGAGACGGCGTGGCCCAGCCCGCGCGTCGCGCCCGTGACGAGGGCGATCCGGCCTTCAAGCTCCGCCATTCGTTCAGACCGTCTCTTTCAGCTTCAGGTCGCCCTTGGCGAGCCGGTCCGAAGGCGGGATCGGATAGTCGCCGGAGAAGCAGGCGTCGCAGAATTGCGGCTCCGCGGCGCGCCCGCCCTCATGCCCTGTCGCGCGATAGAGCCCGTCAAGGCTGACGAAGTTCAGCGAATCGACCTGGAGATAGGCGGCCATCTCCTTCACGCTCATGTTGTGGGCGAGGAGCTTCGAGCGTTCCGGCGTGTCGACGCCGTAGAAGCAGGACCACATGGTGGGCGGGGAGGCGATGCGGAAGTGCACTTCCTTCGCCCCGGCGTCCAGCACCATGTCCCTGATCTTGCGGGAGGTGGTGCCGCGCACCACACTGTCGTCCACGAGGCAGACGCGCTTGCCGCGGATCAGGGCGCGGTTGACGTTGAGCTTCAGCCGCACGCCCATGTTGCGGATCTGGTCCGTCGGCTCGATGAAGGTGCGGCCGACATATTGATTGCGGATGATCCCCATGGCGAAGGGGATGCCGCTTTCCTGGCTGAAGCCGATGGCGGCGGGCGTGCCGCTGTCCGGCACGGGGCAGATGTAATCCGCCTCCACCGGCGCCTCTTTCGCCAGCTCCGCCCCGATGCGCCGGCGCGCCTCATAGACGGAGAGGCCGCCGATCATGCTGTCGGGGCGGGAGAAGTAGACATATTCGAAGATGCAGAATTTCGGCCGGGCGGCGGGGAAGGGGCGCTCGGAACTCACGCCCTCGCGCGTGATGACGACCATCTCGCCCGGCTCGACCTCCCGCACGAACTCCGCGCCCACGATGTCGAGCGCGCAGGTTTCGGAGGAAAGCACCCAGCCCTCCCCGAGCTTGCCGAGAACGAGGGGGCGGACGCCGAGCGGGTCCCTTATGCCGATCAGCTTCGTCCGGGTCATGGCGATGAGGGAATAGGCGCCCTCCACCCGGCGCAGCGCGTCCTTCATCCGCTCCACGATCGTGCGCTGGATCGACCGGGCCATGAGGTGGAGGATGCATTCGGTGTCTGACGAGGACTGGAAGATCGCCCCGCGCTCGATCAGCTCCTCCCGCAGCGCCTCCGCATTGGTGAGGTTGCCGTTATGGGCGAGCGCGAAGCCGCCCCGCGCAAATTCTGCGTAGAGCGGCTGCACGTCCCGTATCGCGGTGCCGCCCTTGCCGCCGGCGGTCGAGTAGCGGACATGGCCGATGGAGACGGCGCCGGGCAGGCCGCGCATCACCTCGGCGCGCGTGAAATTGTCCCGCACATAGCCCATGCGGCGGGCGGAGTTGAACCGGCCCTCGACCGGATCATAGGCGACGATGCCGCCCGCCTCCTGCCCGCGATGCTGGAGCGCGTGAAGCCCGAGGGCGACGAAATTCGCCGCGTCCTGCACGCCGAAGACGCCGAAGATCCCGCATTCCTCATGCAGCTTGTCGTCGAACGGGGTCTCCGCCTCGATCTCGATCTGGGCTTCGGGGCCGGGCTCGGGCGATGCGGGCATGGGGCGATCCTCGACTCGGTCCGTCACAGCGCAGTCATATAGGGGCGGGGCGGGCGCGAGTCGATCATGCTCGGGGCATCCCGGCTCAGGCCGACGCCTCGACGCAGCCGCCCATGAGCCGGTCGATCCGGCTCTGGAGCCAGTCGGGCACTTCGGTCGGCGCGAGCGCCTCAAGCGCCTTTGCCGCGTCCCCGATCAGCGCGATGCTCGCCGACTGGTCGATCATCGCCACGCGCTCCGAATCCGTGATGACGAGATCGTAGAGAAGATAGACGACCGCGATGAGCGCCACGCCGCGCGCAATGCCGAAGACGAAGCCGAGCCCCTTGTCCACCGCCGCCAGCGGCGTCGCGTGGATCGCCGAGGAGAGGACGGGCGTGAAGAAGGAAAGGACGATGAGCGCGACGCCGAACACCGCGACGAAGGAGGCGAGAGCCGTCATCGTGCAGGACGAGCGCAGAAAGTCCCCCAGATAGGGCGTCTCGAGGATCAGGGGGGAGACCATCGGCGCGAAATAGAAGGAGAGGAAGGCCGCGGCGATCCAGCCGCCGATCGCCAGCGCCTCCCGCACGAAGCCGCGGTTGAAGGCGAGGAAGGCGGAGACGAGCACCACCAGCGCCACCACCGCATCCGCCATCGTCAGCGACATGCGCCCCCCGTCATCCGCTTCGCCATATCGCGTCCCCTCATCCCGGCGCCACGAGGGCGAGAAGCCCGTCGAGATCGGCGACCGTCTCCACCCTCATGCCCGATTCGCCGGGCTCCTGCACCATTGTCGGCGCCCAGACGGAGGTAAAGCCCAGCTTCGAGGCTTCTCGAAGCCGCGCCGGGGCCTGCGAGACGGGGCGGACGGCGCTGGAGAGGCTCACCTCGCCGAAGATCGCGACCTCGGGCGGGATCGGCGCGTCGCGATGCGCGGAGAGCACGGCGGCGGCGACGGCGAGGTCCGCCGCCGGCTCCGAGATGCGGAGCCCGCCGGCGACGTTCAGGAACACGTCCATCCCTGCGAGCGAGACGCCGCAGCGCGCCTCCAGCACGGCGAGGATCATGGAGAGGCGGCCCGAATCCCAGCCGATGACGTTCCGCCGCGGCGTGCCGAAGGGAGAGGAGGCGACGAGCGCCTGGAACTCGACGAGGACGGGCCGCGTCCCCTCCACCCCGGCGAAGACGGCGGAGCCGGGCGTGCGCGCCTCCCGCCCGGCGAGGAAAAGCTGGGAGGGGTTGGAGACTTCGCGGAGCCCCCGGTCCGACATCTCGAAGACGCCGATCTCGTCCGCCGCGCCGAAGCGGTTCTTCACCGCGCGGAGGATGCGGAACTGGTGCCCGCGCTCGCCCTCGAAATAAAGGACGGTGTCCACCATGTGCTCCACCACCCGCGGCCCGGCGATCTGCCCGTCCTTCGTCACATGGCCGACGAGGATGACGGAGACGCCGCGGCGCTTCGCGAAGCCGGTCAGCTCATGCGCCACGGCGCGGACCTGGGAGACGGAGCCGGGCGCGCTCTCCACATTGTCGGCCCACATCGTCTGGATCGAATCGATGACCGCGAGGGCGGGGCGTTCCGCCTCCAGCGTGGTCAGCACGTCGCGGAGGTTGGTGGCGGCGGCGAGAAGGACAGGCGCATCCGCGAGGCCGAGCCGGGCGGCGCGCATCCGGATCTGCCCAAGCGCCTCCTCGCCCGAGACATAGACCGTCTTCGCCCCCGCCCGCGCCAGCCCGGCGGCGGCCTGGAGGAGGAGGGTGGACTTGCCGATGCCGGGGTCGCCGCCGACGAGGATCGCGGAGGAAGGCGCGAGGCCGCCGCCGAGCGCCCGGTCGAATTCCGCGATACCGGTCGAAAGCCGCGGCGGCTCCGGCTCCTCCCCCGCGAGCGGATGGAGCGGGACGGCGCGGCCCTTCTGCGGCCCGAGCGTCTTCGAGGCGGGACCGGCGGCGGAGAGGCCGGAATCCTCCACCACGGAATTCCACGCCCCGCATTCCTCGCACCGCCCCGCCCATTTGCGATGGACGGCGCCGCAGGCGGCGCAGACGAAGGAGGCGGGCTTAGCCATGCTTTCGCGCAGTCAGATGCGTGTCCGTCATGATCGCCCTCGCTCCCATAGTTCGCGAGGCTCGCGACATGCGCCCGGCCGATTTGACACGCGGCAAATCGGCCCGCGGCCGCCGCCCCCGGCGGCCGCGATTCCGCGGCCACCGCGGCGGCCACGGTCCGATTTCGAATGATCGGACAAGCGGATGACCCCTCGGCCTCCGCCTGGGCTCCGGCCGAACGGCCTCTGCAGGTCTCCACTGGAGACCTGCTGGTCGAGGCCGTGGCGCCAGAAGCCAAAGCGGGTCTTCAAATCCGCCTCCACTCTAGTCACCCCGCCGCGCCGTCAGGTGCGAGAGAAGCAGCGAGGCGAGCGCGCAGGCGGCGAAGAGCCAGAGGCCCCAGCGGCTCTCCACGCTCACGAAGCCGGCTCCCTGCGCCACGACGATATAAAGAGCGACGAGAAAGACCTCCGCCATCGAGAACTTGCCGACGAATTCGACGAGGGGCAGCGCCCGCGCCGGCAGCCGCCCGAGATGGATCGCGGCGAGCGACAGCGTCTTGGCGTAGGGCAGGACCAGCGCGAAGAGCGCGACGAGGAGCGCGAGCGCGGTCTCCTCGCCCCAGAGCGCGGCGAGGCCGGAGAGGATGCTGACCTCCTCCCCCCCGAAGAGCGGCAGGAGCCGCGCCTCGGCCAGCGGCGCGGCCCAGGCGACGGGATAGAGGAGGAGGAGCGAGAGGTTGGCCCAGAGGAGGGGCGAAGCGCTCACCGCACCGCCTCGATCGGCCCCTCTTCGCGCCCGTGGATGAACTGGTCGAGATGGGCGTTCCCGCTACGCTCGATCTCGCCCACCGGGCCTTCCCATTGGACGCGGCCTTCGTGGATCATCGCCACCCGGTCCGCGATCTCCACCACGGAGCGCATGTCATGCGTGATGGTGATGGCGGTCGCGCCCGTCTCCGTCACCAGCGCGCGAATGAGCTTGTTGATGACGCTCGCCATGATCGGGTCGAGCCCGGCGGTCGGCTCGTCGAAGAACATGATCTCGGGGTCGGCGGCGATGGCGCGGGCGAGGCCGACGCGCTTCTGCATGCCGCCCGAAAGCTCGGCGGGGTAGAGGTCCGCCACCGGCTCCTTCAGCCCGACGCGGCGGAGCTTCTCCACCGCGATGGCGCGGGCCTCCGCCGCCGGGCGCTTCAGCCGGCCCTGAAGGAGGCGGAAGGCGACGTTGCGCCAGACAGGCATGGAGTCGAAAAGCGCGCCGCCCTGGAAGAGCATCCCGAACCGCTCCAGCAGACGGTCCCGCTTCGCGCCCTTCGCGCCGAGGATCGTCTCCCCGTCCAGCAGGATGTCCCCGCCGTCGGGTTCGATCAGGCCGATGATCGTCTTGATCGTGACGGATTTTCCCGTGCCCGAGCCGCCGATGACGACGAGGCTCTCCCCCTTCGCCACCTTCAGGTCCACGCCCTGCAGCACGCGGTTGGAGCCGAAGGTCTTCGTCACGCCCCGCATCTCGATTTTCGGGGATGCGCTCATGAGGTGAAGAAGATCTCGTTCAGGAGGTAGTTGGAGGCGAGGATCAGGATCGAGGCGGAGACGACGGCGTTCGTCGTCGCCCGCCCGACGCCGAGCGCGCCGCGGCCCGAGGAATAGCCGTGATAGCAGCCCATAAGCGCGATGATGAAGCCGAAGACCGCCGCCTTCCAGAGGCCGGAGGCGATGTCCTCCGTCGTCAGGAAATCCCAGGTGTTGCGCACATAGGTCGAGCCGTTGAAGCCGAGCCGGGCCGTGCCGACGGCGAAGCCGCCGAGGATGCCGATGATGTCGCCCACGAAGGCCAGCGCCGGCATCGCCAGCGTCGCGGCGACGAGGCGGGGAGCGACGAGATACTTGAAGGGATTGGTCGAAAGCGTCGTCAGCGCGTCGATCTGCTCCGTCACCCGCATCGTGCCGAGCTCCGCCGCGATGGAGGCGGAGACGCGGCCCGCGACCATCAGGCCGCCGAGCACGGGCCCCAGCTCCCGCACCATGCCGATGGCGACGATGGAGGGCACCACCGATTCCGCGTTGAAGCGGGCGCCGCCGATATAGATCTGGAGCGCCAGCGCCGCGCCGGTGAAGAAGGCGGTGAGCCCGACGACGGGCAGCGAGAAATAGCCGATCCGCATCAGCTGCCGCCCGATCTCCGCCGGATACCAGGGCGGCAGGAATACATGCCGCACCCCGTTCGCGGTGAAGATCGCCAGCGCGCCCGCCGCCGCGCAGAGCGAAAGCACGGCGGCGCCGATGGCGGCGAGAAATCCCTGGACGGCGCTCATGGCCTCTCCCTGTCAGTCGCCGCCTGTGTAGCGGCGGGCGTAGCGCGCGCCAAGGCTGGTGAGGATTTCATAGCCGATGGTCCCCGCCTTCGCGGCGAGATCGTCCACGCCCTGGCCGGGGCCCAGCAGCGTGACGAAGGCGCCGTCTCGCGCCTCCGGGCACTGGGTCGCGTCGAGCGTGATCAGGTCCATCGACACGCGGCCGGCGGAGGGGAGCGGCGCTGCGCCGAGCCAGGCGGTGAAGCCGGCACTCAGGGCGCGGTGGAGCCCATCTGCGTAACCGACTGAAATCGTGGCGATGCGCCGCGGCGCATCCGCCCGCCATGCTGCGCCGTAGCCCACCGCCTCCCCCTCCGCGACCTCCCGCACCTGGACGATGGGGGCTTCGAGCGTAACGACGGGGCGTGCCTCCGCGAAAGGGAGGCCGCCATAGAGGCCGACGCCCGGGCGGGTCATATCGTAATGGAAATCCGGGCCGAGCAGAACGCCGCCTGTCGCGCCGAGGCTGCGGGGGACGCGCGAAAGGACGGGATGCGCCGTCATCGCGCGGAAGGCCTCGCGCTGCGCGGCGTTCATCGGATGATCCGGCTCGTCCGCGCAGGCGAGATGCGACATGACGAGCGCGAGGTCGAGCCCCGCGAGCCCGTCCGGCGCGGCGAGAAGGGCGGAAAGGTCGGCCGGCTCCAGCCCCAGCCGGTTCATGCCCGTGTCGAGCTGGAGACCCACGGAAAGCGGGCGGCCGAGAGACGCCGCCAATGCCTTTGCTTCTAGCGCTTGCGCCCGGGAGTTCAGAAGCGGAATGAGATTCGCCGCGCGGATCAGCGGCGCCTCGCCCGGCATAATGCCGGAAAAGACGAAGATGCGGGGCAGGGGGCCGAGCGCCGCGCGGAGCGCTGCGCCCTCCTCCGCCAGCGCGACGAAGAAGCTTCGCGCCCCCGCCGCCATCAATGCGGGCGCCACGCGGGCGGCGCCGAGCCCGTAGGCGTCCGCCTTCACCACCGCGCCGGTCTCGCCCCGGCTCATCGCCGCCAGCGCGCGCCAGTTGGCGACGATGGCGGCAAGGTCGATCGTCAGCCGCGCCGCCGCCACTATTCGAAATCCTCGCGGCCGCCGTAACGCTCCGGCTTCGCAAGGTCGGAGAAGCGGGTGAACTCGCCCTGGAAGGCCAGCTCCACCGTGCCGATCGGCCCGTGCCGCTGCTTGCCGATGATCGCCTCCGCCTTGCCGAAGACGCGCTCCGCCTTGTCCGCCCATTCGGGGAACTTCGGATCGTCCTCGGGCGGTTTCATCCGCTCGTGATAATACTGCTCGCGATAGACGAACATCACCACGTCCGCATCCTGCTCGATGGAGCCCGATTCGCGGAGGTCGGAAAGCTGCGGGCGCTTGTCCTCCCGGCTCTCCACCTGACGGGAAAGCTGGGAGAGGGCGATGACGGGGATGTTCAGCTCCTTGGCGATGGCCTTCAAGCCTTGGGTGATGTCGGAGACCTCGTTCACCCGGTTCTCCTTGGCGGAGGCCGCGCGGGCGAGCTGAAGATAGTCGATGAAAAGCACGTCGAGCCCGTTCTTCCGTTTCAGCCGCCGCGCCCGCGCCGCGATGGCGGAGATCGAGAGCGCGGGCGTGTCGTCGATATAGAGCGGGATCGAGGCGAGGGCGCGGGAAGCGTCCACCACGCGGCGGAACTCCTCCTCCTGCATCTCGCCGCGGCGGAGCTTTTCGGAGGAGACCTCGGCCTGCTCGGCGAGGATTCGCGTCGCGAGCTGCTCGGCGCTCATCTCGAGGGAGAAGAAGCCGACGACGCCGCCGTCCACCGTGCCTTCCGTCCCGTCCGGCTTCTGGCCCTTCCGCCAGGCCTTGGCGATGTTGAAGGCGATGTTGGTGGCGAGCGCCGTCTTCCCCATCGAGGGGCGCCCGGCGAGGATGATGAGGTCGGACGGGTGGAGCCCGCCGAGCTTCCGGTCCATGTCGATCAGCCCGGAGGAGAGGCCGGCGAGCCCGCCATCCCGGTGATAGGCGGCGTTGGCGACCTCCACGGCCTCCGAGATCGCCTTCAGGAAGGTCTTGAACCCGCCCTCGTAGCGCCCCCGCTCCCCGAGCTGGTAAAGCGCCTGCTCCGCCTCCTCGATCTGGTCCTTCGGCTCGCTCTCGATGCTCATCGCCGCCGCCTTGGCGGAGATCTCGCCGCCGAGGCGGATGAGGTCGCGCCGGAGGGAGAGGTCATAGATCGTCTGCGCATAGTCGCGGGCGTTGAAGATCGTCACCGCCGCGCCGGCGAGCCGGGCGAGATAGGCGGCGCCGCCCAGCTCCGCCATGCCCGGGTCGCTCTCGAAGAAGGGTTTCAGCGTCACCGGCGTCGCGAGCGCGTTCTTGCGGATGCGGTCCGCCGCGATCTCGTAGATGCGGCCGTGGAGCGGATCGTAGAAATGCGCCGGTTCGAGAATCGTGTAGACCCGGTCATAGACCTCGTTGTTCACGAGGAGGGCGCCCAGAAGCGCCTGTTCCGCCTCGATATTGTGCGGCGCCGCCTGAATCTCCGGCGCGCTTGACCCGTCCGCCATGCCCTGTCCCTTCTTTTGCGCGCCAGCATAACCGGAAGGCGCGGCGCGGCCCATGGGTCCGGGTCGACTTCATGTGGACAGGTTGCGGTTTTCCGGGGGCGAATCTGTGGGCGAATCCCGCCTCACGGGGCCAGCCAGCGCCCCGCCCATCCCTCCGTTGCGCGGTATTCAGCACGGCGATGCCCGGTCGCGGACAGGTCGAGCGCCTCCAGCCGCTCGATCAGGAGATCGACGGCGCAGAAGTTCGGAAGGCCCGAATCGGCGTCCTCCGGCGCGATCATCGCCTCCGTCGGGTCCCCGTCCTCCGGCCGTTCGAGCCGGGAGCCGGGGGCGTAGGCGTGGCGGTAGCAGATGCGGGAGCGGGGCAGGGCGGCCTCCCAGGCGGCCCCGTCCTGCGGGAGAAGCCGGGCGCGGCCTTCGAGCCGCACCTGAAAGCCCGCCTCCATGTCATAGCCGAGGAGGGCGGCGCGGGGCTCCGCCCGCATCTCCGCGATCTTCGGCGAGCGAAGATCGGTGTTGAACCCCGCCGTTCCCGCCGCGCGGTCCGCCCGGCGGAGAACGACGGTGCGGAGACGCGGCGCGCCGTCGAGCCCCGTCGTCGCGAGATAGACCATCGAGAAGCGCGAGCGGCCAGGCGCGGCGCCGGCCTCAAGCGCGGTCCAGGCGCGGTCGAGGAGGTCGGGCAGGGCGGTCATGGCGCGGCCATGTCGTTGAGTTCCAGCACCATATCCAGCGCCTCGTCGACCGAGCGGGCGCGGACGGCGGCGCGGCCGATGGCGCCGAATTCGCGGCGGCGCGCGAGATGCGCCCCGTCACGCCGCGCGGCGTGGAAGCAGACGAGCCCCTCCGGCTTGAATTCCGAGCCGCCCGGCCCGGCGATGCCGGTCACGGCCACTGCGATGTCCGCCCGCGAATGCGCGAGCCCGCCCTCCGCCATCGCCCGCGCGACCTCGGGCGAGACGGCGCCATGCGCTTCGATCAGCGCGGCGGGGACGCCGACAAGCTCCGTCTTCGCGGCGTTGGAATAGGTAACGAAGCCGCGCTCCACCACGGCGGAGGAGCCGGCGATGTCCGTCAGCGCGGCGGCGACGAGCCCGCCGGTACAGCTTTCCACCGTCGCCAGCATCCGCCCCTTCGCGGAAAGCGCGGTGAGAACCCGCTCCGCCGCGCTCACGCCAGCCACCCATGCGAGATCGCCGCCGCGAAGAGCACGAGCGCGGCGGCGAGCGCGCCCGCCGCCGCATCGTCCCAGAGCGGGCCGAAGCGTTCGAGACGGCGGAGCGGCGGGAAGAAGAGCGTGAAGCCCTGACAGGCGAGAAAACCGCCGACCCAGCCCGGCCAGGGGAAGATCGCCGGGTCCACCCCCGCCGCCCAAAGCCCGCCGGAAAGCGGCCAGAGCGCGAGGAGCTGGCCGATCATCCGGTCCGCGATCATCGGAACCCCGGCGCGCGGCGCGGCCCAGAGGACTTTCAGCGCGCCGACGCCCGTCGCCAGGGCGACGAGCGGAAAGCCGCCGAGCCAGTGCAGCCCCCAGGCGAGCGGAAGGGCGGCGAGCGCTGCGAAGAGCCCGGAATGCTCCCCGAGCCGGTGAAGGCCGGAGACGCCCGCGATCCGGTCAGCGATGCTCACAGACTCACCGTCGCGAGCGCGAGCGCGGCGATCCCCTCCTCGCGCCCGGTGAAGCCGAGCCGTTCCGAGGTCGTCGCCTTCACGCTGATCCGCCCGGGCTCAACGCCCATGATCTCCGCCAGCCGCGCGATCATCGCCGGGGCGTGCGGCGTGATCTTGGGCCGTTCGCAGACGATGGTGACGTCGGCGTTCGCGAGCCGCGCGCCGCGCGCCGCGAGCCGCTCCATCGCCTTGCGGAGGAAGATGGCGGAATCGGCGCCCTTCCATTGCGGGTCGGAGGGCGGAAACCAGCGGCCGATATCGCCCTCCGCGATGGCGCCGAAGAGCGCGTCCGTCAGCGCGTGCATCGCCACGTCGGCGTCCGAATGGCCCGAAAGCGCCTTCTCGAAAGGGATGGAGACGCCGCAGAGCGTCACCTCGTCGCCCGGCGCGAAGGCGTGAACATCGTAGCCCTGCCCGACGCGAATCTCACGCATAGCGGCCTGCCTTTCCGCCCGCTCGAAATCGCGGGGCGCGGTGATCTTGAAGTTGTCCGCCTCACTCTCGACGAGGCGGACGGAGAGGCCCGCGGCGCGCGCGATCTCGGCATCGTCAGCCGCCTTCGGGTCCGGGTTCGCGCGGTGTGCGGCGAGAATGGCGGGGAAGCGGAAGCCCTGCGGCGTCTGCGCCCGCCAGACGCCCTCGCGCGGGACGGGCGCGCCGCAGAGCCCGCCTTCCTCCCGCCGCAGCGCATCCACGATGGGAATGGCGGCGAGGGCGCCGTCATGGCTCCCGAGCGCGTCCACCACATCCGCGATCACGCGCGGCGAGACGAAGGGGCGCGCGGCGTCATGGATCAGGACGAGATCAGGCGCGGCGGCTTCCAGCGCCTTCAGCCCGGCGAGGACGGAAAGCGCGCGCTCCGCCCCGCCATGGACCGGGGGGAGGAGCCGCGGATCCGCCGGCGCCGCTTGGGCGTAGAGCGCGGCGTCTTCGGGGTGGATCACGGTCAGCGCGCCGTCGATCAGAGGGGAGGCGAGGAGCGCGCGGATCGTGCGGCGAAGGACGGGTTCGCCGGCGACCTCCCGATACTGCTTCGGCAGGCCGCCCCCCGCCCGCGTTCCGCGGCCCGCGGCGACGATGAGGGCGACGGTCTTCATGGCGGGTCTCTCCGGCGTTTCCCGTCGAGCCTAAGCAGGCGCGCGCGGCGCGACAAGGCCGCGGCTTGCGGCGCGCGGCCGCCCTGCGGTAGAAGCACATCGAGGATGCGTAATTCGTGGGCGCCATGTTTCTGACCATCGGCGATGTTGTGCTGAAGAACCGGGCGCTGCTGGCGCCGATGGCGGGAATCACCGATCTCCCGTTCCGGCGGCTTGCCGCGCGCTTCGGCGCCGGGCTCACCATTTCCGAGATGGTCGCCTCGGGCGAATTGCTCGCGCGCGGCGGCGCGGCGAGCGCACGGCTGGAGATCGACCCGGATGCGGAGGTCTCCGCCGTGCAGATCGCCGGGCGGGAGGCAGCGCCGATGGCCGAGGCGGCGCGCATCGCGGAGGGGCGGGGCGCGCGGATCATCGACATCAACATGGGCTGCCCGGCGAAGAAGGTGACCTCCGGCTGGTCCGGCGCCGCGCTGATGCGCGAGCCCGACCATGCGCTGCGGCTGATCGAGGCGGTCGTCGGCGCCGTTTCCCGCCCGGTCACCGTCAAGATGCGGCTCGGATGGGACGATGTGACTGCCCCCTCGCTCGCCCGGCGGGCAGAGGAAGCCGGGGCGGCGATGATCACCGTTCACGGCCGCACGCGGGCGCAGTTCTACAAGGGGAGCGCGGACTGGGCGGCGGTCCGCGCCGTGCGGGAGGCTGTCTCCGTCCCCCTCGTCGTCAACGGCGACGTGACGGATGCGGCGACGGCGCGCCGGGCGCTCGCCCTTTCCGGCGCGGATGCGGTGATGATCGGCCGCGGGGCGCAGGGCGCGCCCTGGGCGCCGGCGATGGTCGGCGCCGCGCTTTCGGGCGCCCCCTTCGCCGCGCCGGCGCCGGGGGCGCGGCTTGACCTGATCGTGGAGCATTACGAGGCGATGCTCGGATTTTACGGCCGCGA
The DNA here is from genome assembly GCF_046290545.1 of Pikeienuella sp. Lineage (NCBI taxonomy): Bacteria > Pseudomonadati > Pseudomonadota > Alphaproteobacteria > Rhodobacterales > Paracoccaceae > Pikeienuella > Pikeienuella sp. The sequence goes on along the minus strand of NZ_JBKAGV010000007.1, from coordinate 197,490 downwards.
CCTCGGCCTTCGCGTCGCGCGCAAGCATCTTGGCTGGCATCTCGAACGGCTGGCGAACGGCGCCGGCCTCCGCGCCGCCCTCCTCCGCCTGACAGAACCGCAGGCGGTGATCGCCGCGCTCCGAGCAGGCTTCGCGGAGGCGGCGGCGCCCGGCGGAGCGAGGCGGGCGGCGTGACGGTTCGGGAGCAGAGCTGGAGCCTCCTGCCGCTCCCCGCGCTTGTCTTCGGGCCGGGAGGGGAGATAGCCGCCGTCAATCCGGCGGCCGAGAATTTCCTCGGGCAGGGCGAATCGCAGCTTCGGGGAAAGAGCGCCGGCTCCGTCTTCGGCGAGACGGGCCGCATCGCCGCGCTCGTCGCCCGCGCACGCGGGGCCGCGGCCTCGGCCGCTGACCATGATGTCGAGTTCGCATGGCCCGGGCGCCCGCCGGAGACGATCGACCTTCTCGCTGCGGCGACGGAGGAAGGCGGCGAGGTCCTGCTGGTGTTCCAGCGCCGCTCCTTCGCCATGCAGATCGACCGGACGCTTACCCACCGACACGCCGCCCGCTCGATGACCGGCATGGCCGCGATGCTGGCGCACGAGATCAAGAACCCGCTCGCCGGCATTTCCGGCGCGGCGCAGCTCCTCGAAATGTCGCTCTCGGAAGAGGACCGGCAGCTCACCGAGCTGATCCGGGAAGAGACGAAGCGCATCGCCGACCTCATCAACCGGGTCGAGGCCTTCGGCGACACCGGGCCGCCCCGGCGCGAGGCGGTGAACATCCACAACGTGCTCGACCGGGCGCGCCGCTCCGCCGAGGCGGGGTTCGCCGCGCATGTCCGCTTTCACGAGGATTACGACCCCTCCCTGCCGGCCGTGCCGGGGGACAGGGACCAGCTCGTCCAGGTGATGATGAACCTCTTGAAGAACGCCGCCGAGGCGGCGCCGCCCGTGGGCGGGGCGATCACGCTCCGCACCTCCTACCGGCCCGGGGTGGCCATGACCGGGCCGCACGGCGCGCGCGTGAGCATGCCGCTCCTCGTCCAGATCTCGGATAACGGGCCGGGAATCCCCGAAGACATCCAGAGCGAGATCTTCGAGCCCTTCGTCACGACGAAGGCGGGCGGCGGCGGGCTCGGGCTCAGCCTCGTCTCCAAGATCGTGGCGGACCATGGCGGCGCGATCGACTGCGTCTCCCGCCCCGGTTTCACATCGTTCCGCATCCGCCTGCCGATCTGGCGCGAAGAGAAGGACGCCTCGGAATGACCTCGCTCGGAACCGTGCTGCTGGCGGATGACGACCGGACGATACGCACGGTGCTCAACCAGGCGCTCACGCGGATCGGCTGCCGCGTGCGCACGACCGGCTCCACCTCCACGCTCTGGCGTTGGGTGGAGGACGGGGAGGGCGACCTCATCGTCACCGACGTGATGATGCCGGACGGCGACGCGCTCGACCTTCTGCCTGCGATAAGGCGAAAGCGGCCGGACCTGCCGGTGATCGTCATGAGCGCGCAGAACACGGTGATGACGGCGATCCGCGCCGCCGAGGCGGGGGCCTATGAATATCTCCCCAAGCCCTTCGACCTGAAGGAGGTCCTCTCCCACGCCCGCAAGGCGCTTGAGGCCCGGCAGCCAACCGCGCGCGCGGACGAGGCGCCGACGCGGGCGCGCGAGGAGAGCCTGCCGCTGATCGGCCGCTCCCCGGCGATGCAGGACGTCTACCGCATCATGGCGCGGCTGATGAACACGGACCTCTCCGTGATGATCACCGGCGAGAGCGGGACGGGGAAGGAGCTCGTCGCCCGCGCGCTCCACGATTTCGGGCGCCGCAAGTCCCGCCCCTTCGTCGCGGTGAACATGGCCGCGATCCCGCGCGAGCTGATCGAATCCGAGCTCTTCGGCCATGAGCGGGGCGCCTTCACCGGCGCGACGGAGCGCGCCGTCGGCAAGTTCGAGCAGGCGCAGGGCGGCACGCTCTTCCTCGACGAGATCGGCGACATGCCGCATGACGCGCAGACGCGCCTGCTGCGCGTTCTGCAGGAGGGGGAGTTCACCACCGTCGGCGGGCGGAAGGCGATTCGCTCCGACGTGCGCATCGTCGCCGCAACGCATCAGGATCTCCGCGGCCTGATCCACGAGGGGCGCTTCCGGGAGGATCTCTTCTATCGTCTCAACGTCGTGCCGCTCCGCCTTCCGCCGCTGCGCCAGCGGGTGGAGGACATTCCCGATCTCGCGCGCTTCTTCCTGCGGCGGGCGGAGGCGGAGGGGCTGCCGCGCAAGAGCCTGAGCCAGAAGGCGATGGAGGCGCTCGCGGCGCAGAGCTGGCCAGGCAACGTGCGCGAGCTGGAGAATTTCGTGAAGCGCCTCGCCGCGCTTTCGGCCAATGACCTGATCGACGCGGAGATGGTGGAGGCCGAGCTCGCCGCCCGCCCCTCCTCAGCCGACGAGCCGCAGCCGATGATGGGGGAGAGTCTCGGCGCCGCGGTCGAGCATCACCTCGCCCGCTATTTCTCGCTCCACGGCGATTCGAGCCCGCCGCCGGGCCTCTATGACAGGGTGCTTCGCGAGGTCGAGCTGCCGCTCATCGCGCTGACCCTTTCGGCGACGCGCGGCAACCAGCTGAAGGCGGCGGACGTGCTCGGCATCAACCGCAATACGCTCCGCAAAAAGATACGCGACCTTGACATCCCGATCACACGCGGCAAGAAACTGATGTAACCGAGCAACAGTCAGGGGCCGTCCGCATCCATGGCAGGAACGCCGGCCCTCGCCGTTTCCCGAATAGCCGCGTCCATTCCGGCGGCCAGCCTGAACGCAGGCGCGATCATCGGCTTTTCCCTCGTCGGCGTCGGGCTCGCCGTGCTCACGGCGGTGACGGTGAACCGCACCGGGCTTTCGCCTGAGACGCTGATCGCTGTGGTGATCGCCGATCTCGCCTATATCGCGCTGGTGCTCGGCATTATCGGGCGGCGCGTCTGGCTCCTGCTGTCCGCCCGGCGGCGGGACGCGGCGGGGGCGCGGCTTCACCTTCGTCTCATCGGGATCTTCGCAGTCGTCGCGCTGGCGCCGACGGTGATCATCGCCGTATTCGCGACACTGACGGTGAATCAGGGGGTGAACACCTGGTTTTCCGGTCAGGTCGGCTCCGTCGTCCGCAATTCGCTCATCACTGCGCAGGCCTACGCGGACGAGCATCGCCGCTTGATCGAGCGCGAAGTGCTGAACATGGCGAACGACATGAACCGCGCCGGCGCGCTCGGGATCGGAGACGCCGCCCTGGCCGATCTCCTGCGCCGCCAGCAGGCGCTCCGTCGCCTGCCCGAGGCCTATCTGATCAACGGCGCGGGGCAGATCCTGCATCGCGGCGATTTCAGCTACACCTTCACCTACGATCCGCCGACCGAGGTTCAGATCGCAGAGGCGCGGCTCGGACGGGTCGTCGTGCTTGAGGATCAGGAGAACAACGAACTCCGGGCTCTGGTCGATCTCACCAATTACATAGACACCTTTCTTTATGTATCGCGCCAGGTCGACGGTGAGGTGCTGCTGCTGCTCGACGAGACGGCCGAGACGGTCGCGCTCTACAACCAGACGGAGGCGGCGCGGGGGCGTATCCTCTCCGTCTTCGCGCTGATCTATGTCGGCTTCTCGCTCCTCGTGGTCACGACGGCGGCATGGCTCGGGCTCTGGCTGGCGGAGCGGCTGGCGCGGCCGATCACTGCGCTTGCGGTCGCGGCGGAGCGGGTCGGCAAGGGCGATCTCGACATCCGGGTGCCGGAGGAGAAGACGGGCGACGAGGTCGCGCTCCTTTCCCGCGTCTTCAACCGCATGACCGCGCAGGTGAAGGGGCAAAGGGACGAGCTGGTCCACGCCAAGGAGGAGAGCGAGGAGCGGCGCAACTTCATCGAGACGGTGCTGAGCGGCGTCTCCGCCGGCGTGGTCGGGCTTGACGCCTCGGGGCGGATCGCGATGCGGAACGAGGCGGCCGCGCGCATTCTCGGGGAGGCGCAGCCGGGCGGCGCGCTGCCCGAGGCGCTTCGCGGGCTCTTCGCCACCGCAGCCCGGGCCGTGGACGGGGTGGCGCAGGGCCAGGTCGCCGTCGAGACCGGAGAGGGCCGGCGCGAGCTGCTCGTCCGCGTCGCGGCGCGATCCTCCGCCGATCTCGGCCAGGGCTACGTGATGACGCTGGACGACCTGACCGCCCTCGTCTCCGCCCAGCGCGAGGCGGCGTGGGGGGATGTCGCGCGCCGCATCGCGCACGAGATCAAGAACCCGCTGACGCCCATCCAGCTCTCCGCCGAGCGCCTGCGGCGCAAGTTCGCGCCCCTGGCCGGCGAGGAGCGCGCGGCGTTCGAGCAATATGCGGACGTCATCATCCGCCAGGCGGGGGACATCCGGCGCATGGTCGACGAATTCTCCCGCTTCGCCCGGATGCCAACGCCCGCGCCGAAGCCGACCGACGTGGCCGTGCTCCTCCGGGACGCGGTGCTGATGCAGCGGACGGCGCGCCCGGACATCGCATGGGAGATCGAGGGCGCGGACGCGCCGCAGCTTCTCGCCTGCGATGGCGGGATGATTTCCCAGGCCCTCACGAACCTGCTCAAGAACGGCGCCGAGGCGATCGACTCCCAGCTGGAGCAGGATCCTGGCTTCGCCGGTTCCGGGCGCATCCACGCGCAGCTGAAGCCGGAGGGCGCCGGCGTCGCGCTGATCGTGGAGGATAACGGGATCGGCCTTCCGAAAGACCGGGCGCGGCTGACGGAGCCTTATGTCACGACGCGCGCAAAAGGCACGGGCCTCGGCCTCGCCATCGTCAAGAAGATCGCGGAGCAGCATGACGGCGCGCTCCGCCTTGAGGACGCGCGCGCGCCGGCCGACGGGAGCGGGCGCCGCGGCGCCCGCGTCTCACTTGTATTGCCGAGGCGCGAGGGCGGCGCCGGCGAGGGGGGCGGCGCCGCATGAGCGACATTCTGATCGTCGATGACGAAGCCGACATCCGCAGCCTGATCGGAGACATTCTCGCCGACGAGGGGCACGCGACGCGCGACGCCGAGGATGCGGACGGCGCGCTCGCCGCGGTTGACGAAGCCCCGCCCGATCTCCTGATCCTGGACATCTGGCTCCAGGGCAGCCGGATGGACGGCATCGAGGTCCTTAAATCGGTGAAGCGGGACAATCCGGAAGTTCCAGTCGTCATCATCTCCGGCCACGGCAACATCGAGATCGCCGTCGCGGCGATCAAGCAGGGGGCTTATGACTTCATAGAAAAACCCTTCAATATAGATCAGTTGCTGGTCGTTGTTCACAGGGCGCTGGAGGCTGGGCGGTTGCGGCGCGAAAATGCGGCGCTGCGGGCGGCGGACACGCGCGAACACAGGATGATCGGCTCCGGCCACGCGATGCAGGCGCTTCGCAGCCAGCTCGAGCGCGTCGCCCGCGCCGCGAGCCGCGTGGTCCTGACCGGCCCTCCGGGCTCCGGCAAGGAGGTGGCCGCGCGCTATGTCCATGCAAATTCCGGCCGCGCCGGCGCGCCCTTCGTCGTCTCCAACGCCGCGACGATCGAGCCGCACCTGATGGAGGAGGTGCTCTTCGGCCGGGTGCGCGAGGACGGGCGCGTGGAGAAGGGCCTTTTCGACCGCGCGCATGGCGGCACGCTGTTCTTCGACGAAGTGGCTGAAATGCCGCTCGGCACGCAGGCGAAGATCCTCCGCATCCTGCTCGACCAGTCCTTCCTTCGCCCCGGCGGCGGCGAGCAGGTGCGGGTGGACGTGCGGCTCATCTCCGGCACGGCGCGCGACCTGAAGACGGAGATCACGGAGGGCCGCTTCCGGGAGGATCTCTATCATCGGCTGAACGTCGTGCCGATCGAGGTCCCGCCGCTCGACGCGCGGCGGGAGGACATTCCGGAACTCGCCCGTCACTTCGCCGAGGCCATCGCCCTTCAGCAGGGCCTCACCCGCCGCCGCTTCACCGAAGAGGCGCTGGCCGCGCTCCAGACCTTCTCCTGGCCCGGCAATGTGCGGCAGCTCCGCAATCTCGTGGAGCGGCTGCTCATCCTTGGCGGCGAGGGGGAGGACATCGTCGCCGCCGAACTCCTCGGCGACGGCGGGGAGGGGCGGGGCCCGGACGGCGGGGCGCGCATCAGCGCAGTCCAGGTCGGCCTGCCGCTCCGCGAGGCGCGGGAGCTCTTCGAGCGGGATTATCTCATCGCCCAGATAAACCGCTTCGGCGGCAACATCTCCCGCACCGCCTCCTTCATCGGCATGGAGCGCTCCGCGCTCCATCGCAAGCTCAAGTCGCTCAGCGTCACGACCGCGACGCTCGGCGGCGCGCGCATCGCCAAGATCGAGGAAGAGGCGGATTGACCGCCAGGCGCACGCCCCCGCATAGTCCGCGGCCTGAACGGGGGCGACGATGAAGATCATCATCTGCGGCGCGGGCCAGGTGGGCGGGCAGATCGCGCTCCGCCTCTCGGAGGAGGGGCATTCGGTCACCGTGATCGACCTCAACCCCGATCTTGTCCGCAAGGTGACGGACCGGCTCGATGTTTCCGGCGTCGTCGGGCACGCCGCGCATCCGGACGTGCAGGAGCGCGCGGGCGCCGAGGATGCGGACATGATCATCGCAGCCACCCAGGTGGACGAGGTGAACATGATCGCCTGCCAGGTCGCCCATTCGGAGTTCAACATCCCGCAGAAGATCGCCCGCGTCCGCGCCAAGGGCTATCTCGAAACCCGCTGGTCGGACCTCTTCCGGCGGGATCACATGCCCATCGACGTCATAATCTCGCCCGAGACGGAGGTCGCCCGCGTCGCCGTCAGCCGTCTCAAGAAGCCCTCGGCCTTCGACCTCTCGACCTTTCTTGACGGCGCGGTCTCCATCGTTGCGATGGCGCTGCCGCCGGATTGCGCGGTGCTGAACACGCCGCTCCGCCAGCTCACCGAGCTTTTCAGCACGCTTTCGGCCCAGGTCCTCGCCTACCGGCGCGACGGAAAGCTCCGCGCGGCGGAGCCGGACGACCAGCTGAAGGCCGGCGACCTCGTCCATGTCCTTTCCACAGCCGCCGATCTCGACCGGACCATCGCGATCTTCGTCGGCGAGCGGAAACCGGTCCGCAACGTCGTCCTGATCGGCGCGGGCAATGTCGGCCTCGAGGTCGCGCAGTTGCTGGAGACGACGGCGCCGGACATCCGCGTGCGGATGATCGAGCGCAACCGCCAGCGCGCCGAACATGCGGCGGACCGGCTGAACAGCGCCATCGTTCTGCACGGGGACGGGCTCGCGCCCGACATTCTGGAGGAGGCGAAGGTCGGCCAGGCCGAGGCGGTCATCACGCTGACGGATGACGACCGGGTGAACCTCCTCTCCGCCGCGCTCTGCAAGCAGGCGGGATGCGGCCTCACCATCGCGCTGGCGAAGGAGGCCGCGCTCGCCAATCTCGCCGGGCGGATCGGCGTGGACGTGACGCTGAACCCCCAGACGACGACCGTATCGACGATCCTCCGTCATGTGCGCCGCGGCCGCGTGCGCGCCGTCCATGTGGTGGGGGATGGCGAGGCCGAGGTGCTGGAGGCGCAGATCCTCTCGACCTCGCCAATCGCCGGAAAGCGGCTGCGGGACGCCGGCTTTCCCGACGGGTCCGTGGTCGGAGCCGTGCTTTCCGGCGGCGTCGTGAAGCTGCCGCAGGGCGACCTCGTGCTGAACGCGGATGACCGCGTGGTGATCTTCGCGCTGTCGCGCCGGGTGCGGCAGATCGAGGAGCTGTTCCGCGTCTCCGTAGACTTCTTCTGACATGCGCTGGCGGGGCGCCCCCGTTTTCGGCCTCGCGCTCATCGCGCTCGGGGCGATGATGGCGGCGCCGGCCGCGCTGGCATGGGCGGAGGGGGACGGGGCAGGGGCCGCCGCCTTCGGCTACAGCGCCCTCGTCACGCTCGCCGCCGGTTTCCTCCTTTCGGTGGCGATGCGCCGGCGGGCGGACGGGCGGGAAGCTCCTGCCTCGGGCGAATTCCTGACCCTCCTCGCCATCCTCGCGCTCTGCCCGGTCGCAGCCGCGGCGCCGGTCGCCGCCGCCGCGCCGTTCCTTGCCTTCGAGGGGGCCTATTTCGAGATGGTCTCGATGATGACGACGACGGGGGCGACGGTGTTCGACCGGCTCGGCGAGACGAGCGCGGCGATCCGGCTCTGGCGTGTGCTCGTCGCCGGCTTCGGGGGCTTCGTCGCGCTGGCGATGGCCTGGGCGCTTCTCGCGCCGCGGAGCCTCGGCGGATTTGAGGTCCGGGCCGACCAGGGCCGGAGCACGGCGATCGGCCGGCTGGCGGGCGACCCGGTCTGGGCCGGGGGGCGGCCTGTGGAGGCGGCGGGGGACAGGCTCTCGGCCGCGGTCCGCTCGGTCCTGCCGGTTTATGCCGGGCTCATCCTCGCGCTTTCCCTGATCTTCTCCGCGCTCGGCCATGCGCCGCTGGAGGCCTTCGCCGGGGCGGTCGGCCTCATGTCCACCAGCGGCGTGCGCGTCTCGGACGGGCCGGCCTTCGCCGCCTCCGGGTTCTCGGGCGAGCTGGTCGCGGCGGCGGCGCTCGTCCTCGCGGTCACGCGGCACACCTATGGCGGAACCGGGCGGCCGCCCTTCGAGTTCCGCGCGATGCGGACGGACCCGGAATTGCGGCTGCTCGCCGCCGTGGTGCTGACGGTGACGCTCTGGTTTCACCTCCGCCACTGGCTCGGCGTTCTCGACCTTGAGGACGGCGCGGGGCAGGGCGCCTTTCGCGCCTTCTGGGGCGCGCTCTTCACCACGCTCTCCTTCGCGACGACGACCGGCTATCATTCGGCGGACTGGGCGGCCGCCCGCGCCTGGAGCGGGCTCGACAATCCGGCGCTCGTCCTCCTCGGGCTCGCCGTCATGGGCGGCGGCGTGGCGACGACCGCCGGCGGGATCAAGCTGCTGCGCGCCTACGCGCTCTACCGCCACGGCGCGCGAGAGCTGGAGCGGCTCGTCCGCCCCTCCTCGATCCAGGGGGCGAAGGAGGGGCGACGCGGCCTGAGGCGAGAGGGCGCGCAGATCGCCTGGGTCTTCGTCATGCTCTTCATCATCGCGCTCGCCTTCGCCATGCTGGGCGTAAGCCTGACCGGCGTCGCCTTCGAGCCCGGCCTCGCGGCCGCCGTGGCGGCGATTTCGAATACCGGCCCGCTCTTCCAGACGATGACCGGGGGCTCCTGGCTCACATCCCTCACGCCCGAGGCGCGGGGCGTGCTCGTCGTCGCGATGATCGTGGGGCGGGTCGAGATTCTGGCGCTCATCGCAATGATGAATGCGGAAACCTGGCGCTGAGGCGCCCGTTTCGCTGCGCTCCCTGCAAATAGCACTGGAAATGCTGCGCCGCAGCGCACACATTGACGCCACGGGCAGGCAGGCCGCCGCCCGCAAGACCGGTGCTGAAACAGGCGAAAAAAGAAGGACCCAAAAATGGCCGGAGACAAGCAGAACCTGCAGGACGCATTCCTCAACCATGTGCGCAAGAACAAGATTCCGGTCACAACCTTCCTTGTGAACGGGGTGAAGCTCCAGGGCGTCATCACCTGGTTCGATAATTTCTGCGTCCTTCTGCGGCGTGACGGGCAGTCGCAACTCGTGTACAAGCACGCGATATCGACGGTGATGCCATCGCAGCCGATCACGCTCTACGAAGGGGAAGACGCTGGCTGAAGCCCCGCGCACCCGCGCTTTCGTCATCCATCCGGAGATCCGCGCGCCCGGCGCGCGGCTTCGTGATGTTCCGACCCAGCTCGCAGAGGCGGTGAGCCTCGCCGCCGCGCTCGACCTCGACCTAGTCGGCGCGGAGCCGGTGACGCTCAACCAGCCGCGGGCCGGCTGGCTGTTCGGCTCGGGCAGGGTGGAGACGCTCGGCGCCGCCATCGCGGAGGCGGAGGCGGAGCTCGTCATCATCAACGGGCCTATCACGCCGAAGCAGCAGCAGAACCTCGAAAAGGCCTGGAAGGTCAAGATATTGGACCGGACGGGCCTGATCCTCGAAATCTTCGGGGAGCGGGCGCGCACGCGCGAAGGCGCATTGCAGGTCGAACTGGCCCATCTCGAATACCAGCGCGGCCGGCTCGTCCGCTCCTGGACCCACCTCGAACGGCAGCGCGGCGGGCTCGGCTTCGTCGGCGGCCCCGGCGAGACGCAGATCGAGGCGGACCGGCGGGCGCTGGACGAACGCATGATCCGCATCCGCCGCGCGCTCGAAAAGACTGTGCGGACGCGGGAGCTCCATCGCGGCGCGCGGGAGCGGACGCCGTTTCCCACGGTCGCGTTCGTCGGCTATACCAACGCCGGAAAGTCCACGCTCTTCAATCGGTTGACCGGCGCCAGCGTCTTCGCGAAGGACATGCTCTTCGCGACGCTGGACCCGACGATGCGCGTTGTCGATCTGCCCGGCGGACGGCGGATCATCCTCTCGGATACGGTGGGCTTCATCGCCGACCTGCCGACCCAGCTCATCGCCGCCTTCCGCGCGACGCTTGAGGAGGTGCTGGAGGCCGACATCGTGATCCATGTCCGCGACGCCGCCACGCCGGACGCCGCCGCGCAGGACGAGGACGTGACGGAGACGCTGCGCGCGCTCGGGCTCGGCGAGGAACGGCTCGGCCGCGTCCTGACCGTTCATAACAAGATCGACCTGCTGGAAGCCGACGCGCGCGCCGCGCTGATCGAGCAATCCGCGCGGCGGCCCGGCGAGATCGCGCTTTCCGCCGTCACCGGCGATGGCGTTGGTGCGTTGCTCGAGACGCTCCGCGAACGGCTTGGCGCGGCGGACAGCGTGCGCCGGCTGCGGCTGACGCCAGGCGCTGGCGAGGCGCTGGCCTGGCTCTATCGCCACGCCGATCTCCGCGCGCGGGAGGACGGGGAAAGCGGCGTGACCGTGGAGGTTTCTGCGCCGGACGCCGTATTCGAGCGGATGGAGCGCCGCTTCGGCGCGGATTACGTGACGCTCGCCGGCCCCGCCTTTACTTGACATAATATTCATTATGCGGGGAATGGGTGTGCGCGAGGGCGCTGCTCCCCCGCAGCACGCGCCCTATGGCCGGTTGCGCAACTGCTCCGGCAGCCATGTCGCCAGTTCCGGCGCGGCGTAGAGGATGAAGACCATCACGACCATGATCGCGAACATCGGCAACGCAGTCTTCGCGATATAGCCGATCTCCCGCCGGGTGAGCCCTTGCATGACGAAGAGGTTGAAGCCGATCGGCGGCGTGATCTGCGCCATCTCCACCACGACGACGATGAAGATGCCGAACCAGATCATGTCGATCCCCGCCCCGCGCACCAGCGGCTCGACCACCGCCATGGTGAGGACGACGGAGGAGATCCCGTCGAGGAACATGCCGATCACGATGTAGAACAGCGTCAGCGCCACGATCAGCGTGAAGGGCGAAAGCTCCAGCGCGCCGATATAGGCGGCGAGTGCGCGCGGCAGCCCGGTGAAGCCCATCGAGAGCGAGAGGAAGGCCGCGCCCATCAGGATCAGCGCGATCATCGCGGAGGTGCGCGCGGCGCCCATCAGGCTCTCGAAGAAGGTCGCCATCGTGAGGGAGCGTTGCGCGGCGGCGAGGGTGAGCGCGCCCAGCACGCCGAAGGCCGCCGCCTCCGTCGCTGTCGCGAAGCCGAGATACATCGAGCCGATCACGAGGAGGACGAGGAGGATCACCGGGATCAGGAAGCGTGAGTTCCAGAGCCGTTCCCCGAGCGGCATCCGCGGCTCCGCCTCGGGCCTCTGCCGTGGGAAAAGATAATGCCAGGCAACGATATAGGCCATGAACATGGAAGCGAGCACGAGGCCCGGGATGACGCCCGCCATGAAGAGCTGCGTGATGGATTCGTTGATCGTTACGCCATAGACGATGAGCGTCAGCGAGGGCGGGATCATCAGCCCGAGCGTCGCGGCGCCGGCCAGCGTGCCGAAGGTCATGAAATCGGGATAGCCGCGGCGCTGCAGCTCCGGGATCGACATCTTGCCGACAGTCGTGAGCGTTGCGGCGGAGGAGCCGGAGACGGCGGCGAAGATCGTGCAACCGACGACATTGGTATGTAGCAACCCCCCGGGCAGCCTCGCAAGCCAGGGCGAGAGGCCGCGGAACATGTCCTCAGAAAGCCTTGTTCTATAGAGGATTTCCCCCATCCAGATGAAGAGCGGAAGGGCTGTCAGCGTCCATGAGGAGGAGGAGGCCCAGATCACGGTCAGCATCGCGTCGCCCGCAGGCCGTGAGGTGAAGAGTTCCATCCCCACCCAGGCGACGCCCATGAGCGCGAGCCCGATCCAGACGCCGGAGCCAAGCAGAAGGAAAAGGACGAAAAGGAAGATTCCGGTGAGCGCGACCTGATCCATCACTCCCGCGCCCCCGCCGCATCCGGCTCCGCGACGCCCATATGCGCCGTCAGGACAAGCCGGATCACGTGATCCCAGAGGGCGATCGCAAGAAGGCAGGCTCCTGCGGCCAGCGCCAACTGCGGGATCCAGAGCGGCGTCGCATCCTGTCCCTGGCTGATATCGTTCAGCTTTTCGGACCAGTAGACGAGATTGATCGCGTATCGGGCGAAGAATGTGGCCGTAACGGCAGCGATCACATGCGCCCAGATCTCCCCCGCCTTCCGCCAGCGCCCCATCCGCCCGAGAAGGAGCGTGACGCGGATATGCGCCCCCCGGTTCAGCGCATGGGCGAGGGTCAATGCGGAGGCCGCCGCCATGCAATAGCCGGCATAGGCGGTCGCGCCGGGAAAGACCTGCCCCGTCCAGCGCGCGACCATCTGGGCGACGATGATGACAAGGATGAGGACGAGAAACCCCGCTCCCGCGATCCCGCCCGCAAGGTAAAGTCCGTCCAGCAAGCGCCTGACAGCCCGCGCCATCGCCATCCCCTTTCGTGAAGCGCCCCCTCCCGGCCGGGAGGGGGCGAGGAGCCCCTGCCCCTTACTGCGCCTTGTAGGCTTCGAGCAGCGCGGCGCCCTTTTCGCCGGCCGCCGCCTTCCAGTCCGCCGCCATCGTCGCGCCGACCTCGGTGAGCCCGGCCTTCAGCGCCTCGGACGGCGCGGAGACCTTCATGCCGTTTTCGGCCAGCGTCTTCAGATAGCCGTCCGCGAGCGCCGCGGAGGTCGCCGTGCCTTCCGCCTGCGCCTCGGCGGCAGCGGAGAGGAGGCAGCCGCGGCTCTTCTCGTCCAGCGCCTCGAAGGCGTCCTTGTTGGCGAAAATGGTGTTGCGCGGCAGCCAGGCCTGCGTGTCGTAGAAGTGCGTGAGCTGCTCCCAGACCTTGCTGTCCACGCCCGTCGAGCCCGAGGAGATGAAGGACTCGGCGACGCCCGTCGCCAGCGCCTGCGTCAGCTCCGCCGCTTCGACCTGGACGGGAAGCATCTTGGTCAGCTCGGCCAGCTTTGCGGTTGCGGCGTTGTAGGCGCGGAACTTGGTTCCTACCATGTCATCAAGGTTTTCCACCTCTTTCTTGAAGTAGAATCCCTGCGGCGGCCACGGCACGGAATAGAGCAGCACGAGGTTCTGCTCCGCCAGCGCCTCGCCAATCGCGTCCTTCGTCGCGGCCCAGAGCTTGTCGCTCTGCTCATAGGACGTGGCGAGGAAGGGCACGCTGTCCACCCCGAAGAGCGGATCCTCGTTCGCATGGGCGGAGAGGAGGCGTTCCCCGATCGGGGCCTGCCCCGTCTGCACCGCGCGCTTGATGTCCGCGCCGCCGAAGAGCGAGCCGCCGGCGTGGATCGTGATCGTCAGCGCCCCGCCGGTGCAGGCGGCGACCTTCTCGGCGAAGAGCTTGCCGTTCTGGCTGTGGAAGTTGGAATCGGGATAGGCCATCGGCATGTCCCAGTTTTCGGCCGCGGCGGGGGCGGCGATCAGGGCCGCGAGGGCGGCGAGCTTCATCGGCTTCATCTGTCAGTCCTCCTGTTGGTCTTCATGCATGCATCCTTGCGGGCCGGTCGGGCGCAAAGGGGGAAAGGTCGGCGTTCGGCCGGTCGCCCGTGATCAGGCCGGCGAGCCACCGGCCCGTCTTCGGCCCCCCGGTGAGACCGACATGCTGGTGGCCATAGCCGAGCCAGACATTCTCCGCCGCGGGCGAGCGCCCGATCACAGGCAGGCTGTCCGCCGTCGCCGGGCGGTGGCCCATCCAGCGGTCGATCCGCTCATAGCGGAGATCGGGGAAGGCGGCCTTCGCCTTCGCCTCGATCATCCGGAAGGGCGCCTCCGAGGGGCCGGCGTCCAGCCCCCCGAACTCGACGACGCCGGCGCAGCGGAGACGCCCCTCCATCGGGGTGGCGACGAACTTGCCAGCCGCCACCATCACCGGCGCGCGCGGCATGTAGGAGGGCGAGACGAACTCGATGTGATAGCCCCGCTCCGTCTCCAGCGGCATCGAAACGCCGAGCCGCTTAGCCAGAGGGCCGGACCATGCGCCGGCAGTGACGACGAGATGATCGGCCGCGATCTCCCCCCGATCCGTGACAAGGGCGGCCGCCCTGCCCGCCTCCATCCGGATGTCGGAGACCGAGGCGACGAGGGCTTCGCCCCCCTGCCCCGTGAAATGCGCATGAAGCGCATGGGCGTAGGCGCCCGGGTCCGAAATCCTTCCGTGGCCCGGGCAGCGCACGGCGAAGCCGAACCGGCCGGCGATCGCCGGGTCATAGGCGGCGAGCGCATCAGCGTCCATGTCCTCGGAAGCGAAGCCGCGGGCGCGGCGAATGCGCCAGGCGTAGGCGTCCGCCTCGTAGTCCTTCCGGCTCGAATAGCCGAAAAGATAGTCGCAGGGATGGATGAACCGCTCCGCCCCCGTGCCCGCGGCGAGCGAAAGATGCTGGTCCACCGTATCGCCGAGAAGAAGCGCAAGCGCATCCGCGATCCGCTCCACCTTCGGCCCCGTCGCGTGGGAGAGATAGCTCATCAGGAACGGGGCGAGCCGCGGGAGATAGGACCAGCGGAGAAAGAGCGGCTTCATCGGGTCGAGCAGCATGCCCGGAACCTTGGCGAGAAGCCCGGGCGTCGTCACCGGCACGATGGAGGCTGCGGCGAGCAGGCCGGCGTTGCCGTAGCTCGCCCCGGCTGCAGGTCCTTCCCGGTCCACCAGCGTCACGCGGGCGCCGGCGCGCTGCAGCCATATGGCGGCGGAGAGCCCGACGATCCCCGCACCGACGATCGCGACATGAACGCCCGCTTTCTCCACCCGCATCTCCCTGCATTTGCGCGACGATCCTGCGTCATCCACAATTTGTCAACAAATTATCAACGAGCACCAATCTTGCGCCTCGCAGAGCGTCGGGGGAAAGCTGGCGCGCGTCAACAGAGGGGGCGGGGATGATCGCGAAGGGCGGCAAGGCGGTTTACGGCGTCGATGTGGGCGTC
This sequence comes from Pikeienuella sp., assembly GCF_046290545.1. NCBI lineage: Bacteria > Pseudomonadati > Pseudomonadota > Alphaproteobacteria > Rhodobacterales > Paracoccaceae > Pikeienuella > Pikeienuella sp. The sequence goes on along the minus strand of NZ_JBKAGV010000007.1, from coordinate 182,120 downwards.
CTGATGCTGGAGGCGCGATTTCCGCGCATCCCCGGCGACATGGGCAATGCGCGGACATGGCCCTTTCCCGTCCGCTATCGCGTCGTGCGCGGCGCCTCGCCCGACCTCGTGGTGCGGCGGGGCGCGCCCGGGCTGCTCGATCCCTTCATCACGGCGGGGCGGGAGCTGGCGGAGGAAGGGTGCCGGCTCATCACCACCAATTGCGGCTTCCTCTCTCTCTTCCAGGCGGAGCTTGCGGCCGCCCTGCCCTGCCCGGTCGCCACATCCTCGCTCATGCAGGCGCGCATGATCGAGGCGACGCTTCCGCCCGGCCGCCGCGTCGGCGCGCTCACGATCTCGGCGGCGACGCTCACGCCCGCCCATCTCGCCGCCGCCGGATGCCCGGCGGACATGCCGGTCTGGGGCGTGGCGGAGGGCTGCGAGTTCCAGCGTGTGATCCTCGGGAACGAGGAGCGGCTGGACGTGGCGCAGGCTGAGGCGGACATGGTCTCCGCCGCGCTGGCCTTCCAGAAGGCGCATCCGGAGCTCGGCGCGATCCTCTTCGAATGCACGAACATGCCGCCCTACAAGCGCGCCGTGGCGGAGGCGACGGGGCTGCCCGTCTATTCCATCGAGACGCTGCTCCACTGGCTCGTCGCCGCGCTGCCGGCATGAGGGAGACGCCGAGCCTCGACCCGGAGGACTGGCCGGCCTTCCGCGCCCTCGCGCGCCGGATGCTGGAGGCGACGCTCGACCATATGGAGGGCGCGGTGGCGCGGCCCGTCTGGCGCGAGACGCCGCCGGAGGCGCGTGCGGCGCTGCGCGCTCCCGTTCCTTGGGAGGGCGCGGGGGCGGAGGCGGCGGCGGAGGCCGCGCTCGAACACATCCTGCCCTTCGCGACCGGGAACACCCACCCGCGCTTCTTCGGCTGGGTCCACGGGTCTGGGACGCCGGGCGGATTGATCGCGGAGATCCTCGCCGCCGCGATGAACGCCAATTGCGGCGGGCGGGACCATGCGGCGATCCTCGTCGAGCGGCAGGTCATCGAATGGTGCCGGGAGTCGTTCGGCTTTCCGGAGGGCGCGGGCGGGCTCGTTCTCTCCGGCACGTCGATGGGAACCGTCCTCGCCCTTCTCGCGGCGCGGGAGCGGGCGGCGCCCGGCGCGCGGAAGCGGGGAGTCGGCGCGGCTCGGCTGACCGGCTACGCCTCCGCCGAGTCGCATTCCTGCATCGCCCGCGCCTTTGACCAGATCGGGCTCGGGACGGAGGCGCTGCGGCTCATCCCCGTGGACGGCGACTTCCGGATGCGGATCGAGCCGCTCCGCGAGGCGATCCGGGCGGACAGGGAGGCGGGCGCCCTGCCCTTCCTCCTCGTCGGCGCGGCGGCGACGGTGAACACCGGGGCGACGGACGATCTTTCCGCCCTCGCCGACATCGCAGAGGAGGAGGGGCTCTGGCTCCATGTGGACGGCGCCTTCGGCGCGCTCGCCGCGCTCGCCCCCGCCCTGGCGCCGCGACTGAAGGGGATGGAGCGGGCCGAGAGCCTCGCCTTCGACTTCCACAAATGGGCGCATGTGAACTACGACGCCGGGGCCGTGCTGGTGCGGGAGCGCTCCGCCCTGCTCGAAGCCTTCGGGCAGGGTGCGGATTATCTGGCGGGGATGCCGCGCGGGCTCGGCGGGGGGAAGCCCTGGCCCTCCGACATGGGGATCGAGCTTTCCCGCGGGTTCCGCGCGCTGAAGGTCTGGTTCGCGCTGAAGGAGCACGGGCTGAACCGGATCGGGGAGAAGATCGCGGAGAACGTCGCCTGCGCCGCCCGGCTCGCCCGGCTCGCGGAGGCGGCGGAGGATTTCGAGCTTCTCGCCCCCTGCCCGCTCAACATCGCCTGCCTCCGCTGGGCCCCCCCGGGCTTCGCGGGCGATCTTGACATCCTCAACCGGGAGATCGTGATGCGCCTGCAGGAAGGCGGCCTCGCCGCCCCCTCGACCACGATGATCCGCGGCCGCCTCGCCATCCGCGTGAACGTGACCAACCACCGGACAAGGGCGGAGGACATGGACATCCTTTTCGAAGCGATCCGCCGGACGGGAAAAGCCGCCCTCCCCCCGCTTGCAACCCGCGCCCGCCCCGGTTAAAGACGCGCATCCCGGCGCGACAAGCGCCGCGGCGGCGCCCGTAGCTCAGCTGGATAGAGCACCAGACTACGAATCTGGGGGTCAGGAGTTCGAATCTCTTCGGGCGCGCCATTCTTTCTCTTAGTGCGCTACCGCCCTTCGGGCTGCTTGAGCGAGCTTCTTGTGCGCTACCGCCCTTCGGGCTGCTTGAGCGAGCTTCTTGTGCGCTACCGCCCTTTGGGCTGCTTGAGCGCGTTGAGGGGCGCTTCGCTCCGGCCTTGGCGCTTGTTGGGCCCGTTTGAGGGCGCTCAACTCGGCCGTTTCAGGGGCGATTTCGGGGGATTTCCATGGAAATCGGCCTCGGAGCATTGATAATATACGAAAAAAGCCGTGATCGATTGTTTCAGCCTCCGGTTTCCGCTCTCCGCTCCGGTGGAGCGGCCCTCTCCTGCTCTCTCAGCGCCCCGGACTTGATCCGGGGCCTCGACGGTTTGGGCGCTTCGTTCTGCGGGGCCCCGGATCAAGTCCGGGGCCGGCGGGGGATGGCGGGGCCGGGTCGGGTTCCCGTCGGGGCATGTCTCTCGTCTTCAACGCGCTGCGCCATGGCCCCCAAACAGAAGCGTCGAGCGGCGGCGCGTCAATCCGCCCCGCCGGAAAGCGGAGCGGATTGGAACCCTCACGGCGCCGAAGCGTTTCACCCCGAACGCAAGGAGACCGACAATGAGCATAGAAACGCTGCTGATGATCCTCGCGCTCGGAACGCTCGCGGCCTTCGCCGGCTTCGCCTTCGTCTCTCGGAAGCGCGTGAGGGACAGGCGCGAGGACCCCGAAGCGCCGAAATCGACCCTCGCCGCCGATGCGCCGGACCAGCGCTGACTCTGGCGCTGAAGCCGGCGTGCGCCGCCGTAGACAGGAGAAGACCATGATCGACCCGAAGGAAAATCCGCTGAACCTGAGAGACCGGGAGCCCGAACAGGGCGAGCCGTTCTCCGAGCCGAAGGCCGGGGGGCTCTATCCCGTCGCCGGGATCGCGGCGGCCGCCGTGATCCTCGTCGCGGTCGTCGCGTACTACGCGATCTGACGCGGCGCCGCGCTCAGCGCTTTCCGTAGAGCGCGGCGGCCCGCCCCTCGAAGGCCCGCACGATGCGCCGCATCGCCTCGTCGAAGACGAGGCCGATCAGCGCCTGCAGCGTGCGGGACTTGAACTCGAAATCCACGAAGAAATCGACCTCGCAGCTCGTCTCGCTCACCGGCGTGAAGCGCCAGTGATTGTCGAGATAGCGGAAGGGCCCGTCGAGATAGCTGACGTCGATCTCCCGCTGTTCCGGGCGGAGGACGACGCGGCTGCCGAAGCGTTCGCGGAAGAGCTTGAAGGAGATCACGAGGTCGGCGTCCACCACCTCGCCCCCCTCCGTCTGCCGCCGGCCGCGGATGCGCGCCGCAGCGCACCAGGGCAGGAATTCGGGATAGGCGGGCACGTCCGCGATCAGCGCATACATCTCCTCCGCGCTGTACGGCATCACCCGTTTTTCGGCATGCGTCGGCATCGTTCCCCTTCGGCCCCCGGTTGCGGCGGGGCGCAACCTCTCCCATTGTGCCTTCCGGAACAAGGCGGGAGGCGGGGCATGAAGCCGCATCGGGTCGAGATCATGATCTCCGAAGCGCAGATTTCCGCCCGTGTGGGCGAGATGGCGGCGGAGATCGAGGCGCATTTCGAAGGCACGGAGAAGCTGGTGCTGGTCGGGCTGCTGCGCGGCTCCTTCATCTTCATCGCCGATCTCGCGCGGCGGCTCTCGTTGCCGGTGGAGATCGACTTCATCGAGGCCTCTTCCTACGAGAGCGGCACCAGTTCGAGCCGGGAAGTTCGAATCCTGAAGGATCTTCGCGCGCCGATCGAGGGGCTGGACGTGCTGGTGGTGGAGGACATCGTGGACACCGGCTTCACCCTCACCGCCGTGATGGAGCTTCTGGCCGCGCGGCGCCCCGCGCGGCTCGAAATCTGCGCGCTGCTCGACAAGCCGGCGCGGCGGGAGGTCGAGGTGAAGGCGCGCTTCACCGGATTCGAGATTCCGGACGAGTTCGTCGTCGGCTACGGGATCGACTATGCGCAGCGGAACCGGAACCTGCCCTATATCGGGCGGGTGGTGTTCGAGGAATAGGGCCGGCGGCCGCCCTTGCAGGCGGCGGGCGAGGGCGAAGCGCGGCCTGACGCGATCAGCCCTCCCGGCCCGGATTTCCGCGCCTCGATCAGATTCGCGCCGCACTCCCGCGGAGTCGGCGTCGCCAAGTGGCTTTAGGCGCCCGGCACTGCATGATCTCCGCCCATGATGCATCAATGGTGATTGTGCACCATCAACGCCCTTTGTGCTGCGCAGGGAGCGGGGCGACGTTATAGCCGACGCGGAAACGCCGTGCCGCACAGCTCGGTGCAGCGCTCGCCCGCTTTGGCCGGAGCGCCCGCCAAGGTCCTCCGCCGACACCGGCGGCGACCGGATGAGCCGCCTCGGCTGGCCGCAATCGGGTCAACCGGTTCCGCCCGCGGCGGCGCGCGGATATCGCGGCCGGCGCGCTCTTGCCGCCTGAGGCGCGGCGGGTCCTTCCCGCCTTCATCAAGAAGGCCGCACCCCGCCCCCGCGCCCAGCGGCTCGGCCAGAATAGGGGCGCCGCTCAGTATGGCGTGGGGCCGCCTTGCGCCATGCGGGGCGGTGAGCGCGGTCGCTGCGCTTGTGGCGCTGAAGGGATAATGCCCCCATCGCGAGAACATTCTCCGGTTCCGCGCCCGGCGGCTCCGCCCGATGCGGCGCGCAGCGCCCGATACGAGCGGTCGCCATCCCGTCATGCGATGCGGCCGTCATGCCTTCCGCGCCTGAGGCGCGGCGCCGCTTACTTCGTCTTCATCACGAAGACGCCGTCCCACCCCTCGCCCGGCGGCTCGGCCTGCATCAGGGCGCAGCGCTCGATATAGTCGGTCGCCATCGCGTCATGCGGGTTGGCCTTCAGCGCCTCCTTGAAGGAGCGGACGGCGCGCTTCCAGTCCTGCTTGCGGTAGCGGTCCACCCCCTCGCGGAAATGGCCGACCGCCTCCATCAGGTTCGGGAAGCTTTCCTCGCTGTGATAGTCGAGGCATTCGTAGATATCGACCGGCTTCGTCTTGCCCTTCACCTGCACCCGGTCGATCTCCCGCAGCCGGTAGATGCCCTTCAGCCGCTTCACCGTGTGTTCGGAGAGGAGGATGCGGGCGTGATAGGTCTTGCAGGCGCTTTCGAGCCGGGCGGCGAGGTTCACGCCGTCGCCGATCATCGTATAGTCCATCCGCTTCCGGCTGCCGATATTGCCGGCGACGATGCTGTCCGTGTTGAGGCCGATGCCCATGTCGACCGGCGGCTCGCCCCGCCGCTTGCGCGCCTCGTTCCAGTCGCGGAGCGTGGTGAGCATGGCGACGGAGGCGCGGACGGCGCGATCCTCGTCGTCCTCATGGCTGATGGGGATGCCGAAGGCGGCCATCATCGCGTCGCCGATGAACTTGTCGAGCATGCCGCCCTGGGCGGAGATGCAGTCCACCATCAGCTCGAAATATTCGTTGAGGAGCTTCACCGTGCCCTGCGCGCCGAGCGATTCCGTGATCGTGGTGAAGCCGCGGACATCGGAGAAGAGGACGGTGGCGATCGTGTCCCGCCCGCCGAGCATCTCGTCCTGGCTGCCCTCGGCCAGCATCTGGTCCGCCAGTTTCGGGTCCATGTAGCGGGCGAGCGTGGACTTCACGCGCTTCTCGGCCGTGATGTCCTCGATCATCACCATCGCGCCGAGGAAATCGCCCTCGCCGGATTTCAGCGGCAGCATGGTGAGGTTGGTGGTGATGGAGCGGCCGAAGAAATCCAGCTCCACGCCCATGATGATGTCGCCCTCGCCCGTCTCAAGCACCTTGCGGAGCCGGTCCACCAGCCAGAGATTGTCATCCCCGATCGCCTCGCCCGGCTCGCCGACGACCTTTTCCGGCGTCCGGCCCATGAGCCGCGCGGCGGCGGCGTTGCAGGTTCGCACCGTCATGTCCCGGTCCACGGTGATGACGCCGTTCGTCATGCTCTGGAGCATGGCGTCGGTGTAGTTCTTCATCATCTGCACGTCGGAGAAGAGCTTCGCGTTCTCGAGGCCGATGGCGATCTGCGCGGTGAAGGCCTTCAGGCGGCTCTCGTCCTCCCCGTCGAAGGGGCCGCCGTGCTTGTTCAGCACCTGGGTGACGCCGATCACCTTGCCCTGCTTGTTCACCACCGGGACGCAGAGGATGGAGCGGGTGAAGAAGCCGGTCTGCCGGTCGAAGGAAGGGTTGAAGCGGAGGTCGGCATAGGCGTGCGGGATGTTGATCGTCTTGCCGGTCGAGAACACGGTGCCGGCGATGCCGGCGGTGTTCGGCAGGCGGATCTCGAAACTGTCGAGCCCGGCGCCGACATGGGAGAAGAGCTCGCCCGTCTTCTCGTCGTTGAGGAAGAGCGTGGAGCGCTCCGCGTCCAGCATCCGCGTCGCCTCGGACATGACCTTGTTGAGCAGCCGGTTCAGCTCCAGCTCCGAGGTCATCTCCGAGATGATGTTGAGGAATTCGACCTCCCGCTCCCGGCTCTTCTCGATCCGCTCGACGAGTTGCATGGATTGCAGGGTGATCGCGCATTGCGTGGTGATGCCCTGCAGGATGTCGAGGTCGCGCTGGGTGAAGCGCCCCGTCTCCTTGTTCAGCATCTGGGCGACGCCGATGATCTCGTCCTTCGCCGTGCGGATCGGGGCGCAGAGGATGGACTGGGTGCGGAAGCCCGTCTCCCGGTCCACCTGGTCGTTGAAGCGCGCGTCCTTGTAGGCGTTCTCGATGATCTCCCCGGTTCCGGACTGGAAGACGGCGCCGGCGATGCCCTCGTCGTTCATGATGCGGATCTCGCGCCGGCGCATGCCGAGCGCGACGCGGCTGAAGAGCTCGCCCGTCGTGGGGTCGTTGAGGAAGAGCGTGCCGCGCTCGGCCCCCGTCTCCTGCGCGGCGAGGTCGATCAGCGTCTCCAGCACCGTATCCAGCGTGTCCTGCGCCGCAACCTTGCGGGAGACGTCCAGCAGCATCCTCAAATGCTTGAGCTGGTCCTCATGCGTCTCGCCGGTCCGGTTCGGCGCCGCATCCTCAGGCATGGCTCCTCTCCCTGTCGGCCCGGTCGCGCAGGGCGGCGATGGTGGCCTGAAGCTCCTGGATCTCGCCGCGGTGGATGCGGGAGGCCTCCTGCATCGCCTCGGCATGGCGCAGCGTCTGCCGGTCCATCTCCCCGCGGAGGGCGTTCACCGCCTCCCGCATGTCCTGCAACTCGCGGTTGGAGGCGGAGCGTTCCTCCTGCATCCGGTCCTGGGCGCGGGCGCGCTCCTCCTCCAGCCGCAGGCGGAGGGACTGGATCGTGTCCCTGAGCTGCTGCATCTCGTCCGCCGCCTCGCGCCGCTGTTCCTGCTGGCGCGCATCCGCCGCGGCGGACGCCGTCTCCATCGCGGCGCGGAGCGCCTGCGCCGTCGCCTTCAGCTGCTCGATCTCCCCGCTCGCCGCGGCCTGCGCGGCCTGCACTTCCGAAAGCCGCCGCGCCTCCTCCGCCTCCAGCGCGGCGCGCAGGGCCGCTATCGTCTCGCGCAGCGCGCGGGCGTCAACATAGCCGGGGTCCTGTTTCTCGTTGGTCTCGTTCAAGGCCGTTTCCTCTTTCCCCACGACAGCATACCAGACCGGACGTGCATTCGGGATCGTCTCCTCCCGGCGCTCATCCGGCTCCGTCCGGCGAGCCCGGGCGCACGAAACCCGCCGCGCGCTTCAGGGTCGAGACCGTCATGAACGGGCCGGAATTGGGCGGGAAATTCTGTTCGAAGAGCGCGCCATGACGCTTCAGGAACCCTGTGAAGACCGGGCCCGAGACATGGGCCGAGAACGCCGCCTCGTCCGCATAGACCTCATAGAAAGTGACCTCGCCGGCCGGAGCTGCGGGCAAAGAGGCGCCGCAGGGTTCGTGAACGAGATAGGCCAGCGTGCCCGGCTCCTCCGCGAGCACCGCCTCCGCCAGCGAAGAGAGCGCCGCCCGCGCCTCCGCCTCGCGCCCCGGCTTCAGATACCAGCGGGAGATGAGCGTATGGGTCACGCGCCCCCCGTCCGTTCGAGCCGCGCGGCGCGCAGCCTCTCGAAGTCATCCCCCGCATGGTAGCTCGACCGGGTGAGCGGCGAGGCGGAGACCATCAGGAAGCCCTTGGCGAAGGCCGTCCGCTGATAGGAGGCGAACTCATCCGGCGTCACGAACCGGGCGACGGCGTGGTGCTTCGGCGTCGGCTGGAGATATTGCCCGATGGTGAGGAAATCGACATCCGCCGCGCGCATGTCGTCCATCACCTGAAGCACCGCCTGCCGCTCCTCCCCCAGCCCGACCATGAGGCCGGACTTGGTGAACATCGCCGGGTCGAGCTCCTTCACCCGCTGGAGAACGCGCAGCGAGTGGAAATAGCGCGCGCCGGGCCGCACCTCGGGGTAAAGCCCCGGCACGGTTTCGAGATTGTGGTTGAAGACGTCGGGCCGCGCCTCCACGACCGTCTCCAGCGCGGAGGGCGGGCATTTCAGGAAGTCGGGCGTCAGCACCTCGATCGTCGTTCCGGGCGCGCGGCGGCGGATGGCGCGGATCGTCTGCGCGAAATGCTCGGCCCCGCCGTCATCGAGGTCGTCCCTGTCCACCGAGGTGACGACGACATGGGAAAGGCCGAGGGTTTCGACCGCGTGCGCGACGCGGCCCGGCTCGAACACGTCGAGCGCCTGAGGCCGCCCGGTCGCGACGTTGCAGAAGGTGCATCCGCGCGTGCAGATCTCGCCCATGATCATCATCGTGGCGTGGCCCTGGGCCCAGCACTCGCCGACATTCGGGCAGCCGGCCTCCTCGCAGACCGTCACCAGGCGATTCTCGCGGATCGTGTCGCGGGTCTTGCGGTAGCCCGCGGAGGTCGGCGCCTTCACCCGGATCCAGTCCGGCTTGCGGGGGGAGGCGTTGTCGGCCCGGTGCGCCTTTTCTGGGTGCCGGCCGGCAGGGTCTTTCAGGTCTCGGTCTTTCATGGCGCGCATCATAGCCCTTCGCCGCGCCCGCGTCTTGTCCGCTTTTCGCGAAATCGAGCGGACAGGGGAGCGGCGGATTAAGAATTCGTTCAGCGCCGCCGACGATCCCTCTGTCCCTGTTCCGCCGGTCGGTCGGGGTGTGTCGCATGGTTTCTGTTTCGGCGGTATCCGCCCCTCGACCGCGTCAGCGCGCGCGTCTCGTCGCGCAGGCCGCGCTCGCCGCGCTGTCTCTCGCGCTTGTCGCAGGCCTCCTGCATGACCGGATTGCGGCGGCGGACCTTTCCGCCGCGCTGCGGATCGCGGGAGAGACGGGCGCGGGGCCGCTCGCGCTCGCCGCGGCGGCGGCGGCGCTGAGCTGGGCCGCGGTGGCGGGCTATGACGTTCTGGCGCTCGGCGCCGTGGGGATGCGCCTGCGGCTCCGCCGCGCGCTCACGGTCGGCTTCACCGCCTCCGGCCTCGGGCAGTGCCTCGGCTTCGGCGTGCTGGTCGGCGGCGCGGCGCGCTGGCGGATGCTCCGGCGGGAGGGGTTGGGGCCGGTCCGGGCCGGGAAGGCCTCGCTCATCGTCGCGGGCGGCTTCTTCGGCGGGCTCGGCGCCTTCGCGCTCATCCTCGCGCTCCTGCTCCCCTCGGCCCGGGCGCGGCTGGAGACGCTCGCGCCGGGCTTCGAGGGCGGATACGCGCCGGCGGCGCTCGCGCTCCTCGCGGCGGCCGGCGCCCTTCTCCTCCTCCGGCGGCGGGCCGGCGCCGCGGGGTGCGGCCTCGCCTTCGTCGCGCTCGCCGCGGCGGATGTCGCGCCGGCGGCCTTCGCGCTCTGGGCGCTCCTGCCGGAGGGAACGGCCTTCGAGGCCGTGCTCGTCGCCTATCTCGCGGCGCTGACCGCGGGGCTTCTCTCCAACACGCCCGGGGGCTTCGGCGTGTTCGAGGGGGTTCTGATCGCGGCGCTGCCGGAGGCGCCGCTCGAGTCGATCCTCGCCGCGGTGATCGTGTTCCGGGTGTTCTTCCACGGCCTTCCCGGCCTCGCCGCCGGGGCGCTCCTGCTTCGCGCCGAGCTTTCCGCGCAGCGGGTCGAACGCGCGGCCCCCGACCCCCGGCTCGCCGGCGCCCTGCCACGGACGCGGCGGGCGGAAGCGGCGCTGATCCATCTGGGGGACAAGGAGGCGCTCTTCAGCGCGGACGGCGCGGCTTTCCTTCTCGTCGGCGCGCGGGGGCGCGGGCTCGTCGCGCTCGGCGATCCGGAGGGGCCCGTCGCGGCCTGGCCCGCGGCCTTCGCCGCGCTCCGGCGGGCGGCGCGGCGGCGCGGGCGGGGGGCGATGATCTATCGCGCCGGGCCGCGCGCGGCGGCTTTGGCGCGGGAAGCCGGCTTCGCCGCCTTCCGCATCGGGCGGGAGGCGATGATCGACCCGGCCGGCTTCGACCTCGCCGCCCCCTCCCGCCGGCGCCTCCGCCGCAAGGTGCGGCAGGCGGAGGGCGCGGGGCTCTCCATCACCTTCCATGAACCCGGCGCGGCGCCGCTCGGCCCGCTTCGCGCGATCAGCGACGCATGGCTCGCGGCGAAGGGCGGGGGCGAGCGGGGCTTCTCGCTCGGCCGGTTCGAGCCGAGCTGGCTCCGCCGCTTCCCGATCCTCGTGGCGCAGGACGAGGGCGGGCGCGCGGTCGCCTTCCTCAGCCTCTGGGTCTCGGGCGATGGCGGCGAATGGTCCATCGACCTGATGCGCGCGGGGCCGGAGGCCCCGCAGGGCGCGATGCAGGCGCTGATCGTCGCGGCGATCGGGCGGGCGCGGGCGGCGGGGGCGCGGCGCTTCAGCCTCTGCATGGCGCCGCTCTCCGGCCTCGAAGGCGTGACCGGCCCGGCCGCCCCCGCGCTTCGCCGCGCGGCGGAAATCGGCGCGGCGCGCCGGGGCTTCGAAGGGCTGGCGGCGTTCAAGGCCTCCTTCGACCCGGCCTGGCGGCCCTGTTACGCGCTCCTGCCAAAGGGGCCGGGCGCCGTCCCCGCGCTCGCCGCGCTCCGCGGGCTGGCGCGCGCGCCGCGGGGCTAGGCCCCTTCCCCGCCCCGCCCGCTGCGCCTAGTCTGGCGGCGGGAGGATGCGGCATGAGCGTGATCGTGGAGGACGAAGGGCCGGTCCGGATCGTGACCATCGAGCGCCCGGCGGCGCGCAACGCGGTCGATCCGGAAACGGCGACAGCGCTTTACGAGGCGTTCCTCGCCTTCGATACAAGCGAGGCCGCGGTCGCCGTGCTCACCGGCGCGGGCGGCGCCTTCTGCGCCGGGTTCGACCTGAAGCGTGCGGCGGGCGGGGTCGGCCCCGGCTGGTTCGAGGCGCTTGCGATCCGCGCGCCGGAAGACCTCGATCAGCCGAAGCCCGGACCGATGGGGCCGACGCGGCTCCGGCTCTCGAAGCCGGTCATCGCCGCCGTGGAGGGGCCGGCGGTGGCGGGTGGCATGGAGCTCGCGCTCTGGTGCGACCTTCGCGTGATGGCGGAGGACGCGTTCATGGGCGTCTTCTGCCGCCGCTGGGGCGTTCCGCTGATCGACGGCGGGGCGATCCGCCTGCCTCGCATCGTCGGCCAGGGCCGCGCGCTCGACCTCATCCTGACCGGCCGGGAGATCGGGGCCGCGGAGGCGAAGGGCTGGGGGCTGGCGGACCGGCTCGCGGCGCCGGGCGGCGCGCTCGTCGCCGCGAAGGCGCTGGCGGCGGAGATCGCGCAGTTCCCCTCAGCCTGCATGAGGGCGGACCGGGGCGTGGCGCTCGACCAATGGTCGCTTGCGCCGGGCGCGGCCTTTGCCCGCGAATGGCGCTCGGCCGGCGCGTTCGAGGCGGAGGGCGCGGCGGGCGCAGGGCGCTTCGCCGCGGGCAAGGGAAGGGGCGGCGACTTTTCGGACATCTGACCGCGTGGCGCCGCGGGCGCGGACGCCCTACCCTCTTCGCCAGCCATCCGAACGGAGAGCCAGATGACAACCGCCCGCAGCGAGGCCCTCTCGCATCATCTCACGCATGAACATCGCATCGGCAAGGTGCAGGAATTCCTCAAGGAAATCGTCTATGGCGGGAATGACGGGATCGTCACCACCTTCGCCATCGTCGCCGGGTTCGCGGGGGCCGGGGCGGAGGGGGCGGCGGCGGTCGGCGGCGTCGCCGTGCTCCTTTTCGGGCTCGCCAACCTCTTCGCGGACGCAACCGCGATGGGGCTCGGCGCCTTCCTCTCCTCCCGCTCGGAGCAGGACGTCTACAACGCCACGCGCGCGAAGGAGCTGAAGGAGATCGCCGAGAATCCGGAGATGGAGCGGCGGGAGACCATCGAGATCCTGCGCGAGAAGGGCGTGAGCGAGGAGGATGCGGTCGCGATGACGGATATCCTCCAGCGCCATCCGGAGTTCATGGCCGACTTCATGATGCAATACGAGATCGGCATGGCCGACCCTTCGGGCGACAGCCCGGCGATGAACGGGCTCGCGACCTTCCTCGCCTTCATCCTCTTCGGCGCGGCGCCGCTCATCCCCTATTTCCTGGCGGAGGCGAGCCCGGAGACCTTCCAGGCCTCGCTCGCCGCCTCCGTCCTCGCGCTCGTCGCGCTCGGCCTCCTGCGCTGGAAGGTGACGAACGAGACGGTGACGCGCTGCGTGGGGGAGACGCTGCTCGTCGGCGGGCTCTGCGGGCTCGTGGCCTACGGTGTCGGGCTGATGTTCGCCTGACTCAGAGCGCGCCGGCCTCCCGCAGCTTTTCCTGGAAATAGGCGACGCCCCGCTCGTGCCGGGGCGAGAGCGGGCCGGGGCGGTAGCCGCCGCTCTCGTAGTTCTGCTGCGTGGCGAGGCAGATCTCGAAATCCTCCCGCACGACGGCGAGATTGTCCGCGATGGTCTGTTCGCGGGCGGCCTCCGTCTCCGGCGACAGGTCCTCGAAGTAGAAGTTGTAGATCAGCTCCGTGCGCCGGTGATCTATCGGGTTGATGCGGGAGGTGTTCATGCCGCCGGCGAAGAGCGAGAGGGTCCAGTTCGGCCACATCCAGAGCCACTTGCCGCGATAGAAGAGGCCCTCCCGCGGCGGCGCGCTCATCCGCACCATGCCGTCATGCGCCGTCGTCTCGAACCGGTCGAACTCGATGGCGCGGTGAAAGGCGGGGTGGATGCCGGGGATGTGGTATCCCTCCACGAAATTGTCCGTGTAGATCTTCCAGTTGGCGTCGAAGACGAGCCGCTCCTCCCGCATCCAGCGATAGCGCTCGATCGGCTCGCTCTCGAGCTCGCCAGGAACCGCGCCGAGCTGCGCAGCGAGCGGCCCCTCGGGCGCGATGGCGACGAAGAGAAGCCCGCGCCAGATCTCCAGCGCGATCTCGTCCAGCCGCCAGGCGGCCATGTCGAATTCCGGGTCGTCGCCCCAGAAGGGGACGTTGAGGAGCGTCCCGTCCTCGTTCCAGACCCATTGGTGATAGGGGCAGCGGATGGTCGCGCAGCGCCCCGTGCCCTCCGGCAGGAGCCGCGCGCCGCGATGGCGGCAGACATTGCGGAAGGCGCGGAGCCCCTCCCGCGTCCGGATCGCGAAGACCTTCCGCCCCGCGATCTCCGTCGCGACATAGGCGCCCCGCTCGTCGAGCCGGGAGGCAGGGCCGAGGAGCTGCCATGTCCGCCCGAAGATACGCTCCGCATCGGCGGCGTGGATTTCGGGCGAGGTGTAGTTGATGGGGGGCAGGTTCAGCATGGGCGGCTCCGGGAGGTTTGGGCGGAGCGTCGGCGGAATCGGGGCGCGCCGCAAGCGGGGGCGGGCCTTCAGGCGCAGGTTCGATGGTCTGGCCCACGGCCTCGATCAGCGGCTTTCCAGTGAAAGCCGCAGAGGCCGTTCGGCCGGAGCCCCTGCGGAGGCCGAAAGGCGCCAAGCCTTCCCGAACGTCGAAGATCAGATCGTGGTCGTCACGGCGAGCGCGGAAACGCGGTCGCCGGGGGGCGACGACCGCGGGCTGATCTGACGTGGGTCAGATCAGCCGGGCGCTTTTAACTCCCGCTCCGCACAATACCGTCCGCCGAACCTGACGCCGTCGTTCCCCCGCCCTTGCGCCGCGCCGCGCGGCTATGTTCCATGGCTGCTGAAAACGGAGGCGTGAATGGGACGGATCGAGAAAACCACATCGAGCCACTGGGGCGCGTTCCGCATCGCCGCCGAAAACGGCCGCCTCGTCTCCGCCGCGCCCTTCGCGGACGATCCGGACCCGTCCCCGATCTGCCTCTCCGTGCCCGCCGCCGTGCATCACGAGAAGCGCGTCGCGCGGCCGAGCGTGCGGCGCGGCTGGCTGGAGGGCGGGCCGGGCCGGGCGCGGGAGAGGCGGGGGGCGGACGAATTCGTCGCCCTCCCCTGGGACGAGGCGCTGGACCTCGCCGCGGCGGAGATCGGCCGCGTGCGGCGGGAGCACGGGAACGGCGCGATCTATGGCGGCTCCTATGGCTGGGGCAGCGCCGGGCGCTTTCACCATGCGCAGAGCCAGGTGCATCGCTTCCTCAACTGCGCGGGCGGATACGTCGCCTCCTTCGCCAGCTATTCGACAGGCTGCGCGCAATCGATCATGCCCCATGTGCTCGGCATGGACTTCCTCCAGTTCAGCTATGGCGAGCAGACCTCCTGGAGCCAGATCGCGCGGGAGACGGAGACGCTCGTCATGTTCGGCGGGATCGGGCGCAAGAACGCGCAGGTCTCGATGGGCGGGGTGACGCGGCACGCCGTCGGCCCCTCGCTCGAGGCGATGCGGGCGCGGGGCGCCGCGCTCGTCAACATCTCCCCGCTCCGAACGGACGGATGGGAGGGCTCCGAATGGCTCCCCGTCCGCCCCGGAACGGACACGGCGCTCATGCTCGGCCTCGCCTTCGCGCTGGAGGAGGAGGGGCTGGCGGACCACGCCTTCCTCGCCCGCTGCGCGGAAGGGTGGGAGCGGTTCCGCCCCTACCTCACGGGCGAGGCGGACGGGGTGGCGAAATCGCCGGAATGGGCGGCGCCCCTGACCGGGATCGCCGCGGGGGACATCCGCGCCCTCGCCCGCCGCATGGCGGGGACGCGCTGCTTCATCTCCGTCGCCTGGGCGCTCCAGCGCCAGCGCCACGGCGAGCAGCCCTTCTGGATGGCGACCGTCCTCGCCGCGATGCTCGGGCAGATCGGGCTGAAGGGCGGCGGGATCGGCTATGGCTACGGCTCCATCGGCGGGGTCGGCACGCCGGTGAAGCGGCTCGGCGGGCTCGCCCTGCCGCAGGGGCGGAACCCGGTGCAGGCCGTCATCCCCGTCGCCCGCGTGGCGGACATGCTGCTGAACCCGGGCGCGGACTACGACTTCAACGGGGAGCGGCGGACCTATCCCGACATCCGGCTCGTGATGTGGAGCGGCGGCAACCCCTTCCACCATCATCAGGACCTCAACCGCCTCGAAGAGGCCTTCCGCCGGCCCGACACTGTGATCGTGACCGAGCCGTGGTGGACCGCGACGGCGCTCCGCGCCGACATCGTCTTCCCGGCGACGACGCCCTATGAGCGGGAGGATATCGGCCGCGCCTTCTCCGACCCGTTCCTCTTCCACATGCCGAAGATGATCGAGCCGGTGGGCGAGGCGCGCGACGATTACGCCATCTTCTCCGGCCTCGCCGAACGGCTGGGCTGCGGCGCGGCCTTCACCGAGGGGCGGAGCGCGGAGGAGTGGATCACCCATCTCTATGACCGGTTCCGACAGGGCTGCGCCGAGGCGGGGTTGGAGACGCCGTCGCTCGACGAGCTGAAGGAACGGAACTTCGTGGAGCTTCCCATCGAGGGCGAGGCTTTCGAGCGAACGGCCCTCGTCGCCTTCCGGAAGGATCCGGAGGCCGCGCCGCTCGGCACGCCCTCGGGCAGGATCGAGATCTTCTCCGGGCGGATCGCGGGTTTCGGCTATGACGATTGCCCCGGCCACCCGACCTGGTTCCCGCCCGAGGCCGATCCGGCGCACCCGCTCCGCCTCGTCTCGCCGCAGCCGGCGGACAAGCTCCACAGCCAGCTCGAATGCGCGCTGGAGGACGAGCCGGGCGCCCGCCCCGCCCCGCTCTCGATCCACCCCGACGACGCCGCGGCGCGCGGGCTCGCCGACGGCGCCATCGCCCGCGTCTTCAACGCCCTCGGCGCCTGCCGCGCCCGCGTGCGGGTGACGGAGACGGTGCTCCGCGGCGTCGTCGCGCTGCCGACCGGCGCCTGGTTCGACAAGGCGGAGGACGGGACAGACCTTCAGGGCAACCCCAATGTCCTGACGGAAGACCGCGGGACCTCCCGCCTCGGCCAGGGGACGAGCGCGCATACGGCTTCGGTGGAGGTGGAGGCGGGATAAGGGGGCGAGATTGCCGGATATCGGCGAGACCGGTATGAGGCCCCGCATCGGAAATCGAGAATGCGCGCCCCGCCCCGCCAGAGGGCGCGCGAAAGGGCCCACGCATGAGAACCGCTGCAATCATCCTCGCCCGCGGCGGCTCCAAGGGCGTTCCCGGAAAGAACCTGCGCCCCGTCGGCGGCGTGAGCCTCGTGGGCCGTTCGGTGCGGGCGGCGCGGGGGGCGGAGGGGGTGGACGCCGTCTTCGTCTCGACGGATGACGAGGCGATCGCCGCCGAGGCGCGGCGGTTCGGGGCCGTTGCGATCGCGAGGCCGGCGGAGATTTCTGGCGATGCGGCGAGTTCGGAATCGGGCTGGCTTCATGCGCTCGAAGTCATCCGCGCGGGAGGCGCGGCTCCGGAGGCGCTGGTCTTCCTCCAGTGCACCTCGCCCTTCACCACGCCGGCGGATATCGACGGCTGCCTCGCGGCGATGGCGGCTTCGGGCGCGGAATGCGCGCTCGCCGTCCGGCCCGATCACGGCTTTCTCTGGACCATCGGCGAGGGCGGGCTCGGCCACGGCGTCAATCATGACGAGACGAAGCCGCGCCAGCGGAGGCAGGACCTGCCTCCGCAATATGTCGAGACGGGCGCGGTTTACGCCGTCCGCACCGCCGCGTTCGAGGCCGCGCGCTCCCGCTTCTGCGGCAGGGTCGCGCTGCATGTCACGGATCATCCGCCGGTGGAGATCGACAGCTTCGCCGACCTCGCGCTCTGCGAGCGGATCGCCGCCGCTCCGGGCGCGCGCGAGGCGCCGCCGGAGCGGCTCCGCGTCATCCGCGCCGTCGTCATGGACTTCGACGGGGTCCATACCGACGACCGGGTGACGACGGACCAGAACGGCGTCGAGTCGGTCCGGAGCTCGCGGGGGGACGGGCTCGGCCTCTCCCGCCTGCGCGAGGCGGGGCGCTGGCGGCTGATGATCCTCTCGAAGGAGCGCAACCCGGTCGTCGCCCGACGGGCGGAAAAGCTCGGGATCGAGGCGCTGCAGGGAATCGACGACAAGGTCGTCGCGCTCGGCGCCTGGCTCGCAGCGGCGGGGATCGGCTGGGAGGAGACGCTCTTTGTCGGGAACGATGTGAACGACCTCCCCGCGATGCGCCGCGCCGGCCTGTCCGCCTGCCCCGCCGATTCCTGGCCCGCCGTCCTCGCGGAGGCGGACTGGGTGCTGCCCCTCCCCGGCGGGCGCGGCGCGCTGCGGGTCATGGCGGAGGCGCTGCTGGACGCGGCGCCGGCATGAGGCCGGCGCGGGCGGAGGCGCTTCCGGGCTGGTTCCGCGACGAGGCGCTGCCGCTCTGGCGCGGCGCGGGGGTCGACCGCGAGGGTTTCGGCGTGTTCGAGGCGCTGGATCACGAGGGGCGCCCGCTGCCGCAGACGCCGAAGCGGCTCCGCGTGCAGCTCCGGCAGGTCTTCGTCCTCGCCACCGCCTCGCGAATCTGGGGGACGGGCGACCTGAAGCTGGCGGAGGCGCTCTTCGCCGCGGTGCTGGAGCGCGGGTTCGAGCCGGGCTCCGGCGCCCTCGCCAGCCTCATGGCGCGGGACGGAACGATCCTCGCCGCGCCGCATGACCTTTACGACGTCGCCTTCCTCCTCCTTGCGGAGGCGGCGCTGAAGCGGGCCGGCGCGGCGCCGGGAGAGACGGGGGCCGCGGCGCTCGCGCGTCTCCGGGCCCCGCGCGGCTGGCGCGAGCGGCTCGGCGAGCCCGCCATCCCCCGCGGCCAGAACGCCCACATGCATCTCTTCGAGGCGGCGACGGCGAAGGCCGAGGCGGGGGACGAGGCCTGGCTCTCCGTGGCGGAGGAATGCCTCGCCCTCTTCCGCGGGGCGTTCCTCGGCCCGGACGGCGCGGTGCGGGAGTTCTTCGACGCGGACTGGCGGCCGCTTTCCGCCGGGCAGCGGGTCGAGCCCGGCCATGTCGCCGAATGGATCGTGCTGATCGACCACTGGGAGCGGCTGACGGGCCGCGCCTCCGGCGTCGACCTCGCCCCGCTCTGGCGCTTCGTGGAGCGGGAGACCGGCGCCGACGGGCTTCTGCCGGACGCATCCGAGCCGCGGGAGGAGAGCCGCCGCCTCTGGCCGCAGACGGAGCGGTTCCGCGCCGCCCGCGTCGCCGCCCGCCGCCTCGGCGCGGCGGAGGACCTCTCCGCCCTGCCCTTCGCCCCCTATCTCGCGACGCCCGCGCCGGGCGGCTGGTTCGACCGGCTGGACGCCTCGGGGCGCGTCACATCGTCCGTCATGCCGGCCTCGACGGCCTACCATATCGCTCTTGCGTGCCTTGCGGAGATGGACCATCAGGGCGCGGCGACGCGAAAAAAGCGAGACAGGAGACCGGAACCATGAGCAACGCCCGCCAGAAGGTGCAGGTCATCGCGGAGATCGGCTGCAACCACAAGGGCGACCTCGACATCGCGAAAGAGATGATCCGGGTCGCCGCGCATGTCTGCAAGGCGGACGTGGCGAAGTTCCAGAAGCGCTACAACCGGGAGTTGCTGCCGCCGGATCAGTACGACGCCCCGCATCCCGTGCCGGAGAATTCCTACGGGCCGACCTATGGCGCGCACCGCGAGTTCCTCGAATTCGACACGGAGCAGCACCGGGAGCTCATCGCGGAATGCCGGGCGAACGGGATCGCCTATTCCACCTCCGTATGGGACCTGACCTCCGCGAAGGAGATGGCCGCGCTGGAGCCGCCGCTGCTGAAGATCCCCTCCGCCACGAACCAGCATTACGGGCTTCAGGAATATCTCTGCGCGCATTACGGCGGGGAGATTCACGTCTCCACCGGCATGTCGACGCGCGCGGAGATCGAGGGCGTGGTGAAGTTCTACGAGGAGCGCGGGCGGGCGAAGGACGTGGTGATCTACGCCTGCACCTCGGGCTATCCTGTCGCCTTCGAGGATGTCTGCCTGTTCGAGATCGGGCGGATGATGGAGGCCTTCGGCGAGAGGGTGAAGGGGATCGGCTTTTCCGGCCATCACCTCGGCATCGCGGCGGACATCGCGGCCCTCGCCATCGGGCGGATGAAGGAGGCGGAGGGCCATGGCCGCTTCTCCCATATCGAGCGCCATTTCACGCTCGACCGGACCTGGAAGGGCACGGACCACGCCGCGAGCCTAGAGCCGGACGGGTTCCGCCGTCTCTGCCGCGACGTCGCGAATGTGGACCTTTCCCTCGCCGGGAAGCGGGAGGAGATCCTGCCCGTCGAGGCGGTGCAGCGCGCGAAGCTGAAATGGCGCGGCTGATCCGTGAAGGGGGCGTCGCGCGCGGCTGAGCCGGCGGGGCGCCTCTTCGTCGCGGAGACGGTCGGCCAGGTGCGGAACGCCGCCGCGGCGGCGGCGCAGGCGCCGGGCGGGCCGGCCGCGCTCCTCCTGCTCCTTCCCTCGGGCAATCCCGGCCTCGCGGCGCGGATGGAGGCCTTCGCGGCGGGCTCCGGCCTGACGATCCGCGCCGTCACCCTCCCCGAGACGCCGCACCGCCCCGCCCCCGCGGTGATCGCGCGCCACCTCGCCGCCTTCGCGCCCGTTGTCGAGGGGCCGGCGCCCGAGGAGCTCTGGGTCGCCAACGGCCGCTTCCACCTCGCCTGGCTCGCGGGCCGGATGGAGAGGCGCGGCGCGCGGATCGTTCTCTTCGAGGACGGGCTTTCAAGCTATCGACGCGCCGACGATCCCTCCTTCGACATGCCGGGCGCGGCGGAGGCGCTGGCCCGGGCGCGGGAGAAGGCGGGGGCCGATCTCGTGATGATCCGCCGCGCGCTCGGCAAGGGGCGCCCTGGCCGCGCCTTCGACGCCGCGCGCTGGATGGCGGGCGGCCTCGCCGAGGGCGCGGCGCGCGCCGCGATGGCCTCCGCCGCCGGCCGCGCCGCCGCGCGGCTCCGCGCCGGGCCCGAGGCCGCCGCCTTCTTCGCGCGGCGGCGGCGCTTCGACGCCGCCTGGATGGCCTTTCCCGAGGCGTTCGACGCGGCGGGCTTCGGCGTTGGCGCCGCGCGGCGGCTCGTCATCGCGCCCTCGCCCGAGGCGATCGAGCGGGCGCGGGCGGCGCTCTCCCCCGTCGAGCCGGGGGAAGCGCTGCATGTCAGCCAGGTCTATGGCGGCGGCGCATTGCGCCGGGCCGTGGCGAAGGCGCTCGCCGCCGCCGGCGCGCGCCGCCTTCTCGTCAAGGCGCATCCGCGGGAGACGGAGGCGGAGCGCGCCGCGCTCCTCGCCGATCTCGCGAAGGCGGGCGTCTCGGCGCGGAGCGCGCCCGCGGCGCTCGACGAGATGGAGGCCGAGGCGCTGATCGAGACGGGCCTCTTCCGCACGGTGTTCGGCCTCACCTCCACCGCGCTCCTGCATGGCATGGCCCGGCGGCCGGATGCCGACTTCGTCGCGGTCGGGGAGGATGCGCTGGCGCGGCTGGCGAAGGCGGGGCGCCCGGAGCGCCTGCACGAGCGTTTCGCCGCCGATGTCGCGCTCTTCGCAAGGATGCGCCGCGTGATCCTTTCCGCGCCGGGCGCCGCTTCGCCGGGGCGCTGAGCGCAACGCGCACAACTTGTCCGGAACAAGGGATTGCTTGTGATTCGGGCAGTTTCCTGCCACGTTAACGAAGCGACGTCGATGTAATCTCATCGGCTCGGCGCCGGGCCCCTCGGCCCGGAACGCGAGAAGGAGGACGTTGACGGCGCATGACCGCCGCCCACGGGCGGCCCGACTTCGAGGAGCACGTGCATGCCGACGGGCACCGTCAAGTGGTTCAACGTCACCAAGGGCTATGGCTTCATAGAACCGGCGGATGGCGGGAAGGACATATTCGTTCACATCACCGCGGTTCAGCGTTCCGGGATGGAAGGGCTGACCGAGGGGCAGAAAGTCTCCTACGAACTGGAGGAAGGGCGAAACGGCCGTCTCGCCGCCACCAATCTCAAGGCCTGACCTGCCCCGTCACCACCAGCGCTCCGGCTTCGCGGAGATACCCGCCCGATCCTCGATCGCGCGGGCGATGGAGAGCATGCCCGCCTCTTCCCAGGGGCGGCCGATAAGCTGTAGGCCGAGGGGCAGCCCCTGCGGGTCCGTCCCGGCCGGAACCGACACGCCGGGCAGGCCCGCCAGGTTCACCGTCACGGTGAAGACGTCATTGAGATACATCGCCACCGGGTCGTCCGCCCCGACCTCGCCGAGCGCGAAGGCGGCCGAAGGCGTCGCCGGGGTCAGGATCGCGTCCACCCCCGCGGCGAAGGCCTCCTCGAAATCCCGCTTGATGAGCGCCCGCACCTTCTGCGCGCGGAGATAATAGGCGTCATAGTATCCGGCGGAGAGCACATAGGCGCCGGTCAGGAGCCGCGCCTTCACCTCGGCGCCAAACCCCTCCGCCCGCGTCCGCTCGTAGAGCGCCGTGATCCCCTCCCCCGGCCGGATCTTCGCCCGCGCGCCGTAGCGCACGCCGTCATACCGCGCGAGGTTGGAGGAGGCTTCCGCGGGCGCGATGATGTAATAGGCGGGGAGCGCGTATTTCGTGTGGGGGAGCGAGATTTCCCGCACCTCGGCGCCTGCATCCTCCAGCATCGCCCGGCCCTTCGACCAGAGCGCCTCGATCTCCGCCGGCATCCCCTCCACGCGGTATTCGCGCGGCAGGCCGATCACCTTGCCCCTTATGTCGCCTTCGAGCGCGGACTCGAAATCGGGAACGGGGAGGTCGGCGGAGGTGCTGTCGAGCGGGTCGTGCCCCGCCATCGCCCGCAGCATGATCGCCGCGTCCCGCACCGTCTTCGTCATCGGGCCCGCCTGGTCAAGCGAGGAGGCGAAGGCGACGATCCCGCGGCGGGAGACGCGGCCATAGGTCGGCTTCACGCCGACGATGCCGGTGAAGGCCGCGGGCTGGCGGATCGAGCCGCCGGTATCCGTCCCCGTCGCGGCGAGGCAGAGATCGGCGGAGACCGCCGCCGCCGAGCCGCCCGAGGAGCCGCCCGGCGTGAGCGGCGCATTCGAGCCCGGCCGCCGCCAGGGCGAGATCGCGGGGCCATAGGCCGAGGTCTCGTTGGAGGAGCCCATCGCGAACTCGTCCATGTTCAGCTTGCCGAGCATCACCGCGCCGTCCCGCCAGAGCTGCGCGGTCGTCGTGCTCTCATAGGGCGGCAGGAACCCGGCGAGGATGTTCGACGCGGCCTGCGATTGCACGCCCTCGGTGCAGAAGAGGTCCTTGATGCCGAGCGGCAGGCCGCACATGTCCGGCGCGCCCCCGGCGGCGAGGCGGGAATCCGCCGACTTCGCCATCTCCATCGCCTTTTCCGGCGTCGGGCAGGTGACGGCGTTGAGCGCCTTCGCACCCTCCATCGCGGCGAGGCAATCGGCCGTGATCTCGGCCGAGGTGAAATCCTTCCGGCGGAGCCCGTCGCGCGCTTCGGCGAGGGTGAGGCGGTTCAGCGCGGTCATTCCACCACCTTCGGCACAGCGAAGAAGCCCTGGCGCGCATCCGGCGCGTTGGCGAGGATCTTCTCCCGGATGCCGCCGTCCGTCACCACATCGTCGCGCATCTTCAGGGCCATGGGGGTCACCGAGGTCATCGGCTCGACGCCTTCGACGTCCACCTCGGAAAGCTGCGCGGCGAAGTCGAGAATGGCGGAAAGCCGCGCCGCAAGCGCGGGCAGCTCCGCCTCCTCCACCCGGATGCGGGCGAGATGCGCCGCCCTCCGCGCCGTTTCCTGATCGACCGACATGCGCCCTCCGCCTCAGCGATGGCGGGGGTTTAGCCGCGGGCGGTCCGCATCGCAAGCCGCGCCCCGCCCCGCGCGCCGTGCCGGATGAAGGCGAGCATCACGATCCCCAGCAGCACGCCGTTGAGGATGTGCCAGAGGAAATGCGTCCCCGTCGCGAAGCTCCCGCAAACCGGCCCGTCGATGCTCCGGAAGGTGAGTGAGACGAAGAACACCCCCGCGGCGGCGAAGAGCCATGAGGCGGCCGGATGCCCCCGCATCCTGAGCACGGCGCCATAGGCGGCGAGGGCGACGAGCACGGGAAGATAGGCCTGGGAGAACCGCACCCCCGGCAGGGCGATGGCCCATAGCTGCAGGAACGCCGCCGTGAACGGCACGAAAAGCACCGGCGCCAGCAGCGCGAGCCAGACCGGCAGGCCGAGGAAGCGCCGCGTCGCCGCGTAGAGATAGAAGAGGATGAAGAGGAGAATGGGGATCGTGTCCGCCAGCCCCGCCCAGCGCGTCGCGAAGGTGTGGAAAAGGAAGGAGCCCGTGCCGACGCAGAGCGCGAGGAAGATCATGCCGACGGAGAGGAACTCCACCCGCCCCTCCCGCCGCGCGGCCGAGAGCGCGACGAAGGCGGCGATGAAGAAGGCGATGTTGGTGACCGCATTCAGAGGCTCGGCCCAGAACGAGGGGTCGATCCGCTCGCAATAATTGTCAACGCGCGTCGTGAGGTCCATGAGCCGCCTGTCGGAACTGCTTGGCCAGCTTCAGGCCCTGCCCCTGATAGTTGGAGCGGAGCCCCGCGCCGTAAAGGGCGGCGGGCCGCGACGTCATCCGCTCGTAGACCAGCCGGCCGACGACCTGCCCGTGCTCCAGCGCGAAGGGCGCCTCGTGGCAGCGCACCTCCAGCACGCCGCGCGCGCCCGCCCCGCCCGCCTCCGCATGGCCGAAGCCGGGGTCGAAGAAGCCCGCGTAATGCACCCGGAACTCGCCCGCGACGGCCATGTAGGGCGTCATCTCGGCGGCGAAGAGCGGCGGCACATGCACCGCCTCCCGGCTCACGAGGATGTAGAACGCCCCCGGGTCGAGAATCACGCCGCCGCCGGCGAGCGGGCGGACCGGGGCGAAGAACTCCTCGGGCGCGTAATGCCCGATCCGGTCGAGATCGATCAGCGGCGCGTTGTCGAGCGCGCGCCAGCCGACGATCCCGCCCTCGCGGGGCGCGAGATCGACAGAGAAGGCGAGCCCGCCGTCGATCCGCGCCTCCCCGTCGACCAGCCGCGCCTCCGCGTGGAGCGCGACGAGCGCCTCATCGTCGAGCGCGGCGCGGCCGCGGCGGAAGCGGATCTGGTTCAGCCGCGCGCCTGGCCGGACGAGGACGGAGAAGGCCCGCGGGCTGATCTCCGCATAAAGCGGGCCTTCGTAGCCTTCGGGAATCGTGTCGAACTCCACGCCCCGGTCGGTCACCAGCCGGGTGAAGAGGTCGAGCCGCCCGGTGCTGCTCTTGGCGTTGGCGGCGGCGGAGAGGCCGGGCGGCAGGCGCAGCGCCTCCTGCAGCGGGGCGAGATAGACGCAGCCCCGCTCCAGCACTGCGCCGCCTTCGAGGCTGATCTCGTGCATGGCGAATTCCGCCAGCCGCTCCTCCACCCGCCGCCCCGCGCCCGCGAGGAAGCTGGCGCGCACGCGCCAGGCGCGGGGGCCGAGCCGGAGGTCGAGGCTCGCGGGCTGGACCTGCCCCTCGGCGAGCGGCGCATCGGAGCGGATCGCGCCTGCGTCATGCAGCGCGCGGATCTCGTGGTCGGGGAGGACGCCGGGAAGGGTCATGCGGAGCGCCCCGGAAAGACGTCTGGAAAGACAGCGGCGGCTTGCGCAGCGCCGCGAATGGTCGGGCCAGCAGGATTCGAACCTACGACCTCCCGTCCCCCAGACGGACGCGCTACCAGACTGCGCTATGGCCCGTTCGCCGCGCGGGTTTACGCGCGCCCGCGCGCTCTGGCAAGCGCGAAAGGCGGGGCGCGGCGCGGCCCCCGTCAATTCCCGCGGAGCCGGTTCCGGAGCGCTTCGAGCCGCGCGACCGTCGCCTCCACATCGGCGGAAGCGGGGGCGGCGGCCGGGGCCGGGGCGGGCGCTTCCGGGGCCGCGACGCCGGCGACATGGCGCTGCCCCCGCTCGCGCAGAACCTTCTGCACGCCCTTGATGGTCAGGCCCTCGTCATAGAGCAGGCCGCGGATGCCGCGCAGCAGCGCCACGTCCTCCGGCCGGTAATAGCGCCGCCCGCCGCCACGCTTCAGCGGCTTGATCTGGGAAAACTTGCTCTCCCAGAAACGCAGGACATGCGCGGGCGTGTCGAGCAGTTCGGCGACCTCGCTGATCGTCCGGAAGGCCTCGGCGGCCTTCTCGGGCGCGGCGCGCTCCTCCGCCGTCCCCTCAATATTGCGCGCGCGCTCTTCCTGCATCGGATCAGGCCCCGTTGATCTTGTCTTTGAGGATATGCGAGGGGCGGAAAACGAGCACGCGGCGCGGCTCGATCGGCACTTCCTCGCCCGTCTTGGGGTTGCGGCCCATCCGCGCCCCCTTTTCCCGCACGCTGAACGTGCCGAAGGACGAGATTTTCACAGTCTCCCCGGCGACGACCGCATTGGAGATGTGCTGCAGGATGCTCTCAACCAGATCGGCGGATTCGTTGCGAGAGAGACCGACGGCGCGATACACCGCCTCGCTCAGGTCCGCGCGTGTAAGCGTTTTCGCCATTAAGCCGCCTCCCGGTCGGTGCGAAGACTTCAATCTAATCAGCGCAGGCCGAATTTCGCCGCGACAGAGTCGAAACGTCACTCAACGGCGAAAGAGAGTCAATATCAACGGCTTGCAAAGCGGTCTTTCGGCGCCTGCGAACGCCTACCAGCGGAGGAGCGCGGCGCCCCAGGCGAGGCCCCCGCCGATGCCTTCCATCAGGAGAAGATCGCCGCGCCGGACGCGCCCGTCCGCCACCGCGACGGAGAGCGCGAGGGGAATCGAGGCGGCGGAGGTGTTGCCATGCTCCTGCACCGTCACCACCACCTTTTCCATCGGCAGGCCGGACTTCTTCGCGGTCGAGGCGATGATGCGGAGATTGGCCTGGTGCGGCACCATCCAGTCGACATCCGCGCCCGAGACGCCGGCCGCCTCCATCACCTCATGCGCGATGTCCGCGAGCTTGACGACGGCGTGCTTGAAGACTTCGGGCCCCTCCATCCGGACCTTGCCGGCCTTGCCGGTGGTCGAGGGGCCGCCGTCCACATAGAGGAGGTCGCGATGCGCGCCGTCGGAGCGGAGCTTCACGCCGAGCACGCCGCGATCCGCAGTCCCGCCCGCCCCCTCCTCCGCACGGAGGATCAGCGCGCCCGCCCCGTCCCCGAAGAGGACGCAGGTGCGCCGGTCCGTGAAATCGAGGATGCGGGAGAAGGTCTCGGCCCCGATCACCATGATCGTGCGCGCCTGCCCGCCGCGGATCAGCGCGTCCGCCGTCGCCAGCGCATACATGAACCCGGCGCAGACGGCCTGCACGTCGAAGGCGAAGCCGCCGGCGCCGATCGCCTGCTGCACCTGGGTCGCGGTGGCGGGGAAGGTCGCGTCCGGCGTCGCCGTGGCGAGGATGATCGCGTCGATCTCCCGCCCGTCGATCCCGGCATGGGCGAGCGCGGCGCGCGCGGCGGCGATGGCGAGGTCGGAGGTCGCCTCGCCCTCGGCGGCGAAATGGCGCCGTTCGATCCCCGTCCGCTCCCGGATCCACTGGTCGGACGTCTCGACCTGGCCGGCGAATTCGGCGTTCTCGACGATGCGTGCGGGGAGATAGTGGCCGCAGCCGAGGGCGACGGCGCGCGTTACGGTCATTGCGGTCTCATCCCCCTCGCAGCCTCAGCCGCCATGCCCGTCGGCGGCGACGGCGCGGCGCCCGGCCGGGAGCAACGCCACACGGTCCGCCACGCGGCGGGCGAATCCGGTCTCCCCCATGCGGAAGGCGAGCTTCACCGCGGCGGCGACGCCGGTGGCGTCCGCCGAGCCGTGGCTCTTGACCACCGCGCCGTTGAGCCCGAGGAACACGCCGCCATTCACACGCCGCGGGTCGATCCGCTTCTTCAGCCGGGTGAGCGAGCCGAGCGCGATCAGCGCGGCGAGGCGGGAGAGGATTCCCTTGGAGAAGGCCTGCCGCATCGAATCATTGATGAAGCGCGCCGTCCCCTCCGCCGTCTTCAACGCGATGTTGCCGGTGAAGCCGTCCGTCACGATCACGTCCACCCGGTCGGAGACGATGTCGCCCCCCTCGACGAAGCCGACGAACTCGAACTCCCCGGCCGAGGGTCCGATCTCGCCGATCAGCGCGGCGGCCTCGCGGATGTCGGGCCTGCCCTTGGTGTCCTCCGAGCCGACGTTGAGAACGCCGACGCGCGGCCGTGCGAGGTTGAAGGAAAGGCGCGCGTATTCCGCCCCCATCACCGCGAACTCCGCCATGGTGTGCGCGTCCGACCGCACGTCGGCCCCGACATCGAGGACGATGTTGTAGCCGTGCGGCGCATGGCTCGGCCACATCACGGCGATGGCCGGCCGGTCCACCCCCGGCGCGGTGCGGAGCCGCAGCATGGAGAGCGCCATCAGCGCGCCGGTATTGCCGCAGCTCACGGCCACCTGCGCCTCGCCCGAGCGCACGGAATCGAGCGCCCCGAGCATCGAGGTGCCCGCCGCATGGCGGATGACGTAGGAGGGTTTGGCGTCCATCGGCACGACGCCGCCGGCATGGCGAATCTCGGAAATGGCGCGCAAGGTCGGGCGCCGGCGCAGGAGGCCTTCCAGCGTCGCCTCGTCCCCGTGCAGGATGTAGCGGATCGCCGGATTCTTCTTCGCCGACTTGGAGAGCCCCGCGAGGATCGTCCCGGGTCCGCGGTCTCCGCCGGTCGTGTCGACGGAAATGACCGTCTTGCCGTCCATTCCGTCACCGCCTCCGCGCCCGCGCCGGAAGGGCGCGGGATCTGCGCCGTCTTACGCCGCGTCTTCTTCGAGGTCGACTTCCGGCGTCATCGCCACGACTTCCTTGCCCGCATAATGGCCGCAGGCGCCGCAGACATGATGCGGGCGCTTCAGCTCGCCGCAATTCGGGCAGTCGAGATAAGACGTCGCCTTCAGCGCGTCGTGGCTCCGGCGCATGTTGCGCTTGGACGGGGTCTTTCGGTTCTGGGGGACCGCCATGATCCTGATCCTTCATCGCGCCGGTCCACGCCGGCATTCGGGCTTCCGCTCCGCCCGCGCCCTGCGAACGTCCCTCGGCCCCTGAAAAAGAGAGGCGGAACATACGCGAATCCGCGCCCTCCGCAACCCCCCGCCGCAAAGGAGATTTCCGGCCCCTCAGCTTGTCGTCACCCAGAGGATCGTCGCATCCTCCGGCCCTGTCGAGATCACGCAATGGCCCATCGCCCCGTCGTAATAGGCGCTGTCCCCCTCGCCCAGCTCCGCCGGCTCGTAGAATTCCGTATAGAGCCGGATCGAGCCCGAGAGCACGAGCAGGAACTCCTCCCCCTCATGGCGCACCCAGTCGTCGAACTCGCCGAAATCGCGGGCGTGAATCACCGTCTTGTAGGGCAGCATCCGCTTGCGCGAGAGCTCGGGCGCGAGAAGCTCGTGTTCGTAGGTCGCGGTCGGATGCGGGCGCCCGGCCCCGGCGCGCGTCACCGCCCTCCGGCCCGATACGCGGTCGAGCGGCGCGGGCTGGAAGAGCTGCGGAACGTCTATGTCGAGCCCGCGGGCGAGCTTCTGCACCGCGTCGAAGGTGGGGGACATCTGCTCGTTCTCGATCTTGGAGAGCGTGGAGCGGGCGAGCCCGGCGCGGCCCGCGGCCTCCTCCAGCGTCCAGTTGCGCGCGCGGCGGATGGCGCGCACCCGCTCCCCGAGCCGGAGCGGGGCGACGCGCGGCCCCTCCCCCTCATGCGCGGCGATGCGCAGGAGGTCTCGCGCCTCGCGGGATTGCTCGCCGTCGCTCATCGGTCCATCCTCCACGCCCCGACGCCAGAAATAGCCCGCTCCGGGCGCCCATGCGAGCCTTTCCATGCCTCTCCGCCTCAGCGAATGCGATTTCGGCCCGCCGCCGCCCTGCCCCGCCCGATTCAACCTCGCGGCGCACACGATGGGCGCCGGGCCGGAGGCGAAGGTCGCGCTGACGGTCGCGCGGAGCGCGGGGGACCCTTCGCCGGAGCGGCTGACCTATGGCGATCTCCGCCGCCGGGTCGCCCGCGCCGCCGGCGGCCTCCTCGCGCTCGGCGTCGGGCCGGGTGACCGGGTGATGCTGCGGATCGGCCATACGACCGACTTTCCGATCCTCTTCCTCGCCGCCGCCGGAATCGGCGCCGTCCCCGTCCCGACCTCGACGATGCTGACCGGGCCGGAGCTGGAGCATATCCGGGCGGATGTGGGCGCCCGCCTGATCGTCTCCTCCGAACCCCTGCCCGGCGCCGTTCCGCCGGAGGAGATCGACGGGCCGGAGGCCGGCTTCGCCGACACGGGCGCGGACGATCTCGCCTATATCGTCTACACCTCCGGCTCCTCCGGCCGGCCCAAGGGCGTCGCCCACGCCCACCGCGCCGCCTGGGCGCGGCGGATGATGTGGCGCGGATGGTATGGCATGGGGACGGAGGACGTGATGCTCCATGCCGGCGCCTTCAACTGGACCTACACGCTCGGCGCCGGGCTGATGGACCCCTGGGCGATGGGCGCGGCGACGCTGATCTACGCCGGCCCGCGCGACCCCGGCATATGGCCCGCCCTCGCCGCCGAACACGGCGCGACGATCTTCGCCGCCGCGCCGGGGGTTTACCGGCAGCTCCTCAAGTCAGGCGCGAGCCTCGAAGGCTTCGCCGGCCTCCGCCACGTCCTTTCCGCCGGGGAGACGATGGCCGCGCCGCTCCGCGCGGACTGGGAGGCGCGGGCCGGGAAACCGGTCTACGAGGCCTTGGGGATGACGGAGGTCTCCACCTACATCTCCTCCTCGCCCGACCATCCGCCCCGCCCCGGCAAGGCCGGGCGCCCGCAGGAGGGCCGCCGCGTCGCGCTCCTCCCCGTCGAAGGGGGCGAGGAGCCCGTGCCGCTGGGGGAGCCCGGAATCATCGCCGTCCACCGCTCCGACCCCGGCCTCACGCTCGGCTATTGGGGCCGGGAGGCGGAAACCGCGGCCTCGATGCGCGGCGAGTGGTTCCTGACCGGCGATGTCGCTGTGATGGACGAGGACGGATACATCGCCTTCCACGGCAGGGCGGACGACCAGATGAACGCCCTCGGCTACCGCGTCGCGCCGGAGGAGGTGGAGGCGGCCTTCCTCTCCCATCCCGCGGTCACCGGGGCCGCCGCGGTGGAGCTTCCCGTCCGGGCCGATCTCTCCGTCATCGCCGCCTTCCTGACCGTGGAAGGCGCGCAGGAGCCCGCCGCGCTCGAAGCCCATGCAGCGGCGCGACTCGCGGACTACAAGCGCCCCAAGATCGTCCGCATCCTGCCCGATCTCCCGCGCAACCCGAACGGAAAGCTGCGGCGGCGCGATCTCGTCGCGGCGCATGGTTACAAACCCGCCGGATGAGGCCATATTGATCCGATGATCCAGCTCGACGTCATCTCCGATCCGATCTGCCCCTGGTGCTACATCGGCAAGGCCAATCTCGACGCGGCGACGCGCGCGAAGGGGCGGAACCCGTTCGACCTCTCCTGGCGCCCGTTCCAGCTCAACCCCGACATGCCGAAGGGGGGCATGAACCGGCGCGCCTATCTCGCCGCGAAGTTCGGGACCGAGCGCGCCGAAAAGTTCTACAAGCAGATCGAGGATCACGCCCGCGAAGCCGGGCTCGACGTCCGCTTCGACCTGATCGAGACGACGCCGAACACGTTCGACGCGCACCGCCTCATCCGCTGGGCCCGCTCCGCCGACGTGCAGACCCGCGTGGTGGAGGATCTCTTCCTCCGCTATTTCACGAAGGGCGAGAACATAGGGGACCGTGACCTCCTGCTCGACGTGGCGGAGAGCGCGGGGATGGACCGCGCCATCGTCTCCGACCTGCTGGAGACCGACGCGGACCGCGACCTCGTCGCGAACGAGGAGGCGACGGCGCGGAAGATCGGCGTCAACGGCGTGCCGACCTTCATCCTCGCCGGCAAGCATGTCCTCACCGGCGCGCAGCCGCCCGACCTCTGGGAGCGGGTGCTGGACGAGCTGGCCGGCGCCGCGTCTCCGGCCTGACATGCGCGTGCGGTCGCGCCGCCTCGCGCTCATCGGCCTCGCGCTCATTTTCGCGCTCGGCGCCGCCGCGCTCTGGCAGCGGGAGGCGCTGACCCGGCTCCACGCCGTCCTCACACTGTTCGAGCCGGACCGGATCGTCTCGAATTTCGGCCGGATGGGGGAGATCTTCGAATCCCGCCCGATCCCCGTCTCCGGCCCGCCCGCGCCCTTCCCCGAAGGCGCGCCGCTCACCCCGCCCCCGGGCTGGGAGGCGTGGCTGGAGCGCCGCGCGGTCACCGGGATCGTCGTGCTGAGGGACGGCGCCGTGGCGCTGGAGGCCTACCGAATGGGCACGGGGCGGGAGGACGCCCGCATCTCCTGGTCGCTCGCCAAGTCCTATCTCTCCGCGCTGATCGGCATCCTGCTCGAGCGGGGCGAGATCGAAAGCCTCGACGACCCCGTCACGCGCTACGCCCCCGCGCTCTCGGGCGGCGCCTACGACGGCGCCACGGTCCGCAACGTTCTCCGGATGTCCTCCGGCGTCGTCTTCAACGAGGATTATCTCGACTTCTGGAGCGACATAAACCGGATGGGCCGCGTCCTCGCCCTCGGCGGCTCGATGGACGCCTTCGCCGCCGCGCTGAAGGAGCGGGACGCGGAGCCGGGCGCCGCCTGGCGCTACGTCTCCATCGACACCCATGTGCTCGGCATGGTCGCGCGCGGGGCGACGGGGCGGAGCGTCGCGGACCTCATGGCGGAACACCTCCTCGGCCCGATGGGCGCCCACGGCGCACCGCACTACGTTACAGACGGTTACGGCGTCGCCTTCGTGCTCGGCGGGCTGAACCTGACGCTCCGGGACTACGCCGCGCTTGGCGAGCTTTTCCGCAATCACGGCCGGATCGGGGAGCGGCGCATCCTCCCCGAGGCCTGGGTCGTGGAAAGCGCCACGCCCTCCGCCAACACCGCGCCGGGCGAGGCGCAATACGGCTATCAATGGTGGATGCCGGCGGACGCCGGCCCGCGCGAATACATGGCGCGGGGCGTCTACGGGCAGTATATCTATGTGAACGAGCCTGCGGGGCTGGTGATCGCCGTCACCGGCGCGGACCTCGCTTTCCGCGAGCCGGGCGCTTTCGAGGACAGCCTCGCGATGTTCCGCGCCCTCGCGGCCGAGGGCGGCGGCTCCTGACAGCGAGAGGAGGGACGAAGCGATGGACATGATCTTCGGCGGCGTCGCGATGCTGAAGCATGACTGGCGGGCATGGATCGTCATGGCGCTCGTCGCGCTGAAGGCGGCGCATTCCGTCTGGCTCTATTTCCGCTGCCCGGTCGTCTGCGGCCGGCACGAACCCTCGCCGGAGGACATCGCGGCCGCCCGCGCCTATCGCTTCAAGCCGCCGCTGAGCTACCTCATCCTTATGCTCCTCGGCATGGGCCTCGCGATCGGCGGGCTCTACCTCCTCGGCGACCCGCGTCTCGGCCCCATCGCGCTCGGCCTCCTCGTCCTCGGCGTCTTCATCTTCTCCTCCGAGCCCAACCGCCTCACCGTGCAGGGCGCGATGAAGGAGGTGATCGCGACGACGGGGGCCTCGGGCGATGCGAACATCCTGGCGCGGGACAATCTTCGCACCGCCCACCGCGCCCGCGCGGTGATCGAGGTGATCATCGTCGCGGCGGTGGGGGCGCTGCTGTTTCTGCTCTGACCGGGCTGGCGCGGCCGCGCGCCCGGCGCCAAACTTCGGAGCATGATTCGACGCTGGAGACGAGCGCTGCGCCCCGCCGGCGGCCTCTGGGCCGCGCTCGCGCTGTTGCTCCTCGCCTTCCGCGCCTCCGCCTCGGGCCTTGCCCCCGCGCCCGAAGGCTATGTGCCGATCTGCAAGGACGGCGGCATCGTCTGGATCGCGCTGGACGGCGGGCCGGACAAGACGGCGGAGGAGGGCGTCCCCTGCCCCTGGCTCGGCCTCGGCCCGGCGCTCCCCGCCGAAGCGCCCGCCGCCCCCGCGCCGCCCGAACGCGCCGCGGAGGCCGCGCCGCTTGGCTTCGTGGCCGCCCCGGCCGCCCGCGCCCCGCTCCCCTATCGCTCCCGCGCCCCGCCGCCTCTCGCCTGACGCTGCAAGAGACCATGCGCGCCGCCCGCTCCGGGCGGCCCTTCCCCTGCATCCGAAAGACGAGACATGACCGACATCACCGCATCCGCGGCGCCCACGGGCGCGCTCTACCGCGCCGTCTGGCGCTGGCATTTCTACGCCGGGCTCCTCACCCTGCCCTTCATGATCCTGATCGCCGTCACCGGCGCGATCTATCTCTTCAAGGACGAGATCAACGACGCGCTCCATGCCGATCTCCGCCGGGTGGAGCCGCAGGCCTCCGCCCCGCTCGCGCCCTCGCTCCTCGTCGCCGCCGCGCTGGAGGCGGTTCCGGGGACCTTGCGCGGCTACCATCCCCCCGCCGCGCCGGACCGCGCCGCGGTCGTGAAGCTGAGGGACGGCGCGGGGGAGAAGGTCGCCGTCTATCTCGACCCCTATGACGGCGCCGTGCTCGGGCATCACTGGGATGCGGGCTTCGCCGGCTCCCGCGCGATCTGGGTGGTGCGGAAGCTCCACTCGCTCGAATATGTGGGCTGGGTCGGCAACCGGATGATCGAGGCCGTCGCCGGCTGGGCCGTGATCCTCGCGGGAACCGGGCTCTATCTCTGGTGGCCGCGCGGGCGGAAGGTCGGCGTCTTCGCCCCGCGGAAGGCGAAGGGCCGCCCGTTCTGGCGCGACCTCCATGCGGTGACGGGCGCCTACGCCGCGCTCTTCATCGTCTTTCTCGCCATCACCGGGCTTCCCTGGTCCGGCTTCTGGGGCAAGCAGTTCTATGACTTGTCATACAAGGCCGGGATCGGGATGCCCGACGGCTACTGGGAGTCCTATCCCGTCTCGACCGTGCCGACCGGGGAGGCGCTGGAGCGCGCGCCCTGGATTCTGGAGGGCCAGCCCATGCCGCAATCCCTCGCCGCCGCGGGCGTGCCCGTCGGCATGGACCAGATCGTCGCGAAGGCGGAGGCGATGGGGGTCCATCCCGGCTTCGCGCTCAACCCTCCCTCGGGGCCGGAGGGCGTCTTCACCGTCTCGGTCTATCCGGACGACATCACGCATGAGCGGGTCGTGCATTTCGACCAGTATTCGGGCGAGGTCCTCTTCGACATGAAGCTGGCCGATCTCGGCGCCCTCGGCCGCGCGGCGGAATGGGGGATCAGCGTGCATATGGGGCAGGAATTCGGCGTCGTGAACCAGATCGCGATGCTGCTCGCCTGCATCGCCATCGTGCTGATGTCCGTCGCCGCGATGGTTATGTGGTGGAAGCGGCGGCCCGCGGGCGGGCTCGGCGCGCCGTCCATGCCGGCGGATTTCCGCGTTACGAAGGGGATCGCGCTCGTGACGCTCGCGCTCGCCGTCTTCTTTCCGCTGGTCGGGCTCAGCCTCGCGGTCATGCTGCTGATCGACCTCGTGCTGCCGCGCGCGCTCCGGGCGCGGTTGGCGTAGGGGCGCCGTCAAAGAAAGCGTCGGGCCGTCGCCCCGCGTATCGGCCCGACGCGGCGGGTGGCGCCTCGGCCTCGGCATCTCTCCACTGGAGATGCTTCGAGGCCGTGGCGAGGCGACCGAAGGTCGACGCCCGCCCTACCCCGCCAGCGCCTTCGCCAGATCCCGCGCCACGGCGAAGGCGCCCTTCACCTTCGCCTCGCCGTCCTTCCAGTCCCGCCGGATGACGAGCTTGTTCTCGCGCAGCTTGGCGAGCCCGCGCTCCCCCTCGATATAGCCGACTAGCCCCGCCGGGTTCGCCACCTTGTCCCCCCGGAACTGGACGACGCAGCCGCGCTCGCCCGCATCCAGCTTCTCGATATTCGCCTTCCGGCACATCGTCTTGATACGCACGATCCGCAGCAGCGTCTCCACCTCCTCGGGCGGCTTGCCGAAGCGGTCATGCAGCTCCGCCGCGAAGCCTTCGAGGTCGCGCCGCGTCTCCAGAGACGAAAGCCGGCGATAGAGGCCGAGGCGGAGGTCGAGGTCCTCCACGTAAGTATCGGGAATAAGGACCGGAACTCCGAGGCTGATCTTGGGGGACCAGGTCTCCTCAAGCTCCGTCAGCCCTTCGACCTCGCCGGCGCGGAGCTTGGCGATCGTCTCTTCCAGCATCTCCTGATAGAGCTCGTATCCGACCTCCCGGATATGCCCCGACTGCTCCTCGCCAAGCAGGTTCCCCGCCCCGCGAATGTCCATGTCGTGACTCGCCAGCGTGAAGCCGGCGCCGAGCGAATCGA
This sequence comes from Pikeienuella sp., assembly GCF_046290545.1. NCBI lineage: Bacteria > Pseudomonadati > Pseudomonadota > Alphaproteobacteria > Rhodobacterales > Paracoccaceae > Pikeienuella > Pikeienuella sp. Next base: position 146,374 of record NZ_JBKAGV010000007.1, on the reverse strand, counting down.
GCGAGGAAAGCACCTTCAGCCGCTTGTCCGCCGCCGGGGTCAGCGGCTTCTTCGGCTCGGTCGTGAAATAGGCGTAGGCCCGCACCTTGGAGCGGCCGACGCGCCCCCGGATCTGGTAAAGCTGCGCCAGCCCGAACATGTCCGCCCGGTGGACGATCAGCGTGTTCGCCGCCGGAATGTCGAGCCCCGATTCGATGATCGTCGTCGCCAGCAGCACGTCATACCGCCCGTCGTAGAAGGCGTTCATCTTCTCGTCGAGCTCGCCCGCCGCCATCTGCCCGTGGCAGGTGACGAAGCTGACCTCGGGCGCGTCCTTCCGGAGGAACTCCTCGATCTCCCCGAGGTCGGAAATGCGCGGGACGACGAAGAAGCACTGCCCGCCGCGATAGCGCTCCCGCAGCAGCGCCTCCCGCACCGTCACCGCGTCGAAGGGCGCGACATAGGTGCGGACGGCGAGCCGGTCCACCGGCGGCGTCGCGATGATCGAAAGCTCGCGCACGCCCGACATGGACATCTGCAGCGTGCGGGGGATCGGCGTCGCCGTCATCGTCAGCACATGGACGTCGGAGCGGAGCCGCTTCAGCCGCTCCTTGTGGGCGACGCCGAAATGCTGCTCCTCGTCGATGATGAGGAGCCCGAGATTGCGGAACTTCACGCCCTTGGCGAGGAGCGCATGGGTGCCAATGACGATGTCCACCGTCCCGTCCGCCAATCCCTCCCGCGTTGCGTCCGCCTCCCGTTGCCCGACGAAGCGGGAAAGCTGCCGCACCTTCAGCGGCAGGCCCTTGAACCGATCCGCGAAGCCTGCCGCATGCTGCCGGGCGAGGAGCGTCGTGGGGCAGATCAGCGCCACCTGCACGCCCGACATGGCGGCGACGAAGGCGGCGCGGAGCGCGACCTCCGTCTTGCCGAAACCCACGTCGCCGCAGACGAGACGGTCCATCGGCCGGCCCGAGGAGAGATCCTCCAGCACGTCCTCGATGGCGCGGAGCTGGTCCTCCGTCTCCTGCCAGGGGAAGCGGGCGCAGAACTCGTCCCAGGCGTGGTCGGGCGGCGTGAAGCGCGGCGCCTCGCGCAGCATCCGCTCTGCGGCGACGCGGATGAGCTTCTCCGCCATGTCGCGGATGCGCTCCTTCAGCTTCGCCTTCTTCGCCTGCCAGGCGCCGCCGCCCAATCGGTCCAGCAACCCTTCCGAATGGCCGTAGCGGGAGAGAAGCTCGACATTCTCGACCGGGAGATAGAGCCGGTCCCCCCCGTGATACTCGACCTCGAGGCATTCATGGGGCGCGCCGAGCGCCTCCACCGTCTTCATCCCCTGATAGCGGCCGACGCCATGCTCCACATGGACGACGAGATCGCCGACGGAGAGCGTGCCCGCCTCGGCGATGAAATTCTCCGCCTTCCGCCGCCGCGTCTTCCGCACGAGGCGTTCGCCGAGAATGTCCTGCTCCGCGATCACCGTCAGGTCGCCGGCGACGAACCCTTCCTCCAGCGGCCAGGTGACGAGCCGGAGCGCGCCCGTCTCCGCCGCCTCCACCTCGCTCCAGCGGCCGGCGGGCTTCGCGCCTGCGAGCCCGTGATCCTCCAGCATGGCGGCGAGCCGCTCCCGCGCCCCGTCCGACCAGGCGGCGATGACGACGCGGCCCTTCGCCCGCCGGTCCCGCACATGGTCGGCCAGCGCGTCGAAGACGTTGACGCCCTCCATCTGCCGTTCGGGCGCGAAGTTGCGCCCCGCCCGCGCGCCGAGGTCGATCACGCCCGGCCCCGGCGCCTCCCGGTGCGGCGTGAAGCGGCGCACGGGCCGGCCCCGGAGCGCCGCCTCCATCTCCGCGGGCGGGAGGTAGAGCGCGGCGGGCGGCGGGGCCTTGTAGGCGGCGCCGCCGCCCTTGCCCTTCGTCGCCGCGCGGCGCGCCTCGTAATGCTCCTCGACCTGCGCCCAGCGCGCCTCCGCCGCCTCCTCCGCGCGGTGGTCAAAGGCGACGGGCGCGCCCGGAAGATAGTCGAACAGCGTCTCCATCGCCTCATGGAGGAGCGGCGCCCAATGCTCCGCGCCCTGATGCTTCCGCCCCGCGCTCACCGCCTCATAGAGCGGGTCGTCCAGCCCCGCCGCGCCGAACATCTCGCGATAGCGGCGGCGGAAGCGGGCGATGCTCTCCGCATCGAGCGGCGCCTCGGTGGCCGGGGCGAGGTCGATGCGTTTGATCCGCTCGATCGTCCGCTGGCTCTCCGCCTCGAAGCGGCGCGCCCCGTCCAGCACGTCGCCGAAAAGGTCGAGCCGGACGGGGTGCTCCGCCCCCGGCGGGAAGATGTCCACGATCCCGCCGCGGAGCGCGAAATCGCCGGGCTCCGTCACCGTGGAGGCGCGGTTGTAGCCGGAGCGGCTCAGATAATCCGTGAGCGCTTCGAGGTCGATCCGCCCGCCCACGGCGGCGGAGAAGCTCCCCGCCCGCACCGCCTCCCGCGCCGGCGCGCGCATCGAGGCGGCGTTCACCGTCGTCAGCACGACGGAGGGGGCGGAGAATCCCTCCGCCAGCGCCGCCAGCGTCGCCATCCGCGCGGCGGTGATCTCCCCGTTCGGGGAAATCCGGTCATAGGGCGTGCAATCCCAGGCGGGGAAGCGGAGCACGGGCAGTTCCGGCGCGAAGAAGGCGAGCGCGTCCGCCATCGCCGCCGCGCGCCGGTCATCCCGCGCCACATGGACGACGGGCCCGCCATGCGCGCGCGCGAGATCGGCGACGACCTTGCCGTCGAAGCCTTCCGGCGTGCCGCCGACACGGAGGTCGGAGGCGGAGGGGGCTTCATCCTTCATCTGGGCTGGCTCCGGAAGGGGCGCACCCGCGCCACGCGGCGCGACCTAGCGCGCATCGGCCCCCGGCTCAACCCTTCGCGCCCGCCGAAGCCGGGGCGAAGCGCTCCCCCACTTCACTTGGCCCGGGCGACCAGCCCGGGCCGCGGCCTCCCTCCCCCCAGGGAGGCCGCATCGCAACGGCGCAAGATGAGCAACCGTTCGAGTTCATGACGACATAAACCGCTGAGCCCGACCGCTCCGAAGCGCCCTCCCGAGGGAGCCCGCGCCCCTCCGCGCGCCGGTCAGAAGCCGCGGAGCAGCGCGTCCGTCCAGCCCGGCCCGTGACGCGCCCCCGCGGCGGAGGCGGCGGCGAGCATGGAGAAGACAGCCGCGGCGGCGGACCAGAGCCGCGCCCGCTCAAACAGTCGCAGCAACCCGTCCCTGCCCGGCGAAGCCTCCGCCGCCCGCATGATCGCGAGGCCGCCCCAGGCCGAGAGCGCCGCCGCGGGCGCAAGAAGGATGAGGAGCCCGAGCGCCGCCTCGCTCCCGCTCCGCCAGGCATAGGTGCCGAGCAGCGCCAGCACGAAGGCCCCCGCACCCGCCGCGAAGCCCGCGCGCCGCCGGATCGTCCGCGCGAAAAGCGAAAGGTTCCGCCGCGCGAAGCGCTCGAACAGCGCGGCGTCCTCCCCGCCCCGCCGCGCCCGCACGAAGAGCTCGTTCGGCACCCCGAACGTGTAATTGCAGACGAGCCCCCAGAAGAGCACGCCGAAGACCCAGTACCAGGGGCTCAGGAATGTCGCATGCGTCATCATCGCGAAGCTGACCCACAACTTGCCGCTTGCAGCATCGCATGGCACGAAGGGGGAGGCAAAGCGCAAAAAGGCGTCACTTATGGTCCAGACTCTCGCCGCTCCCTTCCCCCACACCCGCCCGCGGCGGACCCGTCAGGCCCCCTGGGTGCGGGACCTCGTGCGCGAGAACACGCTCACCGTGGGCGACCTCATCTGGCCGATCTTCGTGCGCGAAGGCGCGGACGGGGAGGAGCCGATCCCCTCCATGCCCGGCGTCTCCCGCCTCACGGTGGACCGGGCGGCGGACGCGGCGGCGCGGGCGGCCGATCTCGGCATCCCCTGCGTCGCGCTCTTCCCCTACACACCGCAGGAGAAGCGGACGGAGGACGCGGCGGAGGCCTGGAACCCCGACAACCTCGTGAACAGCGCAACCCGCGCGATCAAGCGCCTCCGCCCCGGCCTCGGCGTGATGCTGGACGTGGCGCTCGATCCCTATTCCTCCCACGGGCATGACGGCATCCTGAGGGGCGACGAGATCGCGAATGACGAGACGCTGGTGGCGCTGGAGCGGCAGAGCCTCTGTCAGGTCGAGGCGGGGGCGGACATTCTCGGCCCGTCGGACATGATGGACGGCCGCATCGGCGTCATCCGCGCCGCGCTCGAAGCCAACGACTTCACCAACACGCTCATCATGTCCTACGCCGCCAAATACGCCTCCGCCTTCTATGGGCCCTTCCGGGACGCGGTGGGGGCCAGCGGAACCCTGAAGGGGGACAAGAAGACCTACCAGATGGACCCGGCGAACGGAGACGAAGCCCTCCGCGAGGTCGCCATCGACCTCTCCGAAGGGGCGGACATGGTGATGGTGAAGCCCGGCATGCCGTATCTGGACATCTGCCGGAGGGTGAAGGCCGAATTCGGCGCGCCCACCTACGCCTACCAGGTGAGCGGCGAATACGCGATGCTCGCCGGCGCCTGCGACGCGGGCTGGATGGACCGGGGGCGCGTGGTTGCGGAAAGCCTGATGGCGTTCAAGCGGGCGGGGTGCGACGGCGTGCTGACGTATTTCGCGGTGGAGATGGCGGAGGGGTTAAGGTGAGCGGGCGCACGCGGAAGCGTTCGCTGACCTGGCGCGATGCCGTTCAATAATGTCGAAACTCTAGGGTCAGAGATCCGATCAGTGTCCTCAGAGGGCTTCGTCGACGAGTGAATCCCATCCGGCGGGCCGGCGCCTGCGTCGGCATCTTCCGCCGCCAAACCTTGGCGGCGTTCGCCAACGGGCGGAGGCTCGCGTCGATGACGGGCGACCGATCCCTCGCCGCCGCCTACATCACCGCGCCGATCTGCCAGGGCACGAACTCGTAGTCCCCGAGCCCCTGCGCCTCCGACTTCGTCATCTCGCCGGAGGCGACGCGGAGGAGCATCTCGTAGATCTCCCGCCCCACCTCCTCCACGCTCGCGCCTTCGAGGATGCGGCCGGCGTTCACGTCCATGTCCTCGACCATCCGGCCATACATCTCGGAATTCGTCGCGATCTTCACCGAGGGCGCGGGCTTGGCGCCGAAGGCGCTGCCGCGGCCCGTGGTGAAGGTGACGAGGTTGCAGCCGGAGGCGATCTGGCCCGTCACCGAGGCCGGGTCGTAGCCGGGGCTGTCCATGAACGTGAAGCCCTTCGCCGTCACCGGCTCCGCATATTTGTAGACGCCGGTCAGCGGCGTCGTGCCGCCCTTCGCCTGCGCGCCGAGGGACTTTTCGAGGATCGTGGTGAGCCCGCCCTTCTTGTTGCCGGGCGAGGGGTTGTTGTCCATCGAGCCGCGGTTGCGGGCGGTGTAGTCCTCCCACCAGCGGATGAGGCCGATCAGCTTTTCCCCCGTCTTCCGGTCCACGGCCCGGCGGGTGAGGAGATGCTCCGCGCCGTAGATCTCCGGCGTCTCCGCCAGAACGCCCGTCCCGCCCTGCGCCGCGAGAAGGTCGCAGGCATAGCCGAGCGCCGGATTGGCGGTGACGCCGGACCATGCGTCGGAGCCCCCGCATTGCAGCGCCACCATCAGCTCGGAGGCGGGGCACGGCTCCCGCCGCGCCTCGTTCGCGATCGGGAGCATGGCGCGCACCTTCTCGACGCCGAGCTCGATCGTCCGCCTCAGCCCCGCGACGTCCTGGATGTTCATCGTCTGGAACAGCGGCCCGCGTTCGAGCCCGTAGGCCTCCAGCAGCCAGTCGATCTGGTTCATCTCGCAGCCGAGGCCGACCATGAGCACGCCGGCATGGTTCGGATGCTTCGCATAGCCCCACATCACCCGCTGCAGCGCCTCGAACCCCTCGCCCGAGCCCGCCATGCCGCAGCCCGTGCCGTGGACGAAAGCGACGACGCCGTCCACGTTCGGATACTGCGCCATCTCCTCCGGCCCGAAGGCGGCGGCGATCTTCCGCGCCGCGGTGGCGGAGCAGTTCACCGAGGTCAGGATCGCGATGTAGTTGCGCGTTCCCGCCCGGCCCGACTTGCGGCGGTAGCCCATGAACGTGTCGATCTTGGCCGCCGGCGCGGCGGGGCGGAGATCCGTGGAGAATTCATACTCCACCTCCGTCGCCCGGAATTCGACATTGTGGGTGTGGACATGGGCGCCGGCCGCAATGTCCTCCGCCGCGTAGCCGATGACCTGGCTGTATTTCCGCACCACCGCGCCCTTCGGGATCGGCGCGGTCGCGACCTTGTGGCCCCGCGGGATGAGCGCGAGCGCCTTCGCGCCCTCCACATCCGCGCCGACCTCGAGCGGGCGGATCGCGGTGACGACATTGTCGGACGGGTCGAGGCGGACGGTTGCGGCGGCTTGATCTGCCATGATGCTCCTCAGGCGCAGGCGGGCGCGTCCGCGCTCCACCGATGGATCGGGATATGCGGCGCGCGGGCGAGGCGGGCGCGCGCCTCCTCCCACATTCCGCGCCATTCGTCGGCGCTTTGCAATTCGGTTTCGGGCGCCCTGCGGCTGCGGGCGACGAAGCTCGGAAAATGGCTCCGGCCCGTGGGTTGCCCGGTGACGTTATAGCGAACGTCGAAGGACCAGCGGAACCCTTCGGTGCGGTTGACGAGGGAGGCGTGGGCCGTGCCCGGATGGAAGATCACCACGCCGCCCGACTTCACCGGGAGCGGAACGGCGCGCGCGCGGTCCAGCGCGGATTCGGGGATCGAGAGCTGGATGCCCGCCGGGCAATGCGTCTTCAGCGCCTCAAGATGCGTGCGGGGCGCGACCTGGAGGCAGCCGTTCTCCGCCGTCGCGTCGGATATCGCGATCCAGACGGTGACCATCTCCGTCCCGTCCGCCTCGTCATGCGTCACGCCCCGGTCCTGGTGCCAGTCGGTATAGGTGACGTGCGGCCGCACCTCGTCCGCCTTCAGCAGATGCGCGGGCGGCTTGATGCGGACATGCTGGATCGGGTTGGAGGTAATCTCCGGCCCGATCAGCCGCTCCACCACGTCGAGAATGGCCGGGTGGCGGAGGAGCGCGAAGATCGCCGGGCCGAAATGCATCGGCGTCTCCGCCTCGATCACCCCGCCGGGAAGGGAGATGTCCATCGGCTGGAACCAGTCCAGCCCGGCGACATAGGCGGCGCGGAGCCGCCCCTCGAAATCGAGGTCGAGGGTTTCGGCGGCGAGGCGGCCCTCCGCGATCCAGCCCGTGCAGAGGGTTTCGAGAAGCGCGGCGTATTCCGCCTTCACGGCGTCTATCGCGCTCTCCGGAAAGACGTTTTCGAGGACGAGAAACCCCTCCTCGTCCAGCCGCCGCCGCAGATCGTCCATCGCTTCGCTCCCGCCGCCGGCTTCCCCGGCTTCAGCGGACATTCGCGCCGGGCGGGGATTTCCGCAAGGGCGCCCGTTTGCGCTTCCTCCCTCCCGGCGGGAAGGTGGGTGGAGTGAGGGCGCCCGGAGCGCAAGGTCCCGGACCTGATCCGGGACCCCGACGAACGGAGCGCCGCGCGCCACCCCGCGAGGCCCCGGATCAGGTCCGTGGCCTTGGCTTTCAGAGGTAACCCTTCATCCAGCCGAGCCCTTCATCCGTCGTCCCCTTCGGCCGATACTCCGCGCCGAAGAAGCCCTTCCACCCGAGCGCCTCCATCGCGGGCAGGAGCCGCTCATAGGCGATCTCGCCCGTATCGGGCTCCCCCCGCCCCGGCGCGGCGGCGAACTGGACATGGCCGATGAAGGGCATCAGCGCCTCGAACCGGCGGAGGATGTCTCCCTGCATCACCTGCACATGGTAACAGTCGAACATGATGCGGATATTCGCCGCGCCGGTGCGGATTATGATCTCCGCCGCCTGCTCCACCTCGGTCAGGAAATAGTCGGGCGCGTCGCGGGCGTTCAGCGGCTCGATCAGGATCGTCTTGCCGAGGTCGCGCGCCTCCTCCGCCGCGTAGCGGAGATTGGCGATGTAGGTCGCCTCGTCACCGAACCGCCCGGCCATGACATGGACGGCATGCGCGCCCGTCTCGTCCGCCCATTCGAGCGCCTGGTCGATGCCGGCGCGGGCCTCCGCCTCCCGCCCCTTCAGCGCGGCGAGGCCGTTCTCCCCCGCCTCGCCCCGCACGGTGTTGACGCCGAGGAGCGACAGCCCCGTCTCCTCCAGCGCGGCGCGGGCGACCTCGGCGTGCGTCTCGTAGGGCCAGTGCATCTCCACCGCCTGGAAGCCCGCCGCCTTCGCGCGCCGGATCGCATCCGTCAGCGCCAATTCAGTCCAGAGAAACCCGAGATTGGCCGAAAAGCGCATCATTCCCCCCATTCCGCCCCGAACGTCCTTACAAGGTCGGCGATCTCCGCATCGTTAAGGCCGCGCGGGGCCATGCCGCGCGTGAGGAGCGCGAGCTTCGCCGTCTCCTCCAGTTCCTCCATCGCGAAGACGGCGGCTTCAAGGTCCTTCCCCGCCACGACCGGCCCGTGATTGGCGAGGAGGACGGCGGAGCGGCGGCCCGCAAGGCTCCGCACCGCATCCCCCATCGCGGGGTCGCCGGGCCGGAAATAGGGAAGAAGCTTCACCTTGCCTACGCGCATCACCGAATAGGCGGTGAGCGGCGGCAGCACGCAATCCGGGTCCGTTTCCGGCAGGATCGACAGCGCGACGGAATGGACGGAATGGAGGTGGACGACCGCCCCCGCCCCCGCCCGCGTCTCGTAGAAGGCGGAGTGGAGCGGCATCTCCTTCGTCGGCGGATCGCCGGAGAGGAGCCGCCCCGCCGCGTCGAGCCGGGAGAGGCGCGCCGGGTCGAGCGCGCCGAAGCCGGAGCCGGTGGGCGTGACGAGGAGCCCGCCATCCTCCGTCCGCGCGGAAATGTTGCCTGAGGAGCCGGGCGTGAGCCCCCGCGCATGGAGCGAGGCGGCGAAGCGGCAGATCGCCTCGCGGAGGGCGCACTCGGTCATCGTCCGAAGGCCCCAAAGAAGGGGCACTCGAAATTATCCTTATGAATCAACGAAAAAATGCCTATAACCATGGTTATGCCGGCGCGGGGCCTCATCCCTCCCCCCCTTTTCGCGGCGGGGCGAGCGCCGCGACGGCGCGGGCGAAGAAGTCCTCGCCCCCGAAATTGCCCGACTTGAGGGCGAGCGCGAGGCCCCTGCCCTCGGCCTTGAGCGCCGGCACGCCCGGGTCGATCTCCGGCCCGATCTCCAGCGCCGCGACGCCGAGCGCCTCGACCACGGCGCCCGAAGTCTCCCCGCCCGCGGTGACGAGGCGGGTGACGCCGCCCTCGACGAGGGCGACCGCCGCCTCCCCCATCAGCCGCTCGATCCGGCCGGCGACCTCCTCCCGCCCGAACCGCTCCTGAGCGGCGGCGACCACGGCGGGATCGGCCGAGGAATAGACGAGCGGGACACCGCGCTGCGCGAGCGCCCATTCGGCCGCCTGTCCGCCGTCGATCTCCCCGGCCATGACAGCCTCAGCCGTCACCTCCAGCTTCGGCCCGTCATGCGCCGCGACCTGCCCGCGCGTCGCGTTCGAGCAGGAGCCGGAAAGGATCGCGGCGCGCCCCAGCACGCCGGCCCATGCGCCGCCGCCGCCCTTCAGGAGCCCGGCGCGGCGGAAATTCTCCGGCAGGCCCATCGCAATCCCGGAGCCTCCCGTCACCAGCTTCAACCCGTCCGCCGCGGCGCCGAGCGCCAGCAGGTCCGCATCCGACGTCGCGTCCGTCACGATCAACCGCCGCCCCGCCTCCGCCTCCGCCTCGAGCGCGCGGCGGATCGCGGCGGCGCCGGCGGAGACCGTCTTCGCCGGAACATGGCCGACCTTCATCCGCGTCTGCCGGGCGAGCCAGCGCCGGATGTCCGGGTCGGTCATCGGGGTGAGCGGGTGTTTCTCCATCCCGGATTCGGAAAGGAGCCTCTCCCCCACGAAGAGATGCCCCTGGAAAATCGTGCGCCCGGCGCCAGGAAAGGCGGGGCAGACGATCACCCGCGTCTCCCCCAAGGCCTTCGCCATCGCTTCCGCCACCGGGCCGATATTGCCTTCGGGCGTCGAATCGAAGGTCGAGCAATACTTGAAGACGAACTGCCTGCACCCCTGTTCCGCCAGCCATTCCAGCGCGAGGAGGGAGAGGCGAACGGCCTCCTTCGGATCGATGGTGCGGGACTTCAGCGCCACGACGCCCGCCTCCACTCCCGGCGCGGCTGGGCCTGTCGGCACGCCGGAATACTGCGTCACCCGCATCCCCGCCTTCGCCAGCGTGTTGGCGAGGTCGGAGGAGCCGGTGAAATCGTCGCCGATGCAGCCGAGCAGCATCACGCATCCCCCGGCAGCTTGAGACCCGCATTGCGGGCGTAGACCTTGGCGACCGCCGAATCGTCCTCCCGCCCGAGGCCGGAGCCGGAGGCGGCGACGAATTGCTGGAGCGCGGCGGCGGTAAGCGGGGCGGAGAATTTCGCGCGCCCCGCGATGTCGAGCACGATGCCGAGATCCTTCAGCCAGATGTCCACGGCGGAGAGCGGCGTGTAATCCCCGTCGCGGATATGCGGCCCCCGGTTCTCGAAGGCCCAGGAGGTTCCGGCGCATTTCGAGATCACGTCGAGCGTCTGCTCCGGGGAGACGCCCTGAGTCATCCCGAAGGTGATCGCCTCCGCCGCCGCAGCGATATGGACGCCGACGAGAAGCTGGTTGACCGCCTTCATCGCGCTCCCGGCCCCCGGCTCCGCGCCGAGGCGGAACACCGTCTCCGCCATCGCATCGAGCGCGGGCGCGGCGGCGGCGAAGGCGGCTTCGGAGCCCGAGGCGAGGATGGTGAGCCTCCCGGCCCGCGCCTTGCCGGCGCCGCCGGAGATCGGCGCGTCGAGATAGAGAAGCCCCATCGCCTCCGCCCGCGCCGCGAGGCTCCGGGCGAAATCGGGGGAGACGGTCGGGCAGCAGACCACCGCCGCGCCCTTCCGAATGAGCGGCGCAAGGCCCTCCGGCCCGAAGAGCGCCGCCTCCGCCTGCGCGCCGTTGAGGACGACAAGGACAAGGATGTCGAGCGCGGGCGCGACTTCCGCCAGCGGCGCGGCCCCGCCGCCCTCGCTCCGGAAGGCGGCGAGCGCCGCCTCGTTCAGGTCATGCCCCGTCACCTCATGCCCGGCTTCGAGACAGGCGCGCGCCATGCCGCCCCCCATCGCGCCGAGCCCTACGACACCGATCTTCGCCATGCGTCCTCCCCTGACCCTCTTTCGAGATAACACCCATTCGGGGGGCGGGGGAAAGGGCGGCGATTCACAAAGCGGGGCGGAGCGGCGCGCTCAGCCCGCTGCGGCGCCGAGGCGGCGAACCTCCTCCAGCCATTTCGCGCGGGTCCCGGGCGCGGCGTCGTCTATCCCGCCGAACACCATGTCCCGCACCGGGCTCATGCCGACGAAGCCGAGGATATGGCGGCGGAGCAGCTTCGTCGCCGCCGAGCCGTAGACGAGCCGGTAGACGAGGCGCGGCATCTGCATGGTGACGATGGACCGGGCGCTCCGCCCGGTCAGCAGCGGGCGGAAGAAGCGCGGCTTCTCGATCTCCTCCATCGCAAAGCCCATCGTCAGCGACCGTTCGAGGAAGCCTTTCAGGATCGCCGGCATGTCGCCGAACCAGAGCGGCCAGACGAGGACGAGATGCTGCGCCCGGCCGATCGCCTCCCGCGCGGCGGTCAGCTCCGGCTCTTCGGGCTCGTGCGGCGTGAAGCCGGTGCGGAGCACCGGGTCGACGGGCAGCGCGCCGAGGTCGATCCGCTCGACCTCATGGGCTGCAGAGCGGGCGCCGGCCTCGTAGGCGTCGGCCAGCGCGGCGCAGAAGCTGGCGGGTTTCGGGTTTCCGTTCACGATCAGGATTCGGGTCATTGCGTCTCCCTCCGCATGGATCGGGGGAGTATCCGGCGCCGCGCCGCGCGGCGCCTTGAGCGAGATCAGGCGCGGGCGAGCGTGGCGGGGCCGAAGGCGACGAGATCGACGCGAGCGGCGACGCCCTCCACCCGCTCCGCCGGCAGATCGTCGAAGGCGCCCGCGCCGGCGAAGCCCTGCGAGACGGCGCGGCGCAGCGTCTCCGCCGTCGCGAGGCCGGGGCGGAGGGCGGCCTTGCAATGCTTCTCGACCCTGGAGGCGAGATTCACGACCTCCCCCAGAACCGTGAATTCGAGCCGCGACTCGACGCCCGTGACGCCGACCAGCGCCTCCCCCGCCGAGACGCCGATCCCGAGCGCGACGGGCGGCTCCCCCCGCCCGCGCCGCGCCGCGTTCCAGGCCTCCGCGGCTTCGAGCGCGGCGAGGGCGGCGCGGAGCGCGTCCGCCGCGTGGGTATCGCTCGGGCGCGCGGCGCCGAAGGTGGCGAGCACGCCATCCCCGAGATACTTGTCGATCACGCCGCCATTCGCCTCCACGGCCGGAACGACGCAGGCGTGGAACCCGGCGAGGAGCGCGATCGTTCCCTCCGGCCCGAGGCGGGCGGAGCGGCTGGTGAAATCCCTGAGATCGAAGAAGACGACCGCCATCTCCCTCAACGCCGCCTCGCCCGGCCGGTGCGCAAGGTCCGCCCCCCTGATCTCCCCGGCCACGTCGGCCGCAAAGAAGCGCGAGAGGGCGGCGGCGGCGTGGGCCTCGCTGGCCGAGCGCTCCATCAGCCGCCGCGCACGCACGACCGCGAGCGCGAGCACGGCGGTGACGGCGACGATGGAGATGATCTTGTCCACCTCGGCGCCGATCAGGATCGAATGCGAGGTCATGTATTCGGCGAAGCTGTTGGTGATCTTCATCTCACCGCCCGTGACCACGGCGTAAAGCACGAGGACGAGCCAGCCGACGACCGCCGCGGCGCCGGCGAGCAGCACGTAGCCGACCTCGAAGCGGAGCGTCCGGAGCGCGATGAGGATGAAGACATAAAGGAGCGTCGGCGCCTTCAGATAGATCGTCGCCGGCTCCTCGTATTGCAGGTGGAAGCTCCAGATCGTCACCATCAGCACGGCGACGTCCACCACCACCGAAAGCCCGAGGAAGACCGGGCCGAGCCGCCCGGCGAGGGCGAGCCAGAGCCGGATTCCGGTGAACACCGCATAGGCCGCGAGCGCGAGCGGCACCGGCTCGAACATGACGTCGGGGGGAAAGGCCTTCGGGGTCAGCGCGTAGAAGACGCCGAAGACGGCGATGGCGGCGAATTGCGCGAGGCAGACGAGCACCTCGCTCCGCGCCTGGTCGCGCTCGATCGCGCGCCGCGCCTCGGCCGGCATCCTCGCCGGCGATGGCGGGCCGAGGAGGAGACGCGGGAGCAGGGAACGGCGACGCTGGCGCGCCGCCGCGCGGTTTGGATCCGGTTTCAGCTCCTCCTCCTTTCCGCGACCCGCCGCGACCGACCGTAGATGGGCGTTCTCGGCTGAAACACCTTTCAGAAAGGCGTGATGAGCGCCAGCCGCCCGTCGGCCCCACGCCTTGAAAAGAGGCCCTCCGCGCGCCTAAGTGGACGAGGGGCGAGACAGGGAGAGGCCAGTGCGACGCATCCTCCGGTTCGGCGCCGCGGCGCTCGTCGCATTCTCCGGCCAGGCGGATGCGCGCACGCTCATCCGGGATGCGGAGATCGAGGCGACGCTGGAGCGTCTCTCCCGCCCGATCTTCGAGGCTGCGGGGCTGGCGCCCGAATCCGTCGACATCTTCATCCTGCAGGACAATTCGCTCAACGCCTTTGTCTTTGGCGGGCGGAACATGGTGTTCCATACCGGCCTCCTCTCCCGCATCGAACGGCCCGAGGCGCTGATGGGCGTGATCGCGCACGAGACGGGGCACATCACCGGCGGCCATCTCGTGCGCCGCCAGATCAATGCGGAGAACCTGCAGGGTCCGCTCGCGCTCGGCCTCGCGCTTTCCGCCCTCGCCGGCGTGGCGAGCGGGAGCCCGCAAGTCGGCATCGCCGGCGCGCTCGGAACCGAAAACGCGATCCGCCGCAGCTTCCTCGCCTATAGCCGCGGGGAGGAATCGGCGGCGGACCAGGCGGGCGCGACCTACATGGAGCGCGCCGGCGTGGACCCGGGAGCGGTGCTGGACGTGCTGCGCATCTTCCGCGGTCAGGAGGTGTTCCAGGCGGGCAACATCGACCCCTACGCCGTCACCCACCCGCTCTCGCGCGAGAGAATCGCGCTGCTGGAGGACAGGGCGGCGTCGAGCCCGGCGCGCGGCGCGGCGGCGGGGCCGGACCTCGCCTACTGGCACGCGCGGATGCGGGCCAAGCTCGACGCCTTCATCAACTCGCCGGACCGGACGCTCGCCCGCCTCGACGCGGAGGGGAACCCGCGTGACGAGCTGAGCGAGCTGAAGCGCGCAGTCGCGCTCCATCGCCGGCCCGACACCGAGGGCGCGCTGGCGGCGGTGGACCGGCTGATCGCGCTCCGGCCGGAGGACCCTTTCTATCACGAGCTGAAGGGCCAGATCCTCTTCGAGAGCGGGCGGGGCGCGGCGGCCGTGGAGCCGCTGCGCCGCGCCGTCGCCCTCGCGCCGGGGGAGGCGCTGATCCGCGGCGCGCTCGGGCGCGCGCTCCTCGCGCTGAACGACCCGGCCTCGGACGGCGAGGCGCTGGAGACGCTGGAGGCGGCGACGCGCGGCGGCGCGTCGGAGCCGGCGGTGCTGCGCGACCTCGCCCTCGCCTATGCCCGCGCCGGGCGGGACGGAGACGCCGCGCTCGCCACGGCGGAGCGCTTCGCCCTCGTCGGCGAGCCGCGGGACGCGCTCAGACACGCGCGCCGCGCGCTCGATCAACTTCCCGTGGGCTCGCCCGGATGGCTCCGGGCGGACGACATTCGGGCTGTCGCGGAGCGCACGCTCTCTGCTAACTGAGGGCGACGAGAAAGGACCGCCCATGATGAAACGCCTCGCCGCCCCGATCTTCGCGCTCTGCGCGCTCCTCGCCGCCCCCGCCTCCGCCGAGGGGCTGGACGACGCCGCGCGGGCCGAGATCAACGCCATGATCCGGGACTATATCCTAGACAATCCGGAAGTGATCGTGGAGGCGATGCAGGTTCTGGAGCAGCGCCAGAAGGCGGCGGAGGCCGGGCGCGACGCCGACATGATCGCCGCCAACGCCGACGCGATCTACGAGGACGGCTTCAGCCATGTCGGCGGCGCGCCGGACGGGGACGTTACGGTCGTCGAGTTCATCGACTACCGTTGCCCCTACTGCAAGCGGGCGCACGCCAGCGTCGCCGAACTCATGGAGGCGGACCCGAAGGTGCGGCGCATCATCAAGGAATTCCCGATTCTCGGGCCTGAAAGCACCTATGCGAGCCGCGCGGCCATCGCCGCCATGATGCAGGGCGGCGCGATCTACGAGGCGTTCGGCGACGCGATGATGACGCATCAGGGCGAGCTGAACGAGCGCGCCGTCCTGCGCCTCGCCGGGGAGGCGGGGGCGGATGTCGAGCGGCTGAAGGCGGACATGGAGAAACCCGAGATCGCCGAGAACATCCGCAAGACCTACGCCCTCGCCCGCCAGCTCGGCATCAGCGGCACGCCAGGCTTCATCATCGGAGAGCGGATCGTGCGCGGCTTCGTGCCGGCGGACGCGCTCCGCGATCTCGTTGCGGAAGCGCGCCGCGCGGGGTGAGCCGCGATTGACCGGAAGCCGCACGCGCGTATAACGCGCCGCACGCAGAGCGCGCGACGCGCCGGATACGCGCCTGAACCGCGCCGGGCGCGATAGAGAGGGAGCCGCATGGCCGGACATCAGGACGAGGATGTGGGGTTCATCGAGGCGCTCGCCCGCCTCCTCCGCGAGCATGACCTCACCGAGATCGAGGTGAACCGGGAGGAAGGCGAGGAGCGGGCGCTCAATGTGCGCCTTTCCCGCCAGATTGCGGCGGCTCCGGTCTATGCCGCGGCGCCGGCGCCGATGGCGGCCGCGCCGGCCGCCCCTGCGGCTGCGGTCTCGGCGGCCCCGGAAGACCCGGCCCAGCATCCGGGCGCGGTGACCTCGCCGATGGTCGGCACCGTCTATCTCTCGCCCGAGCCCGGCGCGCCGGCCTTCGTGAAGACCGGCGACCAGGTGAAGGAGGGGCAGACGCTCCTCATCGTCGAGGCGATGAAGACGATGAACCAGATCCCGTCGCCCCGCACCGGGACGGTGCGGCGGATCATGGTCGATGACGGCCAGGCCGTCGAATACGGCGCGCCGCTCGTCATCGTCGAATAGGCGGCGGCGATGGTCACCAAGGTTCTGATCGCCAACCGGGGCGAGATCGCGCTCCGGATCCAGCGCGCCTGCCGCGAACTCGGCATCCAGACCGTCGCGGCGCATTCGACGGCGGACGCCGACGCGATGCATGTGCGCCTCGCGGACGAGAGCGTCTGCATCGGCCCGCCCTCGGCGGCGCAGAGCTATCTCAACATTCCGGCGCTCATCACCGCCTGCGAGATTTCGGGGGCGGACGCGATCCATCCCGGCTACGGCTTTCTTTCCGAGAATGCCGGCTTTGCCGAGATCGTGGAGGAGCACGGGCTGATCTTCATCGGCCCGACCGCCGAGCATATCCGCCAGATGGGCGACAAGATCGTGGCGAAAGAGACGATCGCGAAGCTCGGCGTGCCCTGCGTGCCGGGCTCGGACGGGGCGGTGACCTCGCTGGAGGCGGCGCGGCGCATCGCCGGGGAGATCGGCTATCCCGTGCTCATCAAGGCCGCGGCGGGCGGCGGCGGGCGCGGCATGAAGGTCGCGCGGAGCGCGGCGGAGATTGACGTCGCCTTCGGCGCGGCGCGGTCCGAGGCGAAGGCCGCCTTCGGCAACGACGAAGTCTACATGGAGAAATACCTCTCCCGCCCCCGGCATATCGAGATCCAGGTCTTCGGCGACGGGCGCGGGAACGCCGTGCATCTCGGCGAGCGGGATTGCTCGCTCCAGCGCCGTCACCAGAAGGTGCTGGAGGAGGCCCCTTCCCCCGTGATCGACGCGGAGACCCGCGCGCGCATCGGCAAGACCTGCGCCGACGCGGTGGCCGCGATGGGCTATCGCGGGGCGGGGACGATCGAGTTCCTTTTCGAGGACGGCGAGTTCTATTTCATCGAGATGAACACCCGGCTCCAGGTGGAGCATCCCGTCACCGAGGCGATCTTCGGCGTCGATCTCGTGCGCGAGCAGATTCGCGTCGCCTCCGGCCTGCCGCTTTCGTTCCGGCAGGAGGAGCTCGTGGTGAACGGCCACGCGATCGAGGCGCGGATCAACGCCGAATCCTTGCCCAACTTCGCGCCCTCGCCTGGGCGGATCACGGCCTATCACGCTCCCGGAGGCCTCGGCGTGCGGATGGACAGCGGCATCTACGCCGGCTACTCGATCCCCCCCTATTACGACAGCCTGATCGGAAAGCTGATCGTCCACGGGGCGGATCGGGAGACGGCGCTGAACCGCCTCGCGCGCGCGCTGTCCGAGCTTGTCGTCGTCGGCGTGGACACGACGGGGCCGCTCTTCATGCGGCTTCTGGCCGAGCCGGAAATTCGATCAGGTGAATACAACATCCACTGGTTGGAAAAGTTCCTGGAGCGGTAAGCGCCGTGTTGCCCTCGTTCAACCGTTTGGCGAACGTCCGGGCATGTCAGATCGCGCGGTCATCATAGAGTTGACACCCTCGATCCTCCTGAGGGCCTACGCGGCCGGCGTTTTCCCGATGGCGGAATCCGCGAATTCCGACGAAGTGCTCTGGATCGACCCCGAGCTTCGCGGCGTGATCCCGCTCAACCGCTTCCACGCGCCGCGGAGCCTGCTGAAACTCGTTCGGCAGGGCCGGTTCGAGGTGACGGTGGACTGCGACTTCGAGGCCGTGATCGAGGGCTGCGCGGACCGCGCCTCGACCTGGATCAATGACGAGATTCGGCGGCTTTATGTCTCGCTGCATCGCATGGGCTACGCGCATTCCATCGAAGCGCGGCGGGCGGGGCGGCTCGTGGGCGGCCTCTACGGCGTGAAGCTTGGCGGGGCGTTCTTCGGCGAAAGCATGTTCAGCGACGAGACGAACGCCTCCAAGGTCGCGCTCGTCCACCTCGTCGCGCGGCTGAAGAGGGGCGGGTTCCAGCTGCTCGACACCCAGTTCGTCACGGAGCACCTCGCGCAGTTCGGGGCGCGCACGATCTCCCGCGCCCGCTATCACGACCTTCTGGAGCTTGCGGTCGCCGCGCCGGCCGATTTCGACGCGCTGGGCGACAGGCCGGACCCTCAGGAGGTCGCGCAGCTCAGCGCCCAGAGGTCGTATCTCTGATGGTCCATGGCGGAGAGCGCCGGGCTCGATGCGAAGATCCAGCCTGAAAAGACCGGCTCGGCCCCGCTCTTCGAATCCACCACTTCGAGCCAGACGAAGGCGTCCGCCCCCTGCCCTTCCGGCGGCTCCCGGCAGTCCCGCACGGTGATGGTCAGCCGCTCATAGGTCACGGGCTGGCCGACCGGGGCGGTGATGTCCGTCACCCGCCCGGCGATCTTGTCGAGCCCGCGGAGACGGGCGACCGGGCGCTGGACGCCGCGCCATTCCGGCCGCTCCTCCTCGATCAGCTCCTCCACGAAGCCCTGCGGCGCGTCGCCATAGACGACGCCGGGCGGCGCGGGGCGGAAGAGCGGCGCGGGCTCCTCCGTCGCCGCCTGGCCGAGCAGCGGCGCGGGCGCGAGCGCGGCGAGAAGAAGGAGAAAGCGCCTCATGCGAGGCGCGCCCGAAACCGGAGCCGCGCATAGTCCGCCGTCCATCGCCCCGCGGAATCCCGAAGCGCAGGCGCCGCGAGCGCCGCCGCGCGGGCGCGGGCGGCGGGCCGATCCGCCTCCGGCAGGCGCGCAAGCGCGGGGGCGGCCAGCGTCTCCAGCCAGCCTTCCATCTCCGTCGGCAGCGGGGTCGGCCGCGGGTGGATCGCGACCTCCTCCACGATGAAGCCCGCCGCCTCCAGCCGCGCGCGTTGCTCCTCGGCGGAGGGGAAGGACCAGACGTCCGAAAGGTCCGTCTCAACCCCCGCCTCGGACAGCGCGGCGACAAGGGCGACGCGGATCGCCGCGACATTGCCATGCCCGCCCTGCTCCGCGACGAAGCGCCCGCCGGGCCGGAGCGCGCGGGCGACACCTTCGATCACCGCCTCGGGCCTTGTCATCCAGTGGAGCGCGGCGTTGGAGAAGACGGCGTCGAATTCCGCGTCGAAATCGAGCGCATGCCCGTCCATCACCCGCGCGTCCACGCCGCGCGCCCGGGCGGCGGCGACCATGTCCGCCGAGGAATCGACGCCGACGACGGCGCAGCCGAGGTCGGCGAGCCCCTTCGCGATGGGCCCGTCGCCGCAGCCGAGATCGAGGATGCGCTCGCCCGGCTTCGGGTCGAGAAGCGCCAGCACAGGGCCGGCGAGGTCGGTCACGAAACGGGCGGCCGCCTCGTAACGCGCGGCGGACCAGTGATCCTCCGGCATCGTCAGTTCCCCGAAACGGCCTTGCTGAGCAGTTCGATCAGATCGACGGAGCCCTGCGTGTTCTCGATCTCTCCGCCCGCTTCGAGGAAGAAGTCCGAGGCCCCGGGGTCGATGGCGATATAGGCCCCGCCGAGCAGGCCGTCGGACGTGATCGCGGCCACGCTGTCTTCCGGCAGCTTCACGCCCTCGCGGATCGAGAGGGCGGCGATGGCGCGGTATGTCTGCGGGTCGAGCGTCAGCGAGGCGACCGTGCCGACCTTAACGCCCGAGACGCGGACATCGGCGCCGACGGCGACGCCGGAGGCCTTCCGGAACCCGGCGTTCACCTCGTAATAGCCGGAGCCGACGCCGCCGAGATCGACATTCTGCGCCGCATAGACGAGGAACCCGCCCGCCACCGCGAGCACCGCCGCGCCGATCAGCGTCTCCGCCGCGTTCGAGGCCATGTCAGGGGCTCCAGGCTTCGTAATCGCCGGAGACGCGGGGCCGCGTCTCGGGCGTGCGCAGGCTGCCGGGAGGCGCATAAGCCGCGGGCGTTCCCGTCGCGTTCGCCATATGGTCCTTTTCCCAGGGCTTGCGCTTGAGCGGCGCCGCGCTCGGCGGCTCATCCCAGGTATGGTGGAGCCAGCCGTGCCAGTCCGGCGAGACACGGCTCGCCTCGACGTCGCCATTGTAGATGACCCAGCGCCGCGCGCCGCCGGCCGTCTGGAAATAGACGTTGCCGCCTTCGTCCTCCCCGACCTTCTCGCCGAAGCGCGAGGTCCAGAGCTGTGTGCCGATGGTGGAGCCGTTCCACCAGGTGAAGATCCGCCTCAGGAGGCTCATGCGCGCGTCCTTTCCTGTCCCCGTCCTTCTAGCACAAGCGCCGGGCCGGTCCACCCGCCGCGCTCAGAGCGGCTCGATATCGCCCTCCGCCCGCTTCGCATGGAAAGCCGCCGCGAATGCGGCGAGCCGCCCGGCCGCGATCGCCTCCCGCAGCCCCTGCATCAGTTCCTGATAATAGTGGAGATTGTGCCAGGTGAGCAGCATGGAGGAGATGATCTCCCCCGCCTTGAAGACATGGTGGAGATAGGCGCGGGAATAGGAGCGGCAGGCGGGGCAGAGGCACTCCTCGTCGAGCGGGCGCGGATCGTCCTGATGCCGCGCGTTCTTGATGTTGACGGCGCCCCGCCGCGTCAGCGCCTGCCCGGTGCGGCCGGAGCGGGAGGGGAGCACGCAATCGAACATGTCGATCCCGCGCTCGACCGCGCCCACGATGTCGTCCGGCTTGCCGACGCCCATGAGGTAGCGCGGCCGGTCTCCGGGGAGCATTCCGGGCGCGTAGTCGAGCACGTCGAACATCGCCTCCTGCCCCTCCCCCACGGCGAGGCCGCCCACGGCGTAGCCGTCGAAGCCGATTTCCTTCAGCGCGGCGGCGGATTCTTCCCGCTGGTCGCGGAAGACGCTGCCCTGCTGGATGCCGAAGAGCATGTGGCCCGGCCTCTCCCCGAACGCTTCCCGGCTCCGCCGCGCCCAGCGCATCGAGAGCCGCATGGAGGCTGCCGCCACGCCCTCCTCCGCCGGGAAGGGCGTGCATTCGTCGAAGCACATCACGATGTCGGAGCCGAGCAGGCGCTGGATCTCCATCGAACGCTCCGGCGTCAGGTGATGCTCCGATCCGTCGATATGCGACTTGAAGCGCACTCCCTCCTCGTCGAGCTTCCGGAGCCCGGCGAGGCTCATGACCTGAAAGCCGCCCGAGTCCGTGAGGATCGGCCGCTCCCAGTTCATGAAGCGATGGAGCCCGCCCATCCGCGCGACGCGCTCTGCCCCGGGCCGCAGCATCAGGTGATAGGTGTTGCCGAGGAGGATGTCCGCCCCCGTCTCCCTCACGCTTTCGGGCCGCATCGCCTTCACAGTCGCGGCGGTGCCGACGGGCATGAAGGCGGGCGTGCGGATCTCCCCGCGCGGCGTGTCGATCCGGCCAAGCCGGGCGGCGCCGTCCGCGGCGAGGAGGGTGAAGCGGGCTTCGGTCATGCCCGCCCATTACGCCGCGCCGCGTCCGGGCGCAAACGGGCCTGATCAGGCCGCCATGCTTCGCGGCTTCGGCGCGGGCTTCGCGGCATGGGCGGCATGGGCGGCGGCGTCCACCTCCAGATTTTCGGTGTCGGTCATGTCCGCGATGATGCGCCGGAGCCCGTCGGCGCTCGTCATCAGCTCCTGCGTCGTCTCGGAGGCGGTGCGGGCTGCTGCGGCGTTGCCCTGGATGCCCTGGTCGAGCGAGCGGATCGATTCGTTGATCTGCTCCGCGCCCACGTTCAGCTCCCGCATCGCGGCGCTGATCTCCTGCACGAGATCGGCCGTGCGGCGGATCTCCGGCGTGAGCTGCGTGATCTTTTCGCCCGCCTCCTGCGAGGCGGAGACCGTCTCGCCCGAAAGCGCGCCAATCTCGGCGGCGGCGACGCGGCAGCGCTCCGCGAGCTTCCGGACTTCCGCGGCGACGACCGCAAAGCCCCGCCCGTGCTGGCCCGCCCGCGCCGCCTCCACCGCGGCGTTGAGCGCCAGGAGGTCGGTCTGCCGCGCAATCTCCTGCACGATCCCGATCTTCTCCGCGATCGCGGTCATCGAACCGACTGCGCGCGCGACGACCTCGGCGGAAGAAGTGGATTCCTGCACCGACTTCAGCGCGATCTTCTCCATCGCCGCCGCATTGTCCGCGCTCTGGCGGATGCTGGCGGACATTTCCTCCATCGCGCTCGAAGCCTGCTGCGCTGCGGCGGACTGCGTAGAAGCGCTCTCGCTTACGTCGGCGGCGACGGAGGTGAGGCGGGCGCAAGCGGCGGCGACCCCGGTGGAGGATGCGCCAAGCTGGGAATCGAGCCTCTCCATCTCCGCCGACATGTCGCGCACGAAGGCGGAATACCCCCATCCGTCCGCCATTCTGATCTTCGAGAGCGCGAGGCTGACGGCGACGCGCCCGCCATCCTTCCGGTGGAGGGCGATGCGACGGCTGCTGCCGACGATCTTGTTCACGCCGCTCTTACGGTTCGCGTCAATCATCGAATCGTGCGCGCCACGGATGGCGTGCGGCACAAGCATGTTGACGTTGTTGCCGATTACTTCCGCGCGGGACCAGCCCCAGAGCCGCTCCGCCGCGTCGTTGAAGAACGTGACACGGTTCTTCGAATCGATCAGAACCACTGCGTCGATCGCCTGCTCAAGGGCGCTCTTGAGCATCGAGGCTTCCGGCTCCGCTTTCACCGCGTTGCGGCGGAAGAGTTTTCCGAGCATGTCCATCCCTCTTTCGCATATCAGGCCGCCTCTTTTGTTCAAGCCGCATGAATTGCTGGTGAACGCGCGCCGCCTTTACGCAGGGGGTGTGCAGCAATATGTCTACGATTGCAGCGATGAGGATCGGCGACATGGCAGACGGCGAAGGCGAACCGCTCATTCCGGCTTCGACGATGGACCACCCGCTCTACGAGGCGGTGTGCGACGCGTGCCGGACAGTGCATGACCCGGAAATCCCGGTGAACATTTTCGACCTGGGCCTCGTCTACTCGATTCGCATCGACGAAGAGAGCGCCGTGGCGATCGACATGACCCTCACGGCGCCGGGCTGCCCGGTGGCCGGGGAGATGCCGGGCTGGGTGCAGGACGCGGTGGAGGCCGTTCCCGGCGTGAAATCCGCCGCGGTGGAGCTCGTATGGGACCCGCCCTGGGGGATGGACATGCTCTCGGACGAGGCGAAGCTGGAGCTCGGCTTCATCTGAACGCTGCACTTTTTCGGATTGGCCGAAAGTCGCGCTTTCAACCCTGGGTGTTTTCGGGTTAACGTCCCTCCATGAACGCGCGCAGCCTCAAGGCGCGCGGTGAACGGGGGGACGCAGGCGGTTCGGCCGCCATCATCGGGATCGAAGGTCTCTCCCTGGGCCATGTCCGGCTTGCCGGCATGGTCTTACTGACCGCTTCCGGCGAAAGCCGGAGCGGTCCTTTTCCCGCGCTTGAGAGATGGGGCCGGAACGCTTACCTTCACACGGAAGCGAAGGAGACGGCGATGTTCGGCATACCGGGAAAGCAGGCGGTGACGCTGACAGATACGGCGGCTGCGCAGGTGCGCGCGCTGATGAGCGATTCTGGAGGCCGGGTGAAGGGCCTCAAGATCGGCGTGAAGAAGGGCGGCTGCGCCGGGATGGAATATACGATGGAGTACGCTGAGGCGCTCTCCGCCCATGACGAGGTGATCGAGCAGGACGGCGCCCGCGTCATCATCGCGCCGATGGCGCAGATGTTCCTGTTCGGGACGGAGATCGACTATCGGACTTCCCTGCTCGAATCGGGCTTCGTGTTCAACAACCCGAACGTCTCCGAGAGCTGCGGCTGCGGCGAGTCCGTTTCGTTCAAGGTCTCGCCCGACGCCGCGTGAGAAACATCACCGGCTGTGATCTAGGTTAAGCTTCGGATTTCGCGCCTCTTTCCGCACGGGCTCCGCTCCCCATCTCCGCTCCATCGCTAACAATGGAGACGAAGATGAGCAATAATCTGAAGCAGATCGGTCTCGGGCTTCACAATTTCACCGACACAAGCGACTCGTTCGCGTTCGCTATCGCGGATGGAACGAGCAACACCGCCGTCAGCGGCCCGCATGTGAAGGTGTTCGACGGCGCGGGCGCTTCCGGCGACGGCGTGCCGGACGTCATCACCGTCGCCGGCCCGGGCGGCGGGCCGCGCATGACGGTCTTCGACGGTTCCGGGGCCGACGCCTCCACCGGCGGCTCCGCACATTCCGGCGGAACGCACTTCCTCTTCGGCGACGGCTCGGTGCGCGATGCGATGGGCGACGGGTCTGTCCACTTCCTGTCCGACTCCATCGATCTCTTCTGAAGCGCCGCGCCGGCGGATTGCGAAAAGTCACATCCCAGTCAGGCCGCTTCGTGGTCAAAGACCGATGTGAGTTTGGCCTCGCCAGAGTGCGGCGGGGTTTGTGGGAGAGAGAGCGGGGGCGGGGCAATCCCCCACGCTTTTCCCCTCAAGAGACGGAACGTCGGACCCCCACCTTCCGGCGCTTCCTGCGCGGCGGCCTCGCCTTCCGGCTTGTTTGTGGGGCCGGGCCGAGGCTACGAAACGGTCGCCGCGCCCCCCCTTCTTTGCGTCCCCGGCCCGGCTTTGCTAAGCGCAAGCGAGCCTTGGGAGGACCGAAGATGACGCGACGCATCCTGATCGCCGGAAACTGGAAGATGAACGGCCTCGCCGCGGCGGCGGCGGAGATCGACGCCATCGCCGCCGGCGCGCCCGAGGGGCCGGAGCTGGTGATCTGCCCGCCCGCAACGCTTCTCTCCCGCCTCGCCGGGCGCGGCGTCGCCCTTGGCGGGCAGGATTGCCATGCCGCGGCGAACGGAGCGCATACCGGGGACATCTCGGCCGGAATGCTGGCCGATGCGGGGGCGTGCGCCGTCATTCTCGGCCATTCGGAGCGGCGCGCGGATCATGGCGAGACGGACGAGGCGGTGCGGGAGAAGGCCCTCGCCGCCCGCAGCGCCGGGCTCCTCGCCCTAATCTGCGTCGGCGAGACGGAGGCGGAGCGGGACGCGGGCGAGGCGCTCGCCGTCGTGACCCGGCAGATCGACGGCTCGGTTCCCGACGGGGCGAAGGCGGCGGACACGGTGATCGCCTATGAGCCCGTCTGGGCCATCGGCACGGGCCGCACGCCGTCGGTTCCGGAGGTCGAGGAGGTGCACGGCGCCATCCGCGCCCGGCTCCGCGCCCGGTTCGGCGCGGAGGGGGAGGCGATGCGGGTGCTCTACGGCGGTTCGATGAAGCCCGGCAACGCGGCCGAGCTTCTCGCGGCGGCGGACGTCGACGGAGGGCTCGTCGGCGGCGCCAGCCTGAAGGCCGCCGACTTCCTCGCCATCGCGGATCAGGCGGCGCAGCGCATGAGGCCGTAATGATCCGCCAGTCGCTGAAGCGCGAGCTTCAGCACGACCTTGGCGGAGCGCGCCGACCAGCCCATGCGGCGTTCGGTCGCCTCCAGCCCTTCATGGAAGCAGCAGATGCGGATCGCCGCGTCCGCGAGCCCCGGCCCGAGGACGGAGGCCGCCTTTCCGAAGCGCTCGCGCGCGAACATCGGGCCTTCTGACGGGCCGCGGCCGGGCCCCGACTGCCGTTCTGCCGGCGCGAGGAACCGGGACCAGTCCTGCGCCACTTTCGGCCCGATCTGCGCCATCTCGAAATCCTCGCGCAGCCGCTCGCCGGCCTCCACCTCTTCGGCGGAGAGGAGCGAAAGCCCGTTTCCGTCCTTCCGCCGCGCCAGCCAGCCGAGCGGCGATTCGCCGAGATTGACCCGGATCGTCTCGATCTCCCCCGTCACGGGATTGGCGACGCGCCGTTCCCCCGCCATCTGGTGCTGGCCCGCGAAGACGGACGGCGCCTCGGCGAAGCCCGGATTGGGGTTCGGAGCCTCCGCGACCTCGCGCCGCCGAAGCATGGCGCGGCCCGTCGCCGTCATCGCATAGCGGGCGGAAATGTCGGTGCGCGAGACGCACTTGACCCAGTCTTTCGTAAGAAACCGCGTCGCGGCCGCGACCGGCACGAGCGCGACGGGCTTCCGGAACCCGTTCTGCGACGTGAAGACGCCCGCCTTTTCCGCACCGTTCGCAACGAGAAGAAAGGAATCCGGCTCGGCGAGCCGTTCGAGCGCGGCGCGCTCCCTGGCAGCCGCGGGCCGCGGCGGGAGGGGCGGGCGGAGTCGGTCTGCATCGTCGTGTCCTTCTTCACGATGGAGCGGGAAAGCGAGAACGCCTCCTCCTCGAGCGTCGTCAGCGCGCGTTCGAGGAGCGGATCGTCGCGCAGCGCCTCGATGCGGCGGATCGCACGCATCACGGTGGAGGGCTGGCGCCCCCTGGCGCGGGCGAGGGCGCGCATCGGCACGCCTGCGCCCACATGGGCGAGATAGAGCGCGACATCCCGCGTGCGGCGGTCGCCCGATGCGGCGAAGGCGGCGCGGGCGTAGCCTTCGCAGCTTGCGAGAGCGTCTTCGGTCGTCAGCATGTGGATGCCCCAGACTTGATTCAACTTTTAGACAGTCACGGTACTACCTCCGGTTGATGAACATAGGCTTAACGGTGTTTCATCATTATCCTTCGTTTACAGACCGTTACGAGCTATCGCGCGATCCCTGCTCGAAGAAGCAACACCCGCATAACGTGCGCTAATGAAGGAGCGTCATCCAAAACGGAGAAAAATCGACATGACCCGCACCCTCCGCCGCCCCCGCCTCCTGAGCCGCGCCGCCGCCGCCGGAGCCGCGCTCTATCGCCGTGAGCGCGACCTTGCGCGCATGCTGCCGAAGATGTCCGGACGTGATTCGGCATCCGTCCTGCCGGCGCTCGCCGCCGCGGAGGAAGCCTGCGAGGAACAGCGCAAGGCCGGCGCGGCCGGATACTCCATCACCCGCCATGTCGGCCTGCTGACGGCGCTGGTCGCCGAGCTGGGCGCCGTAGCGGCGCGCGCTCCGGCCTGAGCCTCAGACGAAGGCGTCAGGCTCCGCAGCCTTCCGCCGCGCGACGAAGTCGCGGAGCGCCTCCGCGACCCCCTCGTCGAGCGGCGGGGCCTGATAATCGCCCAGAAGCCGGGCGACCCGCGCGGAGGCGAGCGCCTGCGTGTCCCGCGCCCCTTCCTCCGCCCAGGTCTCGAAGGGCTTGTAGTCGAAGAGGTCGGAGCGCCAGAAGGCGGACTTGAAGTTGGCTTGCGTATGCGCGCAGCCGAGATAGTGGCCGCCCGGCCCTACCTCCCGCATCGCGTCCATCGCCTGCCCGTTTTCGGACATGTCGATCCCGGCCGCGAGGGAATGGAGCGCGCCGAGCTGGTCCGCATCCATCACGAACTTCTCGAAGGAGGAGACGAGCCCGCCTTCGAGCCAGCCGCAGGCGTGGAGCATGAAGTTGACCCCGCCCATCAGCGCGGCGTTGAGCGTGTTCGCGCTCTCGTAGGCCGCCTGCGCGTCCGGCAGCTTGGAGCCGCAGAGCCCGCCGCCCGAGCGGAACGGCAGGTTCATGCGCCGCGCGAGCTGCCCCGCTCCCCAGAGAATCTTGCTCGCCTCGGGCGTTCCGAAGGTCGGCGCGCCGGAATTCATGTCGATCGAGGCGACGAAGGCGCCGAAGATCACCGGCGCGCCGGGGCGGATCAGCTGCGAATAGGCGACGCCCGCGAGCACCTCCGCCAGCACCTGCGTCAGCGTCCCCGCCACGGAGACAGGCGCCATCGCCCCGCCGACGATGAAGGGGGAGATGATCGTCGCCTGCCCCGCCGCGGCGTAGACTTCGAGCGCGCCCATCATCGTCCCGTCCAGCGTCAGCGGCGAGTTGATGTTGATAAGCGAGGTCATCACGGCGTTTTCCGCCACGAACTCCTTCCCGAACAGGATCTCGCACATGGCGACCGAATCGGCCGCCCGCTCCGGCGCCGTCACCGAGCCCATGAAGGGCTTGTCGGAGAGCCGCATATGCGCCAGCAGCATGTCGAGATGCCGCTTGTTCACGGCGATGTCGGTCGGCTCGCAGACCGTGCCGCCGGAATGGTGGAGCCATTTCGACATGTAGCCGAGCTTCACGAAGCTCTCGAAATCCGCCATCGTCGCATAGCGCCGCCCGCCCGCCGCATCCCGCACGAAGGGCGGGCCGTAGACCGGGGCGAAGATGGTGGTTTTTCCTCCGATCTCAACGCTCCGCTCTGGATTCCTCGCGTGTTGCGTGAAGGTGGAGGGCGCCGTCGCGCAGAGCTGGCGGGCGAGGCCGCGGGGGATGCGCACCCGCTCGTCCCGCACATCCGCCCCCGCTGCGCGCCAGCGCTCCAGCGCGGCCGGATTGTCGGTGAAGGCGACGCCGATCTCCTCCAGCACCGTCTCCGCATTGCGCTCGATGATCTCCAGCGCCTCGGTCGAGAGGATCTCGACGCTCGGGATCGCGCGCTCGATATAGCGCGCCGCCTCGATGCGGACGGCGGACCGCTCCGCCCGGCGCGCCGCGCCGCCGCCTTTCGCGCCCCGGGCGCGCCGCGCCCCCGCTTCCGCGACTTCAGACATGACGGCGCCTCCGGCTGACTTCCCGCTCCTTCACTACAGAAGCCCCGGCGGCCCACGCCGCCGGTTTTCGCCGCTCAGGCGCCCGGCGGCGACATCGCCCGCCGCTGGACCCGCCGGAAGCCCCGGAATAACGCTGGAGCCGAGGAAACGAGGATGACCCGAATGGGCGCCGGAGAGGGGCTGTTCCACAACCGCCGCTATGCGCGGATCTGGCTGGTCGGGTTGCTGACTGCGCTCGTCCGCTGGCTGGAGATGCTGGCGCTCGGGCTCTGGGCGCTGGACGAGACGGGCTCGCCCGCCCTCGTCGCCGCGCTCGTCATCCTCCGCTTCCTGCCGATGGCGCTGGCCGGGCCCGCGCTCGGCGGGCTGGCGGACCGGGCGGAGCCTGTCGGGCTCCTGCGGTTCGCGCTGCTCCTCGTCCTGCTCGTCTCGCTCGCGATGTGGGCGCTTTTCGCTGCGGGCCTCGCCACCTATCCGATGGTGGCGCTGGCGGCCTTCGGCTCCGGAATCTTCTGGGCCTCGGACCTGCCGATCCGCCGCAAGATCGTGGGCGAAGCCGTTGAGCCCGCGAAGCTCGCGCAGGCCATGGCGCTCGACGGGGCGACGAGCAACGGGATGCGGATGGCCGGGCCGCTCTTCGGCGGGCTCCTCTATGGCGCGGCGGGGGCGGAGGGGGTTTACGCCCTCGCCGCCTGCGCCTACGCGGCGGCCTTCATCGTCGCGCTCACGCTGGCGCGGGAGCCTGCGGCGGAGACGGCGCGGGACCCGGCCGAGGGCGGCGCCCTCGCCGCGCTCGCCCATGCCTGGGCTTCGCCGGACGCGCGGCGCATCCTCCTCGTGACGGTCGCCTTCAACCTCTGGGGCTTTCCCTATCTCGCGATGGTCCCCGTGATCGGCCGGGAAAGCCTCGGCCTTTCGCCGGGCGTCGTGGGCGCGATCACTTCGATAGAGGGGCTCTTCGCCCTCCTCGGCGCCTTCGCCGTCGCCCGCTTCGCCCGGCCCACGGGCTGGCGGCGGCTCTATGTGGGCGCGACGGGATTGCTCTTTCTCGTGATCCTCGCGATGGGCGCGCTCACGAGCCTCCCCGCGCTCGTCATCGGCCTCGCGCTTGGGGGGGCCTGCACTTCCGCCTTCGGGGCGATGCAGGCGACGCTGATCTACCAGGTTGCGCCCCCTTCGATGCGCGGCCGCTATCTCGGGCTGATGACGCTCGCCATCGGCGCCGGCGCGCTCGGCTTCCTGAATGTCGGGCTGACGGCGGAACTTGTGGGGGCGGAGCGGGCGCTGATCCTCCTCGGGCTGGAGGGGCTGATCCCCCTCCTCCTGATCGCCCGCGGCTGGCGCGCGCTCCGTTCCGGCCCGCCCGGCTCAGGCGCCTGAGACGGCCTCGAACCCCTCGAATTGCGGATGGCCGAGATAGAGCCCGTCATGCCCGCCCGCATTCCTGTGCGCCTCCCGGAACTGTTCCGAGCGCGTCCACGCCTCGAAGGCGGCGCGGCCCGACCAGATCGTGTGCGAGGCGTAGAGCGTATGCTCCTCCGCTTCCGGTCCGCGGAGGAGGTGGAAGGCGCGGAAGCCCTCCATCTCCGGCAGGCGGCTCTCCCGCCCCTTCCAGACGGCTTCGAACTCGGCCTCGCGGCCCTTCGTGACCCGGAATCGGTTCATCGCGACGAACATGGCGCATCTCCTTGCGGCTCTCTGTAAAGCGGGGTGATGGACAGCGCGCCGGACAGCTGCGCGACATGGACGGGAAGGCCATAGATCGCAGCGAGGCGCTCCGGCGTCAGCACCGCTTCGGGCGCGCCCTCCGCCACGATCCGGCCCGCGACAAGCAGCGCGACCCGGTCCGCCATCGCGGCGGCGAGCGACAGATCATGCAGCACGGCTAGCACCCCGGCCCCCCGCTCCGCCGCCCGCCGTGCGGCGCGGAGCGCGGCGGCCTGGTGCGCGAGGTCGAGGCTCGCGGTCGGCTCGTCGAGGAGGAGCCAGCGCCCCTGCCCCGTCTCCCGCCCGGCGAGATGCTGCGCCAGAGCCCGCGCCATGTGCCCGCGATGCCGCTCCCCGCCCGAGAGCGCATGAAGCGGGCGCGCGGCGAGGGCGGAAAGCCCCACGGCCGAGAGCGCCTCCGCCATGATCGCCTCCGCCCGCGCCGGCGGGATCTCCCGCGGAATGGCGAGCGAGACAAGCGCGGAGAGGGCGAAGCCCCCCGCGCCCTCCGGGCTCTGCTCCAGCACCGCGCGGCGGCGCGCGAGCGCCTCGGGGGAGAGCGCGCGGGGGCTCTCCCCGTCCATCGAAACGGCGCCGCCCGTGGGCCGGAGCGCGCCGGAAAGGCAGGCGAGGAGGCTCGACTTGCCGGCCCCGTTCGGCCCGACGAGCGCCAGAACCTCCCCCGGCCGGACCGCGAGATCGACGCCGCGCAACACCTCCGCCCCGCCGAGCGCGAGTCTCAGCCCCCGCGCCTCAAGCACGGCCGCGCCCCCGGAGAATCATCCAGAGGAAGAACGGCCCGCCGATCAGGCTGAGCGCGAGGCCGACAGGCGGCTCCGCCGGCGGCGCGACGAGGCGGACGAAGAGATCGGCGATCAGCGCCAGCGCCATGCCGTAGAGCGCCGCCACGGGCAGCATCGCGCCATGCGCCGGGCCCACGGTGAGCCGCGCGAGATGCGGCGCGACAAGGCCGATGAAGCCCACCGGCCCCGCCGCCGCCGTCGCCCCGCCGACGCCGAGCGCGGCGGCCAGCGCGACGCGGCGCTTCAGCCGCTCGACATCGACGCCGGAATGGAACGCCGCCCGCTCCCCGAGCTGCATCAGGTCGAGCGCCCGCGCCGCGTGGAGGAAGACGGGCGCGGCGATGGCGGCGAGGGCGAGCGCGGCCAGCGTCACCCGCCAGTCCGCCGCGCCGAAGGAGCCCATCGTCCAGAACGTCAGCTCCCGGAGCTGCCGGTCGTCGGAGATGTAGGTCAGGAGCCCGATGAACGCCCCGGCGACGGCGTTGATCGCGACGCCCGCGAGGATCAGCGTCGCCGTCGCCGTCTCCCCCGCCCGCCGCGCCAGCGCGAAGAGAAGCGCGATAACGATCACGGCGCCGCAGAAGGCCGCGATCGGCAGCAGATAGGGCCGCAGCCCCGCCGGCAGGCCGGAAAGCAGCGCCTCCCCCAGCACGATGACGGAGACGGCGCCCACCGCCCCGCCCGCCGTCACGCCGATCAGGCCCGGGTCCGCGAGCGGGTTCCTGAGCATCCCCTGCAGCGCCGCGCCGCAGAGCGCGAGCCCGGCCCCGACCGAAAGGGCGAGGACAAGCCGCGGCGCCCGCACGCCCTGCACGACGGCGACCTCCATCGCCCCGCCCGCCCCGAAGAGCGCGGCGCCGGCGCGGAGCGGCGAGATCGGCGCCGGGCCAAGCGCCAGCGCCGCCAGCGCGAGCGCGACGACAAGCGCGAGGAGCGCGAACGGGGCCGAAAGCGCGGCGGCGCGGCCCGGCAGGCGCGCGGCGAGACGAAGCGTCAGGCTCAAAGGCCGGCCCCCGCCGCCGCTTCCGGCTGGAGAAGGCGCGCAAGCTCCGCAATCGCCTCCGGCGTCCGTGGGCCGAAGCCGAGCAGCTTCATCCCGTCCATCGCCACGGCGCGTCCCGCCTGCCCTGCGGGGGTCGCCGCAATGTCGGGGCTCGCCAGCACGGCGTCGAGCCCGCCCGCCGCATCGGCGCGGCTCTCCATCATCAGGATCACGTCCGGCGCGACGGCGATCATCCCCTCCCGCCCCATCGGGCGGAAACCCTCGACATCCGCGGCGGCATTCTCCGCCCCGGCGAGGCGAATGATCTCGTCCGCGCTCGTGCCCTCGCCGCCGACGAGGGGCGCGCCGCCCTGCAAGTGGAGGATGAAGAGCACGCGCGGGCGTTCGGGAAGGCGCGCGACCTTCTCCGCGACGGAGGCGAGCGCGGCCTCAGTCTCCGCCGCAAGCGCCTCCGCCTCCGGCACGCGCCCGAGGGCGGCCCCGACGAAGCGGATCTTTTCCGCAATCCCCGCCGCGCCCGGCGCGTCCGGCCCCTTCAGGATCTCCGCCCCCGCCGCCTCGATCTGCGTCAGCGCGACATCCGGCCCGGCGTCCGGCGCGAGGATCAGGAGATCGGGGGCGAGGGAAAGAACGCCCTCCGCCGAAAGGCGCCGGAGATAGCCGATCTGCGGCAGCGTCATCGCCTCCGGCGGATATGTCGCCGTCGAATCGACGCCGACCACGCGCTCCCCGGCCCCGAGCGCAAAGGCGATCTCCGCGAGGTCGCCCCCGGCGATCACGACGCGCTCCGCCGCGGCGACAGGCGCGGCGAGGAGCGCGAGGGCGAGCGCCGCACGGATCACGCCGCACCCTCCGCCGCCGCATGGGCGATCCGGCGCCAATCCTCCCGCTCTACCCCGCCCGCCGGGCGGACGCCGAAGAACTGGCAGGCGAGGCGGCCCCTTGCGTCGAAGAGCTCGAGCGAGGTGATCGGCCCGCGCTGCTTCGTCGGCTTCGTCACCAGCCAGGTCGAGGCGACGAGATCGGTGCGGAGATGGAGGTTGAAGGCTTCGTCCAGCACATTCAGCCACGGCCCCATCATCTTGATTTTGTTCACCTCGCCGCTGAAAATCTGGATACAGCCGGGGTTGCCTGCGAAGCACATGATCGGCACATGCCCCGCCGCCGCCTCCAGCATCCGCCGCGCCGCCTCCGGCCCGGCGGGGCGCGCGAATTCGGGCCCGGCGAGGCGCAGCGCCTGCTCCCGCCCCGCGCCGGTGCGCCGCAGGAGGCCGTGGAAATCGTGCGAATGGTCGAGCGCGCGCCAGCCGGCGCGGAGCGCCTCCAGGTCGATCTCCGCATCCGGCCGGTCGCCCGCCTCGGGTTCTGCGGGCATGTAGGTCAGGGGCGGCGCATCCGGGTCCGCCTCGGCCCGCACAAGCCGCGCCCAGGCGTCCGTGTCCGCCCCTTCGAGGGCGAATATCTTGAGGATCGAGTCGCCCGCCCCGTCGAAGATCTGGATCGAGCGGCGGAGGCCGGAGCGCGTCTCCTCCGCCACTTCATAGGCCGCGCGCCAGCAGCGATAGAAAAGGCGGAGGTCGATCTCCCCCGTCACCTGACCGATCGCCCCCATGCCGGCGGTCTCCCCCGCCCTGCCCTTCGTCTCGTGCACCGCCGCGTCGTTCCGCGTCAGCGTCATCACCCGCCCGAGGCGAGGCAGCGCCGTGACGAGGCGGGAGAGCGCCTCCCCCTCCCCCCGGAGCCGCATGACGCCGGCGCCCCGCCGCGCCTCCGCCAGCGCCCCCTCGGAGACGCCGAGCCGCGCCGCCACGTCCCGCGCGCGGGCGAAGGGGTCGGCCTCCTTCGCCTCGGTCCAGGCGGAGGCGAGCGGGCGCGCGGCGGCTTGGGTCATCGTGTTCTCCTCAGAAGCGTATGGTTGCGGTGAGCTTTCCGGCGATGCCGGGGCTGTTGAGCCCGCTCGGATGGATGCGGAACTCCTTGTCGGTCACGTTGTCGATCCCCGCGGCGAAGACGGCGCCGGCGAGCGGCCCCTCGCTGGGGGCCCAGCTCGCGAAAAGGTCGAAGACGGCGGCGCCGTCCACCGGCGCGACGCCGGCAGGCAGGTCTCCCGCGTCGAGCTCCCGCAGAAGCGTCGCCCGCCCGCCGATCTCGACATCGGGGAAGGGCCGGAGGCCGCCGGTCAGCACCAGCCTGTCCTGCGGCACGGAGGCGAGCTCGCCGCCGTTCCGGTCCGACCCGCGCGGCAGCGTGAGCCCGAGGCCGAGGAACCAGTCGCCCGCGTCATAGGTCGCTTCCGCCTCCAGCCCGTAGAGCTCGGCGTCGACATTCCGGGTCGACGTCGTGCCGCCCACCTCGAACTGCCCGCTCACCGGGTTGAAGGCGCCGGTGGAGAAATCGGTGAAGGTCACCACCTGCTCGATGAAGTCGTCCACCTGCGCATAGTAGATGTTGGCGGAGAGGCGCAGCACATCCCCCGGCTTCACGAGGCTGAACGCCTCGTAGCGCCCGCCGAACTCGAACTGCGTC
Source organism: Pikeienuella sp. (assembly GCF_046290545.1). Classification (NCBI taxonomy): domain Bacteria; kingdom Pseudomonadati; phylum Pseudomonadota; class Alphaproteobacteria; order Rhodobacterales; family Paracoccaceae; genus Pikeienuella; species Pikeienuella sp. The sequence continues at coordinate 111,818 of NZ_JBKAGV010000007.1, read as the reverse complement.
GCGCGCTCGGGCCGGAGATCCGGGTTCGGCACGAATTCGTTAATCCCGGTGAACACAGTCCCCGGCCCGAGCGGGAAGCCCGGCGTCGAGAAATGCACGCCCTGCGGGAAAAGCTCGGTCAGCGACGGTGAGCGGAAGGAGCGGGAGGCGGAGGCGAAGAGCTGGGCGCCCTCGACGGGCCGCCAGGAGAGCGCGATCTTCGGCGAGACCTCGAAATCGGTGGAGGAGGGCTGCGCCCCGTCCGGGTCCGTCCGCACATGGTCGAACCGCACGCCCGGGATCAGCGTGAAGCCGGAGCCGAGCCCGATCTCCCCCTGCGCGAAGGCGGCGAGGAAGGTCTGGTCCGCATCGGGGACCTGCACCCGCGCCCCGCCGTCCCGCGTCGCCGTCTGCCGATCCCTGTAGGCCTCGACGCCATAGGAGAGCGTGACGGGAAGGCCGGCGTCGAACCGGCTGACATTCGTCGCCTCGAAGCCGAGCGTCTCGGCGCGGGACTTGTCGAACCGGCCGTCGAAGAGCCGGTCCTCCTCCACCAGCGTCTTGTTGTAGTAGACGAGCGTGGTGAGGTCGACGAGATCGTTCCCCTCCGGGTTGAAGGTCCAGCCGAAGCGGAGGGACTGGTTGGTGAGGTCCCGGTCCACCGTGCTCGTCGGCGTTCCCTGAACGTTGGTGTTGGGCGGCGTCTCCCCGCCGTCGCGGTAGAGCTGATAGGCGGCCTCCACGCGGTGGCCCGGCGCAATGGCCCAGCCGAGCTTCATCAGGCCCGACAGGCTGTCGATGTCGCTGTCGATGATCGGGTTTCCGGAGCCGTCCTCGAGGTCGGAGAAGCGGGGGCGGCCGGAGATGAAGCCGAGCGCGTCGAAATCCCCCTCGCGCATGGCGAAGGTCGTCGCCGCCTTCAGCTCGTCGCCCTGGCTGTTGTAGCCGAACGTGACTTCAGCCGCCTGCTTTTCGCCCGGCAGGAGCACGTCCTCCACGTCTTTCGTCTCGAGGAAGATGACGCCGCCGAGAGCGCCCGAGCCGAAGAGCGTGGAGGCGCCGCCGCGCAGCACCTCGACCTCCTTCAGCACGAGCGGATCGACGAAGAACCGCCCGCGATGCGCAAGGTTGAAGGTCTGCCGCGCGCCGTCGAGGCGGAGGACGACCTGCTCGTCCTGGAAGCCGCGGATGTTCGGCTCCTGGCTCACGCCGCGGGGGCCGCCGTCTATCGTGACGCCCGGAACGTCCCCGATCAGCTCCTCATATGTGGAGGCCTGCCTGCGCTTCGCCTCCTCCTCGCCGATCACGGTCACGGCGTTCGGCGTGTCGAGCAGCGCCCGCTCGCCCCGCGCGCCGCCGAAGACGGTGATCTCGCGGAGGACGACCGAAGCCTCCTCCGCAGCCGCCCCGCCCGAGATCGCCCCGCCCGAGATCGATCCGGCTGTCAGCGCGGCCAAAGCCGCGCGGCCCATGTCTCTGTTCATCACGCCCACCCCTTCCGGCTCCAGCGAAGACATCGCGTCTGGAGAGCTTCCGGGCGGGGAGCGTGGCTCCCTGCGGGGTGGCGAGTTCCGATGTCGGGAAGGGAGTTATTTTACTTGATCGTTTCGGTCAAGTATCTCGCAGGCCTATTCCACGAGCTGGCGCGCAGCCTCCAGCGGCTTCACGCGGAGCCGGGTGATGCGGTGCCGCTCCCGCGCAACGATCTCGAATCGGAAACCGTGGAAGGAGAAGATCTGCCCGATCTCGGGGATCGTCTGCGCCTCGTGGATCACGAGCCCGGCGACCGTCGTCGCCTCCTCGTCCGGCAGGCTCCAGTCGCGGAAGCGGTTGAGGTCGCGAATCGTCATGTCGCCCTCGACCTCCACCGACCCGTCCGAGCGGGTGGAGAGCGCGGTCTCCTCCGGGTCGTGCTCGTCGGCGATGTCGCCCACGATCTCCTCGATGATGTCTTCGAGCGTGATGAGGCCCTGCAGGTCGCCGTATTCATCCACGACGAGCGCGAAATGGCTGCGGCGGCGCAGGAATTCGCGCATCTGGTCGTCGAGCGAGGTCGTGTCCGGGATGAACCACGGCTCCATCGCCACCTTCATCACGTCGAGGTCCTGCAGCGGCGCGGCGCCCGGCGGGGCCTCGCGCGTCAGCCGGTCCACCTCGCGCAGGAGGTCCTTGGCGTGGATCACGCCGACGATGTTCTCCGGATTCTCCTTCCAGACCGGGATGCGGGTATGCGGCGAGGCGAGGAAGAAGGCGACGATCTCCTCCGCCGGCGCATCGGCGTCGAAGGTCTCGATGTTGCGCCGGTGCCGCATGACCTCTGAAACCTCGCGCGACTTGAGGTCGAGCGCGGCGAGCAGCCTGTCCCGGTCCGCCTTCTCCACTCCGCCCTCGGAATGGTGGAGGTCGATGGCGCCCCGGATCTCTTCATGCGCGCCGAGGATGCGGGCGTTCGGGTCCGAGGTCACCCCGAAGAGGCTGAGAACGGCGCGCGCGAGGACGCGCACGACGCTGACGATGGGAGCCGCAAACCGGACGAGGAGGGAGATCGGCCGGGATACGCGGATCGCAACCGTTTCCGGATTCGCGATGGCGTAGGTCTTGGGCGTCACCTCCCCCAGGATGAGGACAAGGAAGGTCATGAACAGGGTCGCGGAGGCGACGCCCGCCTCCCCGAACAGCGCCGTGAAGAATTGCGTGGCCAGCGCCGCGGCGAGGATGTTGACGACGTTGTTGCCAAGCAGGATGCCGCCTATGAGGCGCTCGTTGTCCTCAGTCAGCTTCAGCGCGGTCGTCGCGCCCTTGTTCCCCTTGCCGGCGAGGCTGTGGAGGGCGGCGCGGCTCACGGCGGTAAGGGCGGTTTCCGAGCCGGAAAAGAAAGCCGACAGGCAGACGAGGCCGAGGATCGCGGCCGCTGTCCACCACAAGGCGGGGTCCATCAAAGGGCTCCATCACGGTTTCAGGCCCGCGATATACGGGCGTAAGCCCGGGCATTCAAGCGCCGCCGCGCCGCTCCAGTATGCCCGAGGCGACGAGAACGCCCGCGGAGACGACGGCGACGCCGATCCAGACCAGCGGATTGGCCGCCTCCCCGAGCACGAGAACGGCGGCGAGCGCCACGACGGCGGGCGTCAGCGCCATGAAGGCGGAGGCGCGGGAGGGGCCGAGCCGGATGATCGCAAAGGTGTAGGCGAGGATGGAAACGACGCCGGAGGCGACCTGCGCGAAGGCCGTCCAGGCGAGGAGGTCGAGCGGCACGCCCGAGAAATCGGCGCCGAAGATGAGCGCGGCGATGCAGGCCGCCGGCAGCGTCCAGACCGAGATCAGCGCCGTCGCCTCCAGCGCCGTGAGGCCGGAGCCGCGCTGCGCCACGGCATAGCAGGAGAAGCCGAAGGAGGCGCAGGCGAAGAGCAGGTAGCCCTTCCACGCCCCGTCCGCCCCCGCCTTGAGCGCATCGAACCCGCCAACGGCGAGAACGCCGACCGCGATCAGCGCGAAGCCGAAGACGCGGAGCGGGCCGATCTTCTCCCCGAGGAACACGACGGAAAGCCCGGCGACCCAGAGCGGCAGAAGCCCCGGCGCGAAGACCCCGCTGGAGCCCGCGGGCGCGAACTGGAAGCCGAGCGGCATCAGCGCCATGAAGCCGATCCCGGCGCCCACCGTCATCACGAGGAAACGCCCGAAGGCGAGCCCCTTCGGATAGATCCCCATTCGCCAGAGCACCGGCAGGAGCGCGAGGGAACAGGCGACGGAGCGGAGCAGGCCGACCTCGACGATCCCGAGGCCGAATTGCACCACGGCGCCGGTGGAGATCAGGAAATTCGCCCAGATCGCGACGGTGAAGAGCGCCGCGAGAACGGCGATCCCCTTGCCCGCGGCGGGGGTCGGCGCGGCGAGATCGGTCATTCGCCAGTCCCTTCGCCGCCGCGGAAGCGGAGGATCGCCGCCCTCAGGTCATGCATCGCCATCAGGAGCGCCTCCGCCTCGCCTTCCGCCTCCGGCCCGGCCGGGGCGGCGCGGAACCACTCCGCCGCCTCGTTCATCGCCTCCGCCGCGCGGGCCGGCGCCTCCGCCGCGCGGGCGGCGAGGCGGGCTCGGCGCGCGGCGATCCAGGCCTCGATCTCCGCCATCTCCGCCGCGCCGATCTCCGCCCCGCCGCGCGGCCTGACCGCGCCGGAACGAAGCGAGACATCCGCGAGCGGCGCAAGGTCTAGCCGGCGGCGCGCGGCGTCCTCCACCGGGCGGAACACGGTCGCGCCGCCTTCGCGGATGCGGAAATAGAGGCTCATGCGCCCGATCTATCGCGGATGGCGCGCTTTGGGGAGGGCCGCCCGCGCATGGCTGCCCCGCCACAGGCGGGACGCGGCTCAGAACGAGCCAAAGACGGAGGCGAGCGCGATCACGAGCGCAAGCGCGGCGAGCGGCCCCAGGCAGGCGACGACGAAGATGTCGCCATAGGCCTCCCGGTGCGTCGCCCGGCAGACGGAGAGGAGCGTCACCACCGCCCCGTTATGCGGCAGCGCGTCGAGCCCGCCGGTGGCGATGGCCGCGACCCGGTGCAGGAGTTCGGGAGCGACGCCCTCCGCCGCGCCGAGCGCGAGATAGAGCGGCCCAAGGGTCGAGAGCGCGATGCTGAGCCCGCCCGAGGCGGAGCCCGTGACGCCCGCGAGGATGTTGACCGAGAGCGCGAGCGAGATCAGCGGGTCGCCCGCCGCGATGTCGAACGCCGCCTCGCGGATCAGCGCGAAGGCGGGCAGCGCCGCGACAACGGCGCCGAAGCCGACGAGCGAGGCGGTGTTGAAGGCCGGCCCCGTCGCCGCATTCGCCCCGTCCGAAAGGAGCGCGCCGAGCCGCGGCAGCCGGCGCCGGTTCAGCGCGATCATCAGGAGGATCGCCCCGGCCAGCGCCGCGAGAATGGCCCAGACGCCGCGCAGCGCTTCGAACGAGGCGGCGCCATAGGGCGGCTGGCCGAGATAACTCGTGTCCATCATCGGCAGGAGATGCGCCGAGAGGAGATAGTTGAGCCCGATCACGGCGACGATGGGCGCCGCTGCGACAGCGGCGGAGGGCCGCTCTTCCGCCGCCGCGCCGCCGATCTCCGCGATGTCGTAACCCTCGCCCTGCGCCCGCTCCCGAAGCGCCCGGATGTCCGGCGCGGCGCCGGCGGGCGGAGCCTCATGCGGGAGGCGGCGGGCGCGCCAGCCGAGCCAGGCGAGCCCGATCGCCGCCATCGCCGCGCCCGCGACGAGGCCGAGGCCCGGCGCGGCGAAGGCGGTCGTCCCGAAATACGGCATCGGGATCGCGTTCTGGATCGCGGGCGAGCCAGGCAGCGCCGTCATCGTGAAGGTGAAGGCGCCGAGCGCGATGGCGGCGGGGATCAGCCGCGTCGGCAGCGCCGCCCGCGCGAACATCGCCGCCGCAAGAGGCTGCACCGCGAAGGCGACGACGAAGAGCGAGACGCCGCCATAGGTCAGCACCGCGCAGGAGGCGACGACGGCGGCGACCGTGCGCGCCTCGCCGAGCCGGTCCACGATGGCGACGGCGAGCGCCTCCGCGGCCCCGGTCGCCTCCATCAGTTTCCCGAAGATCGCGCCAAGCAGGAAGAGCGCGAAATACTGCGCGATGAAGCCGCCGAGCGCAGGCATGAAGATCTGCGTGAAGGCGGCCAGAACCGGCGCCCCCGCCGCCAGAAGGGCGAGCGTCGCCATCAGCGGCGCCGCCACGAGCACGGAAAGCCCGCGCCAGGTCAGCCAGATCAGCAGGCCGAGCGCAATGAGGATTCCCGCAAGCCCGAGCATCCGCCGCTCCCTTCCCTTCGCAGGCGCACACTAGCGCCGGGCGCGAAGGGGCGTGATGCGGCGCGGCGGCGCGGGCTCAGAGATCGAAGTCGAAATCCCCGCCGCCGTCCCCGCCATCCTCCGCTCCGCCCCAGTCCGACGCCTCGGCGACGCCCCCGAAGGCGCCCGAGATCATGTCCGCGACGAGGAAGCCGCCGGCGACGCCGAGCGCCGTCTGCGCCGCGCCGGCGAGGAAGCCGCCGCGCTGCGCGGCCTGCGGCGGCGGGGCGGCCGGGCGCGGCCGCGGCGCAGGGTCCGAACCGCCGAAGAGATCGCCGAGGAAGGAGCCGCCGGAGCCCCTGGCCTCCAGCGCCTCGATCCGGCGCGCGGCCTCCTCCAGCGCGCGCTCCTGCGCCACGATGGTCTGCGCCATGCGATAGGCGGCGCCGCGCTGGCGCGCGAGCCCGCCCTCGATCATCGCCTCCGCCTCCGGGTCGCGGGGCGGCGCGCTCTCCTCCACCTGGCGAAGGCGGGCGAAGAGGTTTTCGATGGCGGCGCGGTCGTTATGGTCCATGTCGTCATCTCCCTTGCGGTTTGTCCTGAAATGGGGGCGGCGCGCCGGATTGACCAGCCCGGGCGGCGCCTTGACGCCGCGCAGCGCGCCCTGCCCTATCGGCCCCGAAAGAAGGAGGCGGATATGGGCGAGACGCTGGTTCTGGCCGGATGCGGCAATATGGGGCGGGCGATGCTCGCCGGCTGGATGAAGGCGCGGCCCGGCCTCGCCGTCCATGTCGTCGAGCCGGCGGACGCGCTCCGCGAGGCCGCCGCGGCGCTCGGCGCCCGCGCCGTCGCCGCGCCAGGCGAACTCCCCGAAGGGCTCGCGCCCGATCTCGTATTCCTCGCCGTGAAGCCGCAGGTCATGCCCGCCGTTCTGCCGGACTACGCCCGGCTCAAAGGCGCCGTCTTCGTCTCCGTCGCCGCCGGAACCACCATCGCGACCCTGCGCGCCGGGCTCGGCGCCGCTGCGCGCGTGATCCGCGTCATGCCCAACACGCCCGCCGCCATCGGCGCCGGCATGAGCGTCCTCTGCCCCACGCCCGAAGTCCCCGAAGCCGCCGTCGCGCTCACGGAAGCGCTGATGGCGACGACTGGGGATGTCGCGCGGATCGACGACGAGGGGCTGATGGACGCCGTCACCGCCGTCTCCGGCTCCGGCCCCGCCTATGTCTTCCACCTGATCGAGACGCTGGCGGCGGCGGGCGCGGCGGCGGGGTTGCCGGAGGCGCTCTCCCTCCGCCTCGCGCGGCAGACGGTGATGGGCGCGGGGAAGCTCGCGGCGGAGAGCGCGGCGCCTCCCGGAACGCTGCGCGAGCAGGTGACGAGCCCGAACGGCACCACCGCCGCCGCCCTTTCCGTCCTGATGGCGGAGGACGGCCTCGCCCCGCTCATGCGCCGCGCCGTCGCCGCGGCGAAGGCGCGGGGCGAGGCGCTCGCGCGGGAGTAGATCGCGGCTCGCGGAAAAGTCGTCGACATTCGCGCCCCGGCGGCCCTAACCTCCGCCCAACCCGCAAAGACGGGAGCAATGGAGGAAACGCGATGACCGACCGCATGCGCTTCGGGATTTTCCTGGCGCCGTTCCACAAGCCGGGGATCAACCCCACCCTCGCCCTCGAACAGGATCTCGAACTCGTCCAGTGGCTCGACCGCTGCGATTATGACGAGGTCTGGTTCGGCGAGCATCATTCGGCCGGCTCCGAAATCTCCGCGAGCCCGGAGATCATGATCGCCGCCTCCGCGCCCCGCACGCGGCGCATCCGGCTCGGCACCGGCGTCGTCTCCGTCAGCTATCACAACCCGCTCTGGGTCGCGGAGCGGATCGTGCAGCTCGACCACCTCACCCGCGGCCGCGCCATGCTCGGCCTCGGGCCCGGCTCCCTGCCGACGGATGCGGCGATGATCGGCCTCAGCCAGGCCGAGACGCGCGGCCTGCTGGCGGACGGGCTCGACATCATCACCCGCCTCCTCCGCTCCGAGGAGCCGGTGAATTTCGAGAATGACCGCTGGGTGCTGAAGGATGCGCGCCTCCATCTCCGCCCCTATTCGAATTTCGACCTCGCGACCGCCGCCGTCGCCTCACCGACCGGGCCGAAGCTCGCCGGGCGCTACGGCACCGGCATGATCTCCATCGGCGCGACGACCGCGGCGGGGTTCGACGCGCTGGCGCTGCACTGGGACGTGATCGAGGCGGAGGCGAAGCATTACGGCCAGCAGGTGGACCGCTCCAAATGGCGGCTCGTCGGCCTCTGCCACATCGCGGAGACGGCGGAGCAGGCCCGGCGGGACGTCGAATACGGGATCGAGCACTGGTTCAACTACTTCCAGGAAATCGCCGCCTTCCCGCAGATGTCCATGCCCGGCCAGAACGCAAAGGAGATGATCGACTTCATCAACGATTCGGGCTTCGGCGCCATCGGCACGCCGGACATGTGCCGCGCGCAGATCGACCGGCTCTGGGCGCAGTCCAACGGCGGCTTCGGCGCCTATCTGATGCTCGCGCACAACTGGGCGAATTTCGACGCGACGCGGAAAAGCTACGAGCTCATCGCGCGGGAAGTCTTCCCGCATTTCCAGGGCCAGCACCGCTCCACGATGGAGGCCGCGATCCGCGCGCAGAAGATGCGCCCAGCCCTCGCCGCCGTGCACGAGAAGGCGGTGGAGGACGCGAAGTCCCGCTACGCGGCGGAAACGGCGAGCCGCGGCGCCGCGGCGGAGTAACCGTGGGCGAGGCGCATCGCCTCGGCGAAAAGCGCCCGCTCCCCCTCGATGCTGAGCGCGGCGGCGGCCATCTCCGCCGCCGCCCAGACGGGGCGATGGTCCGGCTCCGTAGGCTCCGCCACGCGCCTGACCGCGGCGCAGAGCCAGACATGGCAGATCTTCTCCGCATGGAAGCCGTATTCCGGCATGTAGGTGAAGCGGCGATAGGCGCCGACGCGGCGGAGCGGGCGGATGCGCCAGCCCGTCTCCTCCAGCGCCTCCCGATGCAGGGCCTGCAGCGGCGACTCGCCCGGGTCGATCCCGCCGCCCGGCAGCGCCACCTCCTCGCCCGGGCTCTCGTTGAGCGCGAGGAGCACCTCCCCGCCCCGCACCACGACGCCATAGGCGCCGGGGCGAATCCGGTGCCGCACGCCGGGCCGCGGCCAGTCTCCGAATCTCCGCATCGCGTTCTCCCCTGTCGCGCCCGACCCTCGCCGCGCCGCGCCGCCGCTTCAAGGCCGCGGTTTGCGCCGCATGCGGTTCGGCCTTATGAGGGCCGCGTTCATGGCGGAGGCGAGATGAGCGCGGCCGAAGGCATATCGGGAACCAATCCGGGGGATGACAGCATCCTCCCCTTCCAGCTCGACCGCGCGGGGATGCGCGGCCGCGTCGTCCGGCTCGACCGGACGCTGGACGCGATCCTCTCCCAGCACGATTACCCGGCCCCGGTCGCCGCGCTCGTCTCCGAGGCGGCGCTGCTCACGGCGCTGATCGGCCAGGCGGTGAAGCTCCGCTGGCGCTTCTCCCTCCAGATCCGGGGCGAGGGCGCGATCCGCCTGATCGCGACCGACTATTTCGCGCCGGAGCAGGAAGGCGAGCCCGCGCGGATGCGCGCCTGGGCCGGGTTCGACGCGGAGGCGCTGGCCGCCGACGCGCCCGCCTTCGCGCAGATCGGCGCGGGCGTCATGGGCGTGACCATCGACCAGGGCCCGGACATGATCCCCTATCAGGGCCTCACCCCCCTCGTCGGCAGCTCCCTCTCCGCCTCGATGGAGACCTATTTCGCCCAGTCCGAACAGATCGCGACCCGCTTCGCCGTGACCGCCGCCCTCGCCGAGGCGCCGGGCGAGGCGCCGGCCTGGCGCGGCGGCGGCGTGATGATCCAGCAGATGCCCGGCGAAGGCGGGATCGCGCCCGACGCGCCGGGCGGAGAGGACGGGTTGATGAGCGCGGAGGACGTCGCCGGCATGGAGGGCCGGGAGGAAGACTGGAGCCGCGTCGCCATCCTCCTCTCGACCGTGGAGACGCATGAGCTGGTCGGCCCGCTCGTGCCCGCCGAAAACCTGCTCGTCCGCCTTTTTCACGAGGAAGGCCCGCGCGTCTGGCCGCCGCAGGCCGTGCGCTTCGGCTGCACCTGCTCGGCGGACCGGGTGGAGGGCGCGCTCGCCGGCTTCAGCGCCGAGGAGATCGCGGAGATGACGACGCCCGAGGGCCATGTCGCCGCAGACTGCCAGTTCTGCGGCGCGCGCTACCGGCTCGACCCGGCCGCTTTCGCGGCGGGGGCCGGGCGATGAAGGTCCTCCTCGCCACGCCGACGACCCAGGGTTCCGTCACGACCGCCTACGCCCACACCCTCGTCGCAGCCACGCAGGCGCTGACCGAGGCGAAGGCCGCCTACAAGCTGATGATCGTGGACGGGGCGGACGTTGTGCTCGCCCGCACGATCATGGCGCACGCATTCCTCGAGGATGAAAGCCTTACGCATCTCCTCTTCATCGACAGCGACATGGCGGTGGACATTCAGGTCATCCGCCATTTCCTGAGCCTCGGCGCCCCCATCATCGGCGCCGCCTATACCGAAAGGCGGCTCGACCTCGAGGCCTTCGCGAAGGCGATGGCGGAGACGCCGGACATGGACCGCGCCCGCGCCCTCTCCGCCGCCTTCACCCTCCGGCTCACCCCGGGGCGGAAGGAGGTGCGCAAGGGCATGATGGAGGCGGAGGGGTTCGGCTTCGGCTGCGTCCTCATCGCGCGGGCCGTCCTTGAGCTGATGATCGAGCGCGGCGTCGCGCGGCCGAAGACCTCGGCCAAGCTCCGGGCGAGCGGCCTGAAGGGCGAGATCTGGAACTTCTTCGACCCGATCGAGCGGCCGGACGGAGACCAGCTTTCCGAGGATTACGCCTTCTGCGCCCGCGTGCGCGAGCTTGGCGACGTGCCGCTTCTCGCCTATGTCGGCCCGGGGGTCGGCCATGTGGGCCCCTTCACCTACGGCGCGGCGTTCATCGAGCGCCTCAAGGCCGATCGCGGCTGAAGGCGCTTGACCTTCCCATGATGGGAACCCCCATATCCGCGTCTCCGACAGGAAAGGAGACGCAATGAACAAGACCATCCCCGCCCTCGCCCTCGCCCTAATCGCCACGGGCGCGCTTGCAACCAGCCATGGCGGGCATTCCGGGCATGGCGGCCATGCCGGCCACGGCGATGCGCCCTCGACGAAGGCCTACATGGAGGCCAACGCGGCGATGCATCACGGCATGGCCATCGAGTTCACCGGCGACGCGGACGCGGACTTCGCCCGCGGCATGATCCCGCATCACCAGGGCGCCATCGACATGGCGAAGGTCGTGCTGGAACACGGGAAGGACCCGGACTTGCGGAAGCTCGCCGAGGAGATCATCGCGGCGCAGGAATCCGAAATCGCCTTCCTGCGGGAATGGCTGGCGAAATCCGGGCGCTGAACCCTCAGCGCCGCCGCGCGCCGCGCCGCCGCGGCGGGGGCGTCTCCGCCCCCTCCCGCAGCACCGCCGTCATCGGATGCTCCGGCGCCTCGGCCTCGTAATGGCGGAGGAGCGCGGCGGCGTCCGCCGCCATGTCCCGCCCCGGCGCGACGCCGAGCGCCCAGTCGAAGAAGATGGACCGGCAATCCGCCGCCACGATCCCCTCGATGCGATAGGCTTCGAGGATCAGCGCGCGCGGGTCGAGATCGCCGGTCGGTCCTTCGTTCTTTCTCACGCGCGCCCTTTGTAGATGTCGATGATCTGGGAGAGCATCTTCAGCGCGTCCTCGCGCGGGCGCTGGAAGGTGTTGCGCCCGATGATCGAGCCGTTGCCGCCCCCGTCCCGGATCGCGCGGGCGTCGTCATAGACCGAGTCCTCGCCCTTCTTAGCGCCGCCGGAGAAGACGACGATGCGCCGCCCGCCGAAGGCCGCCTGCATGCAATGCGCGACGCGCGCGGCCTGGGTGGAAACGTCGATCCCCTCCGCCTCGTAGACCTTCTTGGCCTCCTTCAGCTCAAGATGGTCGGTGGAGAGCTTGATCTTGATGATATGCGCCCCGATCAGCGCCGCGATCTGCGCCGCATAGGCGGCGATGTCGATGGCCGTCTCCCCGTCCTTGGAGATCGCCTCGCCGCGGGGATAGGACCAGATGACGGTGGCGATTCCCTTCGCCGCCGCCTCCTCCCGCATCGCCGAAATCTCCTCGAACATGTCGAGCGCCATGTCCGAGCCCGGATAGATCGTGAAGCCGATGGCCGAGCAGCCGAGGCGCAGCGCGTCGTCCACGCTCGCCGTCACCGCCTGATTCTTGCCCGCCGTGTCGGACATCAGCGAATTGGCGCTGTTCGCCTTGAGGATCGTCGGGATCTGCCCGGCGAAGGCGCCCGCCCCCGCCTCCAGCATCCCGAGCGGCGCGGCGTAGGCGTTCAGCCCGGCGTCGATGGCGAGCTTGTAGTGGTAATGCGGGTCATAGGCCGCCGGGTTCGGCGCGAAGCTCCGCGCCGGCCCGTGCTCGAAGCCCTGGTCCACGGGAAGGATCACCATCTTGCCGGAGCCGCCGAGCTTGCCGTTCATCAGCATCCGGCAAAGCTGGCCCTTCACGCCGGGCGTGTCGGCCTCGTAGTTGGCGAGGATTTTCTGAACGATGCGAGTGGCCTTCATCTCGGTCTCCGTACCCCAAGGTCGCGATGCTTCGCCGCGCGGCGTAGCGCGGGGCGGCGCGCGCGGTCAAGCGAAAGCGGGGGCGGCGCGGGGCGGATCGTCGCGCCCCGTCGCCGCGGGCGCGCGCCGCCCCATCTCCCGCCTCCTGTCGCAGATGCAGGAGCAGACATGTCGAGCCTCGAAGACCGCAAGCGCCTCCAGGAGGCGAAGCCGCTCACACCCGCCGAGCATCGGGAGATGCTGCGCCATGAGGTGAACGATCTGTTGTTCGGCGGCTTCTGGGCCTTCGCCACCAGCAAGGCGGGGGAACGGATGCGCCAGGGCGCGCTCACCTTCTTCATGATCGTGGCGACCATCGCCGCCATCGGCGGGCTCAACCGCTACGGCTGAATTCACCCCGCCGGGGCGAGGTCGAACAGCACCTCGTTCCGGCGGAGGAAGCCGGGCGTCCACGGATCGTTGTAATAGGCGTATTCGGGCGGCCCGGCGGGCTCCAGCCCTCGCGCCGCGAGAAACGCGCGCAACTTCGCCTCTTCGGCCGCGATCAGCGCATCGTCCGCCCGCCCTGAAAAGCGGATCGCGGCGCGGCGCATCGGCGGCAGGGGCTTCAGGCTCACCTCGGCCCCCGCCGGAAGCGGCAGGTCCTCCAGACGGTATTCCGAGGGCATGATGAACCGCACCGCCCAGGCCTCGCCCGCCTGCCGCTGGGTGACCGGGGCGGTCATGGCGATCTTCTCGCCCTCCCGCTCCCGCGCGAAGATGTAGCCGGCCAGCGGGCCGAACCCGGCGCGCACCGCCTCGCCCCGGCTCCCCGCCCGCTCCACCTCGGCGACGACAAGCGCCGGATAATCCCGGATCTCGACCGCCCCTTCCGCCTCGACGAGCGCATAGGACGGCTGTTCGACATTGCCCATGACGTAAAGCCACCCTCCCGCCGCCAGCGCGAAGAGGAGGAGGAACGCCGCCCCGGCCCAGATCATCGCGCGCCTCATGCCCGGCTCCCTTCGCAAGGAGAGATAGCGCGATCCGCCCGCGCGTCAGACCTTGGCCAGCACCTTCTTCGTGATCGGCGCGACCAGCGCGCTCGGCAGGAGCCTCGTCGCCCAGCGCGCCACGATGTTGAGCGCGCCGGTGACGGCGACGGAATCGCCCCGGATCGCAGCGTCATAGCCTTCCTCGGCCACCTCCCTCGCGGTCATCGGCTTGCCGATCTGCGTGATGCGGGCGGAGCGCATGTTGGCGGACTTGAAGAATTCCGACTCGGTCGCGCCGGGGCAGAGCGCCGTGACCGTCACGTCGGTGTCGGCCAGCTCCTCCTTCACCGCGCGGCTGAGGGAGACGACATAGGCCTTCGTCGCGTGATAGACGGCCATGCCCGGCCCGGGCGTGAAGCCGGCGAGCGACGCGACGTTCAGAACCCTGCCCCGCTCCGCCTCCTTCAGATGCGGGATCGCCAGCTTCATCAGCGCCGTGAGCGCCACGACGTTGACCTGGATCGAGGCGATCTCCCGCTCCCACCCGCCATCGCCCGGCGTCTCCGCATCGAACGGGCCGTGGCGGCCGAGGCCGGCATTGTTGACGAGGAAGTCGATCTTCCGCCCGTCGCTCGCCTTCGACCAGAGCGCCTCCGCCCCGCCCGGCTCCGCGAGATCGGCCGGGATCGCGATGGCCTGGACGCCATGCTCGGCGGAAAGCTCCGCCGCCAGCGCCTCCAGCCTCTCCGCATTGCGGGCGGAGAGGATCACGTTGCGCCCGCGCGCCGCCGCGATCTTCGCGAATTCGCGCCCGATGCCCTCGGAGGCTCCGGTGATGAGGGTGAAGGTCTCGGTCATCGCATCTCTCCCTTGTCCTTGGCTTTAGATAAGCGCGCCGGGGCGGCGGGGAACAGTGACGAATTCGTCACGCCTCCAGCGCCGCGACCCCGGGCAGCGTCTTGCCCTCCAGCCATTCGAGGAAGGCGCCGCCCGCCGTCGAGACATAGGAGAACCGCGCCGCCGCGCCCGAGGCGTTGAGCGCCGCCACCGTGTCGCCCCCGCCCGCGACCGTGAGGAGACGGCCCGCCTCCGTCAACGTCGCCGCGGCGAGCGCCGCCGCGTTCGTCGCCGCGTCGAAGGGCGGGATCTCGAACGCGCCGAGCGGGCCGTTCCAGACAACCGTCTTCGCCCCCTCGAAGCGCCGCGCGATCTCCGCCGCCGTCTCCGGCCCCGCGTCGAGGATCATCGCATCCGCCGGGCAGGCCTCGGCCGGCAGCGTCTCGGAAGCCGCGCCCGCCCTGAACTCGCGCGCGACCACGATGTCCGTCGGCAGCACGATCTCGCAGCCCGCCTCCGCCGCGCCCGCGATGATCGCCCGCGCCGTCTCCGCCATCTCCGCCTCGCAAAGCGACTTGCCGACCTCGATTCCCTTCGCGAAAAGGAAGGTGTTGGCCATGCCGCCGCCGATCACGATCTGGTCCACCCGCTTCGAGAGATTGCCGAGCAGTTCGAGCTTGGTGGAGACCTTCGCGCCGCCGACCACGGCGATGACGGGCCGCTCCGGCGCCGTCAGCGCCTTCTCCAGCGCGGAAAGCTCCGCCGCCATCAGCCGCCCCGCAGCCGAGGGCAGAAGATGCGCGAGCCCCTCGGTCGAGGCGTGGGCCCGGTGCGCCGCAGAGAAGGCGTCGTTCACATAGAGATCGCCGAGCGCGGCGAGCGCCTTCGCGAAGGCGGCGTCGTTCGCTTCCTCGCCGGGGTGAAAGCGCGTGTTCTCCAGCAGCAGCGCGGCGCCCCCGGGCAGCGCGGCGATTGCGTCCGCGGCTTCCTCCCCCGTCGTCGTCCCGCAGAAAACGACCGGAACGCCGGTCGCCGCCGCCAGCGCGGGCGCGATGGGGGCGAGGGATTGCGCCGGGTCCGGCTTCCCCTTCGGCCGCCCGAAATGCGCCAGCAGCACAGGCTTGCCGCCCTTCGCGATCACGTCCCGGATCGTCGGGCCGACCGCCTCCAGCCGCGTCGCGTCGGTCACCACGCCGTCCTTCACCGGCGCGTTGAGGTCGACGCGGATCAGAACGCGTTTCCCCGAGATTGCGAGATCGTCAATGGTCCGGAAGGTCATGCCGCTTTCCCCTGTCTCACAGTTGCGCTTTCCTGCCCCGAGCCGCCGCGGCGGCGCAAGAGTGGAAACAATGAGCCGGAGACCCCCGACATGGAGATTCTGAGAACCCCGGACGAGCGCTTCGCCGGCCTCCCCGGCTGGAGCTTCGCCCCGCACTATGTCGAGATTGCGGGGATGCGCATGCACTATGTGGACGAAGGCCCGCGCGATGCGCCGCCCGTCCTCATGCTGCACGGCGAGCCGACCTGGTCCTACCTCTATCGCCGCATGATTCCGCTTTTCGCCGGCGCCGGCTTCCGCGCCGTCGCGCCCGATCTCTTCGGCTTCGGCCGGTCGGACAAGCCCGCCGACCGGGCGGCCTATACCTACCTGGCGCATGTGGACTGGCTGAAGGCCTTCCTCGCCGCGCTCGACCTCCGGGGGATCACGCTGATCTGCCAGGACTGGGGCGGCCTGCTCGGCCTTCGCCTCGTCGCGGAGGAAGGCGACCGCTTCGCCCGCGTCGTCGCCGCCAACACCTTCCTGCCGACGGGGGACGAGCCGGAGAACCCCGCTTTCCTCAAATGGCTGAAATTCTCGCAGGAGGTTCCGGAGCTCCCCGTTGGCGGCATCGTGCAGGGCGGAACCGCGCGCGGCATTTCCCCGGAAATCCGCGCCGCCTATGACGCCCCCTTCCCCGATGAGCGCTTCAAGGCCGGCGCCCGCGCCTTCCCCGCCCTCGTGCCGATCACGCCCGACAATCCGGCGAGCGCCGCGAACCGCGCCGCCTGGGCCGCGCTCGAACGCTTCGAAAAACCCTTCCTCACCGCCTTCTCGGACAAGGACGCGGTGACGGCGGGCGGGGAGAAGCCATTCCGCCGCCGCGTGCCGGGCGCGGCGGGCCAGCCTCACGTGACGATCGGGAACGCCGGCCATTTCCTGCAGGAAGACGACGGCGAGGCGCTCGCCGCCGCCGCGCTCCGCTTCATGGCCGGCTGAAACGGAAACGGCCGCCCCCGGAGGGGCGGCCGCCGCATTTTCGCTGATGACCGGATCAGCTCGATTCGGCGGCGATCACGTCGCCGAAGAGCTCATAGGTCGTGCCGTTGAACTTCTGCAGCCGCATCGACTCGATCGGGTAGAAGTCGGTCGGCGAGGTGGAGACGGTCACGCCCGGCAGCAGCAGCGGGATGCGCACCTGCCGGAGATTCGCGGCCTCCTTCATGATGTTCTCGCGGCTCAGATCGTCGCCCGCCTGTTTCAGCACCTGCTCCAGCGTCGCCGCGACCGCGTAGCCATAGGCGGTGAAGCTGGAAGTCTGGTCGCCGGAGGGGTGATACTTGTTCATGAAGTCGCGCCAGGCGACCATTTCCGGGTGATCCGCGAACTGCGGATCGGTCGGGTCCATCTGGTAGCCGGCCGTGATGATATCGACCGAGGCTTCGAGGCCGGCCGGTTTCAGGACGGAGCCGACGGAAGAGGAAACGTTGTTGAGGAACTGGGTCGGCTTCCAGCCGATCTCATGCGCCTTCTTGATCGCCTGCGCCGCGAATTTCGGCGTGGTGATGTTGAAGAACACGTCCGCGCCGGAGGCCTTCAGCGAGATGATCTGGCTGTCGACGGTCGGATCGGCGACCTCGTAGGGCAGCTCCGCGACGATCAGGGACGTCTTGTCGCCCAGCCCGTCCTTGAAGCCCTTGAGGTAGTCCTTGCCGTAATCGTCGTTCTGGAAGAGGATGCCGACCTTCGCGTTCGGCATGTTGTCCAGAATGTACTGGGCGTAGATCTTCGCCTCGGTCTGGTAGTTGGGCTGCCAGCCCATCGTCCAGGGGAAGTTCTCCGGGTCGCCCCACTTGGTCGCGCCGGTGGCGACGAAGAGATGCGGCACCTTCTTCGCGTTCATGTACTTGTGGATGGCGGAGTTCGGCGGCGTACCGAGCGGCTGGAAGATGAGGGCGACCTCGTCGCTCTCGACCAGCTTGCGCGCCTGCTCCACCGTCTTCGGCGGCGAATAGGCGTCGTCATAGCTGATGTATTCGATCATCCGGCCGTTCACGCCGCCATTGGCGTTCACCATCTCGAAATACTTGCCGATGGTCTCCCCGATCTGGCCATAGGCCGAGGCCGGGCCGGAATAGGGCATGATGTTGCCGATCTTGATCGACGTGTCGGTGACCCCGACCACCGTCTGGGCCGAACCCGGCCCGGCCGCGAAGGCGAGCGCCGCCGCCGCCGCCGCGATGAGGGAAGTGCGTCTCGTCAACATGCGTCAGTCTCCCTTTTTTGCTGTTTCACCGGCTGCCAAGCAGCCGTTTCACCCGCCCCACGCCAGCGCGGAGCAGCCCTCCCGCGCCCTGCGGCGCAAGGTAGATCACGAGGATCAGGAAAAAGCCGAACACGGCGCCGGAGAGGCCCTTGGAGATCTCCTCCGCCACGTTCGGCACGAAGACGATGAAGGTCGCGCCGATCAGCGCGCCGGGCAGCCAGCCCACGCCGCCCACCACGAGGCCGACGAGAAGCACGATGGACAGCGCGAAAGTGAAGCTGTCAGGCGCCACGAACTTCACGGCGATGGCCGAAAGCGCGCCCGCAACGCCGGTGAAGAGCGCCGAAAGGCCGAAGGCCAGCGTCTTGTAGAGCGCGATGTTCACGCCCATCGAGCGCGCGGCGATCGGATTGTCCCGGATCGCCATCATCGCCCGCCCCGTCCGGCTCGCCACGATGTTCCGCGCCAGCCAGAAGAGGAAGGCGCCGACGAACAGCGTGAAGAGATAGGTCCAGGTGCCCGGGTCGAAAGGCAGGCCGAAGGGCACTTCCGGGTCGAAAGTGTCCGAAAACACGATCACGCCCTGCACGCCGCCCGTCAGATGCTCGATGGGCGAGAGCTTCAGCAGCTGCGGCATCGCGATGGCGAGCGCAAAGGTCGCAAGCGCGAGATAGATGCCGTCGAGCCGGAGCGCCGGCAGCCCGAAAAGGAAGCCGAAGACGAAGCAGATCAGCCCGGCGACCGGCAGGGTGAGCATGTAGTTCACCCCCATCATCTCAACCATGATCGCCGTCGTATAGGCGCCGACCGCATAGAAGGCGCCGTGGCCGAGGGAGAACTGGCCGTTGATCCCGGTCAGCAGGTTCAGCCCGAGGATGGCGATGGCGTAGATCAGCAGCTTCGTCACCTGGAAGACGAAGAAGCCCTTCGAGAAGAACGGCAGCGCCACCAGCCCGATGAACAGCAGGAGATAGACCACCCGCTCCGCCGTGATGAAGGGTTTCGGCGCGGCGGCCGCGCCCGCGGCGTATGTTTCGCTCGTCGCCATGTCAGACCCTCTGCACCACGCGGCGGCCCAGCAGGCCCTCCGGCTTCACCACCAGCACCACCACGATCAGGAAGAGCGCGATGGGGAGTTTCAGCTCCCCGCCCACGACCGGGATGTAGGTGCCCGCGAGATTCTCCACGATGCCGACGGTGAAGCCGCCGATCACCGCGCCGAGCGGGCTCGTGAGCCCGCCGAGCACCGCCCCGGCGAAGCCGTAGAGCAGGATCGAGAGCATCATGTTCGGCTCGAGGAACACCACGGGCGCGATCAGGATGCCCGCCACCGCGCCGATGGCGGAGGCCATGCCCCAGCCGAGCGCCGTCATGAAGCTGACGCGGATGCCGACGAGCCGCGCGCTCTGCGGGTTCGCCGCCGCCGCCCGCATCGCGAGGCCGACCCGCGTGAAGCGGAAGAAGGCCCAGAGCAGCACGAGCACAAGCATCGTCACCGCGATCATTCCGGTCTGGTGCTTGCTGAGAAGGCTCCCCTCATAGAGCGGCCCCTCCCCGAAGGCGCTCGGCACCGGCTTGATCGAGAAGTCCCAGATGAAGCCCATCGCCGAATTGAAGATCGCGAAGAGCGCGATGAAGATGACGATGTGGGAAAGGACGGGCGCGTTCTCGATCGGCTTGAACACCACCCGCTCCACGACGAACCCGCCGATGAAGCTGAGCCCGATGGCGAGCGGGATGACCGCGAAATACGGCAGGCCCCAGGCGAGCAGCTGCCAGGCGATGAAGGTCGAGAAGGTCGCCATCTCGCCCTGCGCGAAGTTCAGGTGATGGATCGCCTGATAGATCATCACGACCGAAAGCGCCATGCAGGCATAGATCCCGCCGGTGGCGAAGCCCGAGACGATCTGCTGGAGAAAGAGGTCCATGTCGTCTCCTCAATAGCCGAGATAGGAGGCGCGGACGCTCTCGTCCTCGCGGATCGCCTTCGCCTCGCCCGAGATCACGATGGAGCCGGTCTCGATCAGATAGGCGTGGTCGGCGAGTTCGAGCGCGAGGGAGGCGTTCTGCTCCACGATCAGCATGGAGACGCCGGCCTCCCGCTTCACATCCGCGAGAATGTCGAAGATCTGCCGCACGATCAGCGGCGCGAGGCCGAAGGAAGGCTCGTCCAGCAGCATCAGATTCGGCCGCAGCATCAGCGCGCGGGCGATGGCGAGCATCTGCTGCTCGCCGCCCGAAAGCGTGCCGGCCTGCTGGTTCCGCCGCTCCTTGAGCCGCGGGAAGAAGCCGTAGCAGCGCTCGATATCGGCCTGGATGTCCGAATTGTTCGGCCGCGTCATGGCGCCGAGCTGGAGATTCTCCTCCGTCGTCAGCGTGCCGAACGTGCCGCGCCCCTCGGGGATATGCGCGACGCCGAGGCGCACCACGTCCTCCGTCCCCAGCCGCTCGATCCGCTTGCCGTCGAAGGTGATCTCGCCCTTCCGGCGGATCATGCCGCAGATCGCGCGGAGCGTCGTCGTCTTGCCCGCGCCGTTCGCGCCGAGGAGCGCGGTCACGCCGCCCTTCGCGACTTCGAAATCGAGGCCCCGCAGCACCTGGAGCTGCCCGTAGGAGGCCTCCAGCCCCTTCACTTCGAGAATGGCGCTCATGAAGCCCCTCCGAGATAGGCCGCAATCACGTCCGGGTTCTTCTGCACGTCGGCGGGAACGCCCTCCGCGATCTTGCGGCCGAAATTCATCACCACCACCCGGTCGGAGACCGACATGACGAGGGACATGTGATGCTCGACGAGCAGCACCGTCACGCCCCGGTCGTCCCGGATGCGCCGGATCAGGCGGCCGAGTTCCGACACCTCGTCATGGTTCAGCCCGCCCGCAGGCTCGTCGAGCAGGAGGAGCTTCGGCTTCGTGGCGAGCGCGCGGGCCAGCTCCACCCGCTTCTGCCAGCCGAAGGGCAGGCCGGCGACCGGCTGGTCCGCCACTTCCCCGAGATGGAGCCAGCCGATCAGCTCGTTCGTCAGCCGGTCGATCTCCGCCGCCTCGCGCCGCGCGCGGCCGAGGCGGAACGCGTCCGTCACCATGTCGCCTGCGGATGCGGAATGGGCGCCGACGCGGATGTTGTCCCGCACCGAAAGATTCGCGAAGGCGGCGACGTTCTGGAACGTGCGCCCGATGCCGAGCCCGGCGATCCGGTGCGACGGCAGGCCGAGAATCGACTGGCCGTCCATCGTGATTTCCCCCTCGGTCGGCGTGTAGAGCCGGCTGAGGCAGTTGAAGAGCGTCGTCTTGCCCGCGCCGTTCGGCCCGATGAGGCCAAGCACCTCGCCGTCGAGGATGTCGAAGCTCACCCCGTCCAGCGCAACGATGCCGCCGAAGCGGACCGTCACGTCCTTGACCGAGATGACAGGCGCGCTCCGCGCCGGTGCGGCGCGCATCGCAGCGCCGCTCATGCGCGCCGCTCCCGCGCCGCAAGATTCGCCTTCGCCGAAAAGTCGGTCGTCACTCGCGTCTCCCTGTCTTCCCGCCACTGACCGGGCGGGTAATTTTCTTAAAGAGACAGATAGTGCCTCGGCAAGCAAGCGTCTACAGCCCATTGCGCCGCGGCGTTCGAGGAATGATGAGAATTTTGCCGTCGCGCGCTACCTTCCCCGCCGAAGGCCGCGCGCGACGGCCGGGAGGAGGAAGACGACAGCCCATGCAGACCCCCGAGATCGACGACGCGCAGGTCTTCCTGCCCGACCTTTTCGAGACCCATGCCCGCCATCGCCGCGATCAGGAGGCCGTCGTCTGCGGCCCCGTGCGGCGGACCTGGGGAGACTTCGCCGCCAACGTGAACCGCATCGCCAACGCCCTCCTCGCCGGCGGCTTCGCGAAGGGGGAGCGGGCGGCGGTGATGATGGGCAATTCGGTCGAGATGCTGGAGGCGACCTTCGGCATCGTCCGCGCCGGCGGCTGCGCCGTGCCGCTCTCCGGCCTCCTGACGGGGGAGCAGCTCGCCGGCCTCGTCGCGGACAGCGGCGCCGTCCGCGCCTTCGTCTCGCCCGAGTTCCGGGAGCGGATCGAGCCGCACCGCGCCCGCCTCTCCGCCGTGGCGGACTGGGTCGCCTTCGGCTTCGAAGGCGAAGGCTGGCGCGACCTCGCCGCGATGCGGGGCGCCGCCTCCGCCGCCACGCCCCCCGTCCGCCATGCGATGACGGACGCCTTCAACATCATCTATTCCTCCGGCACGACCGGCCTGCCGAAAGGCATCGTCCAGACCCACCGCGCGCGGCAGCACTGGGCCTGGTCGAACGCCGTCGAGATGGGATTCGGCGCCGATTGCCGCGCGCTGACGACGACGGCGCTCTATTCCAACGGCACCTGGCTGATGATGCTCCCCGCGCTCTTCGCGGGCGGGACCGTCGTCGCCATGCCCGCCTTCTCCCCCGCCGGATTCCTGGAGGCGGTCGCGGCGGAGCGGATCACGCACAGCTTCATGGTGCCCGCGCAGTTCATCGGAGTCCTCGCCGAGAAAGGGCTGGACGGGGCGGACCTCTCCACCCTCCGCGCCCTCCTCTCCGCCGGCTCGCCGCTGAGGCGGGACACCAAGCGCGAGGCGATGCGCCGGATCACCCCCGCGCTCTACGAGCTCTACGGCTATTCCGAAGGCTTCGCGACAATGCTCCGCCCCCACCAGCACGCGGAAAAGTTCGAGACGGTAGGAACGCCCGTCCTAGGTTTCGAGCTCAGGATCCTCGACGACGAGGGGAACGTCCTTCCCCCCGGCGCGGCGGGGGAGATTGCAGGCTACGGCGCGGGCATGATGAAGGAATATCACGGCAGGCCGGAAGAGACGGCAGGGCTCATCTGGCGGGACGAACGGGGCCGCACCTTCCTCCGCTCCGGCGATGTCGGCGCGCTGGACGAGGACGGCTACCTCACCATCCTCGACCGGAAGAAGGACATGATCATCTCCGGCGGCTTCAACGTCTTCCCCTCCGACGTGGAGGCGGTGGTCGGCGGCCACGAGGCGGTGGCGGACGTCACCGTGATCGGCGTGCCGCACGAGAAATGGGGGGAGACCTGCCTCGCCCTCGTCATCCCCAAGCCGGGCGCCGAAGCCGCGCCGGAGGCGATCCTCGCCTGGGCGAACGAACGCCTCGCCAAGCATCAGCGCCTCGCCGCCGTGTCCTTCCGGGAGGAATTCCCGCGCAACGCGCTCGGCAAGGTGCTGAAGCGGGAGCTGCGCGCGCTCTACGCCGAAGGGGCGTGAGCGCTTGTTCGTCGTCTCCCCCACCACGATCTGGAACGCCGCCGCGCTCGAGACGCGGAGCGCGCCGAAGACGCTGATCGGGCGCATGACCGTGCTGCCGCGGGTCGGCGGCTCCGTCCGCCTCTGGCTCCGCATCCTGTTCGAGAGCCAGATCTTCCGCTTCTCCGCCGCGCTCTCGCCCTTCGTCGTCGGCATCTTCGTCTGGCCGGACCTTGCGCTCCCCATCGCCCAGGCGCCCATCGCCATGCTCATCGTCGTCGGCGTCGTGGAGATGCGCGTCCTCCGCGTGAAGGACGAGAACCGCGTCAAGCTCGCGACGGCGGACGAGGCCGGCCGCGCGCTCGACGCGCTGCGCTTCCGGGGGGAGAAGGCGCTGTCGAAACTCGCCGCCCGGCGCGGCCTGCAATCCGGGGAACTGATGCTGGTGGTCGAACAATCCGAGCTTGCGCGCGTCGCGCCCCTCACCTTCGTCTCCGTCCAGGTCGGCGGCGCCGCGCCCGAGGTCCTGCCGCTGGACGAGGCGGAGCGGGCGATCCTGCACGAGACGCTCTTCGCGGAGGGCTTCACCGAGGCGGCGCTGCACCGCGCCAACCTGCGGGAAAACCGCTTCCTGCGGACCGTCACGCTGGAGGCGCGCGCCGTCTCCGCCCATGCCCGCATGGCGGCGCTCATGGCGGCGGCCGGGCGATGAGCGTCAACGCCCCGCCCGTCTCCGCCGGGGAGGCGTTCGAGATCCTGCTCGCGGGCTGGAAGGCGCAGGAGGCGGGCGGCCTCACCGCCTCCTGGATGCTCCACGGCCGCCCCGGCGTCGGCAAGACGGAGATCGTGCGCCAGCTGGCGGAGCGCATCGGCGCCCGCCTCTTCGACCTCCGCCTTACGACGATCGAACCGCAGGACCTGCGCGGCCTCCCCTATTTCGACCACGAGACGAAAAAGACGATCTGGTATCGCCCCGAGGACCTGCCGGACGACCCCGCAACCCCCTCCGTCCTCTTCCTCGACGAGCTGACCGCCGCCTCCCCCTGGCTCCAGCCCACCGTCTACGGCCTCCTGCAGGAGCGGCGCGTCGGCCGGCATGAGGTGCCGCCCTCCGTCTTCATCGTCGCCGCCGGGAATGACGTGGAGGATGGCGCGGTGGCGCACGAGCTCGGCACCGCACTTTCCGACCGGCTGATCCACCTCCTCGTCCGCGCCTCGGCGCCGGACTGGCTGGCGAACTACGCCGCGCGCCGCGGGCTCCACCCCGCCGTCTCCGCCTTCATACGCGCCCGGCCCGACCTTCTGGAGACGACGGAGGAGGCGATGCGCCGCGGCTGGGCCATCGCCTGCACCCCCCGCTCGTGGGAGCGGGTGAGCCAGGTGCTCCGCGCCGCGCCCGAGCGGCGGGTGAGGGACGCGATGGTCGCCGGCATCGTCGGGGAGGCGGCGGCGGCGGAATTCGCCCGCGTGGCGGACGATGTGGAGGCGAGCGTCCGGATCGACGCGCTCCTCGCCGCCCGGCCGGCGGATCGCCCGAACCTCTATCCCGAAAGCCTCGACGGCCTCAACGCCCTCGTCTACGGCCTCGTCGGCGCGGCGGACGAGGCGCGGATCGGCCGCGCCATCGAGGTGATGGCGGAGCTGCGCCGCCTCGCCCGGCTCCGCCCCATCCCGGTCTTCAGCCGCGCGCCGCTGGCGGAACTCACCGCTTTCGGCTTCGAGATGATGATGCGGAAGGCGCTGGACGAAGGGCTCGAATCCGCCTTCCTCTCCTCTCCCGCCTATGCGGAATACGTGGCGGAGCGGCGCCTGGCCGGGCTCGAATGAGCGTCCATTCCGCCCGCGCCGCCCGCGCCCTCGCGATCCTTGCGGAGGCGGACCCGGCGCTCGGCGCCCTCTCCCTCTGGTGCGCGCACCGGGACGGGGAGGGGGAGACGCGGACGGAGGGGGAGACGATCCTCTACGGCCCCGCCTTCGCGCTCCTCGCCCCGTCCGAACAGGCGGGGCTCGCGGCGCGGCATGTGCTCCATGTCGCGCTTCGCCATTCCTTCCGCATGGCGGCGGAGGCGGCGCGGCTCGGCCCCGCCTTCGACCCCGGCCTCTGGGCGCTGGCGGCGGAGGCGCTGGCGAACGAGGCGGCGCGCGCCGGCGGCCACGCCCCGCCGCGCCCCGCCCCCGGCCTCGCCGACCTCCTGCCGAAGGAGAAGCCCGCCCCCGTCCTCGCGGAATGGGACGTGGAGAAGCTCTACGCCCGCCTCCGCGCCGAGGGGCGAAAGGGCGGCGAGGGGCGCCGCACGCTCGCGCCAGCCCCCGGCGGCGAGGGCGAGGACAAGGGCGCGGCGGACTGGCGCGGGCGCCTCACCCGCGCGGTGGAGGCGGGCCGCATCGCCGGGCGCGGGATCGGCCGGCACGCCGCCTTCCTCGCCGCCCTGCCCCTCTCCCGCACCCCGTGGGAGGTCGTGCTCCGCCGCCTCCTCGCCAAGGCGCTCTCCGAGACGCCGCGCCTCACCCATGCCCGCCCCACCCGCCGCTGGCCCGCGATGGAGGCGGAGGCGCGGCGGAGCGGCGGGCCGGAACCCGCCTTCGAGCCCGCAAGGCTGATGGACGCCCGCCGCCCCCGCATCGCCGTCGGGCTCGACACGTCGGGCTCCGTCACGGATGACGATCTCGCCCTCCTCGCCGGCGAACTCGCGGGCATCGCCCGGCGCACGGGCGCCGAAATCCACGCCCTCGCCTTCGACGAGACCGTGCACTGGGAGGCGCGGCCCGAGCCCGGCCGCCTCGACGCCGCGCTCCGCGCCGCCCCCCTCCGCCGCGGCGGCGGCACCGCCTTTCTCGACGTGGTGGACCGCGCCGCCGCGCTCGACGCCTCGGCCGCCGTGATCCTCACCGATCTCGACGGCGCCTTCGGCAAGCCCCCGCGCCTCCCCGTCATCTGGGCCGTGCGCGAACACCCGGCCAAGCCGCCGCCCTTCGGCAAGGTGCTGGAGATCGGGTAGCTCAAGGGCGGACACCGGCCGGGCGGCAGCGCCGCGCTCCCCGAGTGACCCTTGGCCCGGGCGACCAGCCCGGGCCGCGGCCTCCCTCCCGCATGGGAGGCCGCATTGCAACGCCTCAAATCGCTCAACCCTCAGAATATCTTACGCCATAAACCGCCGAAACCGACCGCCCCGAGGCGACTTCCCGAGGGAGCCCGCGCCCCTCCGCGCTCCGCTCGAAGGTCGGCCGGCCAGCCTCATCCCGTCCCGAATTCCGCCGCCATCGCCGCCGCCTCCGCCGCGATCAGCCGCTCCGCCGCCTCTCCCCGCACCGGCAGCCGCCCCGCCTCCAGGATCAGCGGCGCCGAGAGCGGCGTGAGATGCGGGGCGCGGACATGGGCGATCCGCCCCGCGCTCCGCGCCAGCATCTCCTCGATCCGCTCGAAATCGACCATGCCCCGCGCCGCCTCCGCCCGCGTCGCCTCGATGAGAAGATGCCCCGGGTCGAACCGGATCAGCGTGTCGTAAAGGATGTCGGAGGAAAACGTCGCCTGCCGCCCGGTCTTCTGCATCCCCGGCAGCCGCCGCTCGATCAGGCCCGCCACCGTCGCCGCCTGCCGGAAGGCGCGCTTCACGACGAGGCTCTGGCTCATCCAGTCCTCCAGCCCGTCCCGCAACCCTTCCGCGGCGAAGAGCGGCGCAGGGTCCCGCACCTCCTCCAGCCCCCAGATCATCAGGGCGTAATCCGTCGCCACATAGCCGAGCGGCGCCAGCCCCGCCGCCTCCATCCGCTTCGTGACGATGAGGCCGAGCGTGTGATGCGCGTTCCTGCCGGCGAAACCGTGCGCCGTCATGTGCCAGCGATCCGCCCGCGGAAATGTCTCCACCAGCAGCGCCCCAACGCCCGGCAGGCGGGAGATGCGCTTCTGCAGCCGCAGCCATTCCGCCACCGCGCGCGGCAGGGTCTCCCACCGCGCCTCGTCGCCCAGAAACGCGATCACCCGATGCGCGAGGAAGGTGGAGATGGAAAGGCGGGCGCCGGAAAAGACCGGGATCATCGGGTCCTTCCCCGGCGCCGGCGTCACCCGCACCGTCATCTCCCTGATCGCGTCGTAGCGCACCGTCTCGCCGCCGATGAGGAACGTGTCGCCCGGCCGCAGCTCCGCCGCGAAGCTCTCCTCCACCTCGCCGAGCGCCCTGCCCCCCATGCCCTTGCCGGAGCGCACCGCGAGCTTCTCCGCCTCCACGATCGTCCCGATATTCATCCGCAGCCGCTGCGCCGCCCGCGGGTCCCGCAGGCGCCAGCCCTCCGGCGCCTCCATAAGCCGCCGCCAGCGGTCATAGGCGCGGAGCGCGTAGCCCCCCGTCGCGCAGAAATCGAGGCAGCGGTCGAACGCCTCCCGCGTCAGCCCGTCATAATGCCCGGCGCCGCGAACCTCTTCGAAGAGCGCATCCGCGTCGAACGGCCCGGCGCAGGCCGTCAGCAGGATATGCTGGCAAAGCACGTCGAGCCGCCCCTCCGCCATCGGCTCCCCGTCCAGCGCCCCCTCCTCCACCGCGTCGAGCGCGCAGCGGCATTCGATCAGCTCGAACCGGTTGCCGGGGACGAGAATGGCGCGGGAGGGCGCGTCGAACCGGTGGTTCGCCCGCCCGATCCGCTGCACCAGCCGCTTCACCCCCTTCGGCCCGCCGACCTGGATCACGAGATCGACCGCCCCCCAGTCGATCCCGAGGTCGAGCGAGGCGGTGCAGACGACGGCGCGCAGCTCCCCCCGCGCCATCGCCCCCTCCACCCGCTCCCGCGCCTCGCGCCCGAGCGAGCCGTGATGGAGCCCGATGGGGAGATTCTGTTCGTTCTCCGCCCAGAGCGCCTGGAAAAAGAGCTCCGCCAGCGCCCGCGTGTTGAGGAAGATCAGCGCCGTCCCCGCCTGCTCCACCTCCCGCATCACCGCCGCGGCGGCGTAGCGCCCGCCGTCGCCCGCCCAGGGCGGGTCCCCCGCCGTCTCCAGAATCCGGATGTCCGGCTTCGGCCCCGGCGGCGCGCGAAGCAGCCGCGCGCCCGAAGGGTCGAGCCAGCGGCCCAGCGCCTCCGCATCCTCCGTCGTGGCCGAAAGCCCGATCCGCCGATGTTCGGGCGCGAGCCGGCGCAGCCGCGCGAGGCCGAGCGCGAGCTGGTCTCCCCGCTTCGTCCCCGCCATCGCATGCGCCTCGTCCACGATCACGGCGCGGAGCCCGGAGAAGAGCCGCGGTGCATCCTCGTAGGAGAGGAGCAGCGCAAGGCTCTCCGGCGTCGTCAGCAGGATATGCGGCGGGTCCGCCCGCTGCCGCCGCCGTGCGGATTGCGATGTGTCCCCCGTCCGGTCCTCGACGCGGACGGGCAATCCCATCTCCGCCACCGGCGTCTCCAGATTGCGCCTGATATCCGCCGCCAGCGCGCGGAGCGGCGAGATGTAGAGCGTATGGAGCCCGGCCCGCGGCGCGGCGGCGAGGTCGACGAGGGAAGGGAGAAACCCCGCCAGCGTCTTGCCCCCGCCCGTCGGCGCGACGAGCAGTTCCGCGCCCCCCTCGCCTGCGCGGGCGAGAAGTTCGAGCTGCCAGTCATGCGGGGTCCAGCCCCGCCCCCTGAACCAGCCCGCGAAAGGTTCCGGGAGCCCGGTCATCCCCCCGCTTGCCGGAGCGCCGCGAGAAGCCGGGCGGAGGCGTAGCCGTCCGGCGCCAGCCCGCGCGCGCGCTGGAAATCGCGGATCGCGGCGCGGGTGAGCGGGCCTATCACCCCGTCCGCCCCCTTCGTGTCATGGCCGAGCGCCGTCAGCCGCTCCTGCATCTCCACGGTTTCGGAGCGGGAAAGCGGCGGCTCGCCCCGCGGCCAGTCCGCCCGGAACGGCGCGCCGCCCGCGATCCGGTCGGCCAGGTGGCCGATGGCGAGCGCATAGGAAGTCGCGTTATTGTAACGCCTTATCACATCGAAATTGCCGTAGAACGCGAAGACGGGCCCGCCCGCCCCTGCGGGGAGCAGGAGCCCGGCCGATCCATGATCGGGCAGCGGCCCGCCATCCGCGGCGGTCACGCCCAGCGCCCGCCATTCGGAGACGGGCCGCGCCGTCTGGTCCGCAAGCGCGAAGTCGAACCCGGTCGGCAGCCGCGCCTCAACGCCCCAGGGCTGGCCCCGCGTCCAGCCGAACCGGGCGAGGTAATTGGCGGTGGAGGCCAGCGCATCCTCCGGCGCCTCGCCCCAGATGTTCCGCCGCCCGTCCCCGTCGTAATCCACGGCGTAATCGGCGTAGGAGGTCGGGATGAACTGCGTGTGCCCCATCGCCCCCGCCCACGAGCCGACGAGCCTGTCCTGCGTCGTCTCCCCGGCTTCGAGGATGCGGAGCGCGGCGAGGAGCTGCGCCTCCGCAAAGTCCCGCCGCCGCCCCTCCCAGGCGAGCGTGGCGAGGCTGTCGACCACCGACATCGAGCCGCGATTGGCCCCGTAGGCCGATTCGAGCCCCCAGACTGCGATGACGACCTCCCGCTCGACCCCGTATGTCGCCTCGATCCGCGCCAGCGCCGCCCCGTGCGCGGCGAGCTTCTCGCGCCCGTTCGCGATCCGGGCGGCGGAGACGGCGCTGTCGAGATAGTCCCAGATCGGGCGGGTGAATTCCGGCTGGAAGGCGTCGAGCTCCAGCACGCGCGGAACCGGCCGCGCCGCCGCGAGCGTGCGCTGCGCGACGCCGGGGGCGATCCCCGCCGCCACGGCGCGGGCGAGGAAGCCCGCGCGCCATTCCTCGAAGCTCATCTCGGGCGCCTCCGGCCGCGGGGCGGCGGCCGGCGCGGGCGCCGCGGTCGGCGCCTCCGCGACGCCGGGCGCGGCGCAGCCCGCAAGCGCGAAAAGCGCCGGGGCGAAAACGAAAAGTCTCAGCATCCTGCTCCGCCTCTCATTCGGGCCTTTCGCACAGCATACCCCGCCGCCGCGCCCCGCGCGAGGGCCGAGGCGCAAGGCGGCGGCCCGCAGGGATTGCGTCGAATTGCTCCGGACATCCGGCTTTCCTATCCGCCCGATCGGGGATACGAGAGCCGGACTCGGCGAAGGCAGCCGCGCGGCGCCGCCTCCCTTCGCCGCGCGAAGCGCGAGGGGCAGGCGATTGGGTCTTCTGAAGGGAGCCGTGCAGCTCAGCTCGCTCGTCGCCATCGGCGCGATCCTGCGATTCGGGCGCAATGTGCTGATCGCCCGCCTCCTCGGCGTCGAGGAATACGGGATCGTCAGCACCTATTTCATCGTGCTCGCCTTCGTCGAGTCGATGACGGCGCTGTCCCTCGGCCAGTTCCTGATCCGCGACCCGGAAGGGGACAAGCCGCGCGTCCTCGCCGTGGTGCAGTTCCTGATCTTCGTGCGCTCCTGCGCGGTCGCGCTGCTCATCCTCATCGGCGCCGGCCCCATGTCCGAATTCCTCGGCCATCCCGAGCTTGTGAACGCCTACCGGCTGCTCGCGCTCGCGCCCTTCATCGGCGGCTTCATCCATGTCGAGCGGATCCGGAAGGAGCGCGGGCTCGACTATGCGATGACCGGCAAGATCGAATGCGGCGGCGTCGTCGCCTCGCTCCTGCTCGTCACGCCCTTCGCGCTCTTCTTCGCGGATCACCGGATCTTCCTCGCCTACCTGATCGTCGATGTCGCCGGCAAGGCGGCGATCTCGCTCTGGCTGGCGCCGGAGCGGCTGCGCTTCTCCTGGGATCGGGGGGTCGCGCTCCGCGTCCTCTCCTTCAGCTGGCCGCTGCTGCTGACGAGCCCCGTGGTGTTCGCGACCATGCAGGGCGACAGGCTGATCGTCGCCAACCGCTTCACCGCGGCCGATCTCGGCCTCCTCAGCGCGGCGGTGACGCTGGC
This sequence comes from Pikeienuella sp., assembly GCF_046290545.1. Lineage (NCBI taxonomy): Bacteria > Pseudomonadati > Pseudomonadota > Alphaproteobacteria > Rhodobacterales > Paracoccaceae > Pikeienuella > Pikeienuella sp. The sequence continues at coordinate 80,958 of NZ_JBKAGV010000007.1, read as the reverse complement.
CGGCACGCCGGTGCACATGCTTCGGCGTATCCTCGGCCCGCTCTTCTATTCCGCGATTTCCCGCGTCCGGAATCTCGGCGGGGCGATGGGAGAGATGCTCGACTTCGCCTTCCAGGCGCAGGCCTTCGCCGGCGCCGCCGCGGCGATCGTCATCGCCGTGGTCGGCCCGGCCGCGCTGATCATCGTGTTCGGGGAGCCGTTCCGCCCCGCCGCGGGCCTGATCGGGATCGTCGGGGTCGGCGCCGTCCTGCCGCTCCTTCGCGGCGGCTTCACCAGCTTCGCCATGAGCGCGGGCAGGACGGTCGAGCCGCTCCTCTCCAGCATCCCGCGGCTTCTCGCCGTCGCGGTCGCCTTCTATGTCGCCGCGGGCGGCGGCGGGATCGAGGCCGTGCTGCTGGTCGGCATCGCGGGGGAATTCGCCTCGGTCCTCCTCGCGATGGCGCTCTTCGCGAGGATCGCCCCCGGGCCGGAGGTCCGGCGCAGCGTCGCGCGGCTCTTCGTCCTCACCTTCGCCGTGCTCGGCGCCGCGCTGGCGCTGCACTGGGCGCCCCCGGCCGCCCTCGGCCCCTTCCCCGCGCCGCCGCTGGAGGCGACGCTTGGCGCGACGGCGGCGCTCGCGATCCTCTTCGCGGCCTCCGGCGCGCTGAGGGCGCGCATCCTCGCCGTCATCCGCAAGCGGCTCCTCCGCCGCCGCTGAGCCCGCTCAGCTGAGGAGGAGGAACGCGATCCGCCGCTCCAGCCGCCGCGGCAGCGCGCCGGATCGCGCGCCGCGCAGGATCCTGAGCGGCAGGAACGCCCCGCCGATGGCGGCGAAGGCTTCGAGCCGCGCGCGGTCCTCCGCCGGCATCTCCGCGCCGTAGCGTTCGAGGAAGGCGCGCGCCTGGCCGATGACCCGGCCATAGACGCGGCGCTGCTTCCCGAGATTGCGGAGCAGCGAGATCGCCCGCCGGGCATAGCTCCCCACCGGATAGGCCCGCCCCCCGCCGGAAACATTCGCCGAATGCCGGATATAGGTGAGCTTCCGCACGTCGAGATAGCGCCGCACCGCGAACTGCGCCGCGACCAGCTCCACCCAGTTGTCGTATTGCATCGCCTCGCGCGGCACCGGCCGCGCCTTGTCCCGCAGGGCGCCGTTGATGAGGGTCGAGCTGCCGGCCGTCGAGAAATAGAGGAGATGGCCGAAGAGCCCCGGCCCCGTCTCGTCCGGATGCACGCCCTGATGGCGCCAGAAGGACTCGGCGATGAGCCGCCCCGCCTCGTCCACCATCCGCCGGTCGGTGGAGACCATCGCGGGCCGGGCCGGCCCGTGCTCCGCCTCGATCTCCTGCATCGCCTCCATGGCGACGGCGAGCTTGTCCTCGTCCCACTCGTCGTCCTGGTCGCAGAAATTGCAGTAGGGCGCGTCGGATTCCAGCATGAGGGCGGAGAAGTTCTGCTGCGTCCGGAGGTTCCCCCGCTCGTCCCGCACGATGCGGACCTTGCCGGGATGCGCCGCGCCGAACGCCTCGATCACCGCGAGCGTCCCGTCCGTCGAGCCGTCGTCGCGGACGATGAGCCGCCAGTCCGTCCAGGTCTGGGCCGCCAGCGTGGCGAGCTGCCGCGGCAGCCGCTCCTCGCCGTTATAGGTGGCCATGAGGATGTCGACGGTTCCGCCCATGCTCTCCCTCCGCCGGGCCGGCCGGCGCCGGCCCCGGCGGCGCTTGTTTGCACAGGACGCGCGGGGCGTCAAAGCCGGAATGAGGCGCTTTCGGCGGAAATTCCGCGGCGCTTCCTGCCCTTACCCCTCGATCCGGAAGGCGAGCCCCGCACGGGCCTCGAGCTGGGGGATGAGCGCCGCGCCGAAGGCCGCCGCCGGCGTCAGCACGCCGCCGGAGCGTCCGGAAGCCTCTTTCGGCCGCGCCAGCGCGCACTCCGCCATCGGCGCGCGCGGCGGGTCGAGGCCAAGGCGAAAGGAATATTTTGCGGCGCCGGCGCGGCAGGTCATTGCGCGGGTCTCGGGCGGGGCCATATCCGCGCTTCGGCAGGAGATCAGTAACCATGACAAACGAAGACGCCGGGGCGAACGCCTCGGTGCTGGACGAAATAGTGTCCGCAGCCGCGCGTCTGGTGCGGGAGAATCCGGTGAACGCGCTCACATTCGAAGCCGTCGCGGAAGCGTCGCGTCTACCGCTCGGCGCAATCTCCGCCCTGTTCGCGACCCCGCGCGACATCTTCGCAACCATCCTGCGGCGTCGGCATCCCCTGCGGGGGCGCCTCGCCGTCCGTCGCGGCGAAGATGCCGAGACGCTCTGGCGAGAGATGGAACAGGTGTTCGACGAGTATCTGAGTCCGGAGAAACTTCCGGACGTCTCCTCCATCTTCTCGCTCGCGACCCTCATAGGAGCCGTCGCGGAGGCGCAGGATCCCGAACTGAGCGCCGCCTGGGCCGAAGGTTTCAATTCGATTCTCGACGAGATGGCGCGCGGCCAGGAGGCGGATCCGGAGCGGCCCGAATGGGCCGCCGCGCTGATGCACGCCTCGGCCGCGATCACCGCCGCCCAGTCCGCGCCGGAAGAGCGCCGCGCAGCTGTTCTCGCCGCCGCACGCGCGGAGATGAGTTCGATCCTCGCGCCCCTCGCGCCAACCCCGGTCAATCGCGCCTGAAGGCGAGCCCCGCATGGGCTTCGAGCCGGGGGATGAGCGCCGCGCCGAAGGCCGCCGCCGGCGTCAGCACGCCGCCCTTCCGCCCCGAAGCCTCCTCCATGAGCGCGAGCGCGCATTCCGCGATCATCTTCGAGGTGGAGCCATAGCCCGGGTCCCGGTCGCCGGTGACGACCGCGCGGAGGCTCCGCCCGTCCGGGAACTCGCCGATGAAGAGGAGGTCATAGAACCCCGCCTCCCGCTCCTCCTTCGAGGGGCCCTCGCCCGGCTTCGGCGCGTTCGGCTCCGTCCCCATCGGCGGGGCCTTGGCGATGCCCTCCGCGATGGCGCGGCCCTTCTCGCCCGGCCCGGTGAGGATCATCTCGTCATAACGGAAATCCGGGCCATAGGCGCCGCCCATCAGATGATTGGAGCGGTGCACGTTCTTCGTGTTGATGATCGCCATGACGAAAGGCGCGACCCAGCCGCCCGCCGCCTGGTCCTCGTGCGGTTTCCCGCCATGCGGCTGCGCCGGCCCGGTCGCCCCCTCGCAGAGCGCGAAGGGGTCGAGGAGCGCGGCGCGCACCGCCGGGTCCGCCATCGCCGCCTTCATCGTCTCCTGTCCGGAGGCCGCGGTGCCGCCGGAGAACGTGCCCTTCATCTTCCGCACGCGCCCCTTCACCCGCGGGGCCGGCGCGCCGAACTGCGCCTTCGCCGCCTCCTGCAGGAACAGGACGCCAAGGTCGAACGGCACGGAATCGAACCCGCAGGAAAAGACGATCCGCGCGCCCGTCTCCTTCGCCTTCGCCCCGTGCGCCGCGATCATCGCCGCCATGAACGGCGGCTCGCCGCAAAGGTCGACATAATCCGTCCCCGCCTCGACGCAGGCGGCGACGAGCGGCGCGCCGTAGCGCAGATACGGGCCGACCGTGGTGATGACGACGCGCGCCCGCCCGGCCAGGGCGCGGATCGAGGCTTCATCCGCCGCGTCCGCCTCGATGAGCGCGGCGTCGGCCCCAAGCTCGGCTCGCACCGCCTCCAGCTTCGCGAGGCTCCGTCCCGCCATCGCCCAGCGCTTCCCGTGGCCCCGGCCCGCGAGATACTCGGCAACCAGCTTCCCGGTGAAGCCCGTCGCCCCGTAAACGACGATGTCGAATTCGCGATTGGGGTTCATGCGCCTGCCTCCATCGGGTCCGCGGCCTTGAGAAACGCCTCCACTGTCGCCGCGCTCTCCTCCGCGCGGGTGACGAGGAAGAGATGCCCGTTATCGACGAGATGCAGCCGCGCCTTCGGGATCATCCTGTGCAGGAGCCGCGCATTGGCGACCGGCACCAGCGGGTCGTCCGTCCCCGCCATCACCAGCGTCGGCTGGCGGAGCGACCAGAGCCAGGGAAGCGAGGTCCAGCCCGCCATCGCGGCGAGCTGCATGAGATACCCTTTCTGCGATTGCGGCCGCATCCCCGCCGCATGGCGCTCGATATGCGTCGGGTCGGCGCGGAAATCCCCGCCATAGATCTCCGCCGCGATGCTCCGCATGTAGCCCCGATCCGTATAGCGGCGGATCGACGCCATCTTGGAGAGCACGTCGGGCTTGCCCGGCACCATCGTCCAGCCCGGCGCCGTCGCGGCGAGCACCAGCCGGCGGCAGGCGCGCGGATACTGAAACGCGAATTGCTGCGCCATCCCCCCGCCCCAGGAGACGCCGGAAACGTCCACCGCCTGATGCCCGAGCCGCTCGCAAAGCCCCTTCGCCCAGCGCGCCAGCGTCCGCGGGCGGTAGGGCAGCCGCGGCAGCGGCGAGCCGCCGACGCCCGGCACGTCGAAGATGATCGCCCGCGTCTCGCCGAGCGCATTCAGGAACGGAAAGCCGAGTTCGAGATTGGCGCCGATCCCGTTGAACATCAGGAGCGGCGGCCGCTCCGCCGGCCCGCCCTTCACCGCGTAGCGGAGGCGCTGGCCGTCCACCTCCATCTCGTCGATCACGATGCCGGGCGCCTCCGCCCGATCCTCAGCCGCCGCCATGCGCGCCTCCCGCATTTTTCCCGCATTCCGCCCCTCGGCGGGCCCGCGCGCAAGCGGAACGTGGCGTCAGGGGGGTGTCAGGGCTCGAAAACGTAGGTCCCCGGCGCCGGCCCGATGACGGGATGCGCCTTGCTCCCCTGCAACTTCGGCGCCGGGAGCGTCTCGCCCGAACGCTCCCCGAGGAACGCCGCCCAGTCCTCCCACCAGCTCCCGGCCTTCTTCTCGCCGGTCTCGAGCCAGGCCTCCGGGTCCGCCGCCCCCGCCTTGCCCTTCACATACCAGGCCTTGGGGTTGCCCGGCGGGTTCAGGAGGCTCTGGAGATGCCCGGAATTCGAAAGGATGAACGTCGTCTCCGGCCCGAAGAGCCGCGCCGTGCCGTAGACTGCCTTCCACGGCGTGATGTGGTCCGTCGTCCCCGCGATCACATAGGTCTCATGCCGCACCTTCGTCATGTCGATCGCATGCCCGCCGAGAGACATCGCGCCCGGATTGACGAACGGGTTGGTGAAGATGAGGTCGAGGAAATCATGGTGCAGCCCCGCCGGCAGCCGCGTCGTGTCCGCGTTCCAGAACAGCACGTCGAAGGCCGGCGGCGACTCGCCGAGGAGGTAATTGTTGACCCAGTAGTTCCAGATCAGGTCGTTCGGCCGCATCCAGGCGAACATCTTGGCGAGTTCCTGCCCGTCCAGCACGCCCCGCATCTCCGACATGCGCTTCGCCGCCATCACCGTCTCCGGCGTCACCAGCTGCGCCATGTCGCTCTCGGTCTGCGCCTCCGTATCGAGCACGCAGACGGCGAGGATCAGCGCGCCGATCTTCTCCCCCTCCCCCTTCGCCGCCAGCCAGCCGGCATAGGAAGAAAGCGTGATCCCGCCGGAGCAGGAGCCCATCATGTTGACGGCTTCCGCCCCCGTGATCTCCCGCGCCGCCTCCACCGCCTTGTCCAGCGCCTCGACATAGGTCTGGAGCGTCCAGTCCCGCTGCTTCGCGGTCGGGTTCCGCCAGCTGACGCAGAACGGCTGAAAGCCCTGCGAAAGCAGGAACCGGACCATCGACTTGGAGGGCGCGAGGTCCACCGCGTAATACTTGTTGATCTGCGGCGGCACGATCACGATCGGCCTGCGCCGCACGTCCGGCGTCGTCGCCGTGTAGTGAATGAGCTCGATCACCTCGTTCCGGAACACCACCGCCCCCGGCGTGTTGGCGAGGTTGCCCCCCACCTCAAACTTGGAGCGGTCCACCGAGGCCGGCAGCCCGCCATTCTTCACCACGTCCTCGACAAGGTTCTGAAGGCCGGAAAGCGCGCTCGCCCCCTTCGTCTCATAGAGCTTGCGGAGCGCGGCGGGGTTCAGCATCGGGTTGTTGGAGGGCGCCATCGCGTCGACGAAGATGGAGGAGACCAGCCGCGCCCGCGCCGCATCGCGATCCGGCAGGTCGAGCTGCTCGACCGTCTCGTTCACCGCCTTCGCCCAGGCGTGCCAGGCCTGCATCGCGCCCTTGGCCGCCACGTTCTCGCCCCAGCCCGGGTCCGCGAAGCGCCGGTCCTTCGGGTCGGGCGCCAGCTCGGAGCGTTGCAGCACGATGTCCGCGAAGGCGGAGGCGAAGCCCATCCACTGCTTCGCCAGAAGGTCGGGCCGCCCCGCCATCGAGCGCATCAGGTTGAACCCCGCCGCGGCGAGGTCCTCCCCCCGGAGGCCCACGATGGGGTTGAGCGCCAGCGTCGTCTCCGCCGCGCTCCGCGCGAGGTCGTTCCCCTCGCCTTCGGGCTTCGCCATCCTCGCCTCCCCTGTCGCGCCGGGTCAGGCCCGGCTTTGCGCCAGTATGCGCCGCCGCCCCGGCGCCCGTAAAGCGGCCCACTGCCATGACGTGGCGGCGGGTTCAGCGCCCGGCGGCCGTCTCGCCGAGAAGATCGCGGTCGAAAGGCCCCGGCGCGGGGCAACGCTCTTCGAGCCGGGCGCGAACCGCATCCCGCGCCTCCGGCGCCTCGTCCGCGGCGAAGGTCGCAAGATAGAGGCTCTCGCTGATCTCATAGGCGCATTCCCGCGCCGCATAAACGAGGTCGCCGACGCCGCATCGCTCTTCCCCGATCAGCGCGGAGGGCCGGCAGGCGCAGCGTTCCAGCACGCCAGCGGCCGGCGCGCCGCGGATCGCCAGGTCGAATCCCCGCGTGAGGCATTTGTCCAGGGGAACGAGGATGCGGCGCACGAGGCGCTGTTCGATGTGATTCTCCATGCGCGTGTAGGAGGGGCTGTCCAGCACCTCCCGCGCGCCGAGCATGGTCGACTGGATGCGCGTGTTCCACGCCACGAACTCATCGTCATAGGCCGCCTTCCGCGCGCTCACCTCCTGAAGCGAGGCTTCGCTCGGCGCCGCGTCGTGGCGTCGGAGCCCGGAGGCCAGCATCGCCGCCCGCGCGGCGCGCGCATACATCGCGTTCGAGATTGCGCGGACGCTCTCCCGCCGCCGCTCCGCAATTTCCGCCGCGCGGAGGGCCGCGCGCGCCTGCTCGTCAGAGTCCCGGATGCGAGCCTCGAGCAGGAATCCGATGGCGGCGAGGAGGAGCGGCGTGGCGATCGCCGCCAGAAGCTTCGCAATTTCAAGGCTGTTCCACAGCCGCGCGCCGTCACTCGCCATCGCCGCCTCCCACTTGGCCCAAGGGCGACTATGCAGGAGCGCGCCCCGGCGGGCGAGCCGTCGTCGCACATCGTCGCCAGTCCGCTTGACGGGGCGCGGGCGCGGGCCTCCTATCCCGCCCATGCTTCTCGCCGGCCTCCCGCCCCTTTCCTTTCTCGCCGTCGCCGCCGCCATCTTCGCCGGGGTGATCGTGCAGCGCGTCTCGGGCCAGGCCTACGGGATGATCGCCGCGCCCGTCGTCGCGCTCGTCGCGCCGGAGCATCTGCCGGCGGCGGTGATCCTCCTCGGGGTCGTCGTCGGCGCCGGCGCGATCTCGATGGACCTTTCCGCCGTGAACTGGCGGGAGGCGGGGCCGGGCTTCGCCGGCCGCGCCGCCGGCGCCTTCGCCGGGGCCGGCATCGCCGCGGCGCTGACCGACCGGGGCGGGTTCGGCGTGGCCGTCGCGCTCCTCGTCCTCCTCGCCGTCGCGCTCTCCTTCTCCGGCCTCCGCCTCCCGATCCGCCCCGTCACGCTCGCCGGCGCCGGGCTCGCGGCGGGGATCATGGGGACGATCACCGCCATCGGCGCCCCGCCCATGGCGCTCCTCTACGCGCATGAGGAGGCGAGGCGGAGCCGCGCGATGCAGAACCTCTTCTTCATGTGGGGGATGATCTGGTCCATCGGCGCGCTCGCCCTCGCCGGGCTCGTCCGCGCGCCGGACCTGATCCTCGTCGCCGCGCTCCTCCCCGTCGCGCTCCTCGCCCTCCTCGCCGCCCGCCCCGCGGCGCGGGCGCTGGAGGGGCGGCCCGTCCGCCCGCTCGCGCTCGGCCTCGCCAGCCTCGCGGCGCTCACGATCCTCGCCCGGTCGCTCTGATGACGATCCTCGGCGCCGCGCCCCCCGCCCTCGCCGGCCTCGCCGCGCTCGTGATCCTCGCCGCCGCGCTGCACCGGCTCGGCGGGCAGGGCTTCGGCACCGTCGTCGCGCCCTTCGCCGCGCTCCTCGCGCCGGACATTGTTCCGGCGACGGTGCTTCTTCTCGGCGCGGTCGTCACCGCGCTCGGCGCCGGGTTCGACGTTCGCGGCGTCCGCTATGCGGAGATCGGCTGGGCCGCCGCGGGCCGCTTCGCCGGAACGATCCCCGCCGTCGCGGTCGTCGGCGCCGTGGCCGGCTCGCCCCTGCTGGGCCCGTCCGTCGCGCTGATGATCCTCCTCGGCGTCGGGCTCTCCCTCGCCGGGATCACGCTGCGGAAGACGCGGGGAACGCTCCTCGGCGCCGGCATGCTTTCCGGCTTCCTCGGCACGCTCACCTCGGTCGGCGCGGCGCCGATGGGCCTCATCTACCAGAACGAGGCGGCGAAGGCCGCGCGGGGCACGCTGAACCTGTTCTTCCTGCTCGGCGTCCTCTTGTCCATCGGCGGCCTCGCGACGGCGGGGCTGGTGACGCGGGAGCATCTCCTGCTCGCGCTTCTCCTCTCGCCCTTCGTCCTGATCGGCTTCCGCCTCTCCGGCCCCCTCGCGCGGCGGACGGAGGCGCTGCCGCTGAAGCCCGCCGCGCTCGGCCTCGCGACGCTGGGCGCCCTCCTCCTCATCGGAAAGAGCCTCATATGACCGCCGCGCTCGGCTGGGTCGGCGCGCGGGCGCGGTGGATCCTCCTGATCGGGGCCTTCGCCGGCCTCGCCCTGCCCGGCGCCGCCTCGTTCCTCCGCCCCGCGCTGCCGTTCTTCGTGGCGATGGTCTACGCCCTCGCCATGCTCAGGATCGACCCGGTGGCGGTCCTCCGCGGCTTCGCGCGGCCCGCGCATCTCGCGCGGCTGACGGCGCTCGTCCTCGCCATGCTCGTCGTCAGCCCGGTTGTCGCCTTCTTCGCCGCCCGCGCGCTCGGCCTCGGCCCGGAATTCGAGGCGGCGCTCCTCTACACGCTCGCCGCCCCGCCCATCGCCTCCTCCGCCGCGATGTGCCTCATCGTCGGCTTCGACGGGCGCCGCGCGCTGGAGCTGACCGTCCTCTCCTCCCTCGTCATGCCCGTCACCGGCCCCGCCCTCGCCGGCCTCCTGCTGGGGGACGCGCTGGCGCTCGATCCGCTCGCGCTCGGCCTCCGCATGGCGGCGATGATCTTCGGCGGCTTCGCGGCGGCGATGATCCTCCGCCGGATCATGGGGCCCGCGCGCATCGCCGCGAACGCACCGCAGCTTGACGGGCTGGCCGCGCTCGGCTTCCTCCTCTTCATCATGCCGCTGTTCGACGGCGTGGGGCCGAGCATCGTCGCCCTCCCCGGCCTCTCCCTCGCCTTCCTCGCCCTCTCCGCGCTCCTCGTCCTCGGCGCCATCGCGCTCGGGCTGCGGCTGGCGAAGACGCGGGAGGCGGGCGGCGCGCTCGGCGCGGTCTGGGGCACGCGCTCCGTCGCCATCTACCTCGCCGCGCTGCCGCCGGACCCGCTCTTCACCCTCTATGTCGCGCTCTACCAGCTCCCCATGGCGGCCATCGCGATGGTGTTCCGCCGCCGGGGCTGAGGCCCGTGTCACATGGAATTGCGCCGATCTGGCTCTAACCCATCGGGCCGGCGAAGGGGCATTGAAGCCCCGAAACGGGAGGAAGAACCATGCGCATGACGACCGAGGAAGCCTTCGTGAAGGTGCTCCAGCGGCACGGGATATCCGAAGCCTACGGGATCATCGGCTCCGCCATGATGCCGATCTCGGACCTTTTCCCGAAGGCCGGCATCCGCTTCTGGGATTGCGCGCATGAATGCAACGCCGGCTACATGGCGGACGGATACAGCCGCGCCACCGGCAAGATGTCGATGATGGTGGCGCAGAACGGCCCCGGCATCACCAATTTCGTCACCGCGGTGAAGACCGCCTACTGGAACCACACCCCCCTCCTCCTCGTCACGCCGCAGGCGGCGAACAAGACGATCGGCCAGGGCGGCTTCCAGGAAGTCGAGCAGATGAAACTGTTCGAGGACATGGTGGCCTATCAGGAGGAGGTGAGGGACCCGTCGCGCATCGCCGAGGTCCTCAACCGCGTGATCCTGAAGGCGAAGCGCGCCTCCGCCCCCGCCCAGATCAACGTGCCGCGGGATTACTGGACGCAGGTGATCGACATCGAGCTTCCCGCCATCGTGGAGTTCGAGCGGCCCTCGGGCGGCGCCGCGGCGCTGGACGAGGCGGCGCGGATGCTCTCCGAGGCCGCCTTTCCGGTGATCCTGAACGGCGCCGGCGTGGTGCTGGCCGGCGCGATCCCGGCCTCCGCGGCGCTGGCGGAGGCGTTGTCCGCCCCGGTCTGCTGCGGCTATCAGCATAACGACGCCTTCCCGGGCTCCCACCCGCTCTTCGCCGGCCCGCTCGGCTATAACGGCTCGAAGGCGGCGATGGAGCTGATCGCGAAGGCCGATGTCGTCCTCTGCCTCGGCACAAGGCTCAACCCGTTCTCGACCCTGCCCGGCTACGGGATCGACTACTGGCCCAAGACGGCGAAGATCATCCAGGTTGATCTCAACCCGGACCGGATCGGGCTCACCAAACCCGTCACCGTCGGCATCGTCGGCGACGCGAAGCAGGTCGCCGAAGGCCTCCTCGCCCGCCTCGCCCCCGGCGCGGGCGACCGGGGCCGCGCGGACCGGCTGGCGCTCGTCGCGCAGACGAAATCCGCATGGGCGCAGGCCCTCACCTCGATGGATCACGAGGATGACGATCCGGGCACGACCTGGAACGAGCGCGCCCGTGTGCGCGAGCCGCAGAAGATGTCCCCCCGCATGGCCTGGCGCGCGATCCAGTCCGCCCTGCCGAAGGAGGCGATCATCTCCTCCGACATCGGCAACAACTGCGCCATCGGCAACGCCTACCCGACCTTCGAGGAGGGGCGGAAATACCTCGCCCCCGGCCTCTTCGGCCCCTGCGGCTACGGCCTCCCCGCCATCGTCGGCGCGAAGATCGGCAAGCCGGGCGTTCCCGTCGTCGGCTTCGCGGGGGACGGCGCCTTCGGCATCTCGATGAACGAGATGACCGCCATCGGCCGCGGCGAATGGCCCCCGATCACGATGGTGATCTTCCGCAACTACCAGTGGGGCGCAGAGAAGCGGAACACGACCCTCTGGTTCGAGGACAATTTCGTCGGCACCGAGCTTGACCAGCGCGTGAGCTACGCCGCCATCGCGAAGGCCTGCGGCCTCGAAGGCGTCCAGGTCTCGACGATGGACGACCTCCGCGCCGCGCTCGACAAGGCGGTGACGGCGCAGATGGAGGAGGGCAAGACGACCTTCCTCGAAGTCCTCCTCAACCAGGAACTCGGCGAGCCCTTCCGCCGCGACGCGATGAAGAAGCCGGTGAGCGTGGCCGGGATCGACCCGGCGGACATGCGGCCGCAGGCCGGGGCGTGAGGGCCGCGGAGGCGCGAACCCTCTATCCCGCGTGAGCGATATGGCGGAGCGCCCCTCTCCCGTCGGGGCAATGCCCCGACCCCCTCTCCCGCGGGGAGAGGGGAGGCGAAAAAGTCGCCACAGGCGCTTCCTCCCTCCCGCGGGGAGGGAGGGTCGGGGCATTGCCCCGACGAGGGAGGGGCGGTCGTCCGGAGACCGCACGTCATGACCATCCTCGTCCTCAACGCCGGCTCCTCCTCCCTGAAATACGCCGCCTTCGACGCCGCCCTCCGCTGCGTCGCGGGCGGGCAGGCCGCCGGGCTCGGAGAGGGGCGCAGCCATGCCGAGGCGGTGGCGGAGGCCCTCGCCGCCCTCGGCGGCGCCCCCGTCTCCGCAATCGCCCACCGGATCGTCCACGGCGGCCCCTCCCTGACCGCGGCGGCGGAGATCGACGCCGCGACCCGCGCGCTGATCGAGGGAGCCGCCCCCCTCGCCCCGCTCCACAACCCGCCCGCCCTCGCCGCTTTGGACGCAGCCGCCGCCGCCTTGCCCGGCGCCCGCCATGTCGCCGTCTTCGACACCGCCTTTCACGCGACGAACCCCGAAGTCGCCCGCCGCTACGCCCTGCCCGAGAGGCCGGAGACGGCGGGGCTGAGGCGCTACGGCTTCCACGGGATTTCCTATTCCGGCCTCGTCCGCGCCCTCCCCATCCTCTCCGGCGCGCCGCTCCCCCGCCGGCTCCTTGCCTGCCATCTCGGCGCCGGCGCGAGCCTTTGCGCCATTCTCGAAGGCCGCTCGGCGGCGACCACCATGGGCTATTCCCCGCTGGACGGGCTGACGATGGCCGGCCGCGCCGGCGCGCTCGACCCGGAGGCGGTGCTGACGCTGGCGGAGCGCGTCGGCGTCCCCGCCGCCCGCGCGCTCCTCAACGGCGGCGCCGGCCTCCGCGGCCTCGCCGGAACGGGGGACATGCGCGCGCTGCTGGCGGACCCCTCGCCCGAAGCCGCCTTCGCCGTCGAGCATTTCTGCTACTGGGCCGTCCGCCACGCCGGCTCCATGATCGCCGCGATGGGCGGGCTCGACGCCGTCGCCTTCACCGGCGGGATCGGGGAACGGGCCGCCCCAATCCGCTCTCGGATCATGACCGGGCTCGGCTGGGCTGGCCTCGCGGCGGACGCGGCGGCGAACGAAGCCGGCGGCCCGCGCCTCCACGCGGCGGGCTCCCCCGTCTCCGCCTGGATCGTCCCGGCCGAGGAGGAGGCGGAAATCGCCCGCAGCGCCGCCGCCCTCCTCGCCCGATGAGCGCCCAACTCGCCGCCTGGCTCGCCCTGCCCGAGGGCGAGGCGCTGACGCTCCTCCTCATCGTCCTCCTCGCCGGGATCGTCCGCGGCTTCTCCGGCTTCGGCCTCTCCGCGCTCACCATGGCCGCGGCGGCCCTCATCGTTCCGCCCGTCCAGCTCATCCCCGCGCTCTGGTTCGTGGAGCTGACGGCGAATCTCCTCCTGATGAAGGGCGGCTTCCGCGACGGGGACCTGAAGGTCGCCTTGCCCCTCTTCATCGGCGGCACGGCGGGCTGGCCGCTCGGCCTCTTCCTCACCACCAGCGTCTCGACCGAAACCTCCCGCCTCGTCGCGCTCCTTCTCGTCGCCGCGCTCGCCGCGCTGCAACTCGCCAACATCCGCATCCCCGCGATGGCGACGCGCCCCGGCCTCTACGGAACCGGCCTCCTCTCGGGCGTCGCCTCCGGCCTCGCGAGCATCGGCGGCATGGTCGTCGCCGTCTACATCCTGTCGAGCGGTCAGCCCGCTTGGCGGATGCGGGGCTCGATGGTGATCTACCTCGTCCTCGGCTCCGCCACGAGCCTCGCGATCCTCCTCGCCTTCGGCCTTATGGACCGAGAGGCGCTCATGCGCGGGCTCGTCCTCTCCGTCCCCGGCGCGCTCGGCGTCCTGGTCGGCGTCCGGCTCTTCACGCCCCGCCTCGCGCTCTGGTACCGGCCCTTCTGCCTCGCGCTCATCGCCGGCCTCGCGCTCTGGGGCGCAGGGAGGGCGCTCTGGTGAGCCTTTCCCCCCGCTTTCGCTGTGGAATTCCCGCCCGCGCCTCTCTAGGCTCCGCCCCGGGGAAGGAGACGACATGAGCCCGAAAGATCTGGACCTCAGCCCGCACGTGGCGGACGAGGTGCGCAAGACGACCTGCTACATGTGCGCCTGCCGCTGCGGGATCGACGTGCATATCCGGGCCGACGCCGAAGGCGTCCCCCGCATCCGCCATATCGACGGCAACCGGGACCATCCGGTGAACCGCGGCGTCCTCTGCGCCAAGGGCTCCGCCGGGATCATGCAGCACTACGCGCCCTCCCGCCTCCGCGCCCCCCTCCGCCGCACCGGCGAGCGCGGCGAGGGGAAATTCGAGGAGATAACGTGGGAGGAGGCGCTGGACCTCGCCGCCTCCTGGCTCGCCCCCATCCGCGAACAGGCGCCGGAAAAGCTCGCCTTCTTCACCGGGCGCGATCAGTCCCAGTCCTTCACCGGCTGGTGGGCGCAGCTTTTCGGCACGCCGAACTACGCCGCGCATGGCGGCTTCTGCTCCGTGAACATGGCCGCCGCCGGCATCTACACGATGGGCGGCGCCTTCTGGGAATTCGGCTCGCCGGACTGGGAGCGCACGAAGCTCTTCATGCTCTTCGGCGTGGCGGAGGACCACGATTCGAACCCGATCAAGATCGGCCTCGGCAAGCTGAAGGCGCGGGGCGCCAAGGTCATCGCCGTGAACCCGATCCGCACCGGCTACAACGCCATCGCCGACGAATGGATCGGCATCACGCCGGGGACGGACGGTCTCCTGATCCTCTCCATCGTGCAGGAACTGCTGAAGGCCGGGAAGGTCGATCTCGACTATCTCATCCGCTACACGAACGCCCCCTTCCTCGTGAACCGGGACCCGGCGTCGGACAGCTTCGGCCTCTTCATGCGGGACGAGGCGGGAAAGCCTCTCGTCTGGAGCCGGGAAGCCGGCGAGGCCGTCCCCTTCGATGCGCCCGGCGTGAAGCCCGCGATGAAGGGCGACTTCCCCGGCCCGAACGGCGGCCGCTGCACCCCCGTCTTCGAGCTTCTGGCGCGGAAATATCTCGAACCCGAATACGCGCCGGAGGCCGTCGCCGCCGAGACGGGCGTGAGCGCGGAGACGATCCGCCGCCTCGCCGCCGAACTCGCCCGCGCCGCCTTCGAGGAAGAAATCGTCATCGAACAACCGTGGACGGACTGGAAGGGAGAGCGGCACGAGCGCATGGTCGGTCGCCCCGTCTCCTTCCACGCCATGCGCGGAATCTCCGCCCATTCCAACGGCTTCCAGACCTGCCGCGCGCTGCACCTCCTGCAGATTCTCCTCGGCTCGGTGGAATGCCCGGGCGGCATGCGCTTCAAGCCGCCCTACCCCAAGCCCTTCGAGGCGCACCCGCCCCCGCATCACAAGGTCACGCCCGGCGCCGCGCTGGACGGGCCGCATCTCGGCTATCCCCGCGGGCCCGAGGACCTCGCGATAGACGCCGAGGGCCGCGCGAAACGCATCGACAAGGCCTTCACCTGGGAGCATCCGTTCTCGGCCCACGGCCTCATGCACATGGTCATCTCCAACGCCGCGGCGAAGGACCCGTACCGGATCGAGGCGCTGTTCCTCTACATGGCGAACATGGCCTGGAACTCCTCCATGAACACGGCGGAGACCATGGAGATGCTGACCCGGAAGGAGCCGGACGGCTCCTACACGATCCCGAAGATCATCGTGGCGGACAGCTACTCGTCCGAGACCGTCGCCTTTGCCGATCTCGTCCTGCCCGACACGACCTATCTCGAACGGCATGACTGCATCAGCCTGCTCGACCGCCCGATCTGCGAGCCCGACGCGGCGGCGGACGCGATCCGCTGGCCCGTCTTCGAGCCGGATCGGGACGTGCGGGGCTTCCAGTCCGCCCTCATCGACCTCGGCGTGAAGCTCGGCCTCCCCGGCCTCGTGACGCCGGAGGGCGCGCGCCGCTATCGCGACTACGCCGACTACATGGTGAACCACCAGCGCCGCCCGGGCGTCGGCCCCCTCGCCGGCTGGCGCAACGAGGACGGTTCGGGCGAGGGCCGCGGCGAGCCCAACCCGAAGCAGATCGAGCGCTACATCGAAAACGGCGGCTTCTGGACGCGCCATGTCCCCGACGAGGCGCGCTTCTTCAAGCCGTGGAACGCCGCCTATCAGGACTGGGCGGTGGAGACGGGCTTCTTCGACAAGATCCAGCCCTATCTCTTCAACCTCTATCTGGAGCCGATGCGGAAATTCCAGCTCGCCGCCGAGGGCAAGGGCGCGGTCCAGCCGCCCGAGCATCTCCGCGCCCGCATCGCGGAGGCGTTCGATCCACTCCCCGTCTGGCTCCGCCCCTTCGAGGAGCGGGCGGTGGCGGAGGGCGACTTCCCGCTCCACGCGCTCACGCAGCGCCCGATGGCGATGTATCACTCCTGGGGTTCGCAGAACGCCTGGCTCCGCCAGATCCACGGGCATAACCCGCTCTATGTGCCGGGCGATGTCTGGCGCGAACACGGCTTCGAGGAAGGGGACTGGGCGTATCTGACCTCCGCCCATGGGCGCATCCACGTCCCCGTCGCGCTCATGGAGGCGCTGAACCCGAAAACGGTCTGGACATGGAACGCCATCGGCAAGCGCCGCGGCGCCTGGGCGCTGAACGAAGGGGCGGACGAGACGGAAAAGGGCTTTCTTCTCAACCACCTGATCCACGAACTTCTGCCCCCGAAGGGGGACGGGATGCGCTGGGCGAATTCCGACCCTGTCACCGGGCAGGCCGCCTGGTATGACCTCCGCGTGAGGATCGAAAAGGCCCCCCGCGCCGCCGCCTCCGGTCCCCACACCGGCCGCCAGCAAAGCCCGGTCGGGACCGGACCCGAGCGCGTCCGCTATGGCGAGGGCTGGTGAGGCGGCAGAACGAGGCCGGGCGCAAGCGCCGCGCTCCCCCACATCCCTTGGCCCGGGCGACCAGCCCGGGCCGCGGCCTCCCTCCCCCCAGGGAGGCCGCATCGCGACGTCGCAATCAGCACAACCGTCAGAGTTCCTGACGCCATAAACCACGCCGACCAATCGCTCCAAGGCGACCTCCCGAGGGAGGCCGCGGCCCTCATCACTCCGCTCGCGCCGGGGCCGGCCTCTCCCCCGCGCGCCCTGTTTCCATCCGCCCGATCTTCGCGCTAGGAAGGCGCTGAGACCGGGAGGAAACGGACATGGCGAAGGCCTTCGCATCGCAGGGCGACCTGACGGAGAAGAAGATCAGCTTTGACGAGATCGGGGAGGGCCTCTGGGCCTTCACCGCCGAGGGCGATCCGAACTCGGGCGTCATCATCGGCGACGATTCGGTGATGATCGTGGAGGCGCAGGCGACCCCGCGCCTCGCCGAGAAGGTGATCGAGAAGGTTCGCTCGGTGACGGACAAGCCCATCACCCATGTGACCCTCACCCATTACCACGCCGTCCGCGTCCTCGGCGCCTCCGCCTACAAGGCGCGGGAGATCATCATGTCCGAGGCGGCGCGCGGCATGGTGGAGGAGCGCGGGGCGGAGGATTGGGCGAGCGAGTTCCAGCGCTTCCCCCGGCTCTTCGAGGGCCACGAATCCATCCCCGGCCTCACCTGGCCGACCACGACCTTCTCCGACCGGATGACGGTTTATCTAGGCAAGCGGAAGGTGGAGATCATGCATCTCGGCCGCGCCCACACCGCCGGGGACGCGGTCGTCTGGGTGCCGGATTCCGGCGTCATGTTCACCGGCGACATCGTCGAATATCACTCCGCATGTTATTGCGGAGACGGCCATTTCGCCGACTGGGGAGACACGCTCGACGCCGTGAAATGGTTCGACCCGGAAGCCATCGCGCCGGGCCGCGGCGCGGCGCTGATGGGGCGGGAGATGGTGGACGCCGCCCTCGCCTCCACCCGCGACTTCGTCGAAAGCACCTACCGCCCCGCCGCCCGCGTCGCCGCCAAGGGCGGCACGCTGAAGGACGCCTGGGACGCCGTCAGAGAGGCTTGCGACCCGAAGTTCAAGGATTACGCGATCTACGAGCACTGCCTCCCCTTCAACGTCGCCCGCGCCTTCGACGAGGCGAGGGGCATCGAGACCCCGCGCATCTGGACCGCCGAACGCGACATCGCGATGTGGGAGGCGCTTCAGGGGTGAGCCTCCTCCCCGCCCTTCGCCTCATGGCCCGCAACAACCGCTACGCCAATGCGGAGCTTCACGGCGCCGTGGCGAGGCTCGGGGCGGCATGGTCTGCGCCGGGCGTCAACTTCTTCCCCTCGATCCGACTGACGCTGGAACACATCCTCGCCGTCGATCTCTATTATCTCGACGCGCTGGAGGAAGGCGGGCGCGGGCGCGCCGTGTTCGATCCGGAGTCGACCTTCGAGCGCGTGGCCTCGCTCGCCGCGGCGCAGGAGGCGGCGGACATGCGGCTCATTGCATTCTGCGACGGGCTGACGGAGCCGGACCTCGCCCGCCGCGTTGTCACGGATCGCGGCGAGCGGGGCCGCGTGGAGGAGAGGGTCGACGCGCTCCTCCTCCATCTCATGCTGCATGACGTCCATCACCGCGGTCAGGCGCACGCCATGCTGGCCGGAACGCCCGTCCCCCCGCCGCAGCTCGACGATTTCTTCCTCGAATACGGGCGAACGGAATCCGCGCGCCGCGCGCTCGCCCTCTAGGCCCAAAAATTTCGAAATTTTCAATTCCCCAACGATTTCTACGCCCCAAGCCCGATTTCCATGGAAATCCCGGCTTTGACCGCCCCGCGGGCCCGCCCTACTCTCCCCCCATGAGCGAAAAATACGGCCCCTCCCGCGGCGAGCACTGGTTCCGCGTCGCCGCCGGCCTCGTCATCCTTGGCGGAGTCGGGGTCGGCCTCTCGATCCACGGTTTTACCGGCGGCCCGGCGATGCTGGAGATCGTGGGCATAGGCGGCGGGCTCGGCCTCTTCCTCGTCATCTCCTCCGGCAGGAAGCTCTGGCGGGGGAAATGAAAAGGGCGGCCCGAAGGCCGCCCTTCCCGCATTCACGGGCCGGTCAGCCGACCAGCGCGCCGTCCGTCCGCGTCACCGCGACGATCGCGGAGCGCGGCGTCGTCCCCGGGCCGCCCGGCCAGGTGCTGACGCTGCCCTCCTCGCCCGGATGCTGGACGCCGACGAACATCGTCCGCCGGTCCGGGCTCCAGGTAAGGCCGGTGATCTCGCAGCCGTTCGGCCCGGTGAGGAAGCGCCGGATCTCGCCCGTCGCCGGGTCGGCGGCGAGCATCTGGTTGTTGCCGTGGCCGGCGAAGTCGCCCTCGTTCTTGTAGTTCCCGTCCGTCTGGATCCAGAGCAGGCCGGTCGAATCGAAGGCGAGGCCGTCGGGCGAGTTGAACATGTTGTCGGCCGTGACATTGGCCGAGCCGGCATAGGCGTCGCTGTGGACGGTCGGGTTGCCCGCCATCACGAAGAGGTCCCAGCGGAACCCTTCCGCCGCATGGTCGCCGTCGGCCGGGAAGAGCCGGACGACCTGCCCGTAATTGTTCTTCGCGCGCGGGTTGGGCCCGCCAACCGTCTGCTCGACGCCGCCGGCATTGGCCTTCTCGCCGCGGTTCCGGTTGTTGGTGAGCGCGACATAGACCTCGGGCGCCCTCGGGTTGGAGGCGACCCATTCCGGCCGGTCCATCGTCGTCGCGCCGACCTTGTCGCCGGCGTAGCGGGCGTGGATCAGCACCTCCGCGAGGGAGGGCATCCCCGTCGTCTCCGGCGTGAGCGCGAGCCAGGTCCCCGTCCCGTCGTCGTTGAACTTCGCGGCGTAGAGCACGCCCTCGTTCATCAGCGCGTCGGTGTCCGCCCCCGGCGCATAGACGCCGTTGGAGACATAGCGATAGAGATACTCGCCCCGCTCGTCATCGCCGAGATAGGTGACGACGCGGCCGGCGCGGCTCAGCACCGTCTCCGCATTCTCGTGCTTCATGCGGCCCAACGCCGTCCGCTTCTTCGGCGTCGCCGCCGGATCGGCCGGATCGACCTCGACGATCCATCCCGCGCGGTTCGGCTCGGTCGGATGCTTGGAGATGTCGAACCGCTCGTCCACCTTGGCCCAGCCATAGCCCCAGTCCTTCGCCGAGACGCCATAGCGCTTCAGCCCCGCATCCGGCTCATGCGCCTCGTCGGCGGCGGAGAAGTAGCCGTTGAAGTTCTCCTCGCAGGTCAGGTAGGTGCCCCACGGCGTCATCGAGGAGCCGCAATTGTTCCAGGTGCCGAGGCTCTTCGTCCCGGTCGGGTCGGCGGCGGTCTTCAGCCAGTCGTGGCCGGCGGCGGGGCCGGTGATCTCCATCTCCGTCGCGGGCGTGACGCGCCGGTTGAAGGGGCTGTCCTTCACCACCGACCAGCGCTCGCCGTCGAAGGCGATCTCCACGAACGAAAGGCCGTGGGCGTACATGCCCTTCCAGATGTCGTCGTCACTCGCCGGCTTGCCCTCGGGCCGGTTGCCCCAGAGGATCTCGATATTCGTGTACTCGTTGTTCGCGGCGAGGATCACATGCTCGCCCGACTGGAAGACATGCATGCCGTCGATATTGTCGCCGAAGGTGACCTTCTGGCTCTCGGCCGTGCCGCGCGTCTCATGGTCGAATTCCGGCGCGTCGGAGGTGATCGGGTCGCCCCAGCTGATCAGCACGTCGGCCTTGTAGCCTTCGGGCACGATGAGCGCGTCGGCCGTGCTGGTCGGCACGCGCTCGAAGGCGAACCGGTTCGCCGCGGCCTGCGCCTTGGGCGCGAGGCCCCCGCCGATCATCGCCGCGCCGCCGAACGCCAGCACGCCGCCGAGGAAGCCGCGGCGGGAGAGCGCGCGCTCCACCACCGCGTCGAACTCGCAGGTCTCGGGTTTCGGATTCACCAGCTCATCATAGGCGTCGAAGCTGAGATTGTGGTCTTTCATCGGGTTCTCCCTGGGTGGTGGGCCTCGGTCGAAGGCGCGATTCCGCGCTTGGCTCCGGCGGTTAGCATCGCTCCGTGACGGCGTTGCGACGGTTTCGTTCCGTATTTTTCATTGCAAATGCAACGATACTCCGACACTCTCCCCACAAGCTCGATCCTGCCGCATTTTTGCGGCCGATCAACTGGAAGATGACACGCCGCCATGCCCTACGACTATGAGGAATTCCCCTATGTGACGCCGCCGCCGCTCCGTGGAATGACGGAAGGGCGGAAGCCCGCCGTCATCGTCGGGGCCGGGCCGATCGGCCTCGCGCTCGCCGTCGATCTCGCGCTCCGGGGCGTTCCTTCCGTCGTGCTGGACGACAACAACGTCGTCTCCGTCGGCTCCCGCGCGATCTGCTGGGCGAAGCGCAGCCTGGAGATTCTTGACCGGCTGGGCGTGGGCGAGCGCATGGTCGCCAAGGGCGTGACGTGGAAGATCGGCCGCACCCGCCACCGGGACGAGGAGGTGTTCCGCTTCGACCTTCTGCCGGAGGACGGGCACAAGATGCCCGCCTTCATCAACCTGCAGCAATATTACGTCGAGCAATACCTCGTGGAGCGCTGCCGGGATTTCCCCGATCTCATCGACCTCCGCTTCCGCAACCGCGTCACCGCCGTGGAGCGCTTCGAAGACCATGCCGTCGCGACGGTCGAGACCCCGGAAGGCCCCTACCGGATCGAGGCGGACTGGCTCCTCGCCTGCGACGGCGCCGGGAGCCCGATCCGCCGCATCATGGGGCTGGATTTCGCGGGGGAGCTGTTCGAGGAGCGGTTCCTCATCGCCGACATCGTGATGAAGGCGGAGTTTCCCGCGGAGCGCTGGTTCTGGTTCGAGCCGACCTTCCATCCCGGCCAGTCCGCCCTCCTCCACAAGCAGCCGGACGACATCTATCGCATCGACCTCCAGCTCGGATGGGACGCCGACCCGGAGGAGGAGAAGAAGCCGGAAAAGGTCATCCCCCGGATCGAGAAGGTGGTGGAGGGCCGGCCCTTCACGCTCGACTGGGTGTCGGTCTACACCTTCCAGTGCCGGCGGCTTGAGCGCTTCGCGCATGGCCGCGTCGTCTTCGTGGGGGACAGCGCGCATGTCGTTTCGCCCTTCGGGGCGCGGGGCGGCAATGGCGGCCTGCAGGACGTGGACAATCTCGGCTGGAAGCTCGCCGCCGTCCTGAACGGGGAGGCCGGCGAGGCGCTGATCGAAAGCTACGATGCGGAGCGCCGCTGCGGGGCCGACGAGAACATCCTCAACTCGACCCGCGCGACGAAGTTCATGACCCCGGCTCCGGGCGTCGAGCGGACATTCCGGGACGCCGTGCTCGCCCTCGCCGCCCATGCGCCCTTCGCGCGGGGGATGGTGAATTCCGGCCGGCTCTCCCTCCCCTGCGCCTATCCGCCCTCGCGCTTTCTCGGGCCGGACGAGCCCGCGCTTCCGGCCGCAACGGCGCCGGGCCGCCCCTGCCCGGATGCGCCGGTCGGGAACGGCTGGCTGCTCTCGCGCCTCGGCGGCGGCTTCACCCTGCTCGGGCTGGATTGCGACCCGCCTGAGATCGAGGGCGCGACGGCGATCAGGCTCGCCGCCGACGAATGGCTCCGCCGCCGCTATCTCGGTGCGGCGGCGGCGGCGGTCTATCTGATCCGCCCGGACCAGCACGTCGCCGCCCGCTGGCTCGCCCCCGCGGCGGAGGATTGCGCCGCCGCCCTCGCCGCCGCGAAGGGGCTCTGACATGGCCGCCCTCGTCACCGCGCCGAACCTGCAAGACCATGACGGCTTCTACGCCGAACTCCTCGCCGCGCACAAAGGGCTGTCCGAGGCCGAGAGCGGCGCGATGAACGCCCGCCTCGTCCTCATCCTCGCCAACCATGTCGGGGACCGGGAGGCGCTGCGCGAGGCGCTGGCGCTGGCGCGGAAGGCGGGCTGAAGCGCAAGACGCGCAGCCCCGGCCTCGAGCCGGGGCCTCGAAGGAATGGGCGCTCCCCTCTGCGAGGCCCCGGATCTGGTCCGGGGCCGAGCGATTGCCGCTATACGTCCAGATTCACCACGCTCAGCGCATTGTCCTGGATGAACTTCCGCCGCGGCTCCACCACGTCGCCCATCAGCGTCGTGAAGATCTCGTTCGCCTCGTCGATATGATCGACCCGCACCTGGAGGAGCGTGCGCGCGTTCGGGTCCAGCGTCGTCTCCCAGAGCTGGTCCGGATTCATCTCCCCGAGGCCCTTGTAGCGCTGGAGGCTGAGCCCCTTCTCCCCTTCGGCCAGGATAAGGTCCAGCAGCTCCAGCGGCCCGCGAACGGGGGAGGAACGGTCCTTCCGCTCCAGCACCGCCGCGCGGTCATAGATCTCGTGCAGGCTCTCCTCCAGCGCCGCGAGCCGCCGCGCCTCGACGGACTGGCAGGCCGCGGCGTCGATCACCCGCGTCTCCGTCACGCCGCGCACGGTGCGCTCGAAGATCATGCCGCCATCCTGCGCGGCCCGGCCCGTCCAGCCCTGTTCGGTCTCGGGCGCGATGGAGTCGAGCCGTCGGGCGACAAGCGCCGCCGCCTCGCCCGCGGGGAGCCGAAGGAGCTGGCCGGACCATCCGGCCTCCGCCTCCTCCCGAGGCCGGCGGCGAAACACGGCGGCGATGGCCGCCTGTTCGAGCACGAAGCGCGGCAGATGCGTCGGGAAGGAGTTCAGGATGCCGCGCGCCGCCCGCGCCTCCTCCACCACGCGCCGCAGGTCCTCCCCCCCGATCTGCGCGCCGGAGGCGAGCCGAAGGCTGACGCCTTCCAGGCCCTCGGAGATAAGATAATCCTCCAAGGCCTTCTGATCCTTCAGATAAACCTCGGAGCGCCCGCGCCCGACCTTATAGAGCGGCGGCTGCGCGATATAGAGATATCCGCCCTCGATCAGCTCCGGCATCTGCCGGTAGAAGAAGGTCAGCAGCAGCGTGCGGATATGCGCGCCGTCCACGTCCGCATCCGTCATCAGCACGATCTTGTGGTAGCGGAGCTTCGAGATATCGAACTCGTCCCGCCCGATCCCGCAGCCGAGCGCCATGACGAGGTTGCCGATCTCCTGGCTGCCGAGCATCCGGTCGAACCGCGCCCGCTCCACGTTCAGGATCTTGCCGCGAAGCGGCAGCACCGCCTGCGTCCCCCGGTCCCGCCCTTGCGTCGCGGAGCCGCCCGCGCTGTCGCCCTCGACGAGGAAGAGCTCCGTCTTGGAGGCGTCCTTCTCCGAGCAATCCTTCAGCTTGCCGGCGAGGAAGGCGACGTCCACCGCCGATTTCCGCCGCGTCAGCTCCCGCGCCTTCCGCGCCGCCTCCCGCGCCAGCGCGGCCTCGACGATCTTGCCGACGACGATCTTCGCCTCCGCCGGATTCTCCTCGAACCATTCGGCCAGCTTCTCGTTCATCAGGTTCTCGACCGCGGGCCGCACCTCGGATGAGACGAGCTTGTCCT
Source organism: Pikeienuella sp. (assembly GCF_046290545.1). Classification (NCBI taxonomy): domain Bacteria; kingdom Pseudomonadati; phylum Pseudomonadota; class Alphaproteobacteria; order Rhodobacterales; family Paracoccaceae; genus Pikeienuella; species Pikeienuella sp. Next base: position 56,877 of record NZ_JBKAGV010000007.1, on the reverse strand, counting down.
TCGTCTGGGAGGAGAATTTCGGGTCCGGCACCTTCACCGAAAGCACGCAGGTCAGCCCCTCCCGCGCGTCGTCGCCCGAGAGCGTCACCTTGTCCTTCTTGGAAAGCGCCGCCGTCGCATAGGCGTTGATCGTGCGCGTCAGCGCGCCGCGGAAGCCGGCGAGATGCGTGCCGCCGTCCCGCTGGGGGATGTTGTTGGTGAAGGGCAGCACGTTCTCGTGGTAGCTGTCGTTCCACCACATCGCGACCTCGACGCCGATCCCGTCCCGCTCCCCGTTCACATAGATCGGCTCGCGGATGAGGGGGCTTTTCGAGCGGTCGAGATATTTCACGAACTCCCGCACCCCGCCCTCATAGAGCATCGTCTCCTCGACCGGCTCGGCCGAGCGCTCGTCGCGCAGCGTGATCCGCACGCCGGAATTGAGGAAGGCGAGCTCCCGCAGCCGGTGCTCCAGCGTCTTGAAGCTGTATTCGATGTTGGTGAAGGTCTCGGGCGAGGCGAGGAAGCGCACCTCCGTCCCCTTCCGCCCGTTCGCCGGGCCGACCACCGTGAGCGGCTTGACCGTGAACCCGCCCTCGAACCGGGCGTAGTGCTCCTTGCCGTTCCGCCAGATGCGAAGGTCGAGCCAGGTCGAGAGCGCGTTGACGACGGAGACGCCGACGCCGTGCAAACCCCCGGAAACCTTGTAGGAATTCGAGTCGAACTTCCCCCCCGCATGGAGCTGGGTCATGATGACCTCGGCGGCGGAGACGCCCTCCTCGGCATGGATGTCGGTCGGGATGCCGCGGCCATTGTCCGTCACGCCGACGGAGCCGTCGGCGTAGAGCGTCACTCTCACCGTGTCGCAATGGCCGGCCAGCGCCTCGTCGATCCCGTTGTCGACGACCTCATAGACCATGTGGTGCAGGCCGGAGCCGTCGTCCGTATCCCCGATATACATGCCGGGGCGCTTCCGGACAGCCTCCAGCCCCTTGAGAACCTTAATCGAATCCGCGCCGTAGCTTTCGCCCGCGCCTTCGTTTTCCGCCATCTGCCCGCCGCCGTTGTTCTTGCCCCCGGAGTATAGACGGCGCGCGCGGCGATGTCATGCCGCGACGGCGAGAAACCGCTTGTATCGCCCGCGCGCCGGGCGGATGCTGCACGGCGGCGATGCGGCGGGCGAACATGCCGGCCGGCGCGTTCAACCTCCGGGAACATCACATGGCCAAGGGCCAGAAGCGCAGCAACAAGGAAATCAAGAAACCGAAGCAGGAGAAGAAGCCCGCGCCCGCCGTGGCCGGCTTCGCGAACGCCTCGGCGACTCCGGTCGGCACGAAGAAGAAGTAGCGCCGCCGACGCTTGGCAAGACGCGTCGGGGCGATGTAACGACCGGGGCGGGCGCGCCCGGCCCGGCGGAGAAGCGCATGAACTTCCTTTTCCTCTCCATCGAGGACCTGAACGATTTCATCGAGCCGCTCGGCGGCCACCCCGAGGTGAGGACGCCGAACATCGCGCGGCTCGCCGCCCGCTCCGCCGTTTTCGAACGCGCCTACGCCACCGCGCCCGCCTGCTCACCGGCCCGCGCCGCGGCGCTCTTCGGCCAGGCGCCGTGGAGGACGGGAATCTACGCCAACGGCCATGACTGGCGCATGGTTCACAAGACCGGCCAGCGGCTCTCGATCGTCGGGCACATGCGGGATGCGGGCTTCGCCACGATCGGCGCCGGCAAGATCTTCCATCTCGCAGAGGCGGGGATCGACCCGGACGAATGGGACGATTACTTCGTCGCCGGCCGCCGCCGGCATCCGCCCACGAGCGCGCTCGCCCGCGCGGGCGAATTCGGCCCGAACATGGATTACGGCCCCGCCGAGAGCGACGAGCCGCAATATGACGAGCTGAACGCGGAGCGGATCGTCGCCGAGATGACGCGCGGGGCGGACGGCCGCTTCTGGGCGCTCGGCCTCTTCCGCCCGCATCTGCCCTGCATCGTGCCGCAGCGCTTCTTCGACCTCTATCCGGAGGAAGTCGCGCTGCCGCCCGGCATGCCCGGGCCCTTCGACATGGAGGACGAGCGGGAGCTTGCTTCCGTCCCCGCCGAGGCGCGGCGCTTCATCATCCGCCCCATCGGGCAGAAGATCCATCGCGGGCGGGACTATAACGCCTTCCTCCGCGCCTATCTCGCCTCGATCAGCTATGCGGACTGGCTGGTCGGCCGCCTGCTGGACCGGCTGGAGGATCAGGGCCTCATGGACTCCACGACCATCGTCCTCTGGTCCGACCACGGCTACCAGGTGGGGGAGAAGCTGGCCTTCACCAAGTTCACGCTCTGGGAGCGGGCGCTGCGCATCCCGATGATGGTCGCGGGGCCGGGGATCGTCCCGCGAAGACTCGGCCAGCCCGCGACGAACATGGACCTTTTCCCCACCCTCCTCGCCCTCGCCGGCGCCCGCCCGAAGCAGGAGACGGACGGGAGGGACCTTTCCGCCCTCCTCGCCGGCGGGCCGGAAGACGGCGATGCTGCGGCGTGCGCCGTCTGGGGCCTCTTTCCGCCGCCGAAGGGGAAGGACCTTCTGGCCGTCACGGCGCGCACGCGGCGGCACCGCTTCACCCGCTACTGGAAGGGCGGGGAGGAGCTGTACGACCATGACGCCGACCCGTTCGAGCGGCGGAACCTCCTCGCCGCGCCCTTGCTCGGGCGCGTCGCGCGGGCCGGGCTCCGCGCGCGCCTCGCGGCGACCCTGCCCGCTCCGCTCGCGAAGCCGCTTCCGCTCAAGTCGCGGGAGGAGCGGCTGGCGATGGCCGAGGATTGAGGCGAGGGCCGATCTGACGGAGACGCAGCGCGCCGGTGAGGCCGGCCGACTTGCGAACGGCGCGCGAAGGGCCGCGGCCTCCCATGCAGGAACGAGGCCGCTTCCCGCGCCGGACGCACGGGCCAGGGGCGTGGGGGAGCGCCGCGCTTCCGCCCGGCCATGTCAATGATGACGGCCTCCGCCCGGCCCGGCGTAGAGCCAGTCCAGCCGCCGCGCGAACCAGCCCGGCGCGAGCCGGTGGACCGCCCTGATCCCGAGCCGCGTCACGGGGTCGTCCCGGTGAAACCGCGCGAGGTTGGCCCGCGCCTCCGCCTGAACCCGGCTGACCCGCCCGATCCGCGCGGCGAAATGGGCGCGGAGCGCGGCCGGAATCTCCGTCGCCCCGTCGAGCCGGGCGGCGAGCGCGACCGCGTCCTCCAGCGCCTGCGCCGCGCCCTGCGCGAGGGAGGGCAGCATCGGATGCGCCGCGTCCCCGAGGAGAAGCGCCGCGCCGTCCGACCAGCGCGGCAGCGGCGGCCGGTCGAACAGCGCCCAGCGGAACGGCGCCTCGACCGCTTCGAGAAGGCGCGCGAGCGGCGGCGCCCAGCCGGGGAAGAGCGCGCGGAGCGCCGCCGGGTCGCCGGGCTCCGTCCAGCCCTCATTCCGCCAGTCCTCCCGCACGAGGCCGACGAAATTCAGCAGCCTCCCGCCCCGGAGCGGATAGGTGACGGCGTGCCGCCCCGCCCCGGTCCAGGCCGTGACGCATCGCGGCGCGCCCGGCGCGGCCTCCGCCGGAACCGTCGCCCGCCAGGCGACGAAGCCGGTGAAGCGCGGCGCCTCCGGCCCCAGCATCGCCTCCCGGATGCGGGAGCGGAGCCCGTCCGCCCCGATCACGAGGTCGCCCTCCACAGTCTCGCCGGAGGCGAGGCGGAGCGCGGCGCCGCCCGGCCCCGTCTCGTATCCCGAAGCCTCCGCCCCGGTCCTGACCGCGCCCTGCGGCAGCGCGGCGAGCAGCGCCGCCACAAGATCGGCCCGATGGACGCAGAGATGCGGCGCGCCCCAGCGCGCGCCGAGCGGCACGGCGGCGAGGAGCGCGCCGCCCCTGCCCCGCCGCATCTCGATCGCCGGCGCCGCGAAGGCCCCGGCCTCGACCCGCTCCGCAACCCCGAGCGCGAAAAGCGCCCGCCAGCCGTTCGCGCCGAGCTGGAGCCCGGCGCCGACCTCCCCGATCTCCCCCGCCCGCTCGAAGACCTGCGCCTCCCAGCCCGCGCGATGAAGCGCCAGCGCCGCGGCGAGCCCGCCGACCCCGCCGCCCGCCACCAGAACCCGCCTGCGCCTTCCGCTCATCCCGGCTCCTTCGCATGGCCGCGGGGCGGCGAAAAGCCGGCAGGTCGGGAAGAAACGCCGATGTCGCATTTTGCATTGCGGCGCCCGGCGCTACATTCCACCCCATGAAAGACGCCACCCCGGATTCCCGCATGCCGCTCAAGCGCCTGATGCACGACCCGGAGCGCTATCAGCTCTCCAACGAGCTTCATTCGCGCCCCTTCCCGTCGCTCAGGGCCCCCTGCGGCGCGATCTATCTCGCCATCCGGCCGGAGGAAGCGGACCGGCGCGACCAGGCGACGGACCGGGCGCTCCTCACCTCGCTGATAGACAGGTTCGGCGGCCAGCATCCCGCGCCGGACGCCGCCTTCTATTCCGGGGAGCTTGGCCGCTACCACATGAAGTGGGAGGCGCATACCGAGTTCGTCGCCTACACGCTCTTCCTGCCGGACATCCCCGACGAGCCCTTCTCGGGCGATCCCCTCTCCCATTTCCCGGAGGACTGGCTGACCCAGATCGACGGCCGCGTCATCGCCGCCGCCCAGGTCAGGGTCGAACAGGCGGGGAGCGCGGAGGAATCGGTCGGCATCTACAGCGACCGGCTGCACCGCCATTTCGTCTCCGAAAGCCTCGCCACCGCCTTCGTGGTGGACGGGGAGGCGCTCGTCGCCTCCGATTTCCGCCTGCATGAGGACGGGTTCGCCCGCATCGCCGTCGTGGCGGTGGACGGCGTGGGCCCGCGCCGCCTCGGCCGGATCGTGCAGCGCCTGCTGGAGATCGAGAGCTACAAGTCCTTCGCCCTCCTCACCCTGCCCGTCGCCCGCCGCGTGGCGAAGCGCGTGACGGAGCTGGACGACAAGCTCGTCCTCCTCGCCCGGCAGGCGACGGAGGGCGCCGAGGAGGCGCGGGAGACGCTGGACCAGCTCACCCGCCTCTCCGCCGAGGTCGAGCGCCTCTCGACCGAGACGGCCTACCGCTTCGGCGCCGCCGGCGCCTACGAGGCCATCGTGAACGACCGGATTTCGGCCCTCCGCGAGGAGCGGATGGCCGGCCGCCAGCTTTATTCCGAGTTCATGAAGCGCCGGTTCGACCCGGCGATGCGCACCTGCCGCTCCGCCGAGCGGCGCCTCCACGAGCTTTCGGGCCGGCTCGCCCGCGCCTCCGCGCTCCTCTCCACCCGCGTCAACGTCGCGGTGGAGGCGCAGAACCAGCGCCTTCTCGAATCGATGGACAAGCGGGCCGACCTTCAGCTCCGCCTGCAGCAGACGGTGGAGGGGCTTTCCGTCGTCGCGATCAGCTATTACGCGCTCGGCCTCGCCGCCGCGCTTGTCGGGCCCATCGCCGCGCGTTTCGGCGTCTCGAAGGAAACCGCGACCGCGGCGCTCGCCGTGCCGGTCATCGGCGCCGTCTGGTGGGCCGTTCGGCGCATCCGCGTCCGGTGGGAGCGCGGCGGGCGCTGAAGCCCGCCGCGCCCGCCCTCACTCGGCGTCGAGCGCCTCGATGGCCGCCTCGAGCTCGGCCTTGGTGACCTCCTTGTCGGTCACGCTCGCCAGCTCGATCACGTAGTCGACGACCTTGTCCTCGAAGATCGGCGCGCGCATCTGCTGCATCATCTGCGGGTTCTGGCGCACATATTCGAAGAAGGCGCGCTCCTGCCCCGGCATCCGCTGCGCCTGGCGGAAGATCGCCTGATTCAGCTCGCCCTCGGTGACCTCGACCTTCGCCTTCTTGCCGATCTCGGCGAGCAGCAGCCCGAGCCGCACGCGCCGCTCCGCGAGCTTCAGATGCTCCTCCTTCGGCTCGATCTCCGGATGGTCGTGGCCCTGATGATCCGGGTTTTCCTCGTGCCAGAGCTGGTGGGCGATGGAATTCGCCTCCGCCGTGACGAGCCCCTGCGGCAGGTCGAAGGCGACCGCCGCGTCGAGCTTGTCGAGAAGCTCGCGCTTCAGCACCTGGCGCGCCGCGCCCTTGTACTCTTCCTCGAGCCGCTCGGTCATCTGCTGGCGGAGCGTCGCGAGATCCTCGATCCCGAACTTCTTGGCCAGCTCGTCATCCACCTTCGCGGGAACCGGCTTCGCCACCGCCTTGACCTTGCAGGCGAAAACCGCCGGCTTGCCGGCCAGCTCCTTCACCCCGTAAGCCTCGGGGAAGGTGACCTCGACATCCTTCTCCTCGCCCGCGGAAACGCCCGTGAGCTGGTCCTCGAAGCCGGGGATGAACTGGCCGGAGCCGAGCACGAGCGCGAAATCCTCCGCCGCCCCGCCCTCGAAGAGCTCGCCGTCCACCCGGCCCTCGAAATCGAAGGTGATCTGGTCGCCGGTCTCCGCCGCGCCCTCCTTCGGCTCGAAATTCTCGGCCTGCTCCGCGAGCTTGGAGAGCGCCTCGGCGATCTCCTCCTCGGTCGGCTTCGCGGCGAGCCGCGTGAGCTCGAGCGCCGCGAAATCCGCCTCCGGCACATCCGGCAGGCGCTCGTATTTCACGGTGACGGTGAGATCGTCGCCCTCGTCGAACTTCTCGTTCGTCACGGCGATCTCGGGCTGCTGCGAGGGGAGGTGCCCGGTCTCGTCGAAATGCTTGCGCATCGCCTCGTTCACCGCCTCGTCGAGCACTTCGCCCATGAGGTTCTTCGCGAACATCTTCTTCAGGAGCGCCTTCGGCGCCTTGCCCTTGCGGAAGCCCTTCATCTGGAAGTCGGCGCGCACGGCGTCGAGCTTCGCCTCCATCTTCTCGGCCAGAGCCGCCGCCGGCACGGTCATCGCATATTCGCGCTTGAGGCCATCGGCCAGCGTCTCGGTCACCTGCATGTCGTCCTCATCCTTCCGCGCCCTCGCGCGCCATTCGTTCCGCCCGTTCGTTCAGCCGGGGAGAAGCGGCCTCTGGTGCGGGCGGAGGGACTTGAACCCCCACGCCTTGCGGCGCCAGAACCTAAATCTGGTGCGTCTGCCAGTTTCGCCACGCCCGCATTCCGGCGCAGGCCGCAGCCCGCCCCGGAAAACCGGCGCTTGCTTATCAGAGCGGTTTCTGCCGCGCGAGGGGAAAATGCCGGCGCGCCGCCCCGCCGCCGCCGCAGAACCGGCCGCATAACCCGCCACAGAACCGCCCCGTTCGCGCAGCGTTATGTTTTTCCGGGATATATGGTATCCGGCTCAAGTGGGATCAGGCGCGCGGTAGGGACTGATGGCGAGCTACACGTTCACGAATGCGGTCGTGGTGGAGACCGGGGGCTCGTCCGCCCGCCGCATCATCTGGGATGAGGTGACCGTAACCGTCACTGACGGAGACGCTGACAACAACCTCAACCGGACCAGCGCGGACCCGGGCGGCGACCAGACCTTCGTCTTCACCGGGTTCACGCAGGTCCTCTCCAGCTCCTATGAGCCGATCCCGGAATTCACCTATACCGAGATCGACGGCTCCAGACGCGGAACCGGCACGCTGACGGACGCCAACGGCGCGGAGATCCGGGGCTTCTGGTTCGAGGTGGAGAACGGCTCCAGGGATTTCCGCGTCTTCATCCCGACCGAGCCGAACGCCGGCTTCAACTATACCGGCAACCAGAACGGCATCATCTCGAACACGTCGACGCGCGACTTCAGCTATGGCGAGATCGCGGGGCAGAGCGGCGAGCAGTTCGTCATCTCCGATCCGTCCGAAGGAACCGCCCGCGACTGGAACCTGGGCGGGGGGGACGACCTCGCCCAGTCCAGCGCCGGAAACGACTCGATCAGCGCCGGCGCAGGGAACGACACCGTCTTCGCCGGCGGCGGGCAGGACACCGTTCAGGGCGGCGAGGGGGCGGACAGCATCCTCGGCGAGGGCGGGAATGACAGCCTGCTCGGCCAGGCGGGCGATGACACGATCCGCGGCGGCGACGGGCAGGACACGCTCCTCGGCGGCGCGGGGGCGGACAGCCTCGAAGGCGGCGCCGGGAACGACAGCATCGACGCCGGCGCGGAAGACGCGAGCGCGGACACGCTCTCGGGCGGCGCCGGGAACGACACGCTCTTCGGCCAGGGCGGCGACGATTCCATCGACGGCGGAACGGGCGCCGACTCGATCCTCGCGGGCGAGGGCGCGGACAGCGTCATCGGCGGCGACGGGAACGACACGATCCAGGGCGGCGGCGGAAACGACACGCTGATCGGCGACGGCGGCGCGCTCGACCCGGTCCTCACGCGCCAGTCCTTCGAGTGGGACGACATACCCGACCCGGACAATGGCGGCGGGATAGACGACAACGACGATCTCTCCGGGGGGTTCACCCAGAATACCGGCCTCGTGAACGTCGGCGTCACGTTCCTGAGCGAGTCGGCAAACGCGCAGCTCCGGTTCGAGTCCGACACCCAGGTCGTGACCGGCATCAATCCGGGCGGCTCCGAAGTCCCGACGGCGGACAGCGGCGGGCTGATGCGCGGGTTCGCCGAAGGCGATACGGCGACGCTTCGCTTCGCCTTCTCCGCGACCGGGGCGGGCGTCTCTGACGAGGTGCGGAACGTCACCTTCCGCATCAACGACATCGACGAGGGCGGCTTCAGGGACCTCGTCTCGATCCGCGCCTTCGACGCCGCGGGGAATCCGGTCGACATCCGCCTCTCCGCCGGCTCAAACCTGACGTTGAATGACAGCGACGGCGTCGCCGGAGCGGACCAGGTCTTCACCCGTGACGGCGCCGGCGGCGTCGGCCCGAACGACGCGACAAACTCCGTGCTCGTCACCATCCCCGGTCCGGTCGTCCGGTTCGAGATCGACTATGGCAGCCTCGAGAACAGCCAGCACGCGATCAACATCACGGACATGTTCTTCGACGCGGTGACGATCCCGACGGCGGCGACGACAGGGAACGACTCGATCCTCGGCGGCGAGGGCGACGACAGCATCGAGGGCGGGCTCGGGAACGACACGCTCCTCGGCGAGAACGGGAACGACACGATCCTCGGCGGCGAGGGAGCCGACAGCATCGAGGGCGGCGCCGGAAACGACAGCCTGCTCGGCGGCGCCGGGGCCGACAGGATCACGGATTTCGCCGGCTCGAACGTGATCGACGGCGGGGACGGCGCGGACTCGATCACCGCCACCGGCGCTGGCGGAACCTTCGACTCGATCCTCGGCGGCGCCGGGAACGACACGATCGAGGTCTTCAAGGGCGACGGCTCCTCGACCGTGATCGACGGCGGGGTCGGCGATGATTCCATCACCGTCTTCAACGGCCCGAACTCGGTGAACGCCGTCGCGGGGGGCGACGGGAACGACACGATCCAGACCGGAGACAGCCAGGATTCCGTCACCGGCGGCGACGGGAACGACCGCATCGACGCCGGCGCCAATGACGACGTCGTCTCGGGCGGCGACGGCGACGACACGCTGACCGGCGCCGCCGGCTCCGACACGGTGACGGGCGGAATCGGGAACGATTCCATCACCGATTTCGACGGTTCGAACAGCATCGACGGCGGCGACGGGGCGGACACGATCTTCGTCACGGCCGGGGACGGCGCCGCGAACACGCTCTCGGGCGGCGCGGGCGACGACAACATCGCCTATTTCGCCGGCGCCGGCAGCACCTCCACCATCGACGGCGGCGCGGGCGGGGACGTCATCACCTCCGGCGACAGCCGCGATTCGATCATCGGCGGCGAGGGCGGGGACGACATCTCCGCCGGCGGCGGCGACGACACGATCGTCGGCGGCGCCGGCGACGACGTGCTTTCGGGCGGGACGGGGACGGACCTCTTCCTCCTCTCCGCGGGGGACGGCTCCGACGCCATCGTCGGCGGCGAAGACGGCGACAACGGCGACATCGACCGCATCGTGCTCGCGCCGGGCGGCGGCGGGCGCCGCGTCACCTTCACCAACGACGACCGCACGACCGAGAGCGGGATCATCGAGTTCCTGGACGCCGGCGGGAACGTCATCTCGACCACGACCTTCTCCGAGATCGAGCAGGTGGTGTGTTTCACGGCCGGAACGATGATTCGCACGCCCGGGGGCGAGCGCCCCGTCGAATCACTCCGCCCCGGCGACCTTGTGGAGACGCTGGACAACGGCCCGCAGCCCGTGCGCTGGGCCGGGCGGCGCCTCGTTCCCGCGACCGGGCGCTTCGCCCCCGTCCGCATCCGCGCCGGAGCCTTCGGCGCGCGGCGCGATCTCGTCGTCTCGCAGCAGCACCGGATGCTCGTCTCCGGCCCCCGCGCCGAACTGATGTTCGGGGAGCCCGAGGCCCTCGCCGCAGCGAAGCACCTTGTCGATGGCGGGAGCGTGACGCTGGAGGAAGGCGGCGTCGTCGAATACGTCCACATCCTCTTCGACCGGCACGAGATCGTCTTCGCCGAAGGCGCGGCGGCGGAAAGCCTTCACCCGGGCGCGGCCGCCCTGGCCGGGATCGGCGCCGAGGGGCGGGAGGAGATCTTCGCGCTCTTCCCCGAACTCCGCGACCACCCCGCCGCCGCCGGCCCGGCGGCCCGGACGATCCTCAAGGCTTTCGAGGCCCGCGCCTTCACCCGCGCGGCCTGAGCCGGAAACGAAGCGGCGCGCCGGGGGTCCGGCGCGCCGCTTGAAGGCCCGAGGAGGTACGGCCTTCAGTAGATGTAGCGGATCTGCTCGCTCCAGAAGCGTTCCATCCCCCGCAGGTTCAGGATCATCTCCTTCAGCGCGCCGCCGCCGAAATCCTTGCGCCGGCCCAGAAGCTCGGAATGCTTCTCGAAGAGCGCGCCGACGATTTCCCGCACCTTGCGGCCCTCGTCGGTCAGCTTGATCCGCACCGCGCGGCGGTCGATCTCGCAGCGCTGGTGGTGCATGTAGCCGCCCTCGACCAGCTTCTTGAGGTTGTAGGAGACGTTGGAGCCCTGGTAGTAGCCGCGGCTCTTCAGCTCTCCCGCCGTCACCTCGTTGTCGCCGATATTGTAGAGCAGCAGCGCCTGCACGCTGTTGATGTCCAGCCGGCCGAGCCGCTCGAACTCGTCCTTGATGACGTCGAGCAGAAGCCGGTGCAGCCGCTCTATCAGCGCCAGGGCCTCGACATAGGTGGTAATCGTGGCCGCCGGCTCGACATCGAAACCGGCCGCGTCGACGCGCTCATGGATGCTCATCCGCACTCTCCGTTAGACTTCCTTGGAGGGGAATGTGGCGGGAAAGCCCCAACACCGGGTTAATTCGGCGAAGCTTGTCTCCGAATGCCGTGAAATCCCGCGATGATCGCCACGATATCGGCATGGACCGGGGGAATCCGGGCCGCGCCGCTCACCCAGCGGTAGAGATCCTGGTCATTTTCCTCGAGCAGCGATTCGTAGGCTTCGAGCGCGGCGGCGTCGAGCGCGGAAAGCCCCCGGTCGGCGAAGGGGCCGAGGATGAGGTCCATCTCCTTCATCCCCCGCCGCCAGCTCCGCATCGTGAGCCGCTTCAGCCGGATCTCCGGGCTCTCCATCTCAGGCGGCGAGCGCGGCGCGGAGGCGCGTCTCGAATCGGGCGAAGCGCTGCGCCAGCCGCTGCTGCTCCGACTTCAGGAGCTCCAGCTCTGCGATCAGCTCCCCGGCCGCCGGCGCGGGCGCGCCGCCCGGCCCCTCGCCCTCGCCCGTCATCAGCCAGACGAGCGAGACATTGAGGATGCCGGCGAGCATCTGCATCCGGTTCGCGCGCGGCTCGGCGCGGTCGTCCTCCCAGGTCGCGATGGTGGAGCGGCGGACGCCGAGCCGCCAGGCGAGCTGTTCCGGGGAAAGGCCGAGCGCCTCGCGCGCGGCGGCGAGCCGGTCGCCGAAGGTCGCATGGTCGTCGCCCCATTTCGGGGCGGCGCTTTCCGCCGTCTCCGGCTTCGTTTCGGTGTTGTCGATATCGGTCATGGCGCATACTTACCCGAAGGCGTCGCGGATTTTAACCGCCTGAATGTCGCGCCGCGCAACCGAACGTTGAACCCGGGAGCCTCCGATGCCGCTCGACCTTCTCTACGCCAATGACGGCGAGGGGAGGGACGCGCCCTCATGGTATGCCGCGACCGCCGCGGCGCGGGCCGATCATCCCCGCCTCGAAGGGCGCATCCGCGCCGATATCTGCATCGTCGGCGGCGGCTATACCGGCCTCTCCGCCGCGCTCCATCTCGCCCGGCGCGGCTATGACGTGGTCCTGCTGGACGCGCACCGCGTCGGCTGGGGCGCCTCGGGGCGGAACGGCGGGCAGGTCGGCTCCGGCCAGCGCCTCGGCCAGATCGAGCTGGAGGCGATGCTCGGCGCCGAAAAGGCCCGCCGCCTCTGGGACCTCGCGGAGGAGGCGAAGGCGCTGGTGAAGGCGCTCGTCGCGGAAAACGGGATCGACTGCGCGCTCCGCCCCGGCGTGATCCACGCCGCGCACCGCCGCCGCTTCCTCCCCGATTTCCGCGCCGAGGCCGAGCATCTCGCGAAGGTCTACGGCTACGAGAGCGACTATCTCGAAGGCGAGGCCTTCCGCGCCCTGGTCGGCTCGCCCGCCTATCATGGCGGCGTCATCGACCCCGGCGCCGGGCATCTCCACCCGCTCAACTACGCAATCGGCCTCGCCCGCGCCGCATCGGAAGCCGGCGTCCGCATCTTCGAGCGGAGCGCGGCGACGGCGATAACCCACGCCCCGAAACCCGTGGTCGAGACGGCGAAGGGCGCCGTCGAGGCGGATCATCTGATTCTCGCCTGCAACGGCTATCTCGGCGGCCTCGCGCCGGAAGTCTCCGCCCGCGTCATGCCGATCAACAGCTTCATCATCGCGACCGAACCCCTCGGGCCCGAGCGCGCCCGGAGCCTCATCGCCAACGGCATGGCGGTGAGCGATTCGAAGTTCGTGGTGAACTACTACCGCCTCTCCGCCGATGACCGGCTTCTCTTCGGCGGGCGGGAGAGTTACGGCTACCGCTTCCCATCCGACATCAAGTCCTTCGTCCGCAAGGCGATGCTGGAGATCTACCCCGATCTCTCTGACGCGAAGGTCGAATACGGCTGGGGCGGCACGCTCGCCATCACCATGAACCGCCTCCCCCATCTCGCCCGCCTCGGCCCGGCGACGCTTTCGGCCTCCGGCTATTCCGGCCACGGCGTCGCCCTCGCCACCCTCGCCGGCAAGCTCGCGGCGGAGGCGGTCGCCGGCCAGGCGGAGCGGTGGGACGCGCTCGCCGCCGTCCCCTCGCCCCGTTTCCCCGGCGGCCCGGCGATGCGCTGGCCGCTCCTCGTCCTCGCCATGCTCTGGTATTCGATGCGGGACAGGTTGTGACCCCACCCTGGCTCGACGTGGTGGGGATCGGAGAGGCCGGTCTCGCCGGCCTCTCCCCCGCCGCCCGCGCCGCGCTCGAATCGGCCGGCGTGATCGTGGGCGGCGACCGTTTCCCCGCCCTCCCCGTCGCCGCCCGCCGCCTCCCCTGGCCGAAGGGCATGCCCGCCCTCGCCGCCCTCCTCCGGGCGGAGCGCATGAACCATCCCGTCATGCTCGTGACGGGCGATCCGCTCTGGTATTCCGTCGGCGCGCGCATCCTCTCGGCCCTGCCGGGGGAGGAGATCCGCTTCCACCCCGCCCTCTCCGTCTTCCAGCTTTGCGCCGCGCGGCTCCGCTGGAGCCTCGCGGATCTGGAGACGCTCGCGCTCCTCCGCCGCCCGCCGGAAACGGCGATCCCCTTCTTCGCGCCCGGCGCGCGGCTCCTGATGGTGACGGAGGGCGCGAAGGCGCCGCCCGTCGTCGCCCGGCTGCTGACGGAGGCGGGATACGGCGCGAGCCGCATGGTCGTCCTCTCCGCGCTCGGCGGGAAGGATGAGCGGGTGATCGAGGGGGAGGCGCGAAGCTGGTCCGCCCCCTGCCCCGATTTCCTCACCCTCGCCGTCGAATGCCGCGTCGAGCCGGGCGCGGAACCCCTGCCCCGCATCCTGCCGGACGAGGCCCTCGCCGGGCTCGAAGCCTCGCCGCTGGAGGCGCGGGCCGCCGCGCTCGCCTTCCTCTGGCCGCGCCGCGGCGCGCGGCTCATCGCGGAGGGGCCGGGCGCGGCCGCCCTCGCCATCGACTGGCTCCGCGCCGCGCGGGACGCGGAGGCGACCGTGATCGGCCCCGACGACGAGAGCCTCCGCGCCCGCGCCGCCGCCTTCGGCGCCCCCCGCCTCGCCTTCGCGGAAACCGCGCCGCCGGCCGACGCCGCCTTCTTCGCCGGCCCGGAAGCCGAGGGCCGCGCCCGCCTCGCCGCGCTGAAGCCGGGCGGCCGGCTCCTGATCGAATCGCGGGGCTGGGAGGAGGGCGCGACCGCGCGCATCGTCGTCATGGCGCGGGAGGGAGAGCTTCGCCTCTCCCACTGGCGCCTCACGAAGGGATGGGAGACAACGGGGCCATGACGAAGCCCGTCAATCTCCGCCTCGCCCGCAAGGCGAAGGAACGGGAGGAGGCGCGCCGAAAGGCCGCCGCCAACGCCGCCGCCCATGGCCGCAAGAAGGCGGAGCGGAAGGCGGAGGAGGCGGAAGCCGCCCGCGCCGCCCGCGCGCTCGACGGCAAGAGGATCGAGGACGAATGAAGGTTTCCGAGGCGCTCGCCACCCGCATCTCCTGCCGCGCCTTCCTGCCCGATCCGGTGCCGGAGGCCGTGGTGCGCCGCATCCTCGACCATGCGAAGCAGGCGCCCTCCGGCGGCAACCTCCAGCCGTGGATCGTGCGCGTCCTCGCCGGGGAGGCGCTGGCCGCGCTGAAGGCGGAGGTCGCCGCGGCGATGGAGACCCATCCGATGGGCCGGCCCACGGAATACGCGATCTACCCCGATCCCCTCGTCCAGCCCTTCCACACGCGGCGGAAGGTCTGCGGCGAACAACTCTACGCCACCATCGGCGTCCCGAGGGAGGACAAGGCGGGGCGGCTCCGCCAGTTCCGCCGGAATTTCGAGTTCTTCGGCGCCCCCGTCGGCCTCTTCCTCTTCCTCGACCGGACGATGGGGCCGCCGCAATGGTCCGACGCCGGCATGTTCCTCCAGTCCGTCATGCTCGCGGCGCGGGAGGAAGGGCTCCACAGCTGCGCGCAGGAGGCGTGGGCGATGTGGGCCGAGGAAGTGGAGCGCCACGCCCGCCCGCCCGAAGGCGCGATGCTCTTCTGCGGCATGGGCCTCGGCCAGATGGACGAGGCGCACCCGATCAACGCGCTCCGGACTGAGCGCGAGCCGGTCGAGGGCTTCGCCGAGCTGATCGGCTTCTGAGGCGCCGGGGCCAAGCGCCCCGCCCCCTACCCCCCACCCCGCAGCCCCGGACCCGATCCGGGGCCCTGAAGAACGAAGCGCCCGCCCCCCGCTCCTCGCCCGAATAAGCTGGAGGATGGCGGGGCATGGGGTTCCCGCGCCTGCGGCCCCGATCAGCGGCTTTCCGTTGGAAAGCCGCAGGGGCCGTCCGGCCGGAGCCCCTGCGGAGGCCGGGGGGCGCCAGGCCGCCGCGTCGGTCGAAGATCGGGCCGCGGTACGCCGGGCGGCGAGCGGGAACGCGGTCGCCGGGGGGCGACGGGAGCGGGCCGGTGGACCATGCGGCGGGCGCCCCTCCCCCCGCCCCGCAGCCCGGACCCATCCCGGGCCCGAAGAACGAAGCGCCCGCCCCCGCTCCTCGCCCGAATAAGCTGGAGGATGGCGGGGCATGGGGTTCCCGCGCCTGCGCCGCGATCAGCGGCTTTCCGTTGGAAGGCCGGAGGGGCCGGCCGGAGCCCGGCGGAGGCCGGGGGCGCGCCGCCGCGTCGGTCGAAGATCGGGCCGCGGTCGCCGGGGCGGCGACCGCGGGCCGATCTGACGCGGGTCAGATCGGCCGGGCGCTTCTGGCGCTGTCGGCGGCAATGACGGTAGTGCCACAGGCGCGCCCGAAGACCGCGGCCTTGTTCGCGCGGCGGATCGCCCTGCCCCTCCGGCCTGCGGCAGCGGGCTCCGTGGACCATGCGACGGGCCGCACCGCATCCGCCCCGCAATTCCATGAAAAATCATGCACCACCCCCTCCGCCCCTCCCGCAGCCCCGGACCCGATCCGGGGCCCCGACGAGCAAAGCGCCCGCCCCCAACGCCGCCAAAACCCTTCCCTCCCCACTGAAACAATTCGATCACGACTTTTTTCGTTTGATTTCAACGCCCCGAACCCGATTTCCATGGAAATCCCCCGGAATCGGCCAGAATCGACCCCCGGAGGCCTGCCCCTCCCCCCAAAGCCCGAGGGGAGGGAGCGGGGCCGCCCGCGAAGATTGTTTCAAACGCGATCACGGTTTTTTTCCCACGAAATCAACCCTCCGGACCCGATAACCATGGTTATCCCCTCCCGTCCCCCGCCGCGCCCGCAGGAATCGGGTGGCGCGCCCCACCCCGAAGCCGGAGAAGGCGGCATGACCGGCCAGCCCGCCATCCCCCTCCGCGCCTGGGGCGACCTCGCGCTCCTCGCCCTCCTCTGGGGCGCGATCTTCCTCTTCATCGCCCTCGCCCTCAGGGAGATGACGCCGCTCTGGCTCGTCTTCTTCCGCGTCGCCCCCGCCGCCGCCGCCCTCTGGCTCGTCGCGTGGATGCGGGGGGAGCGGGCGCCCCGCGGCGCCGCCGCCGGGGGCGCCTTCCTCGTCATGGGCCTCCTCAACAACCTCATCCCCTTCGGCCTCATCACCTGGGGGCAGCAGGCGGTGGAGAGCGGCCTCGCCTCGATCCTCAACGGCGCGACCGCCGTCTTCGGCATCCTCGTCGCCGCCGCGCTCCTCCGGGACGAGCGGCTGACGGCGCGGCGGCTCGCCGGCGCCCTCCTCGGCCTCGCCGGCATCGCCGCCATCGTCGGGCCGGAGGCGCTCGCCGGGTTCGATCTCCGCTCGCTCGGCCAGATCGCGATCCTCGGCGCCGCGCTCTCCTACGCCTTCGCCGGGGTCTGGGCGAAGACGCGGATGAAGGGCCTCTCCCCCCTCGTTTCCGCCGCCGGGATGCTCACCGCCTCCTCCTTCCTCGCCCTCCCCGCCGCGCTGCTGCTGGAGGGTCCGCCGCCCGCGCCGGAACGGGCGCTCACCTTCGCCGCCCTCGCCTACATCTCCCTCGCGGGCACGGCCGGGGCCTATCTCCTCTACTACCGCGTCCTCGCGGCGGCGGGCTCCGGCAACCTCATGCTCGTCACCATCGTGATGCCGCCGATCTCCGTCGCCCTCGGCGCGCTCGTCCTCGGCGAACGGCTCGCGCCCGGCGTCCTCCTCGGCGCCGCGCTCATCCTCCTCGGCCTCGCGATCATCGACGGCCGGCTCCTCCGCCTTCTTGGCAAGCGGGCCCGCGCGGCGTAAAGCGGACGGGCCTGAACGGAGCAAAGATCATGGCCTTCCTCGCCGACGCCCTCTCCCGCGTGAAGCCCAGCGCGACCATCGCCGTCACCTCCAAAGCGCGGGAGCTGAAGGCCGCCGGGCGGGACATCATCGGCCTCGGCGCCGGGGAGCCCGACTTCGACACGCCGGAAAACATCCGCGAGGCCGCGAAGCGCGCCATCGACGCGGGCCATACCCGCTACACGGCGGTGGACGGCATCCCCGAGCTGAAGGCCGCGATCTCCGCCAAGTTCAGGCGGGAGAACGGGCTGGACTACAAGCCCAGCCAGATCACCGTCGGCACCGGCGGCAAGCAGACCCTCTTCAACGCCCTGATGGCGACGCTGAACCCCGGCGACGAGGTCATCATCCCCGCGCCCTACTGGGTCAGCTACCCCGACATGGTGCTCCTCTGCGGCGGAACCCCGGTTCCGGTCGTCGCCGGCATCGAGACCGCCTTCAAGATCACCCCGGCCCAGCTCGAAGCCGCGATCACGCCGAAGACGAAGTGGTTCATCTTCAACTCCCCCTCGAACCCGACCGGCGCCGGGTATACGGCGGAGGAGGTCAAGGGCCTGACCGACGTCCTGATGCGCCACCCCCATGTCTGGACGATGACCGACGACATGTACGAGCATCTGGCCTACGACCCGTTCCGCTTCGCCACGATCTGCGAAGTGGAGCCCGGCCTCTATGACCGGACCCTCACCTGCAACGGCGTCTCCAAGGCCTATGCGATGACCGGCTGGCGGATCGGCTACGCCGCAGGGCCGGAAGCGCTGATCAAGGGCATGGCCAACATCCAGAGCCAGTCCACCTCCAACCCCTGCTCCGTCAGCCAGTGGGCGGCGGTCGAGGCGCTGAACGGCCCGCAGGACTATATCTCCTGGAGCCGGGAGAAATTCCGCGCCCGGCGCGACCTCGTCGTCTCCATGCTGAACCAGACAAACGGAATCGAATGCCCGACGCCGGAGGGCGCGTTCTACGTCTATCCTTCGATCCGGGGGCTGATCGGGCGAAAGACGCCGGGCGGCAAGGTTGTCGACAGCGACGAGACCTTCGCCTCCGAACTGCTGGAAGCCGAGGGCGTGGCGGTCGTATTCGGCGCCGCCTTCGGCGTCTCGCCCTGCTTCCGCATCTCCTACGCCACCTCGGACGCGCAGCTCGAAGAAGCCTGCGCCCGCATCCAGCGCTTCTGCGGCGCGCTTTCTTGACGGCTCTGACCGAAGAGAAGGCGGCGCTCCGGACCGCGCTTTTCGCACGGCGGAAGGCGGTCCACGGAGACGCCGCGAGGGATGCGGCGGCGAATGCGCGCCTTCTCGCGATGATCGGCGAAGCGGAGGGCCGCATCGTCTCCGGTTTTCGCCCGATCCGGACCGAGATCGACCCGACCGAGGCGATGACGACGCTGCATGAGGCCGGCGCCCGTCTCTGCGTCCCGGTGATCGAGGCGAAGGGCGCGCCGCTCCGCTTCCGCGAATGGGCGCCGGGGGCGGCTATGGAGCGCGGCGAATTCGGTGCAGAGGTTCCGGCCTCGGGCGCTTGGCTCGAACCGGAGATCCTTGTCGTCCCGCTCCTCGGCTGGGACCGGGCGGGCCGCAGGCTCGGCTACGGCGGCGGCTTCTATGACAGGACGCTCGCGCGGCTCCGCGCCAAGGGCCCGGCGCAGGCCATCGGCTTCGCCTACGCCGCGCAAGAGGTGAGCGCGGTTCCCGCCGGGCCGGAGGATGAACGGCTCGACGCGATCGCGACGGAGACCGAGAGCCTGGAGATCGCGCGGTGAACCTTCTCTTTCTCGGGGATATCGTCGGCCGTTCCGGCCGCGACGCGCTGATCGCCGCCCTGCCCGGCCTTCGCGAGACGCTGAAGCTCGATTTCGTGGTGGTGAACGCGGAGAACGCCGCCTCCGGCTTCGGCCTGACGCCGAAGATCGCGGATGATCTCTTCGCCGCCGGCGCGGATTGCGTGACGCTGGGCGACCACGCCTTCGACCAGAAGGAGATGCTCGCGCATATCGCGGCGGAGCCGCGAATCCTCCGCCCGATCAACTATGCGAAGGGCGCGCCCGGCCTCGGAGCAAGGCTCTTCGAGGCGCCGCGAGGCCGGCGCGTGTTCGTCGCCGTCGCGCTGGGGCGCGTCTTCATGTCCCGCCCGTTCGACGACCCGTTCTCCGCGCTCGAATCGGAACTTCGGAAGTATGCGCTCGGCGCCGGGGCCGACGCCGTGATCCTCGAAATTCACGCCGAGGCGACGTCGGAAAAGATGGCCGTGGGCTGCTATTTCGACGGCAAAGCCTCGCTCGTGGTCGGCACGCACACCCATGTGCCGACGGCGGATGCGATGATCCTTCCGAAGGGAACCGCCTATCAGACCGACGCCGGCATGTGCGGGGACTATGACGGCGTGATCGGCATGGAGAAGACGGAACCGCTCCGCCGGTTCATCACCGGCATGCCAAGCGGGCGGTTCTGTCCCGGCGAGGGGCCGGCCACCATCTCAGGCGTCTTCGTGAAGACCGGGCCTGACGGGCGCGCCCTCGCCGTATCCCCGCTCCGGCTGGGCGGGCGGCTCGCGAACCTTGTGCCGGAGGCCTGAAGCCCCGCTTCCGCCGCCATCCCTTTGCGCCTATCCTGATCGACCGACCCAGACGGAGCGCCCGCATCTTGACGATCCTCTCGCCCGAGTTCCTGCCGGCGCTGATCACGATCGTCGTGCTGGTCGCGATGTTCGCGCTCTTCGTGGCGGAGGTTCATCCACCCGAAGTGACGGCCATTGGCGCGGTCGCGGCGCTCATGCTCGCCGGCGTCCTCGAGCTGGACGACGTGCTCGATGCGGTCGCCAACCCGGCGCCGCTGGCCATCGCGGCGATGTTCATCATTTCGGGCGCGCTGGTGCGGACCGGCGCGCTCGGCGCGGCGACAAGCGCGCTGACGCGCCATGCCGAGACCAGCCCGGCGGCGACTATTCTTGCGCTCGGCGCCTTCGTGATCTTCGCCTCGGCCTTCATGAACAACACGCCCGTCGTCCTCATCATGATCCCGATTGTCACGCAGCTCGCCGCGCGGCTCGGCGTCGCCCCGTCGAAGATGCTGATCCCTCTCTCCTATTGCGCGATTCTCGGCGGCATCTGCACGCTGATCGGCACGTCGACGAACCTCCTTGTGGATGGCGTGGCGCGGGCGCAGGGGCTCGCTCCCTTCTCGCTCTTCGAGGTGACACCCGTCGCCGTCGTGCTCGCCGTGACCGGGCTCGCCTTCATGGCCTTCGCGGCGCCCCGGTTCCTGCCGGAGCGGGCGGCGATGGCCGGGTTCCTGAGCCAGAAGCGGAGCCAGAAGTTCATGACGCAGGTGGCGGTGACAGAGGGCTCCCCTCTCATCGGGGCGAAGCCGCTCGATCACGAGCTTCTGAAGCGACCGGGCATGCGCGTGATGGACGTGATCCGGGGAGACGCCTCGCTCCGACGGGATTTCGAGGCGGTACGGCTGGAGCCGGGCGACATCGTGGTGCTTCGGACCGGGATGGACGAGCTGCTGACCCTCCGGCAGAACCGCTCCGTCGCCATGGTGGACGAGATCGCAAGCGCCGAAAGCGTGACGGTGGAGGCGCTGATTTCCCCGGACTGCACGCTGGTCGGCCGCACGCTCGGCAGGCTCAGGCTGCGGCGGCGCTATGGCGTCTATCCGCTTGCCGTCCATCGCCGCTCCGAACGGGTGCGCCAGAAGCTCGACGACGTGGATGTGCGGGTGGGCGATACGCTCCTCCTCGAAGGCGCACCGGAGGATATCAGGCGACTGGCGGACGACGTGAACCTCGTCGACCTCAACCAGCCCTCCGGCAGACCCTACCGGCGGGACCGGGCGCCCGTCGTCCTCGCCGTGCTGGCGGGGATCGTCGGGCTCTCGGCGCTCGGCGTCGTTCCTATCGCCGTTGCTGCAGTGATCGGCGTGGCCGTCGTGCTCCTTTCGCGCTGCATCGATGCGGACGAAGCCTTCGCAGTGGTGGACGGGCGGCTCCTCGTTCTCATCTTCGCGATGCTCGCGGTCGGCGGGGCGCTCCAGTCCTCCGGCGCGGCGGCGATGGTGGCGGAGGCGCTGGCGGAGCCGCTCGGGCGCGTTCCGCCCTGGGTCGCGCTCTGGCTCGTGTTCATGATCGCGACGACGCTGACCGAGGTGGTGACGAACAACGCCGTCGCCGTCGTCGTCACGCCCGTCGCCATATCGCTCGCAAGTGAGATAGGGGCGGACCCGCGGCCCTTCGTCGTCGCCGTCATGCTCGCCGCCAGCCTGAGCTTCGCGACGCCGATCGGCTACCAGACCAACACGATGGTCTACGGCCCCGGCGGATACCGGTTCACCGACTTCATGCGCCTCGGGATCCCGATGAATCTCGGCCTAGGGCTTTTCGCGTCGCTGCTCATCCCCCTTTTCTGGCCTTTGTGACGGGTCTATAAGCCGCCCGACAGCGAACAGGACCGAGGGTTTCATGGCCGGCCATTCCAAATGGGCGAACATCCAGCATCGCAAGGGGCGGCAGGATGCGGCGCGCTCCAAGCTTTTCTCCAAGTTGGCGAAGGAAATCACCGTCGCCGCGAAGATGGGCGATCCGGATCCGGACAAGAATCCGCGCCTCCGGCTTGCCGTAAAGGAAGCCAAGAGCGTCTCTGTCCCCAAGGACGTTATCGAACGCGCGATCAGAAAATCGCAGGGTGGCGACGCGGAGAACTACGACGAGATCCGCTACGAGGGCTACGGCCCCGGCGGCGTCGCCGTGATCGTCGAGGCGATGACGGACAATCGCAACCGCACCGCCTCCAATGTCCGTTCGATCTTCGCGAAGAACGGCGGCAACCTCGCCGAGACAGGATCGGTGAGCTTCATGTTCGACCGGGTGGGGCAGATCCTCTATCCTTTCTCCGTAGGGTCGGAGGACAAGGTGCTGGAGGCTGCGCTCGAAGCCGGAGCTTCGGATGTCGAGAGCGGACCGGAGGGCCATGCGATCCAGACCGAGGCGGCGGACCTTGCCGAGGTTTCCGCGGCTTTGGAGGAGACGCTCGGCGAAGCCGAGTCGACCAAGCTGATCTGGAAACCGCAGACGCTCACGGAAGTCGACGAGGCGGTCGGGGCCACGCTCTTCAAGCTGATCGCAACCCTTGAGGACGATGACGACGTTCAGAACGTCACCGCCAATTTCGACTTGTCGGACGAGGCCATGGAGCGGCTCGCCGGGTGAGCGCCGCGCTGGAATTCCGCCCTTTCGGGAGCATGAGCGGACGGGAGGTTCATGACCTCCTGAAGCTTCGTTTCGACGTCTTCGTGCTGGAGCAGAAGAGTCTCTATCCGGAGATCGACGGGCTCGACCCGGAGGCGCTTCACGGCCTGCGGCGAGAAGGTTCGGAGATTGTCGGGGCGTGCCGCATGACCGGGCTCGAAGACCATGGGCCGGTGAATCTCGGCCGCATCGCGATAAGGGCGGACCGGCGCGGCGGCGGCGCGGGGCGAACACTGATCCGCGCCGCCCTCGCCGAAGCGGCGACCCGGGCTCCGGGGCGGCGGCTCGAGATCGAGGCGCAGGCGCATCTTCAGCCCTACTATGAAGGTTTCGGCTTCGCCCGCACCCCGCGCGCGGAATTCCTGGACGGCGGCATCCCTCATGTGGAGATGTCGTTGATCCTGCCGAGCGCCGCATGATGGAGACCGCGCGGGAGATCGTGGAGGCGCTCGGCCTCGCGCCGCATCCCGAGGGGGGATGGTATCGAGAGACGTGGCGAGCGCCGGCCGAGCCGGGCGGGCGTGCTGCCGGAACGGCGATATATTATCTTCTCGAGGCGCATCAGTTCTCGCATTGGCACCGGGTGGACGCGGCCGAGATCTGGCTCTGGCATCTCGGCGCGCCGCTCGCGCTGACGCTCTCATCGGACGGCCACGATGCGGAGACGCGGATGTTGGGGCCGGAGCTTGCGCAGGGCCAGCGGCCGCAGCACGTCGTCCCCGCGCGATGGTGGCAGACTGCGGCCTCGCTCGGCCGTTTCACGCTCGTCTCCTGCACCGTCGCTCCGGGTTTCGAATTCTCGGGCTTCGAGATGGCGCCGGCGGACTGGCGCCCGGAGCCACGGAAGGGCGGGTCATGAGCGCCCCCCTCCTGGCCCGGGTGGAGGGTCCGGATGCGCCGCGCGTCTTTGGTCTTCTGCCTCGGGAGCGGCTCGAGCGGCAGGCCGCGAAGGCCGGATTCCGGATCGCGGAGAGGCCGGAGGGCGCCGCGCTTCTCCTCTCAGCCTCCCATGTCTATGGCGGCTCTGTCCTCGCAGCGCTGACGAAGGCCGCTCCCGGCGTCGTGCTCAAGGACGACTCTGGTCTCGTCGCCGGCGCGCGGCTTCCCGCGGCGGCGGAGATCGGCGCGAAGGCGGGGCCGGAAGCCAAGAGCGGGGCGGAACTCGCCGGGCGCTATGACAAGCAGCTCAGGAAGCGCGCCGATCCGATGGTCCGCGCCATCGCCTCCGATCCGCGACCGGCGGAACAGGAGATTTTCGACGCAACCTACAAGGGCGTCACCGACTTCGTGACCAAGCATGTCTGGCCTGTCCCCGCACTGCATGCCGTGCGGTTCTGCGTTCGCTTCGGGCTGACACCGAACCAGGTGACGCTCGCTTCGCTTGCACTTGTTCTCGTCGCGATGTGGCTGTTCTGGACCGGCGACTTCCTCGCCGGCCTCGCCGTCGGCTGGGTGATGACGTTCCTCGATACGGTCGATGGCAAGCTGGCGCGTGCGACGCTGACCTCATCAAGGATCGGCGACGTGCTGGACCACGGGATCGACCTCATCCACCCGCCATTCTGGTGGTGGGCCTGGGGGATAGGCCTCGGCGCGGCGCCAGATGCCGTGGGGCCAGCGCTCGGCGTGATCCTCTTTGGCTACGTGGCGCAGCGGTTGATGGAGGGGCTTTTCATCGCGCGCTTCGGGATAGAGATGCACATCTGGCGGCCGTTCGACAGTTTCTTCCGCAAGATAACGGCGCGGCGGAACCCGAACCTCGTCATCCTGACTGCGGCTACGCTGCTCGGCGCGCCGGATGTCGGCTTCGTGCTGGTGGCGGCGTGGGTCGCGGTAGGGCTCCTTGTGCACGGGGTTCAGATCGTGCAGGGCTTCGCCGCGGCGAGGCGCGCGCCGCTCACTTCCTGGCTGGCGGATCAGAGCCCGAACTGAGCGACAGCGGCGGTGGCGGCCTCCACGTCCTGCGCGAAATCGACCTCGGCCCAGGGCAGCCCCTCGATATCGACGAAGCCGACCGCGCCCGCCTTCGCGATGCGGTCGATGATCGAGAGATACCAGAGCGAGAGGGCTGACTGGTCCGCCAGCACGCTCTCCAGCCTGGCGGCGAAGAGCGCGCCGCCCTCCCCGCGGAACCGGAGCATCCCGATGGACTCGCCGTCCACTGGCGCTGCGAGCGTCTTGCCGATGTCGGAAAGCCGGTCGCCGGACAGGCGCACCTTCATGTCGTCGGAATCGTAGACGCCCTTGCGGTCTATGGTGACGGAGATCGGCGCCGAGGCGCGCTCCAGCACGCGGGCGAGGATGGCGGGGGAGAAAAGCGTGTCGCCGTTGATGAGGACGGTGTCCTCGCCGATCCGCTCCCGCGCCATCCAGCAGGAGCCGGCATTGTCCGCCACCGCGTAAAAGGGGTTGTAGAGATACTCGATGTTCACCGGCAAGGCGGCCGCTTCCAGCGTGGCGCGGATCATAGGGGCGCGAAAGCCTGTGACGATGGTGATGCGCTCGACGCCGTTGGCGAGGAGGGCGCGAACCTGCCATTCCACGATGCTGCGGCCGCCGATCATGACGGTGCATTTCGGCCTGTCTTCGGTCAGCTTGCCGAGGCGTCGGCCTTGCCCGGCGCTGAGGAGAACGGCGTTGGTCAAGAGAAGCCCGCCTGTCTTCGCTGCGTTTCCCGGGCTTTCCCATAGAATGCGCGGGCTTGTCCATGCTTGCCGGCCCCGGGGCGATCGGCTAGGGCGGAGCGAACCTGCTAGGGAGACGGAAATGGGCCAGCCCCGCGTTGCAAGCCGCCTCGGGCGCGTCGCGCTGCGGCTTGGATTTGGCGTCGATCCGCTCGGCGAGGCGATGACGGCGGAGCCCGAGATCATCGAGGCGGGGGAGACGGGCGCCCCGGTGGAAATCTGGGTCGGCACGCATCCGTCCATGCTGCGGTCGACGCGCGTTCTCGTCTGGTCGGCGCTTAGAGCGCTGCCGGCGGGGCGGCGCGTGCGGTTCCACCTCATGTCCAACCTGAAGGGCGTGGCGCGCGAGGGGTGGAACACGGGCTGGCAGGGTTATGCGGCTGAGGCGGAGCGGCGCGCCGGGGGGAAGCGGTCGCTCTATTGCGATGCGACCTTCCTCTTCGAGACTGACCCGGCGGCCCTGTTCGACGCCTCGCTGAACGGGTTTCTGGACCTGACCCGGAGCCCGGCGCAGGGCGCGGAGCCCCTGCCCCGCCCCTTTCCCTGGGAGACGCCGCGCGGCGCCGCCATCCCGGCGGGCGAGGGGACGCGCGCCGCCGCCTGGCGGGCGGCGGAGGCGGCGGCGGATGCGGCGCGGTTCATGCTCTTCACCAAGGCGCGACCGACGAGGGAGTTCGGCGTTCTCATCGGGCTCTATCAGCGCATGCATGAGGAGAATTTCTTCCCCGGCGGGCGGCTCAAGCATCATGTCGAAGGCGTTAAGGCGCTGCTGGGGGAGACGGGGGCGCAGACGATCCTCGATTACGGGGCGGGGAAGGCCGAAGGTTACGACCGGATTCCGGGCGAGCCGGAAAGTTCGCCCTGGCGGGCGATCCCGCTCTGGCCGGGCGTCAAGGTTCGGTGCTTCGACCCGGGCGTGCCAGCCTTCTCCGAGATCGGCGGCGGAACGTTCGGCGGCGTCATCTCGACCGACGTGGTGGAGCATCTCGCGCCCTTCGACGCGCCCTGGGTGCTGGACGAGATGTTCGGGCGGGCGGAGCGCTTCGTCTTCGTGATCGCCGCCTGCTTCCCGGCGATCAAGACCCTGCCGGACGGGCGGAACGCCCATACCGCCGCTATGAACAGCGCCTGGTGGCGCGACGAGATGGCGGCCGCGGGAGCGGGCTATCCGGAGATCGAATGGCGCATCGGCTGCGACGCCAAAGGGCTCTTCGGGAAGAGCACCAAGATCTTCGGCGGCAGGGGCGCGATGGTGAGGGTTTGACCTGTGTGCACACAGTGTGCAGGGTAGTTATCTATCTGAAACCAAAACGTAATCTGAAATAGCGCAAAAATTCCGCCTGGCCCCGGATCAGGTCCGGGGCCGGCGGGCGGTCATGCGGCGGCGGCGGTTCCCGAGACGGCGGAGAGCACGGAATCCACCGACGGCGCGGCGCGGACCTTTTCGAGCGCGTCGTGGCGGACATGGTTCGCCTTCATCTCTCGCCGGATGTCCGCCTCCGTGATCTCGCCCGCGTCGAGGCACTCGGCGAGCCAGGCGAAAAAGAGATTCTCCTGCCGCTTGTCGGGATGGGGCTTGTATCGGCCGGGGAGCCGGATGCCGGCGTTCGGCAGCCATTTGCCGATCAGCGGCACGCGGTTCGTAAAGTCGATGGGGAGGCCCGTCTTCCACGGCTGGGTGCGGCGCTTCGTGTTGTGGAGAAGTCGCGTCTCCGGCGTCAGCCGGTCGAAATGGTTCCAGTGCTCCTCCAGCGGTCCGACCGTGCCGGCGGGCTGGTTGGCGAGGATGATCCAGTCCTCATAGTCGAGCTCGCCACCGAACATCGCCTCGAACTGCTCCGCCATGTTCCAGTGCGTCAGCTTCGCGCAATCCATGAGCATGACAGAAGTCGCCATGTAGTCCGCCCGGCCGTTATGCCCGCCGCGCGGGCGGGCGAGCACAGCCTTGCCGCCCATGTCGCGCCCGAGAAGCGCGCCGATATCGCCAACGGCGAAGATGTCGGGGTCGATCACGACGGCGCGGCCCTGATATCCCATCGTCTCGGGAGGAGCGAAGCGGAGCGGCGTGAAACTCTGGAGGTCGTCGTTCCGCCAGACGCGCCAGCCGCCGGCGCGGAGGAACTTCCGCCCCTCAAAACTCTCGAAGACCGGGAAATCCTCCCGGCTAAGGATGCGGACATCGAAGCTTGCCGGGTCGACCGCCGTGCGCCTCAGGGAGTGGCGGGCGACGATGGCGCCGACCATCTGCTGGGCATTGGTATGGATGAAGACAGCGTTCAAGGTCATCTGCGCTCCTCCGGAGGGGCGGCGGCTCTTGCGAGGCCCGTTGACGCCCATATAACCAACGCCCCGGCGGCTGGCCAGAGCCGCAACTTGAGGAAGGCCGGATGGACCCCCAGCGCGAATCGCCGCAGAGCGGCGGGACAGGCCGCGGCGGCGTCTGGCGCCGGATGAAGCGCAACGCCGGCATGATCCTCGGCGGGCGGGCCGTGTTCGGCCTCGTCAACCTCGCAGCCGCGGCGCTCGCAGTCCGGGCGGTGGGGATCGAGGCCTTCGGCGTCGTGATCCTGCTTCAGGCCTATGTGCGGCTGATCGCCGGGCTCCTCAAGTTCCAGTCCTGGGCCGCGGTGACGAAGTTCGGGGCGGAGGCGCTGGCCGCCGGGCGGGAGGAAGACTTCCGCCGCCTGATCGGCTTTACGATCCGGCTCGACCTGATCGGCCTCGCCGCCTCCATCGGGCTCGGGCTGCTCTGCGCCCCGCTGGTGGGGCGCTGGCTCGGATGGCCGCCGGAGGCCGTGGCGCTCGCGCCCTGGTTCGTACTGACGATTCCCTTCATCACGGCGGCGACGCCGACAGGCGCGCTGCGGCTCTTCGACCGCTTCGCGGTTATGGTGCGGCAGCATGCCTACAACGCGATAGTCCGTTTCGTCGGCGCGGCGCTCGTGCTCTGGCTCGGCGGGGGGCTGGAGTATCTGATCCTCGTCTGGATCCTCGCTTCCTTCCTTTCCGGCTTCCAGCTCATGCTCGCGGCGGCGGGGGAGTTGCGGCGGCGGCGGCTGGCGCCGCGCATGCTTGGCTCCTGGACCGCGCTCTCCGCCGGCTTCCCGCGCATCTGGCGCTTCGTCATCGTGCTGAACGCGACCTCGTTGATGGACACGATCCTGACCCACGCCACCGTGCTCGCCGTCGGCGGAGCGCTCGGGCCGACGGCGGCGGGGCTCTTCGGCGTGGTGCGGCAGATGACGGAGTCGCTAAACCGACTCTCCTCGCTGCTCGGGCCGATCATCTTCCCCGAATTCGCGTGGATGGAGGCGCGCGGGGACAGGCGGGCGATCGCCCGGCTCCTGTGGCGGACGCTGGCGCTGGCGGGGGCCGGGCTCTCCGCCTTCTGCCTCGTTCTCTTCCTCGCCGGGGAGCTTCTGCTCACACTCCTCTTCGGGGCGGAGGCGGCGCCCGCGGCAGGGCTGCTTACCGTCGTCGGGCTTTCGGCGGCGCTGATGGCGCTCGGCTTCGCGATCGAACCGGTGATGCTGACGATCCGGAAGGAGAAGGCGCTGCTCTGGTCCGCCGTCACATCGACTGCGCTCTTTCTCGCCGCGCTCTGGCCCTTCATGGGCTGGTTCGGGCTGATCGGCGCGGGCTTCGCGCTGCTCCTGCGGCAAGGGATCGTTTTCCTGCACCGTCTCTTCATCCTCTACCGCGCCCTTGTCCTGAAACCGCGGCGGGCGGGGTGAGCGCGCCGGTCTGGCTCCTCCTCGGCCGCAACGCCGGGGACAATGCGCAGGTCCGCGCCCTCGGGGCGATGGCGGGGGGCGAGGCGAAGGAGTTCACGCTCTCGCACAATCTGCTGCGGGAGGCGCCGGCGGCCTGGCTCGGCGGCTCGCTCGCATCCTTGCGCGAGAGGCCGGATTTCGGGACGCCATGGCCCGCGCTCGTCATCGGCGCGGGGCGGCGCAATGCGCCGGCGGCGCGCTGGATCGCGGAACAGAGCGGCGCGCGGCTCGTCTGGCTCGGGCGGCCGCGCGCGCCGCTCGACTGGTTCGCGCTGGTGCTGGCGACGCCGCAATACGGCGTGCCGGCGGCGCCGAACGTGCTGCCGCTCACATTGCCGCTGACGGCGGAGACGGAGCGCGTTGCGCCGCAGAGAATGCTGGCGCTGCTCGGCGGCCCCTCATGGTCCGCCCGGATCACGCCGGATTATCTCCTGCGCTTCGCGAAGGCGGCGGCTGAGTTGGCGGAGGTGACAAGGGCGCCGCTCTCCCTCGCCACCTCGCCACGGAGCCCGGCGGGAGCCGCGGCGGAGATGAGGCGGCTTCTGCCGGGGGCGGAGATTCACGAATGGCGAAAGGGAGGCGAGAACCCCTATCGGCGCTGGCTTTCGGAGGCGCGGGAGATCCTCGTCTCGGGCGACAGCGTCTCGCTCCTCGCCGATGCGGCGGCGACGGGGGCGCCGGTCTCGCTCCTGCCGGCTCCGGAGCCGGGCTGGATGCGCGCGGTGCGCGCCACGAGGCCGGGGCGGCGCTGGCTTTCGGGCGCGGGCGCGCATGGTCTCGCCGCGCCGCCGCCGGACCTCGCGGGGCTCCACACGGAGCTACGCGTGCGCGGTTGGGCGGAGCGGCGGGGCGCGCTCCTTCGGCTCGAGGGCGCAGCGGCGCGGATGGCGGCGGAGCGCGCGGAGGCGGCGGCGAGACTGGCGGCGCTTCCCGGCTGACTCAGTCTGGCGGCGGGAGGCGGAGGTCGAGCCCCGCGGACTTCGTCTTGCGCCGCCTGATGCCGGCGGCGACGCGGCGAACAAGCGGCAGCGGCTTGAGGCCGAAGGCGTCAACCGGCGTCTCGACGACGAAGTTGATGTAACGGCGCGTCCAGCTCGTGACGGGTCGCGGGGTGACGCCGTGGATCGCCCTGCCCGAATTGACAAAGGCGACGAAACGGTTGGCTCCGTAGGGGACGGTCACGACCTCGTCCACGTCTGACAGCTCTGCGTAGTGCCCGCCGAACCCCTCCTTCCCCGGCTTGAAGCGGTAGAGGGAGAGGTCGCCGCCCGGCGTCGGGTCCCCGCCTTGCTTCATGTAAAAGAGGCCGCTGAAAATCTTGTTCTTCCGGTCCACATGGGCCGGTCGAACGGAGCTTTCCCTGGTCACCGGCGTGTTGATGACGAAGAGGAGGTCGAGCGAAACCTCCGCCTCGCCCGGCTCCCAGCGCCTCTTGACGCGCCATTCCTCGATCGGGCGGCCGAGGCGCGCCTCGAGCTCGGGGAACTCAGCGCGGATCGAGGCGCCAAAGACGCGGAGAATGTCCCGCCAGAAACCCTCGGATGTGTGCCATTCGAAGAAGGCGCGCCATTCCGGCGAGAAACGGGGGGAGCCGATGACATCCGCCGCCGGGATGCGGACGGCCTGGTTGTTCCTGATCTCAGCCATGTGCGTGAAGAAGAGGTCGTCCGGCGGGAAGGTCTCGGCGAGGCGCGCGTAGAGTTCCGGGCTCAGGGCCCCATCGTTCCTAACATAGGGGTATCGTTCTCTCGCCAAGGCGCTCGGAAGACTGCGGCGCAGGACCGAATAGACGTCGCCGTTAACGACGGAGCCATGTTGCAGTTCATCGATATCGGGCATGGGCAATCTCCCGCGACTAGAAAGGCTGTGAGCCTACCGTCGCCGGCGCGGCTGATCCATGGGCCGAGGGGCAATTGTTCCGAGATGTAACCCTGCGGCGACAGCTTGCTGTCAGAGCGGGCGAAGGCGGCTCCGCGCGAAATCGAGATCGGCGGGCTTGTCCACGTCATGCGCGGCGTTCGGATGGTCCAGAAGCACGATTTCCGTACGGCAGCCGGCCAACCGGCCGATGCGCGTCGCCGCGCTCTTCCGGCTGAGGCGGCCGAGGAGATAGAGGATCGGGGCGGTCAGTCCGATCTTCGCCGCCATGCGCAGCGGGCTCTTCCGGTCCGCCTCGATGTCGAGCCAGAAATCGATCGCGCCACCGCCCCGTTCGTTTGCGATGTAGAAGAGGTTGCAGCCGGAGAGCCAGCCGTCGGAGAAGCGGAGCCACGTGCGCCTCGCAGGATTGCCGGCCATCTCCACGACAGCCTTGAGGCTCGCTGCGGCGGCTGCATCGGCGCCGGAAGCGCGGGCTCCTTTCATGAAGTCCGCAATCATCGCGGGCGTGAGGAGCGGATGATCCGCTGTGGCGATCAGGAGCGGCGCGCCGAGCGCGGCGAGGCCTTCGGCGGCGCTGGTCGCCGGGGTCGGGCCCGAATCCAGCCGCCGCGCCTCGCGCGGGATCGGCGGGGCATCCGGCGCGATGGAGACGGCGATCTCGCCGATCTCCTCCACGCCGCGGAGCGCGGCGACCACATGGTCGATCATCGGCTTGCCGCCAATTTCCGCGAAGGCCTTGGTCGTTACGCCCGCGGCGCGCGAGACCGGGTCTTCAGGCCCGCGATCCCCGGCGAGGATCAGCGCCTTGAGCCTCGCCATGGTCAGAGCGGCCAGGCGGCGCTGAGGCGGGAGAGAAGCGCGGCGCGCTGCGCTTCGTCCGGCGTGACCGCGGAGGCGAGCGCAGGCGGGCCGGGCCAGCCGGCATCCGTCACCTCTATCCCCTTCAGCGCCTTGGCGCCCGGATAGCGCGGCAGGACGTGAAAATGTACATGAGGATCGACCATCATCAGCATGAGCCAGTTTATCTTTTCATACCCAATGGCGGATCGGAGCATCGCTTCCGTCGCCGCGACGACCTCGCCAAACTCGGCAAAGGCAGGCGCGCCGATCGCTCCGAAGGCCGTGGCGTCGCCCTTGAAGGCGACGACGAGGGCGCCAAGCGTCGGCTGGGCGGGTCGAAGCATGACGCCCCAATGATCCGTCTCGGCCACGCGGCTTCCGGGCCAGCCGAAGGTCGCGAAGGTGGCGTTCGGCGCTGCGTCGCTCATTGCTCTCTCCTCCGGCCGCCGACAATATCGCCCGCGTGCGCCGCTGCAAGGAGGAGAGACCGGATGCCGATGCTGACGCCGACCGACCATCACGGCACGATCACCTGGCTGGGCGTGGTGCTCGACCGCGCGGTCACGCTCCGTTCCGAGCCGCGGGATCGGCTCGACTTCGGCTTCGCAGGAGCGCCGGAGGAATGCCACGGGGGGCTCACCCGCCCCTCCTGCTCCCGCGTCAAGCTGCAATACGAGCGGGGAACAGAGATCGCGAATGCGCGACAACTCTCGCTCCTCTCCAAAGAGGAGCTTGGGGACGTGGCGGCGGAGATGGGAATTCCGGGGATCGCTCCCGAATGGACCGGAGCCAATGTCATCCTGTCGGGGATACCCGATTTCTCATCGATCCCGCCCTCCTCCCGCCTGATCTTCGAGTCCGGCGCCAGCGTCGCGATTGACATGGCGAACGGGCCCTGTCGCTTCGTCGCCGAAGAGATCGAGAAGGAGCATCCGGGGCGCGGGCTGCCGTTCCCGACCGTCGCACGGGACCGGCGCGGGGTCACCGCGCGGGTCGAGCGGCCCGGAGCGGTGGAGATCGGAATGCGCGCACGGCTCCATATCCCGGTGCAGAAGTCCTGGGCCCATGGAACCGGGCGCGCCACCGCTCAGTCGTAGATGCTGTGAGCACGCACGGGACGGAGGACGCGGATTGTCGGCCTGTCGGGCAGCGTCATCGCAGAGAGGACGAGTTCATCCGCCGGCTCCGAGACGATGGCGAACTCGTCGGCCATTCCGGCGAGAAACCTCTCCAGCGCGAAATCCGAAAAGATGTGCATCGGGATGACGACCCGCGCCTTCACGCGCTTGAGGACGGTGATCATGTCCGGGATCGACATGGTGTAGCCGCCATCCACCGGCGCCATGACCACGTCGAGCCGTCCGATCTCCGCATAATGCCCTTCATCTAGCAGATGATGCAGATGGCCGAGATGGCCGATGCAGAGCCCCTCGTATTCGAAGATAAAGATCGAGTTCCCGTCCCGCTCCATGGAGCCGCCGGCGCGGATGTCGGTCGTCACGTTACGGATCAGCAGGTTGTCGAGTTGGAGCCAGTGCCGCGCCGGCTCCAGCCCCTCGCCCCAGCCCTTCAGGGGATGGGCGATGGCCGGGTCGGGATTCGGGGTCCAGTGGGTGGAATGGGCATGGTTCATCGTCACCGCGTCCGGCGCGGGGCCTGAGCCGGCGTAACCGAAAAAGTCGGTGACGGCGGCGCGGCCCTCGTCCGTCTCGATCCGGAGAGCGGCGTGGCCAAGGAAGCGGATTCGAACCTCACCGGGCTGGAGCGCGGCGCGCCAGATACGCGCCTCGCCGTCACCGGCGATCTGCTGGCATTGCGAGGCGAAGGCCGGAATGGCGGAAAGGAAAAGCAAGGCGGCGGCGAGACGGAGCATGGGCGGCCTCTCGATCTGTCGGCGTCGAGAGGGAGGATAGCGCGGCGACGGGAAAAAACAGCCCTGCGTCGGCGCTAGGGTTGCGGCGCGACGATCTCCCGCCGCCCCACCACGCGGGCGGGGGATCCGACGGCGATCGACATGGGAGGAATCTCCCCGCGCACGACGGAGCCGGCCCCGATCACCGACCCCGCTCCGATCCGCGCGCCCGGCAGGACGATGACGCGGGCGCCGAGCCAGACATCCTCCCCGATCTCGACATCCGCCTCGTCCATCGGCTGCTTCGTGACGGGCGCGCCGTCATTGAACCGATAGCCGGCGGCGGTGACGATGACCTCCGGCCCGAAGAGCGCGTATCGCCCGATGCGGATGCGGCCATGGGCCGGCCCGGCCCAGATCATGCAGCGGGAGCCGAGGCTCACCCCGTCTCCGATCTCGATCCGCTCCGGGTTCGAAAAGTTGACGTCCGGCGTGATTGAAACGCCGGCGCCGCGGCGGATGGCGCGGAGCGGCGCGACATGGGAATAGTTGTAATAGTTTACGATCTTCACGAGATGCGCCCAGGCGCGCGGATCGAACGCGGAGAGGATGAGGCGCAGAAGTCGCGCCGGCCGCCCGAGTGACTTTTTCTGCGCCGGGCCGCCGGGGGCCGCCGCCTCCCCGAGCGCGATCCGCATCGCTTCCGGCCCAAGGCGCGAGGCCACGGCGGCGGGGGGCGCGAGGCCGAGGCCGCCGCGCAGCGTCGCCATGGCATGGACGGGCGCGCGGCGCGCGAGCAGGAGCCGCGCGGCATAGGCGAGCGTATAGGCATGGGCGATAAGCCGGCCCCGCCCGAACCGGCGCATGAAGCGAAGCCGCGCGCGATGCTTGAAATAGAGCGAGAAGGGCGAGGCGACGCGCGATGTCGTGGGCGAACCGATCGCGGTGCCGCCACGGTGATAGACGACGAATCCCTCGCACCAGAGGATCGGCAGGTCGCCGCGGCGCATCGCCCAGTCCACCTCCTCGTAATAGAGGAAATAGTCCTCCCGCATCGGGCCGACCGCTTCGTAGAAGGCGCGGCTCGCCACCATGCTGGCGCCGGTCACGAAATCCATGCCCGCCGGATCGGGAGGCGGCGAGGCGCTGGCGGACCGGCCCAGATTGACGTTGCCGGTGACGCCCGTCTTCCGGTTCACCGTGCCGCCGTCGATCTGGATCACGTCGGGCCGTTCGAGATAGACGACGCGCCCGCCCAGGAGGCCATAGCGCCCTGCCCCCTCCAGCCGCGCCGCGAGGGCGGGAAGAGAGGCGGGCGGGATCACCCCGTCCGGGTTAAGGACCCAGAAATGCTCGATCTCGGGGAACCGGGCGAGATGGGCGAGGCCGATGTTCACCCCGCCGGCGAAGCCGCCGTTGACGGGGCTCCGGATAAGAGAGACCGGAGCTTCGCCGACGGTTTCCGGCGCAAGGTCCGGCCCGCCCTCGGCAAAGGCGACGGGCTTTTGCAAGGGCGCGGGGGCGAAGGGAAGGTCAGGCGGCGGCGTGTAGGGGGCGGCGCCCGACGCCCAGGCGCGAAGACGATCCACGGTGTCGTCGCCGGAGGCGTTGTCGACGATGACGAGGCGGATGGCGAGGCCCGCGGCGGCGGCGGCGGCGAGGACGCTCTCCGCGCAATCCGCCGCCTCCGCCCCCGAATGGTAGGTGACGACGACGACGCCAAGGCCGGTCTGGCGCACCGGTTCAGGCCCGCGCGAGATCCGGCGGCATCGCCTCGGCGGCGAGCGCGGCGACAGCCTCCTCCAGCGGCAGGATCGTCTGCCCGTTGGAGCCGAGCCGGCGGATCGCGACGCTCCGCGCCTCGACCTCCTTCGCGCCGACGGCGAGGATGGCCGGGACTTTCGCCGCGCTCCACTCCCGCACCTTGTAGTTGATCTTCTCGTTCCGCAGATCCGCCTCCGCACGCAGGCCGGCGGCGGAGAGCGCGGCGGCGACTTCGGCCGCGTAGCCGTCCGCCTCCGAGGTGATCGTGGCGACTACGGCCTGCCGCGGCGCAAGCCAGAGCGGCATGCGGCCGGCGTGGTTCTCGATCAGGATGCCGAGGAACCGCTCGAACGAGCCGAGGATGGCGCGGTGGAGCATGACGGGGCGCGCCTTCTCCCCCTCCGACGTGACATATTCCGCGCCGAGACGTTCAGGAAGAACGAAATCGGCCTGGAAGGTGCCGCACTGCCATTCCCGCCCGATCGCATCCGTAAGCTTGAAATCGAGCTTCGGGCCATAGAAGGCCCCCTCGCCCGGGTCGATCTGGTAAGGGACGCCCGCAGCCTTCACCGCGGCTTCGAGCGCGGCCTCCGCCTTGTCCCAGATCGCGTCAGAGCCGGCGCGGGTTTCGGGGCGGGTGGAGAGCTTGATGTCGAACCCTTCGAAGCCGAGATCAGCGTAGACGGAGGAGAGGAGGGCGATAAAGGCCTTTGTCTCCGCCTCGATCTGGTCTTCGGTGCAGAAAATATGCGCGTCGTCCTGCGTAAAGCCGCGCACGCGCATGAGCCCATGCATGGAGCCCGAGGATTCGTAGCGGTGGCAGGAGCCGAATTCCGCAAGCCGAAGGGGGAGATCACGGTAACTCTTCAGGCCCTGATTGTAGATCTGGACATGGCAGGGGCAGTTCATCGGCTTCAGCGCGTTCACGCGTTTCTCGTTCGCGTGCTCGCCTGCGCCTGTGGATTCGTCGATCTCCGTGATGAACATGTTCTCACGGTAGTTCTCCCAGTGGCCCGAAGCCTCCCATAGCTTGCGGTCCACCACCTGTGGCGTGCGGATCTCGTGATAGCCGGAGGCGTTGAGGCGGCGGCGCATGTAATCCTCGAGCGCGCGGTAGAGCCGCCATCCCATCGGGTGCCAGAACACCATTCCCGGCGCCTCTTCCTGCAGGTGGAAGAGGTCGAGCTCCTTGCCGAGCTTGCGGTGATCCCGCTTCGCGGCCTCCTCCAGCATTGTGAGATGCTGGTCGAGCTCCGCCTTCGAAGCGAAGGCGACGCCGTAGATTCTCTGGAGCATCCTGTTGCGGCTGTCGCCCCGCCAATAGGCGCCGGCGACCTTCATCAGCTTGAACGCGTCCGCCGGGACCTGACCGGTATGGGCGAGATGCGGGCCGCGGCAAAGGTCCTGCCAGTCGCCGTGCCAGTACATGCGGATCGGCTCGTCACCCGGGATCGCCTCGATCAGTTCGACCTTGTAGGGCTCGTTCGTCGACTTGTAGTGGGCGACGGCCCGTGCCCGATCCCAGACTTCCGTGCGCACCGGGTCGCGCGCGGCGATGATCTGGCGCATCCGCTTCTCGATCGAGGCGAAGTCCTCGTCCGAGAAGGGTTCGGCGCGGTCGAAATCGTAGTACCAGCCGTTCTCGACGACCGGGCCGATGGTGACCTTCACATCCGGCCAGAGCTCCTGCACCGCGCGGGCCATGACATGGGCGCAGTCGTGCCGGATGAGGCCCAGAGCCTCCTCCCGGTCCTTCATCGTGACGATGGAGAGCGCCGCGTCCGCCCCGATGGGTTCGGAAAGGTCGGTCAGCCGCCCGTCCACCTTGCAGGCGAGCGCCGCCTTCGCGAGCGAGGGGGAGATCGAGGCGGCGATCTCCGCGCCCGTCACGCCGGCCGTGAACGTGCGCGCCGCTCCGTCAGGGAGGGTTATCGTCACGTTCGGCGCGCCGTCGGCCATGGTCCGCTCCTGTCGTCGGTAAGATGGGCGCGCAAAATCCCCGCCGGGAACCGGGAAGTCAATGCGCTCCCTCAGGGTCCCCTAGCGAGAAACAGACGACGAATTCTTAACCCCGACGCGATCATCTGCATGGCGCATGACACTGAGAGTCGCCGGCCGGGCCATGATCGATCCGAAATCCGTTGTGATCTTCGCGGGCGCTTCGCTCGCCATCGTCCTGCTGCTCGGCCTCGCCATGCGCCGCACCGCGCGGAATGACCCGGCCATCCCTTGGCTCAATGCCGCAAACGGCAGTTATCTCGCCGCCGTCGGCGCGCTGCTGCTGCGAGACGACATCGGCTTCGAGGTCGCTTCACTGCTCGTGATCGCCGGGGCCTATGCGGGAATATGCCTCGGCTTCGCGGCGCTACTGCAGGCCGAGGAGCGGCGGGCGCCGCTGCGCGCCCTAACTCTGATCGGCGCGGCGAGTGTGGGCGCGCAGGCCGCCTTCTCGGGACTCGTGGAAAGCGTCGGACCGCTACTCGTCACCTCGTCGCTCGTGAACAGCTCGCTTACGCTCTGGATGTCGCGCGAGGTCTGGAAGCTGATCCGGCCGCGCGGGCGGGAGATCGCGCTGCTGGTCACGCTGCCCTTCGCGATGATCTTCGCCGGTTATTTTCTGAGACTCCTGAGCCTCGCCTTTTTGTCCATCGATGCGGCTTTGTTTCTGACTGTGGTGATAATCGCGCTCCTCGCTAAATCCTCGTTGATCCTCGCGCTCGCTCTCATCGCGCTCCGAGAGCGGCAGGCGCGGCGGGCGCTAAAGTCGGCCCTCAAGAAGGTCGAGGCGGCCTCCGAGGCGAAGTCCCGCTTCCTCTACGGGGTTAGCCATGAGCTTCGGACCCCGCTAAACGGCGTACTCGGCCTTTCGGAGCTGATGCGACAGGAGGCGCTGGGCTCCATGCCCGACCCCTATCGGCAGTTCACTGGCGAGATTCATCGTAACGGCGAACGGCTGCTGGAGCTGGTTATGGACCTGCTCGACATCGCGGGCATCGAGCAGGGGGGGATGCGGCTCGAAGAGCGGGAGCTCGAGCTTGACGGGATCTTGGCCGAGATCGACGCGCGACACCGCGAGACGGCGGAGGCGCGCGGGCTTTCCTTCACCTGCCGCAGGCTGCCGGGCTCGCCACGCAAGATCCTCGCCGACGGCCCTCGGCTCGGCAAGATGCTTTCACATCTTGTGGGCAACGCCGTGAAGTTCGCGCCGGAGGGCGGTTCCGTCGCAGTTCGTATCCGGGCGACGGAGGAAGGCGGCGCGCGCTTCACGATCAAGGACGACGGGCCGGGGATGTCGGAGCAGGAAATCGCCGTAGCGCTGGAATTGTTCGGGCGGGTCGGCGGCGTGGGCAATCCGGCGAACGGCTCGGGCGTCGGCCTGACGCTTGCGGCGGAGATCGCGAAAGCCCACGGCGGCGCGCTCCGGATCAAGAGCGAAAAGGGATGCGGCGCGGCGGTCTCCGTGCCGCTTCCGGCGGCGCGGACGCAGCCGGAAACGGCGACGGTTCAGCCCGAAAGCGCGGCGTAGGCCATAGCCTGAAGATCGAAGCTGGCGCCTGGCCAGTCGAAATTCTGCGCCATCAGGACGGCGAACATGTCCGTAGCGGGATCTACGGTGAACCAGGTCTCGGCCACGCCGGACCAGCCAAAGGCGCCGGGGCGGCTCACGAGCGGACCGCCGGGCTGACTGACGGCGAAGCCGAGGCCGAAGCCCTGCCCTGCGAGACCGGGATTGATCGATTTCGGGTGAAGCTCGATACGGACCGGCATGCAATGGGCGACGTGGTTGCGTGTCGCATGCTCAAGCACGGCGCGGGAGAGGAGGCGCGGCCGCCCATCGCCGCGCGCGTCGCGGAGGAGCGCGCGAGCGAAGCAGGCGTAATCCTCCAGCGTGGAGAAGAGCCCGTGCCCGCCGCGGGCGAAGGCCGGATCGTCATGCGGATAGCTCTCCGTCATCGCGTCGGGCGAAAGCAGGCCGGAGGACATGCCGCCCTTCAGCGGCGGAATGCGCGACAACGCGGCGGCGCCGGGG
Source organism: Pikeienuella sp. (assembly GCF_046290545.1). Taxonomy (NCBI): domain Bacteria; kingdom Pseudomonadati; phylum Pseudomonadota; class Alphaproteobacteria; order Rhodobacterales; family Paracoccaceae; genus Pikeienuella; species Pikeienuella sp. Next base: position 17,435 of record NZ_JBKAGV010000007.1, on the reverse strand, counting down.
CGGAACGAGGTCTCCGCCATGCCGAGCGGGCCGGTCACGCGGCGGGCGACGACCTCCTGCAGCGGCGCGCCCTCCGCCTCCTCGACGAGGGCGGCGAGCACATCCGTCGCCACGGAGTAAAGGAAGCGGGTTCCCGGCTCGAACTGCAGCGGGATTGCGGCGATCTTCCGCGCTTCCTCCCGGAGGGGAGTGGACGCCTTCGCGTGAACGTCCGCCTTCTGCAGCATGTGCGCCGTGGCGTCGGACATGAAGGCGTAGGAGAGGCCGGCGGTGTGGGTGAGAAGGTGATGGATCGTCATCCTAGCTGCGGCGCGGCGAGGACCATCCGGCGTAAAGACAGCGAGTTTCTCGTATTCCGGCAGGATGCGGGAGACCGGGTGGAAGAGTTGAAGGCGACCTTCCTCCAGCAATTGGAGGACGATGACAGAGACGATGGGCTTCGTCATGGAGTAAATGCGGAAGAGTGAGGCCGCGGGGGCAGTCCGGCCCTGATGGACGAGGCCGGAACTGTCTCCGACCGCCCATTCAAGGCGCTCATAATCCCCGCTCTCGACCCGCCCGGCCATGTGCGCGTCGAGCCGTGCGAGGCGTTCCGCGATGAAGCGGCTCATGCGGCGAGCCGGGCCTTTGCGGCGGCGTATTCCGCGGCGAGACGGTCCACCAGCGCGGAAACGGGCTGCACCCGGTCGATCACGCCGACGCCCTGGCCGCAGCCCCAGATGTCCTTCCAAGCCTTTGTCGTACCCGAGCCGAAATTCATCTTGGTCACATCACCCTCCGGCAGATTTTCCGGATCGAGGCCGGCGTTCTCGATGCTCTTACGGAGATAGTTGCCGTGAACGCCGGTGAAGAGGCTGGAATAGACGATGTCCTCGCCCGTCGCCTCGACCACGGCCTGCTTGTACTCCTCCGCCGCGCGGGCCTCGTCCGTCGCGATGAAGGGGGAACCGATATAGGCGAGGTCAGCCCCCATCGCCTGCGCGGCAAGGACGGCGCCGCCGGTCGCGATGGAGCCGGAAAGGAGAAGCGGGCCGTCAAACCACTGCCGGATCGAGGAGATCAGCGCGAAGGGCGATAGCGTGCCGGCGTGGCCGCCCGCGCCCCAGGCGACAGCGATCAGCCCGTCCGCCCCCTTCTCCACGGCCTTCCGTGCGAATTTGTCATTGATGACGTCGTGGAGCGTGATCCCGCCCACCGAATGCATGGCGTCGTTCACCTCCTGCCGCGCCCCGAGCGAGGTGATGGTAATGGGCACGCGGTACTTCACGCACATCTCGATGTCGTGCATCAGACGGTCGTTCGAGCGGTGAACGATCTGGTTGACGGCGTAGGGAGCCGCAGGACTGTCGGGATTCGCCTGGTTGTGCCGGTCCAACTCCTCCGTGATTTCCTTCAGCCACGCCTCCAACTGCTCGGCAGGGCGGGCGTTTAGCGCGGGCATCGAGCCGACGATGCCCGCCTTGCACTGCGCAATCACCGACTTCGGATTGGAGATGATGAAGAGCGGTGCGGCGACGACCGGGATGCGGAGGCCGGAGAGAAGGGGCGGCAGGGCCATGTCGGTTCCTCGGGAAGTTTCTTTGCGCCGGACGCTAGCCAATGGCGCGCGCGGCGGGAAGGGGTGACGCGGCGTTCGCGCTGGCGGGGCGGCGGGGGCTCGGATAGCGTCCCCTCAGAACGGGAGGTGCGGATGCGCATATCGGCGGCGTTGATCCTGGCGGTTCTTTGCGTGGGAGGAGCCGCGGCGGAGCCCGCGAAGACTCTCTTCGGCGGAAAGCCCGGACCGGCCGCCTCTCTCGCCCCCGCGCCGTTCGGCTCGCATGCGCGGGGCTGCCTCGCCGGCGCAGCGAAGCTGCCGGAGACCGGCCCCTCATGGCAGGCCATGAGGCTGGAGCGGAACCGGAACTGGGGGCATCCCGATCTTGTCGCCTTCGTCGAGCGGCTCGGGGCGGCGGCGCAGCAGCTGGGCTGGGAGGGCATCTTTGTCGGCGACCTGAGCCAGCCGCGGGGCGGGCCGATGACGTCCGGCCATTCCTCGCACCAGATCGGGCTCGACGCCGATATCTGGCTGAGGCCGGGGATGGCGCGGGAACTGAGCTTTCGGGAACGGAGCGAGATTTCCTCGTTCATCGTCACCACGCCGGACCACCGCTCCGTGAACGAGCGCTGGACGACGGAGCATATGGCGCTGATCCAGGCGGCGGCGGAGGACGGAGCGGTGGCGCGCATCTTCGTTCACGCCGCGATCAAGGAACGGATGTGCCGCCATGCGGGCGAGAACCGCGCTTGGCTCGGCAAGGTGAGGCCATGGTGGGGGCACAACGCCCATTTCCATGTGCGGCTCGCCTGCCCCGCCGGCGCGGCGGCCTGCGAGGATCAGGCCCCGCCGCCGCCCGGAGACGGCTGCGACGAGACGCTGGCCTGGTGGTTCTCTGACGAGGCGCTGAACCCGAAGCCCGGGCCGGCGCCGAAGCCGAAGCCGAAGCCGCCGCTGACGCTGGCGGACCTGCCCGCAGAATGCGCCACTGTGCTGGAGGCGGAGTGATCCGGGCGCTCCTCGTCGCCGCCGCGCTCGCGTCGCCCGCCTTCGCGGAGGGGTTCACGACGGAGCAGGCGATCCGATCGCAGCCGCTCGACCTGCCTCCGCCTGCATCGGAGGCGCTCGAATTCCGGGGAGCGCTGGTTCTTTCTCCACCCTTCACGGAATTCGGCGGCCTCTCTGGCCTTGTCGTCGAGGCAGGCGGCGCAGCGACCGCGGTGAGCGACCGGGGCCGTTGGTTGCGATTCAGGCTCATCGTCGAAGATGGGCGGCTGATCGGCGCCGAGGGCGCGGCGACGGCGACAATCCTCTATCGCCACGGGCGGCCGCTGCCGGGGGAGGCGGGAGACGCGGAGGGGCTCGCGCGTGATCCCCGCACTGGGCGCTACTTCGTCTCCTTCGAAGGCTGGCACCGGATCCAGCCCTATGACGAGCCGGGCGGCGGGTCCGAACCCTTCTTCCTCGCGGAGGAATGGAGCGGCTTCGCCCGCAACAACGGGATCGAGGCCCTGGCGATGGACGGCGACGGCGCGCTCTGGGCGATTGCCGAGCGGGGCGGAGCAGAGGCGCCGGTCTGGGTCGGCGGGCGGGAGGGCTGGGCGCAGAAGTCGCTGCCACTAGAGGGGCCCTACCTGCCGACCGGAGCGGATTTCGGGCCGGACGGGCGGCTCTATGTCACGGAGCGGGCGTTCTCTCTCGTCGGCGGGTTCCGCTTCCGGCTCCGGCGCTTCGTCTACGGAGACGGAGCCGAGCCCGAGAGCGTCGAGACGCTCCTGCAATACGGCGCGGAGACCCGGATCGACAACATCGAGGCGATCTCGATCTGGCGAGAGGGGGACGAGACGCTGCTGCTGATCGCCTCGGACGACAATTTCCTGCCGCTTCAGGCCAATGTGCTCGCGCTCTTCGCAGTGCGGTGACGCGGTCAGCCCGCTACGAGCGGCTCGGAGAGCAGTTCCTCGATAAAGAGACTCAGGAGTTGCGAGCGGCCGGAGACACCGGCTTTGGCGTATACGGCGGCGGCCTGCGCCTTTACGGTTCCTTCCGCCGTGCCGCGGACGGCGGCCATTTCGGCGGTCGAGAGGCCCTTGATCGTCATCAGGGCCACGTCCCGCTCCGCTCTGGTGAGCGCCCAGCGTTCGAAGTGCTCTTCCAGCAACTCCCCGAAGGCCCCGCCGGCGGCACGCAGGCTGTCCTCTATCCGGGCCTGACGGGTCAGAAGACGTCTCACCTCCAGCGCGCCGAAGACGGTTCCGACCACAAGGCCGCAGACGACGCCGAGTTCGAGAAGGTTGTGGGCCAACGAGCCGCCCGAGAGCGGGTCGCGCCCGAGGTCACCCAGCACGTCAGCGAGGAAGAAGGCCGAACAGATCGCCTGCAGCAGCACGACGCCCGAGAGCAGCGTCGCGCGTCGCGCCTCGGGCCGCGCCCGACTCATGCGCGCCCTCCGCCGCGGTTGCGAAAGGAGCCGACCATCTCGAGGACGAGGTTCCGCCCCGACAGTATGCTTTCGAGGATAACGCCCGAGACATGGAGACCGACGGAGATCATCAGCCAGCCGAACAGCGCCTCATGCGCCTCCTCCACCCAGTCGACGCCGAAGAAGGCGACGCTTTCCATCATAAGCCCGGTCGCGCAGATCGCCAGTAGCGTCGACCAGAGATTGTAGGCCATGAGCGCCCCGAGCGGGTTGTGAGAGGCATGGCGCCGCTCCCGCCCATGCATCACCTCGTCGACATGGAGCCGGGCGGCCGAGAGGCTCGGCGGGAAGCTTGCGAAGCGCGCGCGGGCCGGCCCCACAAGCCCCCAGAGCAGACGGGCGGCGACGAGGCCGAGCACGGCGTAGCCGACCCAGACATGGGCCTGCCCCTCGTCTTCGAGCACAGCGCCGTTCAGAAGGACGAGGAGCGCGACGGACCAGTGGGTCAGGCGAACCAGCGGATCCCAGGTCAGGATCTCGCCGATGCGGCGGGCGCCTTCGCGCCCGCCCGAGCCCTGCGGCTCCATCAGTGCTTCTCCTTCACGCGGGTGACAACGCCGGTCTCGGGATCGACGTAGATTTCGAAGCGGCGGCCTTCGCGGACCGCATAGACTTCGACCTTGCCGTCCTCGCGCTCCGTCTTGCGGACTTCGTATCCGCGTTCGGAGAGCGCAGTGGAGATCGCGCCGATGTCAGTTCCGATGCGGTCGCCCGGCGCCACCTCCTGCGCGATCACGGGGGAGGCGACGAGCGTGAGGGCGAGGGCGAACGGTGCTAGTTTCTTCATGTCAGGTTTCCTTTCGGATGGCGCGGCGACGATCGCCGGGCTGCGGCCGAGATGACGGCGCGCCGGCGGCGGCGCTAGTGGCCACGGGCTTAGCCGGGCCCGCATAAGCCGAAGATTATGCCCCGCAGGCGCCTCGCGCGCCGGACCGGCCCGCGCTAGGGTTTCGCCAAGAGACGGAATCGGAGAGGGAGAGGCATATGGCGGGCAGCGTCAACAAGGTCATCATCGTCGGCAATCTCGGGCGCGACCCGGAAGTGCGGACGTTCCAGAACGGCGGCAAGGTCTGCAACCTCCGCATCGCGACATCGGAGACCTGGCGCGACAAGGCCTCGGGCGAGCGGAAGGAAAGGACGGAATGGCATTCCGTCGCCATCTTCTCCGAGCCGCTGGCGAAGATCGCGGAGCAATATCTGCGCAAGGGCTCAAAGGTCTACATCGAGGGACAGCTCGAAACCCGGAAATGGCAGGACCAGTCGGGCCAGGACCGGTATTCCACGGAGGTCGTGCTCCGCCCCTATCGCGGGGAGCTGACGCTGCTCGACGGGCGGGGCGAAGGCGGCGGCGGCGGGGGCGGCTATGGCGGGCAGCAGATGGAGGACCAGCGCGGCGGAGATGGCGGCGGCGGCGGCCGCAGCTTCGGCTCCGATCTCGATGACGAGATTCCGTTCTGAGCGGGGCCGAGCAGCGGGCGCTCCCCCTGCCCCGCGCCGAGTCCGACGCGCTGATCGCGGACAGTGGCGCCGGCGTCGCCCGCCTTCGCGAGATCATGCGCCGCCTGAGGGACCCGAAAGACGGCTGCCCCTGGGATCTTGAACAGGATTTTCGCTCTATCGCTCCCTACACGATCGAGGAGGCGTACGAGGTCGCCGACGCGATCGAGCGCGGGGCGATGGACGAACTGGCGGACGAACTCGGCGACCTTCTGCTCCAGGTCGCCTATCACGCGCAGATGGCTGAGGAGGCGGGCGCGTTCGGCTGGGACGACGTGGTGGAGGCCATCGTCTCCAAGATGTTGCGGCGGCATCCTCATGTATTCGGCGACTGGGCGCGGGACTCGTTCGTCTCCGGTTCGTGGGAAAAGCTGAAAGCGGCGGAGCGCTCGGCGCAAGGTGCGACGCGGGAAAGCGCGCTCGACGGCGTGCCGGTTTCGCTTCCCGGCCTCACGCGCGCCGTGAAACTGCAGGACAGGGCCGCGCGCGTCGGCTTCGACTGGCCGGAAGTCGGCGGTGTGATCGACAAGATCGTCGAAGAGGCGCGAGAGCTTGCGGAAGTCGCCGACGGCGGGGCGCCCGAAAGGATCGAGGAGGAATATGGCGATCTCCTCTTTGTCGTCGCCAATCTCGGCCGCTGGCTGAAGGTAGACCCAGAGGCGGCGATGCGGCGGGTCAACGCGAAATTCGAGCGCCGGTTCCGCGCCGTCGAGGCCGGACTCGCCGCGGTCGGCCGGGCGCCGGGCGAGACGACGCTGGCCGAAATGGACGCGCTCTGGAATGCGGAGAAGGCGCGCGAGAAAAAAACTGACTGAAGCAATCGGGTATTGAAAAAGCGAAACACTCGGGTATTTCTGACGGCGAACAACGAGGAGGAACCCATCCATGTTCGCACGTCTTGCCGCGCCGCTAACCATCGCCGCGATCGCCGCACCCGCCATGGCCGCAGAGGTCAACGTCTACTCCTATCGCCAGCCCGAACTCATCGCGCCGCTGACCGAAGCCTTCACGAAGGAAACCGGCATCGCGGTCAACACCGTGTTCCTCGATAAGGGCATGGTGGAGCGACTTCAGGCTGAAGGCGATCTCTCCCCCGCCGATCTCATCCTGACCGTCGATATTTCGCGTCTGCTGGAGGCGGTTGACGCCGGCGTGACGCAGGCCGTCGTCACCGATACGCTCACGGCGAATGTGCCTGCGGCTTTCCGCGACGCCGAGGGCCAATGGTATGGACTGACGACGCGTGGACGAATCATCTACGCCTCTAAAGAACGCGTCGCCGAGGGCGAGGTGACGACCTACGAGGATCTTGTCGATCCGAAGTGGAAGGGCCGCATTTGCACGCGGTCAGGCTCTCATCCCTACACGCTCGGCCTTCTTGGCGCAGTCGTTGCGAAGTACGGCGAGGAAACGGCCGAGACCTGGATGCAGGGCGTCAAGGCCAACCTCGCGAAGAAGCCCGAGGGCAACGACCGCGGTCAGGTCAAGTCGATCTGGGCCGGGGAATGCGACATCTCGCTCGGCAACACCTACTACATGGTGGCGATGCTGAAGGATGATGAGCAGAAGGCGTGGGCCGAGTCCGTGAGAATTGACTTTCCCGCCTTCGAGAACGGCGGGACGCACATGAACGTCTCCGGCGTTGCGATGACGAAATCTGCGCCGAACCGTGAGAACGCCATCAGGATGATGGACTGGCTGGTCTCGGATGAGGCGCAGCAGATCTATGCGGAAATCGTGGGCGAATACCCGGTAAAGCCGGGCGTGGAGCCCTCCGACGTCGTCAAGGGCTTCGGCGATTTCACGCCGGATGAGACGCCGCTCTCCGCCATTGGAGAGGCGCGGCCCGCCGCCCTGAAGATCGTGGAGCGGATCGACTTCGACGGCTGAGCCCGGCTACGCGACCGGGCCTACGGGCGCGGCGCTCCTGCGGGGCGCCGCGCTTTCTTGTCCCCACCGCGCGCGCGGGCTATGGCTCGCGCGGAATCCGCCTGAGGGAGCAAGACATGAGCGCCATTGTCGACATCACCGCCCGCGAGATTCTCGACAGCAGGGGCAACCCGACAGTCGAGGTCGACGTGACGCTGGAAGACGGATCGATGGGCCGCGCGGCGGTCCCCTCCGGCGCATCGACCGGCGCGCACGAGGCGGTTGAGCTGCGCGACGGACACCGCGAGCGCTACAAGGGCAAAGGCGTGACGAAGGCCGTCGAGGCGGTCAATGGAGAGATATTCGAGGCGCTGGCAGGGCTGGATGCAACGCGCCAGAGCCTGATCGACGCCGCGATGATCGAAATGGACGGCACGCCGAACAAGGGCCGCCTCGGCGCCAATGCTATTCTAGGCGTCTCGCTGGCAACCGCGAAAGCGGCGGCGGAAAGCGTCAGTCTGCCGCTGTTCCGTTACGTCGGAGGCGTGAACGCGAGATTGCTGCCGACGCCCATGATGAACATCATCAACGGCGGCGCCCATGCCGATAACCCGATCGACATTCAGGAATTCATGATCATGCCCGTCTCCGCGCCGACGCTGCGGGATGCGGTTCGGATCGGCGCGGAAGTGTTCCACACGCTGAAAGGCGAGCTTTCCGCCGCCGGTTTCGGCACCAATGTCGGCGACGAGGGCGGCTTCGCGCCCGACCTTTCATCGACGCGCGAGGCGCTCGACTTCATCATGCGCGCGATCGAGAAATCCGGCTACCGGCCGGGCGAGGACATCTTCCTCGCGCTCGACGCCGCCTCGACGGAGTTCCACCGCGACGGGCGCTATCACCTCGAAGGCGAAGGCAAGACCTTCGACGCCGCGGGAATGACCGAGTATTACGCCGGCCTTATCGCCGCCTACCCGATCATCTCGATCGAGGACGGACTGGCGGAGGATGACTGGGAGGGCTGGGCGCACCTGACGGAGACTCTGGGCGACCGGTGCCAGCTTGTCGGTGACGATCTCTTCGTCACCAATCCGGCGCGGCTTTCCGAGGGGATCGCGCAGGGAGTGGGCAACTCCATCCTCGTGAAGGTCAACCAGATCGGCACGCTGACCGAAACGCTCGAGGCGGTGGAGATGGCGCATCGCGCGGCCTATACCGCCGTCATGTCCCATCGCTCTGGCGAGACGGAGGACGCGACGATTGCCGATCTCGCGGTGGCGACGGGCTGCGGGCAGATCAAGACGGGATCGCTTTCCCGTTCCGACCGGATCGCGAAATACAACCAGCTTATCCGTATCGAGGAAGAACTAGGCGCTTCGGCGCTCTACGCCGGCGCGCGCCTCCTGCGCGGCTGAGCCGCGATGCGGGCGGGCCGGGGCGCCCTGCCCTTCATCTTCGTGACGGTGATGCTCAACTCGATGGGCATCGGGCTCATCATGCCTGTCATGCCGGCGCTGATGGAGGAACTCGGCGGCGGCGGGATCGCCGAGGCCGCAGCCTGGGGCGGCTGGCTCAGCATGAGCTATGCGCTCATGCAGCTTGTCATGAGCCCGACGCTTGGCAACCTTTCCGACGCCTATGGGCGGAAGCCGGTGCTGACCCTTTCGCTCTTCGTCATGGGGATCGACTATATCGCCATGGCCACGGCGCAGAGCCTCTCTCTGCTCTTCGCAGCGCGGATCGTGGCGGGTGCGGCGGCGGCGACCTTTTCCACGGCCAACGCCTTTATCGCCGACGTGACGCCGCCCGAAAAGCGGGCGCAGGCGTTCGGCCTGACGGGAGCCGCCTTCGGGCTCGGTTTCGTCATCGGCCCCGCGCTCGGCGGCGTTCTCGGTGAGTATGGCGCGCGGGCGCCGTTTTGGGCGGCGGCTGCGCTTTCCTTCGGAGCGCTCGGCTTCGGGCTCGTCTTCTTGCCGGAATCCCTTCCGGCGGCCCGGCGCAGGCCGTTTAGCCCGTGGCGCGGCAACGCGCTCGGCGTCATGGTGGTGATGGCGCGACGCCCTGCGACGGCGTGGCTGTTGGTGGCGCTCCTCGTCTACAACATCGCACACTTCGTCTATCCGGCGATCTGGAGCTACTATGCTGTCGCACGGTTCGGATGGTCCGCCGGGGAGATCGGGGCGTCTCTGGCGGCGATCGGGATCGGATTCGTCATCGTGCAAGGCTTCCTGATCGGGAGAATCGTCCCGCGACTTGGGCCGGCGCGTACGGCAGTCATGGCTCTGCTGCTGGACGCCGCCGCCTTTCTCGGTCTCGCCTTCGCGACGGCCGGGTGGATCGTCTACGCGGTGATGCCGCTTGCCGCCTTGGCTGCGGTCTTCAACCCTGCGGTTCAGACGATGCTCGCCAACCGCACGCCCGAGACGGAACAGGGCGAACTGCAGGGGGCGGTCTCCTCACTCTCCTCACTCGCCTTCGTCATCACGCCGGTGATGATGAGCCAGATCTTCTTCACCTTTACGGCGGCGGACGCGCCCGTTTTTTTCCCTGGGGCGCCCTTTCTCGCCGCATTCGCGTTCTCTCTCCTCGCCATTGCGCCGTTAAGGGCGGCGCTCCGGCGCTGATCGAGGTCGACGTTCTTTTCTTTGCAGTAATTCTGGGGCATGATCCGCACGAATGCGCCGTAGAGCGCGGGCAAGAGGCGAAGAGCTGATGAGACGAAGCGGGCTGAGGCCGCGCGCCATCGACATGACGGTCGTGACCCTTGTCGCGGCTGCGGCTCTTTATTTTGCACATCGCGGCGTTCAGGGCGGGCTCGGCCTCCGTGTGGGCTTTACCGCGGCGGAGGAGACGAGGCGGCTCGAAGGGGAGCTTGAGCGACTCCAACAGGAACGCGTGGAACTTGAAACACTCACCGGTCGCCTCGGCGGGGAGACGATCGACCTCGACCTGCTCGATGAGAGGGCGCGCGCGATTCTCGGCCGGGCGCGATCGGACGAGATCGTTGTACGTTGAACTGCTTCACCTCGGGCGGAACGAAAAACCACCCCTGACGCGCCCCGCATGCTTCCGGCCAATTTTTCTCCCTTACGAAGCATGGTGATTGCGCGCTAGAGTCACCGTCAAGGGACGCGGCGAAGGCCGCGCCGGGGGCCCTCGCGCCCCGACAGGCAAGAAGGGGAGGGAGACCCGCATGGCCGCCACGCGCAAGCGGACGAAACCGAACGCCTCGAAAGAGGAGCTTCTGAAGTTCTATCGTGAAATGCTGCTGATCCGCCGTTTCGAGGAGAAGGCCGGGCAACTCTACGGCATGGGCGCGATCGGCGGCTTCTGTCATCTCTATATCGGGCAGGAGGCCGTCGTCGTGGGCATCGAAGCCTGCGCCAAGGAGGGGGACCAGCGCGTCACCTCTTACCGCGATCATGGTCATATGCTCGCCTGCGGCATGGACCCCAAAGGGGTGATGGCGGAACTGACCGGTCGCGAAGGGGGCTATTCCCGCGGCAAGGGCGGTTCCATGCACATGTTCTCCAAGGAGAAAAACTTCTATGGTGGGCATGGCATCGTCGGCGCTCAGGTGCCGATCGGCGTCGGCCTCGCCTTCGCAAACTGGTATCGCGGCAACGACAATGTGAGCTTCGCCTATTTTGGCGACGGCGCGGCGAACCAGGGGCAGATATACGAAGCCATGAACATGGCCAGTCTCTGGAAACTCCCGGCGATCTTCGTCATCGAGAATAACCAGTATGCAATGGGCACGAGCCTGAAACGCGCTTCCTCGACGCCGGCGCTCTACACCCGCGGCGAAGCCTTCGGCATCCCGGGCGAGGCTGTCGACGGGATGGACGTTCTTGCCGTGAAGGCCGCCACCGAGAAAGCAGTCGGTCACTGTCGCGCCGGGAACGGCCCCTACATCCTCGAAATGAACACCTATCGCTATCGCGGGCATTCCATGTCGGACCCGGCGAAATACCGGACGCGCGAGGAAGTTCAGAAGATGCGAGACGAGCGCGACCCGATCGACCACGTTCGCGATCTGCTGCTTATGGGGGGCGAGACGACGGAGGATGACCTCAAGGCGGTAGACAAAGAGATCAAGGCCATCGTCAACGAGTCTGCGAAGTTCGCGCAGGAAAGTCCTGAGCCGGATCCGAAAGAGCTCTGGACCGATATCTACGCCTGAGGGGGGCGCGCCATGACGATCGAGATAAAGATGCCCGCCCTCTCACCCACGATGGAGGAGGGCAACCTCGCCAAGTGGAATGTGAAAGAAGGTGACGAGGTGAAATCCGGCGATGTCATCGCCGAGATAGAAACCGACAAGGCTACCATGGAAGTCGAGGCCGTCGACGAGGGGAAGGTCGGCAAGATCGTGGTTCCCGAGGGAACCGAGGGCGTAAAAGTGAACGCCGTGATTGCGATCTTGCTTGAGGAGGGCGAGGATGCTTCGGCGCTTTCCGAGGGAGGCGCAAAGTCTTCGGCCCCAAAGGCTCCGGCCCCTGCCCCGGCGGCGAAGCCGCCGACCCAAGAACCGGTACGCACAGAACCAAAGGCGTCCGCGAAGGCTGAACCCGAATGGCCCGCCGGAACTCGAATGAAGACCCAGACGGTGCGCGAGGCATTGCGGGATGCGATGGCCGAAGAGATGCGCCGGAACGAGGCCGTCTTCCTGATGGGCGAGGAAGTCGCCGAATATCAGGGCGCCTATAAGATCAGCCAGGGTCTTCTTGACGAGTTTGGACAGAAACGCGTTATCGACACGCCGATCACAGAGCATGGGTTCGCCGGACTTGCAGTAGGCGCCGCTTTCGCCGGGCTGAACCCCATTGTGGAATTCATGACCTTCAACTTCGCCATGCAGGCGATCGACCAGATCATCAACTCGGCAGCGAAAACGCTCTACATGTCCGGCGGGTTGATGGGCTGCCCGATCGTTTTCCGCGGTCCGAACGGCGCTGCGGCGCGCGTGGCGGCGCAGCACAGCCAGGACTATGCGGCTTGGTATGCGCAGATTCCCGGTTTGAAGGTGGTCCAGCCCTATTCGGCATCGGACGCGAAGGGGCTGCTGAAATCAGCCATTCGCGACCCGAACCCTGTCATCGTCCTCGAAAACGAGATTCTCTATGGCCGCAGCTTCGAAGTTCCCGACCTCGAAGACTGGACGGTGCCGATCGGTAAAGCGCGGATCTGGCGGGAAGGGGAGGATGTCACCATCGTCTCCTTCGGCATCGGCATGACATACGCGCTCGCCGCAGCCGAGGCGCTGCAGACTGAGGGGATTTCAGCCGAGGTGATCGACCTGCGCACAATCCGGCCCATGGACACCGCAAGCGTCGTCGCTTCGGTCAAGAAAACGAACCGTTGCGTGACCGTCGAGGAGGGCTGGCCGGTCTGCTCGATCGGAAATCACATCTCCGCCGTGCTGATGCAGGAGGCATTCGACTGGCTGGATGCGCCCGTCATCAACCTCACCGGCAAGGATGTGCCAATGCCATATGCCGCAAACCTCGAGAAGCTGGCGCTGGTGACGACCGAGGAAGTGGTCGCCGCCTGCAAGTCAGTCGCCTATCGCTGAGGGAGGGGATCATGCCGATCAACGTCACGATGCCTGCGCTTTCCCCCACGATGGAGGAGGGCAACCTTGCAAAATGGCATGTGAAGGAGGGTGATAAAGTCTCGTCCGGAGATGTGATCGCGGAGATCGAGACCGATAAGGCGACAATGGAGGTGGAGGCGGTCGACGAGGGTATTGTCGGCCGGATCGTCGTCGTTGAGGGTACGGAAGGCGTGAAGGTGAACGCCGTGATCGCCATTCTTCTTGAAGAAGGGGAAGATGCGGCTTCGCTTGCCTCGGCAGGAGGCGCGCCCAAGTCTGAAGCGTTGACGGAACCCGTCGCGGCAGCGTCGCCCGAGCCTGCAAAAGCGGAGAGCCTTGGGAATACAGTTCCGGTCCACGCTTCGGACGGTGTAGGCCGAGTGTTCGCCTCGCCGCTTGCGCGCCGTATTGCACGGGAAAAGGGGCTCGACCTCGCCGAGGTGAAGGGAACCGGGCCCCGCGGCCGGATTGTCAAGACCGATGTCGAAGCCGCGAAGCCTGTGTCTACCGATGCCGCGAAGCCCGAGGCTGCAAAGGCGGATTCTCCAAAAGCCGCACCTGCTCTTGTTCAGAGCGCCCCTGCAGAACAAGTGAAGAAGCTGTATAGTGACAGGATCTTTGAAGAGGTCTCGCTTGATGGTATGCGCAGGACTATCGCTGCGCGCCTAACCGAAGCCAAGCAGACGATACCGCACTTTTATTTGCGCCGGGACATAGAATTGGACGCTCTTCTTGCGTTTCGTGTAGAGCTTAATAAGGGGCTCGAAGCAAAAGGGGTGAAGCTCTCGGTCAACGACTTCGCTATCAAGGCCTGCGCACTTGCGCTGCAGGATGTGCCGGACTGCAATGCAGCTTGGGCCGGGGACCGCATACTCCGGTTCAAGGCGTCCGATGTCGCTGTTGCTGTGGCGATAGAGGGCGGACTGATCACCCCGGTGATACGGGGCGCAGAGAGCAAGACGATGAGCGCCATCTCACGGGAAATGAAGGATCTCGCCGCCAAGGCGAAGGCGCGAAAACTATCCCCTTCGGACTATCAAGGCGGGAGCTTCGCGATTTCTAACCTCGGAATGATGGGCATTGAGAACTTCGACGCGGTCATCAACCCACCACACGGAGCGATACTTGCTGTTGGAGCCGGTGTTCGGAGGCCAATTGCTAAGGGAGAAGTGGTCGAAATCGCCACAATGATGTCTGTCACGCTATCGGTTGATCACCGGGTCATTGACGGAGCGCTCGGCGCATCCTTCCTCCAGGCGGTAAAGACCTACCTGGAAGAGCCGATGTCGATGTTGGCCTAGACGCTCAACTCGAAGGAACGATGTCGGCAACCATCTGGTCCATGGACGCTGCGGGCCTCGCACAGCCGGCCTCGCCAACAATACGGGCGGGGACCCCGGCCACTGTCTTGCATGGCGGCACATCCTTGAGGACGACCGAACCAGCCGCGATGCGGCTGCAATCGCCAATCCGGATGTTTCCGAGAACTGAAGCGCCCGCGCCTATGAGAACGCCGTTCCCGATCTTCGGGTGACGGTCCTCTTCCGCCTTGCCTGTGCCGCCAAGCGTTACTGAATGCAGCATGGAGACATCGTCGCCCACCACCGCCGTCTCGCCGATGACGATGGAATGGGCGTGGTCGATCATGACGCCGCGCCCGATCCGAGCCGCTGGATGAATGTCCACTCCAAAGACCTCGGAGCTTCGCATCTGGAAGAAATATGAAAGATCCTTCCGACCCTGGCGCCATAGCCAGTGAGCCATCCGATGCGTCTCTATCGCAAGGAAACCCTTGAAGAAAAGCAATGGCTGCACATACCTGTGGCAGGCTGGGTCGCGCTCTTCGACGGCAGCAATATCAGCCCGAATTGCCTCACCGATTTCCGGGTCCGAGGCTTCCGCTTCGTTGCAGATCTGCCTGATCAGCATCTGCGGCATGTCATCCGTCGCGAGCTTCTGCGCCAGTCGATAACTGATCGCAGCTTCAAGGCTACGCGCCTGAAGGACTACAGCATGCACCAGACTGGCCATGAGCGGTTCGGCCGAAACCATCTCCTCGGCCTCACGCCGAATCCGGCTCCAGACCGGATCGAACT
Source organism: Pikeienuella sp. (assembly GCF_046290545.1). Lineage (NCBI taxonomy): Bacteria > Pseudomonadati > Pseudomonadota > Alphaproteobacteria > Rhodobacterales > Paracoccaceae > Pikeienuella > Pikeienuella sp. The sequence continues at coordinate 2,358 of NZ_JBKAGV010000007.1, read as the reverse complement.
TCGCGGAGGTTCTGGCCGTGTTCTGAGCAATCATCGCACATTTCTCCCGCATCGCTTCTTCAATGACTATCGTCATGAGAAATGTCGGTTTCAACCACGCCCACCTATAAATATTCTGTCCCGAGAGACTGGATTTCACGCCAGAGATCACAATTCGAAGGCGCCGCAGGCGAAGCGGCGCCTTCTACTTCGATCGCTTATTTAGGCACGAAGCGACCTCCCGCGACCTTGCCACGATCCTTGGCGTAGCCGACATTCAAGGCGAGCATGTCGATCACCTTGTAGACCCGCGCAACGAAGGAGTCGTCGACCGGCGTAGGCGTGAGTGCGGCGATGGCGGAAGCAGCGGCAACTATTAGGAACGCGACGTCGAAGGCGCGCGGCACATAGTAGGCGATGCACATGGCGAGGTCTGAGCAAGTGCTCATCTAGATCTCCTTTGTAGGAAGTCAGGGGAACGAGGGAGGCGTGAGTTCGAGATAGTGAACGCTGATGCGGATACTGCCGCCAACGAATGCTCCGCCGCCGATAGGTTCGATCCGCAGCGGCGTCGCGGAGTAGTAGGAAACTGGAGCGCCTGTCACACCGACGAGAGAGGATCCGGCCACGAGACCGATAGCGTTGCCGTAGCGGTCCGCAGCGCCGTCGACCCCGATCCGCCAGCCGGTGAGCCCTGGGCCGGTCATGTCGTTCATGACCCTTGCAGTGACGCCGAGCACGATTGCGCGGTCCGGAATCGAAAGCGTCGTCGAGAAACCGAAGCCAGGCACGATCGGCTCATCGGCGGAAGCCAGTGCGCCGGTCGTGGCTGCACCGGAAGAGATCGGCCCGATCGGGGTCGGGCGCCATGTCGTCCCGTCAAAGATCATTCGCTCGGCGCGATCCGCCACCCATGCGGCGTACCCGGCAGGAGGAGAGAAGAAATTCCATCCTCCGTTGAGAAAGAAGGCGACTTGCCCATCGCGAGCCGACCACTCGGCTACGCCAGGGGTGCGAACGGCATATCCGTCACCCTCCGCGGGGGCTGGCGGAGGCGCAGATAACTCCGCACTCTCCAGATGAGCCGAGGTTATCGTATCCAAACGCGCCAAAGCTTCATTTACCGTAACGTGCTTTTGCGCTTGCGCTGCAGAAAGGAGCGGCAGCGCAAGTTTCGCCGTATCAGACATGATAGATCACCTTTGCAGCAGGGCCTTCGCCAAATTGATCAGATAGTTGGGTGACTGAGATCTCGACCGGGCCGATAGCACCCGCGGCGGCCTGGGACGCAGAGGGCCATACGTGACGAGGCGCGACGGTCTCGACATCGACGAACGAACCGATGCGGATTCGGTAAGCCTCTCGCGCCTCGCCAAGCGGAGGCTCCACGTCTGTCCAGTTGTCCCCGCCGATACGTGATCTCCGGATCCAGGACACCTTGAGGTCGCCGGTTCCGATCTCCCGGACGACACGAAGATGCGCCGGCGCGTACGGTCGAAGCCGAGCGCCCCGATCAAAGATCTCCATAGTCGAGTAACTCTCATGACCGTACGGCCGTCTCGCAGGACCAAGTCTCAACATCCGCGGAGAGTTGCGAAGAGCGGAAGGCGCGGATAGTTCAGCCTGGTTGCCGTCGAGAAGCACGAAAGTTGCGCCGGCCGGTGTCGGATCTCCAATGAAGGGCTCGGTTCCTGCTTGCCCGCGAAGCAGCCCGGTCAGCCGCCAGAGATCCGGCCCGGTCAGTTCGGCGCCCACGAACTGAAGCACCTCCCATTCGCCCGAAGGCGACCGAACTGCGGCCCGGTTCGCGCCGTTCAAAACGGCTGCGACCGAACGCGAACTGAGCGAACCGCCATAGAGTCGCACAACCGCTCCAGATCCGCGTGACCAGATATGAGGCCGGCTTGATGGGAGATCTTCGAAGAGGACGCCAACGATTGAAGGGCGCGATATCACCGTCTCAAGGCGGTACTCATCATCTCCGTTCGAAGCGTAAGCTGCAGCGGAGCCGGTCCATGGATGCGAGTACGCCGCGATGACTGGTGAGACGCTGTCGTCGCCCACGAGCGGCAAGTCGAGGAAAACCCCTTCTATCGGGAGCGCCGGAAAGGGCCGCTCGATGAGAGCGACTGGTATGTCCCTTCGGCGCGGCGCAGGGGAGAAGTCCGCGATGCGTGAGAGCGTAGCCTTTCGGGTCGAGTCGTCTTCGAGCGCGTCGACGCGATACCGAGCGCCATCTGCGCGATCCAAGAACGTGACAACGTCCCCAATCTCGATGGGTCCTGACCCGGAGAACTGGTCCGGACCGATTGCGATTTTTCGGGCATGAATCTGGAAACGGAGGAATGCCCAGATGCCCAAGAAACGCTTCACGGATGA